>JAUWQI010000001.1 GCA_030611085.1 Dehalococcoidia bacterium | reverse complement strand
AGTTGTCAATTTCCTGCTCAAGTTAAAAGGTAGCGCACGACGATTGGAAAAGTATGGTATCTATGGGCTGATACCTGGCGCAATTCTTCTTGGCATGGATGGTTGTGCAGCAACAGCTTGGGTTTTTGGCTGGGATATAAGGCGCTCAGCTTTGCTCTCCGGTGCAGGATTTGTTATTATCGCAATTATACTTCAATTCTCAATCATTGGCATACTTAAGGTAATTTGATTAAGGAAAAGGAGACAAGAACAAGTCATGATATGCATGGGGGCTCCTGAGCTAAAAGTCAGTTACATTTGTGTTACCATATGCTAATGAAGCTATGTCACTGGAGTTAGTTTGTTTGATTGGGTAAAGAAAACTGAATCAGGGGTAAAGCGAAGTAAGGAAGCCTGGTTTAGTAAAATAACTCATCTTTTCGACCAAGGCGCAATTGGAGAAAAGACTTGGGATGAATTAGAGGAGTTGCTTATCTCCGCTGATGTTGGCACAGAAACCACGGCTAAACTTTTGGATAGAGTTAAGCAGCGGGTGAAGGCAGATAAGCTGGCAGAGGCTTTGCAGGTAAAGTCCATTTTGAAAAAGGAAATGGTAAACATGCTAAGCATCCCCAATATATCTTGTCATTGTGGGCAAAGCGAAGAATCTCCTCGGGTTATCCTCGTGGTCGGAGTAAACGGTTCAGGCAAAACAACGAGCACCGCTAAATTAGCTTACAGCTTTAGCTCGCAGGGGAGGAAAGTTATCTTAGCCGCAGCCGATACTTTCAGAGCAGCAGCTATTGACCAGCTCAAATACTGGGGTAAGGAGGTTAACGCTGAAGTTATTGCGCATAAGCCCAGTGGTGACCCTGGAGCAGTTGCCTTTGATGCTATTGAGGCAGCACATAGCCGTCATGCCCAGGTAGTGATTATCGATACTGCCGGCCGTCTCCATACTAAGTTTAATCTCATGGAGGAGCTCAAGAAAATAAAAAGGATAGCAGCTAAACACGATGCCTCAGCTCCTCATCAAGTTTTACTGGTAATGGATGCCACTACAGGACAAAACGGCCTGGCTCAAGCTAAGTATTTTACCCAGGCTGTAGGCATAACTGACATTTTCCTGGCTAAGCTGGATGGCACGGCTAGAGGAGGAATAGTGTTTGCTATCTGCGATGAGCTAAATATACCTATTGCTTATATAGGCACTGGCGAAAAACTGCAGGATATGGCTCCCTTTGACGCTAATGCCTTTGTTGATGCCATCCTATGAAATGCAAAAGGCAAAAATAAAAATGCAAAATGAAACCCACATGGCGTGGAAGCCACAACCAATCATGAAAAAAAGGTGTCATTCTGAGGGAGCAAAGCGACCGAAGAATCTCCCCCTTAAGGGCACAGAGATTCTTCGCCTTCGGCTCAGAATGACATAGTGGAGTAGGAAGCATTGTATTTTCATACCAAAAGATACAAAGCAAGGGTAAAAAATTTTAAGTTTTGATTTGTAATTTTAAGTTTTGACTTTTGATCTTTGATTCTTGATGTTTATTATCAGCATACCCCCCGTTGCTTTTACCATTGGTTCTCTCACTGTGAGGTGGTATGGAATTATGGTGGCTCTTGCAGTTATAGCATTAATAGCTATGACCTTACGAGAAACAAAAAGGCAAGGCATCTCCCAAGATATTATTTATAGCCTTTTTCTCTGGGGTATTATTGGCGGCTTTGTCGGGGGACGGCTGGCACACATAATTGACTACTGGCACCATTATATGGCCAACCCCGGGCAGCTCCTTAACTTTGCTGGTTTAGCTTTATATGGAGCCATTATTGGCGCCCTTGTGGCAGCGTGGATTTACATGAGAGTGAAAAAGACTCCCTTCTCAAGCCTGGCTGGTATAGGTGATGCCATTGCTGTTGGGGCACCTTTGGCTCAAGCTGTAGGGAGGATTGGCTGCACTATAAATGGTTGCTGCTTTGGCAAGCCCAGCCCTTTTAATTCTTTTCCTGGAGCAGTGATTTACACAGCCCGTGATACCATTCCTTCTCAATATTGGGAAGTGCCTCTTTACCCCACGCAGATTTATTTTCTATTGTGGAACTTAGTAGTCTTCGCCATAATTTGGCAATTTCGCGGGCGGCTCAAGCCACAAGGCTCCCTCTTCTTCCTTTACCTTTGCCTTTATGCTGCTGGAGACATTGGTTTAAGGTTTTTCCGCGTAAACGACCCATTTCTTTTCGGCCTACACGAAGGGCAGATTATCAGTTCAGCCATATTAGTGGTGGCTGTGCCCTGGCTTATCATCAGAATGCGTAAGTTTCAGTCTTCTCGTCATTCTGAATGAAATGAAGAACCGAGGCGAAGAATCCAGGGTCATGTGACATCTTAACTAGTGTGGTTGACCGGCTGGAGCGAGGTCGCGAAGATTAAGGCGTAGCACTTCCTCCCCATTCCACCGACTTTTCTCCAAATTATATACAATATCTATATTTGGTGGGATTTCCTCTTTAGCTTTTGGCGAATCAAAACTTATGGCTTCCCATACCATATTCCCTTGCCTGAGTTTAAGTTTTAGCCATTTGTCTTGGTTGCCGAAGTTATGGCATTCAGCTACCTCGACTTGGCGAGTGAGGAAAGTAGGACGTGGATTGCCTTGACCAAAGGGTTCCAACTGCTGAATTAGATTAAAGGTATCGCCAGCGAGAGCAGATAGAAGAAGCTCAGCATCAATGCTCAATTTAGGACGAAGGTCAAGCTGGGATAATTGGCTCACAGCTAATTTCATAAGCCTTTCTTCCAAATGGGCTAGCTTTTGGCGAGGAACGGTAAAGCCAGCAGCCATGGGATGCCCACCAAAGCTACGAAGCAAATCGTGACACTCTTCTAGAGCAGCCACAATGTTAAACTCAGGTATGCTTCGGCAACTGCCTTGACATAGCTCAGAGCCAAGATTGAGGATAATAGCGGGCTTGTGAAACTCGCCTACTAGCTTGCCAGCGACAAGCCCAATAACTCCAACAGGATAGCTTTCATCGCCTTCTATAAGTAGCGGGGGATAGGCTCTGTAGACTAGTCTTTCCTTTGCCTTGCTTAACACTTCATTGCTCACCTTCTGCCGCTCAGCGTTCTTTTCTTCTAGCCACACAGCTAGAGTGCGTGCTTCTTCTGGCGAGTGGGTGGTGAGTAATTGATAACTGGCAGAGGCAGTGTCCATCCTGCTAGCGGCATTGAGGCGGGGCCCTAGGACCCAAGAGATACTTTCAGCATCAAGCTTGCCTGGCTCCAGTCTAGCTAGCTGAATCATCTCCTGAAGTCCAATGCGGTGAGTATTGTTAAGCACCTTTAGCCCTTCTTTCACCAAGTAGCGATTCTCACCAACAAGGGGCACCATGTCAGCAACAGTGCCCAAGGCTACCAATTCTAGCAATTCAGTAAGCTGTTTCTCTCTGTTATCTTTATACAACAATGCCTGTAGAAGCTTAAAAGCAGTGCCTACGCCGGCTAAATTAGAACAAGGATATTGTGAATCTTTTCGCTTTGGGTCAATTACGGCTATAGCTTGAGGTAAACTCGTCGATGGAATGTGGTGGTCGGTGATAATCATATCCATCCCCATTTCTTGAACTCGTTTCGCTTCTGCAAGGTCAGTAATGCCACAATCAACAGTGATGACCAAGTTAACCCCTTGTTCGTGGAGTCTTTCCATAGCTAGCGAACCTAAACCATGACCTTCATTAACGCGGTCGGGGATATAGGGGATAGCTTCAGTGCCAAGCCAAGATAGCCCTTCAACAAGAATGGCTGTAGCTGTAATGCCATCGACATCAAAGTCGCCATGGATGGCAATCTTTTCTCCTGAAAGCAGAGCTTCGTAGATTCTGCTTACTGCCTGTGCCATATCTGGAAGCAAGAAGGGATTACCTTCGAGCTTACGGTCAGCAGCCAAAAAGAGTTCTATTTCATCTAGCTTGATACCGTAATTGTAAAGGAGCTGAGCGATTAAAGAGGAGACACCACTGGCATTCACATATTTATTTGGTGCTTGAGGCAAAATCTGCCATCGCTTGTTTTCCATATTTCACCCAGATAGCTTCCAGAACCGCTAACTATATCACAGAGAGGAACTATAGCAAAAGTTTGTTCCACGGGTAGTATTTATTAACTAGTAATAAATAACACTCTGAGCCCTTCGCCTCCTGTCATTCTGAGGAAGCAAAGCGACTGAAGAATCTCTTCTTTACTGCGTTCAGCGCTTCGGCTCAGCATAACAGGCTCCGCGAAGAGTCTAAAAAGAGATTTCTTCACCTGTTGGGCTCAGAATGACACATAAAGCCGCTAAATGGCCTCTACTGGGAAGCTTGCAAACATGGTTGTCTTTAAGGTAGGCTTATAATCTTAGTTAGACTATAATATGTACCGCTAAGGAAAGTATGTTTATGAGTGAGATAGGTCCCAGCACTAGCTTTTATATAGTGGTGTTACTTTGGGTGGCTAGAGTCATAATCTGGACATTCATTTGTGCTTTGCTAGCCTGGCTGGGAATCAGGGTTTTAGATGCGCTCACGACACACATCCAGGAACGGGAGAGAATAGGAGAAAATCCTGTTTCAGTAGGTTTGTTTATGGCGGGTTTCCTCATTTTAGTTGGCTTAGTTATTCATGGGGTGGTAACTGGCCCTGTTGTAGTTGGTGGTGGCATACTGGCAAATTTAATCGAGCCTAGGAGGTTGGGGTTGGTTGCTATCAGCTTTTTTGTGAGCCTCCTTTTGGGAATAGCCTTACTACGCATCATAGACAAATTGACGCCAAAAATTCCTTTTGTCAGTGTTGACCAGAATCCGATTGCTGTCGGAGCTTATGTTTTCGGTTATCTTGTTTTCTTTGGTTTGATAATCCACGGTGCTCTAATAATGCCTTTGTGAGCTGCCATGCCCAAATATCTCAGGGCCACTGTGCTCTCCATAGCAATCCTGTTAGCTATAATGCCTGTCTTTGCCTTAGCGGTGCCTTCAACAAACTTTTACAAAGAGGGGGAAGGGATTTTTGATGATTGGGATATATGCCGCACTAACGCTGCCGGCGAGGATGGTTTCTTCCAAATTTCCCAAACGGGATTTTGCCCTACTATCCTGGGTGAGAGCTTAGGGGAAAATGCCGCCAGGGCTTACCACATTGGCCAGCAATTTGCTAAAGATTATCCTGATAAGCATCAAAGAGCAGAGAAGATTTTTCTTTTTGCCCGAGACAAGGTTAAGTATACCTCTGATGCCGACCAGTTTGGTTTCAAAGAATTTGCGCAGAATGCTGATGAATTGGCGACCACTATCGAAGATAAGGGTTACGCCTACGGTGATTGCGAGGACTATGCCATATTGCTTGCCGTTATGTACAAGGGAGCAGATATTCGCTCTGCTATAGTATTGGCACCCGACCATGCCGCAGCATTAGTGTATTTGCTCGAATACAAAAAGGCTAATCGGAATCTTTCTATCAATGGTGAATCTGGCTGGGTCTGGGCTGAAGCCACTGGCGGAAACAACCCTTTAGGTTGGATGCCAGAGAGGTTCATGGGAGCCAAGCTAGGGGTCTATGAGGTTGAGAACAAGGCTATAACCAAAGTGGAGACACCTGCTAAACCCTCTACTGCTGTTACCACGGGAGGTGGCAGCACTGGAATTCACATTTCTCCCTTCTTCGGTGTGCTTGCAATGATGTGGCTTCTGTCTCTATTTCGTCGCAGGCGACGCTAAGTTAGCTTTGAATTTCCAATAGATAAAATGAACTCTTTACTTCACAAATATTGATGGCGACCCCGGGGGGATTCGAACCCCCGATCTCCACCGTGACAGGGTGGCATGTTAAAACCGCTACACCACGGGGCCTTACTACAAAACCCTAAGTTCTAAGCACCAAATTCTAAACTAAAATGTATAGAGGAAATCTCTTAATGTCAAATTTTGGCTTATATATCTCAGCCTTTTCCAACGAGTGCTCTAGCAATAGTCATGCGCATCATCTCTGAGGTCCCTTCATATATTTCAGTTAACTTAGCATCTCTAAGATAACGCTCCAGAGGATAATCTTTAGTATAGCCATAACCACCGTGAATCTGGATCGCTTTATTGGTTACGAAACTGGAAACCTCAGAAGCGAATAACTTCGCCATGGATGACTCTTTGATGAAAGGTAACCCTTTATCCATGCGATTAGCTGCATAATAGGTTAACATTCGGGCAGCTTCAATTTGTGTCGCCATATCAGCTAACATCCACTGAATTGCCTGAAAGTTAGCAATACGCTGACCAAACTGCCGTCGCTCCTTGGCGTAGCTGACTGAGGCATCAAGTGCAGCTTGAGCAATACCTACTGCCTCAGCCCCGACAGTGATCCTGCTTTCATCCAGAGATTCAAGAGCTACTCTAAATCCTTTGCCCTCTTCACCAAGCCGATTCTCCAAAGGTACAAAGCAGTTGTCAAATATAAGTTCTGCTGCAGACAGGCCACGGAAACCTAGTTTATTCTCGTGCTTCCCAACAGAAAAGCCAGGGTAACTTTTTTCCACAATAAAGGCAGTTATTCCCCGGTAGCCTAGCGATTTATCCAGAGTAGCAAATGTCACTATCGTCTCCGCTTCGGCTCCGATGCTAATAAAAAGCTTAGTACCATTAATAACATAGCCATTATCTTTTTTCGTAGCTGTGGTTTCTACAGCTGCTGGGTCACTGCCAGCACCAGCCTCGGTTAGAGCGAAGCAAATCAGCTTCTCCCCCTTAGCTTGAGGAGGAAGGTACTTTCGCTTTTGCTCTTCTGTCCCAAAAAAGATAATAGGAGGGGTAGCTAAAGACAAGCTGATACGGAAATAAGCAGAGGCAGCAGAGGAAGCCCGAGCTAACTCTTCGACAGCGATGCAAAAGTCCACCCTACCTTTACCATTTCCCTCATACTCCTCAGGGATAGTCAACCCCATAAGCCCTAAATCGGCTATCTTTTTAACCTGTTCAGCCGGATATTCGCTTTTCTCGTCTATCTGTGCAGCCACCGGCTCCAGTTCCTTAACGGCAAAATCCCGCACCATTGTTTGGAACATCTTTTGTTCCTCAGTCAGTTCAAAATCCACTTTTAACCCTCCTTTGTTTTATATTCTTCCTGTTTTCCGAAGTTGCGCCTTCGGGAATAAGGCAAGTTATTTTAGCCAAAATACTAGGAAAAGGCAAATTAGTCGTTTCTTGACATGGATGAGTATTAGAAGCACAATATGCCGAATAGAGATTCAAATGAAGATTCTGGCTACCAACGACGACGGCATTGATGCGCCAGGCCTTTGGGCAGCAGTCAAGGAGCTTCAGAAAGTGGGGGAGGTAAAAGTAGTAGCGCCTCAGTGGGAGCAAAGTGGAGGGGGAGCTTCTATCACTTTGCGCCAACCTGTCAAAGTAAATAAGGTGGACTCACGGCTGAGGGGAGTAGAAGCTTATGCTATGGAAGGCACTCCCGCTGATTGCGTTATTATTGGTATCAGGTCATTATTTCCTGAAAAAATAGACATGCTTGTCTCCGGTATCAATAGAGGAGCAAACATGGGTTATGATGTCTTTGTCTCAGGCACCGTGGGTGCTGCACTCCAGGGTCACTTGCATGGCATTCCATCTTTAGCTACCTCAGTAAATGCCTATGAAGATTTAGATTTCGAGGCTGCTGCTAAACTGGCGGCTCTGCTAGCGGCTAAGATTAAAGATGGGACTCTGCCTAAAGAAATTCTGCTGAATATTAATTTGCCTAACTTGCCCCCAAAGAAAATTTTGGGGGTTGAGGTTACCGAGCTAAGCAAGCAAAGTTATTGTGATACAGTAGAAAAGGAACAGAATAGCAAGGAAGAACATTACCACATTAAGCATAACAGTAAAGATACCTATCACATCAATCAGGGAAGTGATATCTGGGCTTTACAGCTAAATAGAATTTCTATCACTCCACTGCTAAATGGCTTTATAGATAACTCCCTCCAAGCTTGCCTTCAGCGGCTGACACCTCTTCTTCATGATGAGCTGCGTTGCTATTGACAAAAATAGAGAAATTTGCTATTATCCAAAATAGCCCTTGACCTTTAGGGCAGTGAGCTAAAGTAATTTAAAAATAATTAGAGTTTCCGCTTGGATCGGTAACGACCGAGACGGGTAAGTAAAGTGTGACCAAAAACCTCTCGGTTATGCCGAGGGTTTTTTTGTTTATGGTCTTGTATGACGCTATAACGGATGTTCCTAGAATTAAGGTAGGGCATTACTCTGATAAGGAGGGGATAACCGAGTGCACGGTAATCCTCTGTGAGCAAGGGGTTGATGTTAGTGGCTCAGCACCAGGAACCAGGGAAACGGACCTCCTCCGTCCGGGAAACTTAGTGGGAAAAGTCCAGGCTATCGTCCTCAGTGGCGGTAGCGCTTTTGGGTTGGATGCTGCTGGTGGAGTTATGAGGTACCTTGAGGAGCGAGGATTTGGTCACGAAACTAGCGCTGGTAAGGTGCCCATTGTGCCAGCAGCTATTATTTATGACCTGAATATAGGCAATTCTAAAATCAGGCCTGGAGCTAACGAGGGTTATCAAGCCTGCCTCGCAGCTTCCTGTGGTGAAGTGGCTGAGGGATGCGCTGGTGCCGGCACTGGAGCAACGGTAGGAAAGATTCTCGGCATGGAGAAAGCTACCAAAGGTGGTTTGGGAACAGCTAGCCAAAGGATAGCTAAGGGCGTCGTACTGGCTGCTCTGGTGGTGGTAAATGCTTGGGGAGATGTAATTGAGCCCAGGACAGAGAAGACCATAGCTGGTCCTCGCAATCCAGAGGGGAATGGATTTTTAAGCACGTCTGAGCTACTGAAAAGCGGCAAGTTTAGTAAGGTGGCCTCGCCTTTCAATACTGTCATTGGCGTAGTAGCTACCAACGCTAAACTTAACAAAGCCCAAGCAAACAAACTAGCTCAAGTGGCACAAGTTGGCATAGCCCGTACTATCGACCCCTGCCATACCATGCACGATGGCGATGCCGTATTCGCTCTTTCTTTAGGTGGAAAGAAAGCCGATATTAGTGTTCTTGGCTCAGTAGCTGCTGAGGTAGTAGCAGAAGCAATCGTCAGAGCCATCTTTCAAGCTGAAACCCTGGGCGGTGTGCCAGCAGCTAGGGAGATAGATAAATGCTGAAGATTGGCTTTGTCGGTGCTGGGACGGTGGGCACAGCCTTAGCAGTAAGGCTTTCTCAAAAAGATTGCCCCGTGGTAGCTATATCTGATCGAAGTATAACATCAGCACAAAAACTGGCTAAGCTAGTAACTAATTGTCACGTTTGCCACACAGCACAAGAAGTAGCCGATGCCGCCGAATTAGTCTTTATCACCACACCTGATGATGCTATAGCTGGGGTAGCCAGTGGGATTCAGTGGCATGCGGGGCAGAGTGTCGTACATTGTAGTGGTGTTCACTCCATTGATATTTTGGAGTCAGCCAGAAGACTAGAAGCAGCCGTAGGTTCTTTCCATCCATTACAAACTTTCGCCAGCGTTAACCAAGCGATAGACAATCTACCCGGCTCCGCCTTTGCCCTAGAAGCTGAAGAGCCATTACTATCGAGGCTAAAGGAGTTAACTTCCCTTTTAAATGGTAACTGGGTGGAGCTCAAGCCTAGAGACAAAGTGTTATATCATGCGGCGGCTGTTTTCGCATGTAATTACTTAGTAACCCTGGTCAAGTTAGCTGTGGATTTGTGGCAGGATTTTGGAGTGCCACCAGAAGAGGCAACTAAGTCTCTTTTACCCCTACTTAAGGGAACAATAAATAATATTGACAAGGTTGGTTTACCTGATTGTCTTACTGGGCCCATATCTCGCGGGGATTTAGGCACCATAGACAAGCACTTAAATGTCCTTAAAGCCAACAACTCATCATTGCTTAATACTTATAAGGAGTTAGGACTCCAAACTATTCCCATCGCTTTGGCTAAAGGCAAGATTGATAAAGGTAAAGCTAAGGAGTTGAAAGCCTTACTTTCTTTGCGAAGAAAGTAAGCAAAGAAACTTTACTCTTGAGGAGGAGAAAAATGAGAACTATGTTGAAGAGTAAAATCCATCGAGCCAGGGTTACCCAAGTTAATCTAGATTACGAGGGCAGCATCACTATTGACAAGTTCCTCATGGAAGCCAGTGACATTTTACCTTTTGAGCGAGTGGAGGTGCTTAACATCAATAATGGAGCCAGGTTCAGCACTTATGCTATAGAAGGTGAGGCAAATTCAGGAATCATTGGGCTTAATGGTGCTGCCGCCAGACTGGCGGCAAAGGGCGACATAGTTATCATTCTTTCATATTGTCAGGTTCTCGACGATGAGGCAGTAGATATGCTGCCAATTATAGCCTATGTAGATAGTAAAAATAGGATTAAGGAGCAATCGATGATCAGCTACCAGCTTTCAGTTTCATACTGACTGTTGACTACTGATAGCTGAGTGGGAGGAGTAGCACAATGCGAGTTAGCATCACTGAAATAAAGGAGATGAAACAGAAGAGGGAAAAAATACCTATGCTCACTGCCTATGATTATGTGACTGCCAAGGTAGTTGATGAAGTTGGCGTACCTTTGATATTGGTTGGGGATAGCCTGGGGATGGTGATGCTGGGCTATGAATCCACCATTCCAGTGACCATGGAAGAGATGTTACATCATACAAAAGCCGTGGTCAGGGGAGCAAAGAAAGCTCTCATAGTAGGTGACATGCCCTTCATGACCTACCATACCAGCATCTCCGATGCCTTACACAATGCGGCACGCTTTATCCAGGAGGGAGGAGCACAAGCAGTGAAGCTGGAGGGAGGTGAGGTCGTGGCTGAGAAGGTGAGGCGACTTGTTGATTGTGGCATTCCGGTTATGGGGCATATCGGGCTTACTCCACAATCCATATATCAATTGGGTGGCTACAAGGTACAGGGAAAAACATCAGAGATGGCTAAGAAATTGCTTAAAGATGCTCAAATCTTAGAGGAAGCTGGCGCCTTCGCTGTTGTTCTCGAATGTGTCCCGGCAGCTCTTTCCAAATTGATTACCGAGAAAGCAGGCATTCCCACAATTGGCATTGGTGCTGGACCTGATTGTGACGGGCAAGTTCAGGTAATTAGCGACATTCTTGGCTTATACACCGAGTTTGTGCCTAAACATGCTAAACAATATGCTAAGTTAGCCGAGGGAATAAAAGCTGCAGTCACTGATTATGTAACTGAAGTTAAGTCTGTTAGTTTCCCCACTATGAAACAAAGCTACACAATGGATGAAAGCCTTCTAGATAATCTGTAGTGCGAGGCTTAGCTTTGTGTGCTTCTTCCTCTCCCTTAACGAGAGACAATTATGCATCCCATTTCTCCTCTCCCTTGAAGGGAGAGGATTGAGGTGAGGGTGAAAATGCAAGTAATAAAAACAATCGCCGATTTCAGGGAATTAAGACGACAGCTCAGTCGCTCAGTGGGCCTTGTACCCACTATGGGGTATCTTCATGAAGGTCACCTGGTCTTAGTTAAACGAGCCAGAACAGAAAACTCCACCGTTGTGGTTAGCATTTTTGTCAATCCTACTCAATTTGCCCCCAGTGAAGATTTTAGTACTTACCCTCGAGACATGGGCCGCGATTTGAAGCTATTGGAGAGAGAAAAAACGGACATCGTTTTTGCCCCCTCCTGCGAAGAAATGTATCCATCTGAATACAGCAGTTGGGTGGATGTAGAGAGGGTAACTGAGCGCCTTGAGGGAGCACATAGGCAGGGACACTTTAGAGGTGTGGCAACAGTGGTAGCCAAGCTATTCAACATCGTTCAGCCCACCAGAGCTTACTTCGGTCAAAAGGATGCTCAGCAAGCAGTGGTTATTAAGCGCATGGTTACCGACCTTAATATGAATTTAGAAATTGTAGCTGTTCCTACAGTCAGAGAAAGCGATGGGCTGGCAATGAGCAGCCGCAATATCTATCTCAACCCTGAAGAGCGCCAAGCAGCAGCAGTTCTATTTAAGGCTCTCTCTCTCGCTAAGCAACTATGGCAAGATAGAGAAAAAGACGCCGATACCATTCGTCACCAAATGACCTCACTTATTCGAAAAGAACCCCTAGCTCAAATTGACTATGTTAGCATTGCCGACACCGAAACTTTGGAAGAGCTAAAGCTAATTGACCACCCAGCCCTCGCCTCCCTAGCCATCAAAATAGGCAAAACGAGATTGATAGATAACATACTTCTAGAATAAACTTTATTTCTTAATTGTTCTTACGACCTTATCGATTGCTGCAGTGATATCCTTCGAAGTGTCAACAACGAAGTAATTACGGGAAACCTTCTCCTTATGGGATTTCATTCTGCGATATACTTCCCAGCCAGCTTGAGAATCGTCTTGTGAGGCAAATCCTTTCTCTCGAACCAGAAGGCGCTGCCGCACCACCCCCGAAGGGGCTTCAACACAAACCAAAACAAGCTTTGCTCCTGCCTTTTCTGCTGCGTGATAGAGATATTCCCGATGCCTTTCCAATAGATTTGTGGCATCAAAAATAATAGGTATCCCCTGTGTTAAAAGCTCTTCAATAAGAGTATGACAGGCAGGAAAGAGGCGCTTATTTTCATTCTCATTATATAAAGGAGAGGGAAACAAGATTTTACGCAAAGCATCGCTGGATAAAATAAGGAAGGGTAACCTCTCAGCCAATTTATGGCAGAAAAACGACTTGCCCGTGCCTGGTAAACCACTAACCATAACAAATGCGGGCTCTACCTGAGGTTGCGGTAAATCCTTAAGATTTTGCCTCAATCTCTCTACATCTTTAGTTATGCTATTTGTTATCAGTGGCATGATTATTAAGCATGAGTATTAATATCTGAAGGTGTCTGCAATGTCCGTTTTTACCTCACCTTAATCCTCTCCCTTGAAGGGAGAGGATTTTTATAGCCAATAGTCTTTAGTCTCAGTTTTTTTACTTACACCTTAACTGAAGGAGAGACTAGTTCTTCATCCTTCCTTAACTCAATAATGCGGTCGCGAATCATAGCAGCCTTTTCAAATTCCAAGTTCTTGGCTGCTGCTTTCATCTCCCGTTCCAATTGCTTAATAAGACGAATCATTTCCTCTCTGGAAACGGGGGTAGCCATATAAGGAGTTCGAGTTTCAGCTACTACTTGAACACGCTCGGTTATATCTTTAATCGCCTTCTTTATTCCCTGCGGAGTTATGCCATATTCCTCGTTATAAGCTTCCTGAATCCGACGCCTGCGATTGGTTTCCTCTATCGCCTTCTCCATGGATTTAGTAACGGTATCAGCATACATTATGACATGAGCATTCACATGTCTGGCAGCACGCCCCATCGTTTGGATGAGTGCTTCCTCCGACCTGAGATAACCTTCTTTGTCGGCGTCAAGTATGGTTATCAAACTAACCTCGGGCAAATCCAGCCCTTCACGGAGTAGATTAATGCCCACGACTACATCATAGATGCCAAGCCGAAGTTCACGGAGTATCTCCACTCTCTCTAAAGTCTCCACCTCTGAGTGCAGGTAATGGGTCTTTATCTCCATTTCCTTGAGGTAGTCACTTAATTCCTCAGCCATTCGCTTGGTTAAGGTAGTCACCAGACAGCGCTCTCCTTTATCCACCCTGGTTTTTATCTGGTATATAAGGTCATCAATCTGCCCCTTAATTGGTTTAACCTCAATAGTGGGCTCCAGTAAACCAGTGGGACGGATTAACTGCTCGGCCACTTGCTGGCTATGCTCATACTCATAAGGCTTTGGCGTAGCGGAAACATAGATAACCTGATTAATGTGTTTGTTAAACTCATCAAAATTCAGCGGGCGGTTATCCAGAGCTGAGGGAAGGCGAAAACCATAATCAATCAGGGTTTGCTTTCGGGAGCTGTCACCACCATACATACCCCTTATCTGGGGCAGGGTCATGTGTGATTCGTCGATGAACATCAAGAAATCGTCGGGGAAATAATCTAGCAAAGTCCAAGGTGTACTTCCCGGAGCACGCCGCTGGAGATGTCGGGAGTAATTTTCCACTCCAGTGCAATAACCCACCTCTTGAAGCATCTCAATGTCATAATTAGTCCGTGCCTCGAGTCTTTGAGCTTCAAACAGTTTGCCCCGAGACCTTAGCTCCTTTAACCTTTCATCCAATTCGACCCTTATATCTCCAATCGCTGCTATCAACTTATCGTGTGGGGTAACAAAATGCTTGGCAGGATAGATATCCACCTGGTCATGCTGGGCAAGTAATTCGCCAGTAAGAGGGTCAACCTCTACAATGCGGTCAATGTCGTCTCCCCAGAATTCGATTCTTAGAGCTCTTTCCTCGTAGGCTGGCTGAATCTCCAGAGTATCTCCACGAATACGGAATTTGCCCCGGGTAAGCTCAAAATCATTCCTCTCATACTGCATATCCACCAGGCGGCGAATCAATTTATCTCGCTTATAATTTCCATTTCTCTTCACTGTAACCGCAAAACTGCGATATTCTTCAGGTGCCCCCAAGCCATAAATACAGGAGACCGAAGCAACAATAATTATATCCCGCCGCTCAAAGAGAGCCCTGGTGGCGGCATGGCGCAACTTATCAATCTCCTCATTTATATCGGTTTCCTTCTCAATATAAATGTCGGTGCTGGGAATATATGCCTCTGGCTGATAATAATCATAATAGCTAACGAAATATCCTACAGCATTCTCAGGGAAAAATTCTTTAAACTCCGTGGCTAGCTGAGCAGCTAGAGTTTTGTTATGACAAATAACCAATGCAGGTCTCTGCATCCTCTCAATGACATTAGCCACGGTGAAGGTTTTGCCACTGCCGGTAACACCAACCAATGTTTGCTGTCGATAGCCTTTCTCCAATCCTTCCGCTAGCTTATCCACCGCTTGCGGCTGGTCACCAGTAAGGTGAAAATCGGAAACAACTTTAAACTGAGGCGCCATAACAACATCAAAAATCAAAAGGGAAAGTTCAAAATTTTTGCTTTTGAATCTTTACTCTTGAATTTCCCCTCCCTCACCCTGGTAAGGTACGCATAGCATTTTAATCTAATCCTGGGCATTTTGCGAACTTACCTCCCTGCCAATTGTTGCAGCACCAGCTTAACTTTTTCCTCCAGGCTCAGCTCTTTAGAATCAGGCAGGCTAGAGACAGCTTGGGTGGCTTCTCTCAGGGAATAGCCCAGGCTGGTTAAAGCAGCTATGACATCAGTATTTTCTGGAGCTAAAGGCAAAGCTGCCTCTTCCCATTCCTTCTCCAGCTTGCCTCTTAATTCAACAACAAGGCGACTAGCCATTTTCTTGCCCACGCCAGGCACCTGACTAATAAGGTCGATATTGCCGCTGGTGATAGCCATAGCAAGTTGTTGAGGATTTAAAGCAGAAAGCATCGCTAAAGCCACTTTGGGACCAATCCCAGAGACAGAAATAAAGTTTTTGAATAGAGCTGATTCTTCATTAGAGACAAAACCATAAAGAGAAACATTATCCTTTCTGAGGTGGAGATGAGTATAAAGGGAGACCTTGCCACCAATAGCTCCTAGTTGACTCAAAGTTGAGCTGGGAATATATAGTTGAAACCCTATCCCACCGACGTTGATAATGACTGAATCTGTACCACGATATTCCAGCGTTCCATCTAGTGTAGCTATCATTTCAGTACCCGCCCGGAGAGCCATTGACTAAAGTGGCTCTGCTGAATATGGCAAATAGCTACAGCCAGAGCATCAGCAGCATCACTAGGCTGAGGTCGCTGTGGAAGCCCAAGCAGGATTTTCACCATTTCCTGTACTTGCTCCTTATCACTTTGCCCATAGCTAGTTACCTGCTGCTTTACCTGAGCTGGTGAGTAATAATAGATAGGTAATCCCTGGTTGGCTGCTGCCAGGATAGCTACAGCCTGCGCCCTGCCAATAGAGAATGCCGACTTTACGTTGCAGCCCATAAAGGGCTCCTCAATTGCTACTTCGTTTGGCTTATGTTCAGCGATAATCTTAGTTAGCCCACTATATAGAGAACGCAACCTTTCTTCGGCAGAAGCGCGCGGGGAGACTTTGAGCGCCCCACAGTCCACCATGTGCATTTCCTCAGTGCCATCTATTATGCCATAGCCTAAATTTATGGTTCCGGGGTCAATGCCAAGAATGCGCATGCTATGCTCGACTACGCAACCCTTCTAAAGTAGCCTCAGAGAAGTCGATATTGGAGAATACACGCTGCACATCATCTAGCTCTTCTAGTTGGTCGAGAAAGCTTAAGGTCTGAGATGCTTCTTTCCCACCCAGTAACACTGGTGTCTTAGGCACCAGAGAGAGCTCCGCTGAGGTGACATGCTTCGTCCCATCAATAACTTTTCTTATTCTTTCCAAATCCTGTGCTTGGGTATAAATCTCAAGATAGTCCTCTTCCGTCTTAACATCCTCTGCACCAGCATCAATAGCCAGCAGAGCTATTTCTTCAGCCTCTGAGGCATCACTTTCTACAGTGAGCACTCCTTTATTCTCGAACAGCCATGCCACGCAACCGTTCTCGCCCAAGCTGCCACCGTGGCGCATGAAAAAGCGCCGCACATCCTGAATAGTGCGATTACGGTTGTCAGTTAGGGCTTTCACTAAAACTGCCACCCTATTCGGCCCGTATCCCTCGAATGTCATCTCGATTAAATTAGATGCCTCACCTCCACCACCACCACGATTTATGGCTCTCTCGATATTTTCCGAGGGCATATTACTATCGTGGGCTCTCTGCACTGCCAACCGTAACTGGAAATTGGTTTCCAAATTGGGCCCGCCTTGCCTCGCTAATACCGTGATTTCTCGGCCAAGCTTGGTAAATAACTGCCCGCGCTTAGCATCAGTTACACCCTTCTGCCGCTTAATCTGTGACCATTTGGAATGTCCTGACATATTCCCCTCAATATAAATTCTAGCACTGTAATCTCAGAAGGTAAAGCATGCGTACTTGTCTACATGATTAGTGACAACCTGCTGCTTTTTATTATCATTGCGCGGAGCGCATGCGACGAAGCAATCCCTGAGATTGCCACACCTCCATACCACGGTCGGGGACAAGCCCCGACCCTACAAGATATAACTGTAGTGGCGGGATTTATCCCCGCCAGCGGCTCGCAATGACACAAAGAACAATTAGTTGTCCACCATCTATCTGGATGAGATCAGCATGAATAGACACTGGTTAGGTTTCTTGCTATATTAGAATTCTGTGTTTAAGTTAATTCCTTCAGCTGCTATAACTTCAGCTAAGGGTTTCTTGGCGGGAGCAGTTCATGCTGGGATAAAGGGTGAAAACGAACTTGATTTAGCTATTCTTTGCTCTGAAGCACCTGGCGCTGCTGCCGGCGTCCTTACTACCAATCGAATTAAATCAGCTCCAGTTATCCTATCGCAGAGACATCTATCGAAAAGGCAAGCACAAGCAATCGTAGTAAATTCAGGTTGTGCCAATGCTTGCGTAGGTGAACAAGGCTTGATTGATGCTTCGGAGATGGCAAAATTGACAGCAGCCAAGCTAAATATATCACCAGAAGATGTTCTTGTAGCTAGCACGGGCGTAATTGGGATGCCACTACCTATGAACCAAGTTAAAACTGGAATTGAGAAAATAAGGCTTCTCCATGGAGGCCATGATTTTGCCAGGGCGATAATGACTACAGATACTAAGCCCAAAGAGATAGCAGCTAGGGTTGATGAGGGCGGAGTTAAATTCACTATCGCTGGGGTAGCTAAAGGAGCAGGTATGATACACCCTAACCTGGCTACTCTGCTTTGTTTTATAGCCACCGATGCCTTAGTAAACACTGAATTTCTTCAATCAGTGCTACAAAAAGCAGTGGGGATTTCTCTTAACATGGTCAGTGTTGATGGTGATACCAGCCCCAGCGATTGCGCATTTTTATTGGCTAATGGCTTGGCTGGCAACGAAATGATTAGTTTTGATAATGGCGAAACTTTTCAGGAAGCTTTAAACGAGGTTTGTGTTTATTTGGCTAAATCTATAGCTCGAGGTGGTGAAGGAGCAACCAAGCTTATCGAAATTACCGTGGAGGGAGCTACCAAGCACGCTGAGGCTCGCCAGGCAGCCCGAACCATTGCTAGCTCACCACTGGTAAAGGCAGCAATACACGGCAATGACCCCAATTGGGGACGTATTGTTGCTGCTCTGGGGCGAAGCGGGGCAGAGATAAGAGAAGACAAATTGGATGTTTATTTAGATAATATATGTGTTATGAAGCAAGGTTACCCCATGCCCTTTAACAAAGAAGAAATGAGGGCGGTTTTGAGCAATAATGATAGCGTGCTTATTAGGGTATGTATCAACTTAGGAGATAACAAAGCCACTGCCTGGGGCTGCGACCTATCTGAAGAATATGTTAGGATAAATAGCGAATATACAACTTAATGCAAAAGAGACCAACAGTAGTTAAAATTGGCGGCAGCACTCTGGGCAACCACGACACCACTTTGGAAGACTTGGTGCAGCTTCAAAGACAAGGCACATCAATAGTGGTGGTTCATGGTGGCGCCAAAGTGACTTCTGACTGGCTTGCCAGGCTTGGCATTCCTACCAGCTTTATAAATGGATTAAGAGTCACTGATGCTGAGACCCTGAAGGTGGTAACTGCAGCATTGGGCGGTCAAGTTAACAAGGAATTGGTAGTGGCTATACAAGCTCTAGAAGGAAGGGCGGTGGGTTTAAGTGGATGTGATGGCAATTTGCTTCGGGCAACTATCAAAAGTTCCGAACTAGGTTATGCTGGTGAAATTGTGGCAGTGGACCCTGCCCTTTTGAGACTACTATTAGAAAAGGGCTATATGCCAATTGTGGCTCCGATAAGTTTTGGCTCGGTTGAAGGCAAGACAACGCTGCTCAATGTTAATGGAGATGCCGCTGCCGGAGCAATTGCCGCTGTTTTAGCCGCTGAGAGGCTCATCTTCTTGACCGATGTTGAGGGCATCTGCGATGCGTCCGGCAAAGTAATATCCAGACTTAATATCGCTGAGGCGAAGGCTCTGCTGAACTCCAAAGTAGCCTCAGGTGGCATGATACCTAAAATGGAAGCCAGCCTTAAAGCCCTGACGACGGTGCCTATTGTGCGCATTATCGATGGCAGAATACCTCATGCTTTGCTTAATGAAACAAGGTATGAGATTGGAGGAACAAGCATTGTCCCACAATAATTGGCAGGAATTGGAACAAAAGTTATTCCTTAGAACATTCAGCAGGCTTCCCTTGACTTTGGTTCGTGGCCAGGGTGCTCGAGTCTGGGATGAGCAAGGTAAGGAATATCTCGACTTCGTTGGCGGTTGGGCAGTAAATAGCCTGGGACATTGCCCTTCAGTAGTGGTCGAAGCTTTGGAAAAACAGGCTAAAACTTTGATTCAAACATCGAATCAATTTTATACCATTCCCCAGATAGAGTTAGCGCAGCTTTTAATAGAAAACAGTTGTCTAGACAGGATTTTCCTTTGCAATAGCGGTGCTGAGGCTAATGAAGGGGCAGTAAAGCTAGCCCGTAGATATGGAAAACTTCGCCTCAATGGCGCCTATGAAATCATCACCACCCATAGCTCTTTTCATGGGAGAACTCTGGCTATGACTGCCGCCACGGGGCAAAACAAATTTCAGGAACCCTACACGCCTCTGCCTGATGGCTTTGTCACTGTTGAATATAACAATGCCGAAGCGATTAAGCGGGTGACCACCACTCAAACTTGTGGTGTGATATTGGAGCCAATCCAGGGCGAAGGCGGGGTTAATGTGCCAGGCAATGGCTACCTCAAGGAAGTGCAGGATTGGTGTCACGAGAAGGGCATTCTTTTTATTTTGGATGAAATCCAGACTGGCGTTGGTCGAACAGGAACTCTTTTTGCCTATGAGCAATATGGGGCTGAGCCAGATATAATGACCTTAGCTAAAGGGCTAGGCAGCGGCGTACCCATTGGCGCCCTTCTTGCCAAAGAAGGTTGCTCAGTTTTCTCTCCTGGGGAGCATGGCTCTACCTTTGGTGGCAATCCATTAACTTGCGCCGCTGCTTACGCTACCGTAAAACATATTATTGATAACGACATACCGGGAAAGGTTAAGCGCGTAGGAAAGTATTTTACGACCAAGCTGGAAAGTTTGAAACAGGAATTTGACTTTATTACTCAGGTAAGAGGTCGAGGGTTGCTAATAGCTTTAGAATTTAATCGCGAGATGGCCGATGAGCTAGTTACGGCTTGCCTTAGAAAGGGCTTGCTGGTTAACAAAGTAAAACCAAACGCACTTCGCTTCATGCCCCCTCTTATTATCAGCGAAAAAGAGGTAGATGAAGCAGTTGATATACTGGAAAGTGTTTTAATGTCATTGCGCGCGTAGCGAAGCAATCTCATTATGTCCAAAGATTGCTTCGGCACTTCGTGCCTCGCAATGACAAAAGGAGGTTTATTATGTCAAATAAAGCAGTATTGGCCTACAGTGGAGGGCTGGATACCTCAGTAGCCATAAAATGGCTTAAAGAAAGATACAATCTGGATGTTATTACCCTTGCCGTAGATATTGGCAATGTGGCTGACCTTGAAGCTATCAAACAGAAAGCGGTTAACTTAGGGGCGATAAAGTCTCTGGTAATTGATGCCAGGGAATCCTTTGTAAAGGACTTCGTCTTCCCTGCTCTCCAGGCTGATGCTGTTTATGAAGGACAATATCCCTTAGCTACAGCCTTGGGACGCCCCCTCATTGTTCAACTTTTGGTGGAAACGGCTAAAAGGGAAGGCGCTACAGCAGTAGCTCACGGCTGCACTGGCAAAGGCAATGACCAGGTGAGATTTGATGTGGGTATAGCTGCCCTTGCTCCCGAACTCAAGGTAATAGCTCCCGCCAGAGAATGGGCTATGACCCGGGAGCAAACAATCGCCTATGCTCAGGAGCATAATATTCCTATTCCCGTTACTGTAACTAGCCCGTATTCCATTGATGAAAACTTATGGGGGAGGAGTATTGAATGCGGCGTGCTGGAAGACCCCTGGAATGAACCTCCCGGGGATGTCTTTGTCTGGACGAAACCCCTGGAGGAAACCCTCAGCGAGCCCACTTATCTGGAAATTGGATTTGATATGGGAATACCGATAAGCCTTGATGGCGAAAATTTAGATGGGGTTAAGCTTATTCAGCGGATTCATGAGCTAGCCGGCAAACATAGCATAGGCAGAATTGACCACATCGAAAATAGATTGGTAGGTATAAAATCGAGGGAGATTTATGAGGCACCGGCAGCCGTAGTGTTGCTCAAAGCTCACCAGGCTTTGGAAGACCTGGTGCTGACCAAGGAGCAGCTTCGCTTCAAAGCAAAAGTAGCTAGCGAATATGCTGACCTTGTCTACAATGGACTATGGTTTTCCGGGCTTCGTCAAGATTTGGCTGCTTATGTCGAGAGTTCACAACGATATGTCACCGGAACAGTGAAGGTCAAGCTTTTCAAAGGCAACTGCCAAGTGGTAGGCAGAAAATCACCTTACTCCCTCTATGACTATAGCCTGGCTACTTATGACAAAGGCGATATCTTTGACCAGAGTGCCTCCTCTGGCTTTATCCACATCTGGGGGCTGCCCGTGAGAACTCAGGCGCAGGCACAACACTTGAAACCCTCTGAATAGCCACAGGGGATTTATAGTGAGCTTTGTCCCTTATTTGATTTTGAGGCAGTCACCCTAACCAAAACTCTTAAAGTGCCTACTTCGTGACTGCTTGAGAAGACAAACAAATAAAGAAAGAGGAAGGGTTAGTCACTTCCCTTTTTTCTCGTAATCGGGACACCAAGCAGCGTTGGGACGCTCAGGGCGGTGACAAGCACTTCGCCAATTCCATTTGCAGCTGTCACATAGGAAAACATTCATACCCAAAGCCTTCTTCACTTTGAGTTTAAGTTTATCTATCCAATTGGGCTTGCTTCGCTTTCCCTTCATTCATTCAAAGCCTGACCTCACCACAATGACTTCTCATCCCCCAAATGTCCTTACTGCCCGTTTGTTATGTAGCTTTGGACAAAGTAGCCAAAAACTCGGCGTTGTTTTTTGTTTTAGCCATCCTATCGAGGATTCGCACGGTGGCCTCGCTGGGGTCAGGGGAATCGCTGGCTATCATATTAACTACGCGCCTGAGCAGCCATATTTGCTTTAGGGTATTTTCATCCAGCAGAAGCTCTTCCCTTCTAGTGCTGCTGGGAGTAATATTTATCGCGGGGAAAATCCTCTTCTCAGCCAATTTCCTATCCAGATGGAGCTCCATATTGCCTGTTCCCTTAAATTCTTCGTATATGAGGTCATCCATGCGACTCCCAGTGTCCACTAAACAAGTGGCAATGATAGTTAGGCTGCCCCCTTCATCGGTATTACGAGCAGCGCCAAAGAATCGCTTGGGAGGATATAACGCTGCTGAATCAAGGCCACCTGATAGGGTACGACCACTGGTAGGCATGGCTAAGTTGTAAGCTCTGGTGAGTCGGGTAATGCCGTCGAGGAGAATGACCACATCCATACCTAACTCCACCAGCCTTTTAGCTCTCTCTAGGGCTAATTCAGCAACCCGAGTTTGGCTTTCTACAGGCTCATCGAAGGTAGCACCTATGACCTCAGCTTTCACTGACCTTTTCATATCGGTAACCTCTTCAGGTCTTTCTCCAATGAGGCAAATCATAAGGTGAATGTCATTGTAATTTGTGATGATAGCATTAGCAATCTTCTTAAGGAGGATGGTTTTGCCCGCTTTAGGCGGTGATACGATAAGCCCTCTTTGCCCCCTGCCTATAGGGGTCACCATATTAATTAGGCGCGTGGATAAGTCATCTGATGTCATTTCCAGATTGATGAACTTATCAGGGAAGGTGGGTGTCAACGAGGCAAAACTGCGCCGTGTTCTTGCTAGCTCAGGGTCAAATCCATTAACACTTTCTATTCGAAGCAAGCCATAGTATTTTTCACCCTCCTTAGGAGGTCTAGCCTGCCCGTAGACATAATCTCCATCCTTTAAGTTGAAACGGCGGATCTGAGAATTCGACACATAGATATCATTGGCGCTACGCAAAAAGCTATCCTGTCGCAGAAAGCCATAACCTTCATTTATGGTCTCCAGAATGCCTGTTACAAGCAAATTCCCTTGTTGCTCTGCTTGCAATTTGAGAATGTGGAGAACAAGCTCCGCCTTCTTTAAGGCAGAATAGCCAGTGATGCTGTGTTCCTTAGCCAATGCTTCAAGCTCATCACGGGTTTTACTTTCCAATTGTGTCATATTCATCATAATAACTCCTTTAAGCTCCCATAACCTTATTCCAATCATCTACAAAACGCTTAATGCCAATGTCTGTCAAAGGATGCTGTATCATTTGTAGTAGCACGTTATATGGCACGGTGGCAATATGGGCACCAATCTCAGCTGCTGTGAGACAATGTTGCGGGTGTCTGATGCTGGCGGCTATAACTTGAGTAGGTAGTTGATAGTAGTCCAGGTATTCCACAATGTCGGCCACCACTTCCATGCCATCTTCACCTATGTCATCAAGTCTACCTACGAAGGGACTGACGAAGGCAGCTCCCGCTGCTGCCCCCAATAAAGCTTGGTTCAGGGAGAAGCACAAAGTAAAATTCACCTTTATGTTTTCCTTAGCCAGCACTGCGGTAGCCTGCAGCCCTTCAAGACTAGCAGGTATCTTGACCACAATATTCTCCGCCCACTTAGCTATTTCCCTGGCTTCAGTTACCATTCCTTGGGCATCTAGACTTAAAACCTCGGTGGATACCGGTCCAGGAACGATAGAACAGATTTCCTTAACTAACTTTTGATAATCAACCTTGCCTTCTCGAGATATAATACTGGGATTCGTGGTTACCCCGGTAACTACCCCCAACCTCACCCCATAGCGTATGTGCTCTATATTAGCAGTGTCTAAAAATAATTCCATGTTCTGTTTACCTGCCTCCAATCGTCATTTTTCTAATTTAAAGGTAGGCTCGTCTGCGCGCCTTCAACGAGCATATTTTGGGCTGCCCCAATAAAGTCCACAAATAGCGGGTGGGGAAAATCGGGACGAGATTTAAACTCAGGGTGGAACTGACACGCAAGCATCCAGGGATGGTCTCTAAACTCAGCAATCTCTACCAAATTGCCATTCGGTGACAATCCACTAGGTATAAGCCCAGCTTCGCTCAATGGCTGGCGAAAATCGTTATTAAATTCAAAACGGTGACGATGTCGCTCATAAGCAACTTCACCACTATAAGCCTGGGCGGCTTTTGTTCCTGGCACTAGCTGGCAAGGATAAGTCCCCAGCCTCATAGTTCCTCCCTTTTGGCTTATGCTCCGCTGTTCAGGGAGAAGGTCAATCACGGGATAAGCAGTGTCTGTATCAAATTCAGTAGAATTCACCTTTTCGTTATGGAAAACATGGCGGCCAAATTCAATAACCATAGTTTGCATTCCCAGACATAAGCCAAAGTAAGGGATTTCTTTTTCCCGGGCAAATTTGGCTGCCTTTATCATGCCTTCGATTCCTCGATAGCCAAATCCGCCTGGGACAATTATCCCCTGGACTTGCATCAGCTTGTCATTGTTACCATGCTCTAATTCCTCTGAGTCCAACCACGCTATCTTTGCCTCAAGGTTATGAGCTAAAGCTGCATGACATAGTGCTTCACGAACAGAGTAATAGGCATCTTGAAGTTCCACATATTTGCCTACTAGCCCAATTATTACCGGTTCCTTAGGAGCTTTCAGCCTGCTCACCATATCACGCCAATTATCCAAATTGCTCTCCTTCGCTTCCAATCCCAGTCGCTTAACTATAAAATCTCCTAATCCAGCATCCTCTAGTAACAAGGGCACTTCGTAGATGGTTTCACTTGTAACTAGAGGGATAACTGCTTCCTTATCAACATCGCAAAACAACGATATTTTATCTTTTATCCCCTCAGACATCTCCCTATCGCTACGACACAATATAACATCAGGTTGAATACCAATTCTCCTTAGCTCATTAACGCTGTGCTGTGTTGGCTTGGTCTTCAATTCATTGGTGACAGCAATATGAGGTAGAAGGCTAACATGGATGTATAAAACATTATCCCTACCCTCGTCCTTTCTCATTTGCCTTATAGCCTCAAGGAAAGGTTGCCCTTCAATATCTCCCACAGTACCGCCAACCTCAACAATGACCACCTCAGCCTGAGATATTTCAGCCACTTTTCTTATTCGCCTTTTTATTTCATTGGTTACATGAGGAACTACTTGAATCGTGCCTCCCAGAAACTCTCCTTGCCTTTCTTGGGCAATGACCGAAGAATAGACTTGACCTGAAGTGACATTAGAAGCATTGGTTAACTCTACTCCAATGAATCTCTCATAATGTCCTAAATCCAAATCAGTTTCGGCACCATCTTGGGTGACGAAGACCTCGCCATGCTGGTAAGGAGACATTGTCCCTGGGTCAACATTTAAATAAGGGTCGAGCTTCTGCACAGAGACAGATATAGAGCGGCTTTTCAATATTCTACCCACGGAGGCTACTGAAATTCCCTTACCTACAGAACTAATTACACCGCCGGTAACAAAGATATACTTACTCACTGCTTGTTACGAAATTACAACCAAAGCAGAATCTTGTGGGCTAATCTTAAAGATGCGAGGCAAACTTGAATTTATTGAATTATAGAAAGTCCGGGCTAAAATTGTCAAGTCCGTATATTCATTGGTGTTGAAACTCTAGCCTTTAGCCAATCTAACACAGTAGTCATCGCTGCTTCTTCCAATCGTAGCCTGTGCGAGGCACCGGGGATTATAGCCAGCTCTTTAGGCTCTTGGGCTTTTTGGTAAAGCATATGTGCATGCTCCAGAGGCACGACTTCGTCAGCGTCTCCATGAACCAAGAGCAGTGGACGAGGGGAAACTTTTTCTATCCAGCGAATTGGAGAAATGGTTTCAAACCCCTTTAGCCACTCTTCAACTGAAGGCGGGAAATCCCTGTCTCTGATAACTCCAATGTCTCGGAAGTGTTGTATGTTAGAGACAGCCTGTTCTTTACTTCCCAGAAAACCAAAATCGGCGGGGCAGGCACAAGTTGCCAGCGCCGTTACTCTGGAGTCATGGGCTGCGGCGTAAACACTGACTGCTGCTCCGCCACTAGAGCCAAGAAGGCAAAGGTGTGTTTTGTCTATCCCTTCAAAGCTATAGAGGAAATCGAGTGCAGCTTGCAAATCTTGGCTCCAGCCTAACAAATCTAGATTTCCCTGGCTTTTCCCTGTACCACGGAAGTTGAATATCAAGGTGAGAAAGCCAGCAGCACAAAATCTTTGCGCTAGTGAGGCATAACCCTTGTCATCAGGATTGTAAGGAACGGCAGGAATGCCATGACAGATGCATAAAGCAGGATAAGGTCTATTCTTTGAGGGAATATAAAGCTCTCCAGCAATCTCAAGTCCGTCGCTTTGTAAACAAATATCTTTAACTTCCATCTTGCAGAGATTTAACGGCTGTTTAATTCTGATTCCTCATCCAAATTTCTGTAGTAGTTGCCTGATTTATCAGGCAGTATCGCCCAGTAGATTGGGCAACTACGCCTCTACACACCCCATCTAAAAATAATAAGCTTCACCCCGTTCTTTGTAGTAGTTGCCTGATTTATCAGGCAGTATCGCCCAATAAATTGGGCAACTACGTCTCTACATGCCTCATCTAAAAATAATAGGGTCGCCTTTTTCTCCTAAAGAAGTAGCCAGCCAGGAGACCTAAACCCAAACCTCCAAGATGAGCTTGCCATGCTACACCCGGGAAGAAGGAAATTATAAAGAAGATTATAATTGCTACCCAAAGTGGAACTGGGATGGGAATAGGGAATAGAAGAACTCGCAACTTTGGAGCTATCATTGCCAGGGCTCCACCAAGGGCGAAAATAGCTCCTGAAGCTCCTATACCCGTTGAAAGGGAGGGAGCAAGAAATATAAAAAGTATATTCCCCACTATTCCTCCAAGGAAATATGTTAATAGAAACCTTCCTTCCCCGATTAGTCTGAGCACGAAGCTTCCCAGAAAATACAGGCTTATCATATTGCATATGATGTGGCCAAAGCCCGCGTGGACAAAGAGGTTAGTTATCATAGTCCAGGGTTGGTGTAAGAGAATCGCGGGTGTTAAGCCAAGAAAATAGATTGCTTCTGGTCTTATCAGGGTAACTATAAAGATTAAAACATTCGCTGCTATTAAGAACCAAAGGGCATTTAAATTAACGGAGCTATAACTTCGCATTGGCACATTATAAGCTAAAGCTCTCTAGCTTTTCAATAAGGTCGCTTACTTTGTCACCCTGAGCGATAGCGAAGGGTCTGGAGATTCTTCGCTTTGCTCAGAATGACAGTCGAGTTGCTAAACAACCTTTTCCTCAAGGAAACTTGACAGCCATACATTATGGGTATAATTTTGCTTACTTGCCATGTTCACTCATAAAGCAGTAAACAACAGGAGTTGGGTAGCAAGCAAGGAAACATATATTCACAAGATATTCTCTTCCATAGCCAATAATTATGATTTCCTTAATAGTTTGCTCAGCTTTAATAGGGATAAATATTGGAGGAGATTTGCCGTTTCCAAAGTTGAACCTGGGGCTGGAGGGCAGGTTCTCGATGTAGCTACCGGAACCGGTGCTCTGGTCTTGGAATTAGCTAGCAAAATTGGTAGAGAGGGTAAAGTTATCGGGGTTGATTTTTCTAAAGAGATGCTGCGCAGAGCTCAAGGCAAGCTAGCGAAAAGGCGGTGCCACAATATGGAGCTTATTTGCGCTAAAGCGGAAGCTCTTCCTTTTCCCGACGATACCTTTGACTGCGTTAGCATTGGCTTTGCCTTGAGGAATGTGTCCGAGGTGGAACAAACACTTCGAGAAATGACCAGGGTGCTAAAGATAGGAGGGAAGATGCTTTGCCTTGAGTTCAGCCGACCTCAGCACAAGATATTCAGGCGGATTTATTATTTCTACATTTTCCATATTCTACCCTTTCTCGGGCAGGTTATATCAAGGAATAAGGAAGCCTATGCTTATCTTCCAAAGTCAATCGTAGAATTTTACAGTCCCTCCGCATTGAAACAGGTTATGGAAAGGGTAGGGTTGGGGAATGTTATAGCTTATCCCCTCACTCTCGGAATGGCCACAACTTATGTCGCAATCAAGAGCGCAACACCCAATTATTGCCGGAGCAAAGATCACACAGAAGACAATGGGCAAGTGATGAATTGTCTCGTTTGTGGGGAAAACTGAGCCTAAAGGCAGAAAAAACAGGAAAAAGGAGAGACCCGATGAAGCTAAAAACATGGTTCTTAGAGACCAGACCCCAGTTCTTGCTTCTTTCTGTTGTGCTGGCATTCCTGGGTACCTCAATAGCCTGGAAAGAAGCAAGAACTTATGATGGTGAATTTTACCTTGGCTACGCTTTATTGGCTTTCATTGGGTTACTTTTGTGCCACATCAGCGTAAATGTGCTTAATGATTACTTTGACTATAAAAGCGGGATAGATATGGAGGTTAAAAGAACTCCCTTTAGCGGGGGCAGTGGCATCCTCCCTCCAGCTCGGCTTAAGCCAACGCAGGTCTTCTGGTTCGGGCTGATTTCCTTCCTATTGGCTATACCAATAGGAGTTTATTTTGTTATTACCAGAGGCTGGCTTCTGCTGCCTCTACTTCTGGTAGGCGCAATATGTATTCTTCTTTATACACCCTTCTTAACCAGGCTGGGATGGACTGAGTGGGCTCCCGGAGTGGGGATGGGGGCTTTACCCGTTCTTGGATTCTACTTCGTTCAGACCGCTACTTACACTCTCCCTGCAATTATAGCGTCTATACCCTCTGGCATTCTGGTGCATAATCTGCTCCTATTGAATGAATTTCCCGATACCGAAGCCGATAAGAAAGGCGGCAGAAAAACCTTGCCCATTGTTATGGGCAAGGCAAGAGCCAGTGTGACTTATTCAGTTCTGACTGTGGTAGCCTATCTCTGGATAGTTGGCGCTGTAGTGTTGGGACTAATGCCAGTCTTTTCCTTAATAGCTTTGCTAACGCTCCCCTTTGCCATAAAGGCTATTCGGGGTACGCTAAAGCATCGAGAAGAGATAAATGAGCTAGTGCCAGCTATGAGCAATAATGTCTTGGCAGTGCTTCTAACTCAATTGCTCTTAGGTGTAGGCTATATTCTGGCAGGGTTTATAGGTTAGAATCTAAATCTGATTCTCGATGCAGTATTCCCTTAAACCATTCAAAGAGGAGAAAAATTCCCTCGTCATCACATTCACCGGGTACATCCCCTTTTGTGTTAAAGCTATTCCCCCATCCTCTTCCTGAATCAAGCCAAAAAACTTGAGGAATAATAGCTCCTTCCTCAACTTTTTATATATGTCGGCATTAAACTTGTGATGGAACTTCCCCGTGTCTATTCTCATCCCAAATAGCTTTGACAAGAGATAATAATAAAGCAATTCATGCTCAGATAGCCCTCTCCACCGAATTATGGGGAGCTTACCCTGGGCTAGAAATTCCTCGTACCTGTCCAGGGAAAATGAATTAGCATAGAAGTTTCCTCTGAAGAGACTTACCGACCCGCATCCTATGCCAATATAGTCATCGAAGTCAACTACATACTCATCTATCATCCTTTCGCCTCGGGAAAAACACCAGACAGTGGAAGGGTTGTAGCCATTAGTGGCAAGCTCCTTCACAATAACTTGGTAAAATCTCTCTTCTCGCGATGTGTCCACCTTGTTGAATCTCCGTTCCAGAGCATTCCTCTTATGTGGGGAAGGCATCAAGGGATAAAAGGTAGCTTGCTCTACACCCAGGCTTGTGAAAATCTCCAAGTCGACTTCAAATTGCTCCACAGTCTGGGAAGGAAAATTAAATATAAAGTCGAGGTTAAGGGTATCGAATTTACCCTTAGCAACTAGAACCTTCTCCTTTATCTCCTCGCCACCACAAAATGACCTTCCCATTGCCTTTAATATGCTGTCATGGAAGCTCTGCACCCCGATGGACAGCCTATTGACTCCAGCGTCCTTTAGGAGCTTCACATTTTCCTCAGTTACTTCACGAGCTGTAGTTTCCACAGAAATTTGCCTCACCTCGAAGTTTTTCTTGAGGTAATCTATGAATGCCAGTAACTCATCCATTAACACAGTTGGGGTTCCGCCGCCAAAATAAAATGTTGAGAATTTGAACCCTCGCCGAATGTAAAGGTCAAGCTCTCTTTTGAGATTGTTAAAGTATTTCCTCGCTTTATTCTCATTAAACAGGTATCTGTTAAAGCAACAATAGGGGCAGAGGCTTCTGCAAAATGGGATGTGGATGTAAAGCGCAATTTCCTCGCCACCCGAACCAAACCCTACAACCTTCGATTCATCGATTTCTTCGTTGAGCTTGAGAAATTTCCTTCCCTTATATCGAGTAACGAGTCCCAAAAGATTTGAAAGCATTTTAATAACAAGGCTTTTTGATGCCTGGATTACTTTACGGTAACTGACTTGGCTAAATTGCGGGGCTTGTCAGGGTCGTACCCACGACTGACCGCCATGTAATAAGCCAGGAGCTGCAAAGGAACTACAGCGACCATGGGGTACAAAAGCTCATCAACTTCGGGAATTTTGATCCAGAAGTCATAGATGTCGCTTTCTTTGTCAGAAACAGCGATGATATAAGCTCCACGAGACTTCGCCTCTATGGCATTGCTTAGAGTTTCACTATAGGCATAATCAGCAGGACAAATCACCACCACTGGTGTATCTTGTTCTATGAGAGCTAAAGTGCCATGCTTGAGCTCCCCAGCGGGCATTCCTTCAGCATGGATATAGGAAATCTCTTTAAGCTTCAAGGCACCTTCAGAGGCAATGGCAAAGTTAATTCCTCGGGCGATGTAATAGAAGTTATTTTTATCCTTCAGCTCTTGGCTGAGCTTAATGAGCCCATCGTTGTTGCAATTTAAGGCTTCAGTTATCTTGCTGCTCATGTCGCTGAGTTGAATGCAAGCCTTATCAAAAGAGTTGACCATAGAGAAAGATAATAGATAAAACACGGCTAGTTGAGATAGGAAAGTCTTGGTAGCCGCTACCCCTATCTCGGGACCGCAATTGAGGGGAATAACTTGGTGACTCAGGTCAGCCAGTATAGAGTTAGGTCGGTTGACAATAGAGACAATTTCAGCGCCAGCATCTCTAGCCGCCTTTACTCCTTCAATTACATCAGCGGTCTCGCCACTCTGGGACACGGCTATAACCAAGGTGTTTTTATCCACAGAATCAGCGAAGTAACCGAACTCAGAGGCCATGACCACATCACAAAACTTCTTGCCCACTTTGGAAAAAAGATATCTGCCTACCAGAGAGGCATAGCGGGAGGTGCCACAAGCGGTTATGATTACTTGCCTGGCTCTCAAGATATCCAAGGCGATATCGGTGAATTTTCTCTCATCTTGATAAGCTGTTTTGCTCAGCACCTGGGGTTGTTCCATTATCTCCTTGAGCATAAAAAATGGGTAGCCATCTTTATGATTACCTGCCCAACTACTGTCGAGCTCTTCGGATTGCTTGGTCAACCTATTTCCCGCAGCATCGAGAAATTCAATTTTGTCCGATGTTAATATCACCACCTCGGTATCCCTCAAAGTTATTACCTGATTGGTATATTGGGAGAAAGCCAGGGCATCACTACTAACATAATAGGCATGGCCATCAGCACCAATAACCAGGGGATTATTTTTCCTTGTGCCCACAATCTTGCCTGAGTCATCACGGGAGAGAACCAGGAAGGCATAAGAACCCTCAAGTTTCGGAGCTATAGCTAAGACAGCCTCTTCTAAGGAGCATCCACTTTTAAGTTCATCTTCGAGAAGATGCGGGATGACCTCACTATCTGTTTCCGAGCTAAAGCGGTGTCCCTGGCTAATAAGTTCCTGGCGAAGCTCTTGATAGTTCTCAATAATGCCATTGTGGACTACAGCTATTCTACCGCTGCAGTCCGAGTGGGGGTGAGCATTAGCTTGGGTAACACTGCCATGAGTTGCCCAGCGAGTATGTCCGATGGCGATATTGCCGGGGAGTGAATCCAAGCCATGCTTTTCACTGACTTCTTCAATTTTGCCAGCATCCTTTCTTATTAGCAATTGCGCATCGCATAGGATAGCTACACCTACCGAATCATAGCCACGATATTCCAGGCATTTCAGCCCCTCAAGGACAACCGGGGCTGCTGGTTTGTTGCCACAATAGCCAATAATACCGCACATCTTAATCCGATAACCTCTGCAATAGTTCTTGTCTTTTGCCTTGGGCTAGCCTTGTTTCATTGTTCCATATTTGATATTGAGGTTCAAGCAGAGCCATTTTATTTGCCTCCAGATCTCGGCGCAAACATACCTGGGGCCCCACAAAGGAGTTAGAGCCAACTCGAACTCCAGGCATGAGACTGGCATTTATTCCAATGCGGCAACCTTCACCCACAATGGCGCCAAGTTTATCACGCCCAGTATCTACTTTGCTACTACTGACTTCTACACAGACATTTTCTTCATCCAGACGAAAATTAGCTGTTATAGCACCACTGCCGAAGGAGCAATCACCATCTATTACAGAGTCGCCAATATAATTAGAGTGAAACCAGCAATTATCGCCAATGTAAGAATGTTTTATCTCTGTGGAGTAGCCTACAACCGAGTTAGCACCAATATGGCTATAATCCCGCACTAGGGCATTATTGCCAATTATAGAGTTCGCCCCAATATACACTGGGCCCCGAATCACGGCGTTCTCCAACACCTTAACATTGTCCCCTAAGATAACTTTCCCCTCAATAGTTGCTTTCTCAGAAATATGCGCTGTAGGAGATATATAAGGCTCAGCACTATCCAGGAAATATTCCACCACTTTGAAGATATGCCAGGGATATTTTATCGGTGCCCAAAAATTACTATAGGGAATCACCTTGACCTTGTATCCTTCCTTCACCATATTATCCAGAGCACATTCATAAACATCATCCCTGATAGTTTGAACGCTTCCAATATATTGCAGGAGTTTTTTAGGGTCATTATGAAGATGTGTCAGGATATTCACTAAGTTGCTGGGCTCCTCGCCAGGCTTAGGCTTTTCTACAATATGCTGCAGTTCACCTTGAGAATTCACCTCAAGATAGCCTCCAGGAAAATATTCCTCGACCTGGTAGCCCAGCACGTAGGATGAAGCAGGGGCTTTTTTAGCCTCTGCGATGATTTTAGTGTATGCTGAGACGGAGAAGACATCATTGGGATTTACTACTAAAACCTGCCCTTGAAGAAAAGGCGAGGCACTCCTCAAGGCATCAGCGATACCCAATGGCTTTTCCTGGAGAGCAAACTCAAACCTGGCACCAAAAATGCTCTTAGCTATTCGCTCTACTTTCTCCATATTGCTTGGATTTCCGATGATGACAAAGTGCTTCAGTCCAGCTTCCTGGGCTATTTCTATCTGGCGCTGGAGCAAAGACTTTCCTAGAAAATCGAGGAGGAATTTATCCTCAGTGATGGGAAACATTCTCTTACCACTACCTCCACAGAGAAAAATAGCTTTCACTTTTGGGCCTCCACAAGGTTTTGAACAAGTTCCGCTCCCTTGCTTATAAGCTCATCGGTCTGTCGCTCCGATGTTGACTCAGCAATGATTCGGACGGCAGGCTCAGTGCCACTAGCTCTTATGAGCATCCAGGAATCATCAAACTCAAGCCTTAAGCCATCAAGGATATTTATCTCATTGGGAGTAAAAAGACGAGCCCTTTCTTTTACTCGAGCCATAACTGGACTCTTGAGTTTGTTGGGGCAAGGAACCTTGCTTTTTTCAAAGAATAATTTGGGCATGTCTTGGAAGTATTGTCTAACTTCACCGATATCGCTTAACTGGCTTAACAGAGTAAGTGAAGCGAAAATGCTATCCGGGTAATAGCCCACCTGGGGAAGGATATAAACGCCTACCCCCTCTACCCCCAGGGCAGCATCAATCTCCTGAGCTAAGTAAGCCACGTTGACATCACCTACCTTGCCTCTGATTACTTCTACGCCGAGGTCATTTACTGCCAAGTCAAGAAGTTTCCCCGTCTCCACTGTAGTGGCGATCCTTTTCTTTCCTGTTTTCTTAGCCACAAGTCTGGAGATAAAGGCAATCGGCTCATTGAAACCCAAGAAGCCTTCCTTATCGCAGAAAACGACGCGGTCAGCATCGCCATCAAAACAGACAGCTAAGTCAGCTTTCTGTTGCTTTAGGAATTCTACAGTTGACTGAAGCGTATCTTCTCTAGGTTCGGGATTTCTTCCCGGGAAGAGGCCATCCGGCTCATCATTTATAGGGATTACACTGAGACCCATTTGGGCAAAGATATCACTGGCAAATCCAGAGGCAGCGCCATTGCCAGGGTCGACAACTACTTTTAACTGACGATTGAATCTTGGCAGAGGAAACTTATCCTTAATAAAGGAAAAATATTTTTGTTTCAAATCATACGCCTGCTCTAAAGTTCCTACCTCTCCTCGCCTGAATTTCTTGGCAAAATAAACTTTCTCTATCTCGGCCTCCCGAGCCTGGCTATATCCCAGCGAATTCCCGGTGAAAAGCTTGATTCCGTTGAACTCAGGGGGATTGTGGGAGGCAGTAATCATTACCCCTGTATCAAATCCCAACTCGCGAGTTAAAAGTGCCAGCGCTGGGGTAGGCAAAATGCCTAAATCAACTATATTTATACCACAGGAAAGCAAGCCCGAGATAACTGCTCCTTTAACTACTTCTTTGCTCGTTCTAGTATCAGTGGCGATACAAACTGTGGAAGATTGAGGCAAGGTAGTACCCACTGCTAGGGCAACTTGGCAGCAAAGATCCACTGATAGATCTTGGCCAACTACGCCCCTGACTCCACTAGTTCCAAATAAGTGCTGCCTATTACCCATAGTAATACCATCTCAAAGGGTAGCACTGAATTATGTGCTTGACAATAGATTTAGAGATCACACGAAACACTTCCCCCAAGCCTCCAGTCCCTGGTCATTAGTCCCAGGTCCTGACTATTAAACTGCTGACTTCCAGGCTGTTTTAGTGTTTCCCGCTAAATTTCCATGCCCACACAAAACCCTTCCTTTATGGCTTCTTTTATCATGCGAGGTTCAGCACAATCTCCAACTAAGTATAATGCTGCAACCTTCTCCTTTAACTTCTCAGCAAGTTCCCTATTTGCCTTGAAACCTACAGCAAGCACTGCGGTGTCCCCTTCAAGGAAGTCAGGAACTCCATTCCGACTTATCCTTACACCATTGTTAGTTATTTCTTCCACTTTAACATTGGTATCCATTCTTACGCCGGCTTTCCTCAGCCTTGCCAGAAAGAAGGGCCTGTTAGTCGTTACTATATCACTTCCTATACGACCTAGCATCTCTACAATGGTTACTTTCTTTTCTTGCTGAGCTAAAAACTCCGCTGCTTCACAACCAACCATTCCACCGCCGATAACAACTACATTTTTGCCAACTTCCTTTTGCTTGTTTAGCACCTCCACTGCTGTAACTACATTATCCCCTTGAACTCCCAGCATATCTGGTATGATCGGCGTAGCTCCTGTAGCTAGAACCACAACATCTGGCTTCTCTTGCTCTATAGTTTCAAGGTTAACCTCAGTATTCAATTTAACTTCCACATCAGCCTTGTGTGTTCGCACAATTAAGCTCCGAACCAAAGAGTTTATTTCGTCCTTATACGGGGGTAAGGAAGCTATCAAAAGTTGCCCTCCTAATTTATCTCCCTTTTCATAAAGAGTAACCTGATGACCTCTTGACGCCGCTATTATTGCTGCCTCCATACCTCCAGGGCCACCACCAATAACAAATACTTTTTTAGAAATTGGAGTGGGTTTTATGGCATATTCCGCTTCTTTTCCTGCTCTAGGATTTACAGCACAAAATGCAGAAACTGGATTCTTCCAATCTTTATATGTCTTCAAAAGCTCGGCAAGGCAATGCGAACAGGCAATGCAAGGAACAATTTCGTCAATCCTTCCCTCTCTTGCTTTGTTGGGAAATTCAGGGTCAGCAAGCAATGCTCGAGCCATACCTATGAGATCAGCTTTCCCTTGAGATAGGATATTCTCTGCTAGGATTGGATCATTAATACGATTGGCAACAATTACAGGAATGTCGACCACCTCTTTAATCTCCTCCGCACAATAAACGAAAGCCCCTCTAGGCACTGACATCTGTACGGTAGGCACCGAGCATTCATGCCAGCCTACATAAAGATTTATTGCTTCAATGCCAGATGCTTCAAGCACAGGAGCCACCTTCTTAGAATCTCTAATAGTATGTCCATCTTCCATAAACTCTTCTACATTGAGACGACAAATAATGGGATAATCTTCGCCTGTGGTTTGCTTTATAGTTTCAATGATTTCTAAAGGAAGACGCATCCTGTTTTCCAAACTCCCACCATACTTATCCTGGCGCTTGTTGCTATACGGAGACAAAAAGCGGTTTAACAGATATCCTCCTACTATAGCTATCTCTATAGCATCGAACCCAGCTTCTCGTGCCCTCAAAGCTGCTTTCCCATATTCCTCAACAAGGCGGTGAATTTCCTCGATAGTGAGAGCTTTTGGAGTGCAGCGCATTATCTGATTGAATACTGGTGAAGGGCCTATCACCTCAGCCGAGCTACCTTCACTGGTTACCCAGTGATACTGGGTGATCAACTGAACAGCTATTCTTGCCCCCTGAGCGTGAACCGCATCGACTAACTTGCGTGCACCGTGGAGAAAGTGATCATGGTATAAGCCGGGTTGCGCAGGAGACGCAATATCAACGGGAGTGAAGGGCACAATAATAAGCCCAGCACCACCTTTGGCTCTTTCAGTATAAAAGTTAATAAAGCGGTCGCCAATAGTATTATCGGATTCACTATATCCTGTAGTTAGCGCTAGCATTACAATTCTATTCTTAAGCTCTACCTTCCCTATCTTGATAGGCTTAAACAGGTTTCCCAATTGGTTCATATTCACTCCTCCCTTTTATCGTTAATTTAATTTACACTATTATCCTCATAATATCCAATTAGAATTTCAGTTCTTTCTCAGCACAGCGTATTTTACTTTTAATAACGCGGCTGCTCAATAGCGTTCTCAATAAGTTCAATGCGTTTGGTCTTACCCTTATCATCAACTTCTATGGCTACAACATCTATACGCCATAAAGAGGGCAGATTTTGGTGAATGCTAATGTAAGCGAAGGCTGAAGCAACCAATCTCCCCTTTTTAGCTCCAGTTATTGATTCCTCTGGAGTGCCAAAGGCTAGATTGCTTTTAGTGCGAACTTCTATAAAGACAAGGTAATCTTTTTGTCGAGCAACGATATCAATTTCCCCTTCGCGGCAGCGAAAATTCGTCTCAAGAATATGATAGCCCCTCTTTTTAAGAAATTTCTGGGCTAATTTCTCTCCCAATTTACCGACTTCTTGGCGATTCATCCTCTAAGTAAATCCTAAATTCGAATTCCTAAACTCTAAACAAATCCAAATTCCTAATTTCTTAGGATTTAGATATTAGTATTTAGTGCTTTTTTCTTAATGGGAGCAAAAGATAAGCGGTGAACTGGTGAGGAACCTAGTTGTTGTAAACGGGAAATATGTTCTCTTGTTCCATAACCTTTATGCTTGGCAAAGCCATAACCAGGGTAAGTTCCATCAATCTCCTCCATGAGATGGTCTCTGGTGACCTTGGCTATAATAGAAGCACAGGCAATAGAGAGGCATAGTTTATCACCTTTAGTTATCCCCATTTGAGGGATAGGGCATCGCGGCAAGGTTAGCCTATCAATGAGGAGAAAACTCGGCTGCTGAGGCAGCTTTTCTACAGCCTGCATCATTGCTAGTCTAGTTGCCTCGAAGATATTTATAGAATCAATCGCTTGTGGCGAAACACTGCCAATGCCCACAGCTAAGGCATCACTGCTAATCAAACCGAAAAGGGATTCACGCTTCTTAGGGCTTAACTCCTTACTATCCCGAACCAGCTTAAACCAGGGCAGAGAAGTGAACTGAGGCAGAATAATAGCAGCGGCAACTACGGGGCCGGCAAGAGCACCTCGTCCGACCTCATCAATGCCAGCAATAAGCTCATAACCCTGGGACTTAAGCTTGTTTTCCTCGTCAAGGCTTGGTGGCTGCGACATATTCCTGCGAAAGTTAAAAGTCAAAACTTAAAAATGTTTTTACCTTTGCCCTGCATTTTTGCCTTTTGCATTTTAATCTTTTATTTTCTATGGTGCCGCCACCCAGCACTTCATCACCTTTATAAAACACGATGGCTTGTCCTGGAGTGCTTGCTCGCTGCGGCTGAGAAAAGCAAATATCAGAGATTGCTTCGCCTTGCTCGCAATAACAGGGTGGGTATAGTATAGCTTCCGCCTCTCTCGATTTATAGCGTATCCTAGCTGTAATAGCGATAGGCTCAGAAGGTAGTTCACCTGGTACCCATCTCAACTTTCGAGCGGTAATTTTCTGACTGTAAAGTTCCTTTTCTTCGCCAAGCACAATTCTGTTAAGCCCTGGCTCTATCTTTATGACATAAAGAGGCTTACCTGACGACAATCCTAAACCATGTCTTTGCCCAATAGTGTAATAGGCTATTCCTTGATGGCGACCTAGTATTTTCCCTTGAGTATCTATGATATCTCCTGGCATGTTGGTAAAACGTTGGCTGATAAAAGCATGGTAATTCTTCTGAGAGATGAAGCAGATATCCTGGCTAGGCTTAGCTGTCACAGGCAACCCGCGGTCGGGGACAAGCCCCGACCCTACTGCTATCTGCTTAACCTCAACTTTGGTATATCCACCTAAAGGGAAAAGAACATATCTGAGTTTCTCCTGATTTAAGGTATAAAGAAAGTAAGATTGGTCCTTGCTCGCATCTGCCCCTTTAAGCAAGTGATAGCCATTGACAGAATGCTCAATTTGGGCATAATGCCCCGTGGCTAAACAGTCAGCACCCAGGGAAAGGGCTTTATCGAGGAGTAGGCCAAACTTTACATGCTGATTACAGGCAACGCAAGGATTAGGAGTCCGCCCCTGTTGGTACTCCTGGCAAAAGTAATCAACTACTTGGAGGTTAAATTCCTTTTGTAACTCTATCATGTGAAAGGGGATGTTTAAAATACGGCAGATACTTTCAGCTTGCTGTCTCTGTTGCTCTGAACTTGGAGATTCCCACAAACGGGCATGCAGACCCATAACTTCATATCCAGCCTCTTTAAGCAGTAAAGCTGCCACGGAGGAATCCACACCGCCACTTAGTGCTACAGCTACTCGCTTTTTAGTCATATCTTCAGATTCTTCGCTTCGCTCAGAATGACAATAAGCGAAGGTCGCACAATGACAACAGGGAAAAAGTTTACAATGCCAAGTTAGATAACAGCTGGCTTATTTCCCCCCAGACAATTTTGGCGATTTCCCTTTTCGGTAGTGTAGCATCTATCACCAGCCAGCGGTTGGGGTCAGCCACCGCTGCTTTAAGATACCCTTCTCTTACTCGGCGGTGGAACGATAAATCCTCTAACTCAAAGCGGTCTTTCGGAGCTCGCTTTCGTGCTAACCCTTGCTCAGGGGATATGTCTAGGAAAATAACGGTATCTGGATTGAGATTCTGCACGGCTAGATTGTTAACCATCTCTACAGTAGTTAAATCAAGCCCTCGCCCATAGCCTTGATAAACAAGGGTAGAGTGAGCGAAACGATCACAGATGACTACTTTACCTTCTTCCAAAGCGGGGCAAATTACCTCGGCTACCAACTGGACACGAGAAGCGGCGAAGAGGAGCAGTTCAGCTTGAGGTGAAATGGAGCTCTCTTGTTTTCTCTTAAGCAATTTCCTTATCTCGTTACCTAGAGTAGTGCCACCAGGCTCATGAGTTAATACCACAGGGATACCCTGCTGACATAACTTCCTATATAGAGCCTTGGCTTGTGTGCTCTTGCCGCAGCCTTCACCACCTTCAAATGTAATAAATAAGCTCAAAATTCGCCTCAACCATGATGCTCGGCTAGGAAATGTTGTAGATGGTGAGTATAAGCAGAAGTGTCAACAGAATAAATAGTGTCCAGACATTGCCGCATTTGAGCGGCGTCATTGCTCTTAAGGGCATAGATTGGTATACCCAGTGCTTCAGCATCCCTTATTTTTTGTGGCTTACGGCGGTAATAACTTCGTGTAGTAAGGAAAAGGTCAGCTTGTTTAAGATCGGCTATGATTTTTAAGTTTTTCTGTTTTTCTCTGGCAACTTGCTCCAACCGAGAGCGATTAGTACCGAAGAGGTAAAACCGTAATGGCTTTCCCGGTTCTTTAGCTTCACTGGGGATAAGCTTCTGATTGTTTTCTACCATAGAGGGTAGCATCATCTCTTCCTTTTTCACCTCACCATTTTCATCCATCCATCGGATTTCCGTTTGAGTGGGTCGCCCGTGCAAAGTAGCATCTACAGCATCAATCACATCAGGGTGGATAGCTACTTTGTAATAATCCATGATTTCCACAATCACATCAAAGGTAGGCGGTGCCTTCCGCTCCAGAATGGATTTTTGTGTGTGGCGTCGCCTTGCCTCTTCATCACCTAAGGTAACTGTTTGGATACCACCGATAAGGTCAGCTAGGGTAGGGTTCATTATCAGGTTATCTAATGTATTCCCATGTGCTGTACCTACCAGTTGCACCCCACGCTCAGCGATAGTCCGAGCTGCTTGGGCTTCCAGTTCGGTGCCTATTTCATCAATGATAATGACCTCAGGCGTGTGATTTTCTACCGCTTCAATCATTACCGCATGCTGTCTAGCTGGAGTAGCTACCTGCATTCGCCGTGCATGACCAATGGCAGGATGGGGAATATCGCCATCACCAGCAATTTCATTGGAGGTATCAATGACAATAACACGTCTTTTGCAGTCATCAGCTAGCACTCGGGCCACTTCCCGTAGCATAGTTGTTTTGCCTACTCCCGGTCGCCCCAAAAGCAAAACATTCTTGCCGGATTCAATGAGGTCTTGAATCATCCTTACAGTGCCGAATACAGCCCTGCCTACACGGCAGGTTAAACCAATTATATATCCGTTTCTGCTGCGTATGGCTGAAATACGATGGAGGGTGCGTTCAATCCCAGCACGGTTATCACCAGTGAAGTCGCCAACACGGGATACCACATAATCAATATCAGCTTGGCTTACCTCTCCAGAGTTGAGGACTAGCTCGCGATGGGGGAAGCGAGCTCCGGGAAGACGCCCTAAATCTAAGATTACCTCTAATAATTCACTGCGGTCAGACTGTTGGTAAAGTGGCTCTCGGATATGTGAGGGCAAAATATCAAGTAACGCGTTTAAATCGTCAGTAATTACCTTTCGCATCCTTATTGTAGGGCTACTAAGATGCTTATTTCCACCCTACCACCCTCTAGTGGCTAACAATTCCTCAGTTGGGATTTGTTTTATATCTAGGCTAGGCATGGCAATTCCTAAGCCCTTGGATACCTCGGCGATAATAGCTGGGTCTTGATAGTGGGTGGTGGCTTTAACGATAGCTTGTGCCCTGGGCGCAGGGTCACTGGATTTGAAAATCCCCGAGCCAACGAATACACCTTCAGCCCCCAATTGCATCATTAAAGCGGCATCGGTGGGCGTAGCTATGCCGCCAGCAGCAAAATTTACCACTGGTAGCTTTCCCGTATTGTGTACTTCCATCACTAACTCCAGAGAGGCACCCATGGCCTTTGCCTCAGCTACCAACTCCTCCTCAGGCAAAGCTTGAAGCCTGCGAATTCCATCCTGAACTGCCCGCATATGCCGCACAGCCTCAACAATATTGCCTGTCCCCGCCTCTCCTTTAGTTCGAATCATAGCTGCTCCTTCAGCAATGCGACGCAACGCCTCGCCTAAGTCACGGCAGCCACAGACAAAAGGAACCTTGAAATCGTGTTTCCAAACATGATGGCTCTCATCGGCGGGAGTGAGTACCTCAGATTCATCAATGAAATCAACGCCCAATGCCTCCAACACCCGAGCTTCAACGAAGTGCCCAATGCGACATTTTGCCATTACTGGTATGCTTACTGTCTCCATTATAGCTGAAATTATGCTGGGGTCAGCCATGCGAGCTACTCCACCAGAGGCACGAATATCCGCGGGCACCCGCTCCAACGCCATGACGGCACAAGCACCAGCATCCTCAGCAATTTTGGCTTGCTCCGGGGTGACTACATCCATAATTACCCCTCCCTTCAGCATCTGAGCCAACCCAGTTTTAACTTTCCAATTGCCCTTTTCTAGCATGTTCCCTCGGTGCTAACTAAAAAGTATAAAGCAAATAGAAGGAAAAATCAAAACTATCTGCCCATATCCAGCACACACTAGGGGTACCCGTAGCCCTCAGTCCTTTTTGAAGAAGAAGTCCATAATAACTTTGCATGCTATCCCAAAGTATGGTTTAAACGTTTCTTCCCCTACTAATACTAAGGCTTAAGAAGCTCAGGTTATATTCCTCAATTAGCCCTTCATCGGCAAAACTAAAATAGCTGTTACCTCCTATGATGATATGGTCTAAGACTTTCATTTGCATAATGTTAGCAGCGAAGACTAACTCCCTGGTTATTTGTTTATCATTGTCGCTAGGCTCGGGGTTCCCTGAAGGGTGGTTGTGGGCGAAAATTAGGGCAACGGCACTATGCTTGATAGCCTTTTCAATAACTTCCCGGGGATAGACAGCGCTGGCATTTAATGTTCCTTCAAAGAGGTCCTCCACCTTGATAATTTGATTTTGGGCATTTAGGAACATAACTTTGAAGGTCTCTTTTTTAAGACCTCGCATAGAGTGATCTAGATAGGCAAAGACCTCTTTGGAAGATTTATAATAGGGTTTATTAAGAATCTGCTCCTTGAGGAATTCTCTGGATATCTCCTGCACGAGCTTGATTACAAAAGTATTATAAGGACTAATCCCCTCGATTTCCTGCAGTTCCTCGGGAGAAGCCTGTAAAACCCCTCTTAAGGTTTTGAACCTCTCTATTGCTTCCTTTGCTTGTGGTTTACAATCCCTACGAGCTGTCCCTAGGGCTAACAGCAGTTCCACAATTTCATAGTCGAGGAACGCTGAAAGTCCCGATTGGTTGAATTTCTCTCGTAACCTCCCCCTATGACCCTCTTGGCTCTTAACTTCCATGCTCTTCGCTTCCCTAAATTATATATTTTAACTATAATTAATAGAAACTAAAAGAGGTGAGGTTACCCTATGTCACGTTATTCTATTTGGACTATAGGCTGCCAGATGAATAAGGCGGAATCACAGCATATAGCTGGTTATCTGGATTCTGCTGGCTATCAGGCTACAGCTTCTTTTCAAGAAGCCAATCTAATAGTGCTCAACACCTGCGTAGTGAGGCAAAGCGCCGAAGATAAAGTTCTAGGCACCCTAAATGGACTACAGGGCTTGAAAAGGAAACGCCCAAATCTCTCTATATTGGTTACTGGCTGCTTTGTCGATTCCGATATTGAGGGGTTAAAGAGTCAATTTCCCCAGGTTGATTTTTTCTTTAAGCCCGGGGCTTATTCCGAGTTAATTGATTGGGCTAAAGGGCAAGGTATTTTTGTTGCTGAGCAAGGATTGCTTTGCGGAGCCTGCCCTGAGCGAGCTTCTTCAGTCGCTTCGCTCCCTCAGAATAACAAGGAGCGCAGGGCTCACAATGACACTTTGGGGACTTCCTTACCATGTGCCTTTGTTCCCATTATTCAAGGCTGTGATAATTTCTGCTCTTACTGTATTGTTCCTTATCGGCGGGGTAAGGAGGTAAGTCACCCTGTAGAGGAAATAGTCTGCGAGGTTGAAGAAATGGTGAAGCGTGGTGTAAAAGAGATAACTTTGCTGGGACAAAATGTTGACTCTTACGGACATGATTTGCCTGGGAAACCCAACTTGGCTGACTTACTAGCTAGACTAAATGGCATCGATAACTTGGTCAGAATTCGCTTCCTGACAAACCATCCTAAAGACATGAGCCCGAAGCTCATTGGGGCTGTAGCTTCCCTGAATAAGGTTTGTGAACACCTGGAGTTAGCCATTCAGGCAGGCGATGATGATATACTGAGAGCCATGAGACGGGGATACACCGTGGAACAATATCGTGAACTTATCCATACTGTTCGGTGCCATATCCCTGAAGTATCTTTAAGCACCGATGTTATCGTTGGCTTCCCTGGAGAAACGGAGGAGCAATTTGAACATACCTTTTCGTTACTCCAAGAATTAAGGTTTGATGTTGTTCATGTGGCAGCTTACTCGCCTCGTCCTGGCACTATCGCCTCGCAGAAATACAAAGATAATGTTCCTCCAGAGATTAAGAGGAAAAGGCTCAATAAAATTGAAGACCTCCAAGCAAGCATAGCTTCTGAAATAAACTCACAGCTTCAGGGAAAGATAGTGCAGGTACTGGTGGAAGGTGAGAAGAAAGATAAGTGGTATGGACGCACTAGGAGTAATAAGCTGGTCTTCTTTGAAGACGATGCTGGCTATCTTGGTCAATTGTTGAAAGTTAAAGTTGACAAAAGCAGCCCTTGGGCGCTGCAAGGCAAAATTATACTTTGAAATAAGGAGGGAACATGGACGGTGAAGGCTTAAGCTCAATTTACCCAATTCTCATTCTGGTATTGTTTTTTGCAATGATTTACTTTCTCATGATCAGACCGCGGCAAAAGCAACAGAAGACACAACAAGAGATGATGAAGGAATTAAGAAAGGGAGACAAAGTAATTACCAGCAGTGGAATCTACGGACAAATTGAAAGTGTTAGTGCGGATTCTGTGATTTTGAAAATAGAATCTGGGGCAACAATGAGGATAGCCAGAAGTAGCATACTCGGCAAGCAAGGCGATAAACAATTAACAGAGAAGTAATATGTTAGTTTGAAATCTAGATAGATAAGCAATCCCAAACAAACTAAAGAACTGGATTAAGAGCCGTGTTTGAGGATTTCACCAATCTTGATGTACTTTTCCACCCAAATTCTGTTGCTATTGAGGGAGCATCTTCGACCCCCACCTCGGGCGGATACGACTTTACCCGCTACCTTATAGACTATAACTTTACGAGCAGGATATATCCCATAAACCCAAGGGCGAATGAGGCTCTCGACCTTAGGGCCTACCCAAGCCTTAGAGACATTCCTGAGCCAAAGGTAGATTATGTTATTTGCTGCATACCCGCTGAAGGAGTTTTAGCTCTCCTCAAAGATTGCAAAACTAAAAATGTTAAGCTTATCTATCTTTTCACAGGGAGGATGAGAGCGACAGGAAGAGACAAAAAAACAAAGCTCGAACGCGAAATCTTAGAAAAAGCTAAAAGTTACAGTATGAGAATTCTGGGGCCAAATTGTATGGGTATTTACTATCCCCAAATTGGACTCTCCTTTAACCTTGATTTGCCAAAGGAAGGTGGATTCGTCAGAGGATTTTTTCAGAGCGGTGGAGGAGCGGGAGAATTTGTTCGGTATGCTGCTTTACGAGGAGTCCACTTCAGCAAGGTGATAAGCTATAGCAATGCTTTGGATATGAATGAAACTGAGCTATTATATTACTTTGCTCAGGACCCTGAAACAAAATTGATTGCTGCCTACATCGAAGGGGCTAAAGATGGGCGGGAGTTTATTCAGGCTTTATCATATGCCACAATGAGGAAACCAGTTATAATACTCAAGGGAGGAAGGGAAAGAGTTGGGTCGAAGTTAGCGTTCTCTCACACGGCATCACTGACAGGCTCTATGAAGATTTGGACAGCGATATCAAAACAGTACGGTGCTACTACAGTCCATAACTTTCAGGAGTTAGTAGACCAAGTTGTAGTTTTCTCTTTCTTGCCGCCTATCACAGGGAAAAAGGCGATTATTGCTGGAGGTGGAGGAGGGAAAAGCGTGATTGCAGCTGATGTGTGGGAGGAAGAAGGCCTCCAACTGCCAGACCTATCTCCTGTAGTAAGAGAGAAACTTAAGGAGGAAATTCCAGAAGCTTGGGATTGGGTTAGAAACCCTGTAGACGCATCTATCCTCCCAAAAGCACCCATCTTACCCGTGAATTTGGTGAGGATGATTAGTAATGAGCGGAGTGCCATTGCCGAGATAAGAAAATATATTATTAACCAGGGTATACACGTTTTCCCTTCACCCGATAGGGCAGCAAGAGCTCTAAGAAGATTCGTAGCTTGCTGGATTTGGAAACTCGAAAGATATCATGATGTAAGCAAAGGAGATGAAAACTAAAAGTGGCTACTGAAGCAATGTTTGGACTGGAAGAGCTCCAGCAGAAGGTTTTGGAGCTAAAAAAGGAGCTTAATGCTATTATTGTAGCTCATAATTATCAGCGGCCTGAGGTTCAAAATATAGCCGACCTCACCGGTGATTCTCTGGAGCTAGCGCGGAAGTGTGCTGGAAATAAAGCGGAGACAATTGTCTTCTGTGGAGTTCGTTTTATGGCTGAGACGGCAGCTATCCTTAACCCATCCTCCACCGTGCTTTTGTCTCACGCTGATGCTGGCTGTCCTTTGGCCGATATGATTGATGTTGAGAGGTTAAGGCAATGGAAAGAGAAATATCCTGAAGCTGCCGTGGTGGCTTATGTCAATACTACAGCAGCGGTTAAGGCAGAAAGCGATTTTTGCTGTACTTCAGCTAACGGAGTTGAAGTAGTGGATGCAGTGCCTAGTGAGGAAATTCTTTTTGTTCCCGACCAAAATCTAGGGCACTATGTTTCCACCAAGACCAGTAAGAAAATGATTCTTTATCCTGGCTTCTGCAATACCCATGCCAAACTTACTGCGGAGGAAGTCAAATTGGCTAAGCAAAGGTATCCCCAAGCTAAGGTCTTAGTTCATCCTGAATGTCGCCCCGAGGTTATAGACTTAGCTGATGCCGCTCTCAGCACTTCACAGATGCTTCGCTATGCTAAGCAAAGCAACCATAAAGTTTTTCTCATTGGCACCGAGGAAGGAATACTACATTCCTTGAGGGAGCAAAATTCAGACAAGGAGTTCCACCTCATCTCAGATGGCTTTATCTGCCCCGATATGAAAAAAACAACGCTGGAAACAGTTATAGAGACTATGCAAACAAGGAGCAATGTGGTCACTGTCCCCGAGGAAATAGGAATAAGAGCTAAGCAAGCTATTGATAAGATGCTGGACATAACCTGATGGGAGGAAATACGAAATACTAAGCACTAAATCCGAAACAAATGCAAATGACCAAAATTCAAAATTCTAAACTATTTTGAGCCTTTGGATTTGGAATTTTGAATTTGTTTAGAGTTTAGAAATTAGAATTTAGGATTTAAGTTTAGGGTGAGGGTGAGAAAAAGATGAATCACTACGACTACATTATAGTGGGCAGCGGCATTGCTGGCCTTTACATCGCCTTGCTTGCTATAAAGCAAGGCAGCGTTCTTATCTTGACTAAAGGCAACATTGATGACTGCAATACTAAGTATGCTCAAGGTGGTATTGCTGTTGCTATGAGCAAGGATGACTCTCCTGAGCTTCACTTCAAAGATACTATGGCTGCCGGTGATGGCTTATGCGATGCTGAAGCGGTGCGTATTTTGACTGAAGAGGGCGCTGAGTGCATTGCTGACTTAATCAGATTTGGAGTCCCTTTCGATACCTTAAATGGTGAAATTACTTTGACTAGAGAAGCAGCTCATAGTACCCCGCGCATCATCCATGCTGGTGGAGATGCCACAGGCGAGCATATTGAGCTTTCCCTAAGCCAGCAAGTGAGGTCAAGCTCAATCAAGATTTTAGAGGATTGTTTGGCTAGCGAGATTTTGGTAGAGGGCAACAAGGTAAAAGGCGTGAAGTCACTTGATTGCCGAACTGGCTTAGTGGAGGAATATAGCTGCCAATTTCTCATTTTAGCTACTGGGGGGGTTGGGCGCCTGTTTAAATATAGTACCAATTCTGATGTGGTTACTGGCGATGGCGTAGCTCTAGCTTTTAAGGCTGGGGCTGGAATCAGCGATATGGAATTTTTCCAATTCCACCCCACTGTTCTTCGCCTGCCCGGAGTGGCTCCCTTCCTCATCTCCGAGGCGGTAAGGGGAGAGGGTGGCATACTTAGAAATGTGGAAGGCTACCGCTTTATGCCAAACTACGTTGCTGAAGCCGAGCTAGCGGCAAGGGATATAGTAGCCCGCAGCACTGTCTACGAAATGAGAAAGACAGGAAGTGATAGAGTATTTCTGGATGTCACCCATTTACCACCTCGGCTAATCACCACTCGTTTCCCCCATATTTACCGCTTTTGTTTGGCTCATGGTTTGGATATTACCAGAGGGCTCATCCCGGTAGCCCCGGCAGCTCATTATCTTATGGGAGGAGTAAAAGTGAATACTTGGGGTGAAACAAACATCTCCGGTCTATTTGCTGCTGGCGAGACTGCCTGCACCGGCGTGCACGGAGCTAACAGGCTGGCATCAAATTCACTGCTTGAATCAGTTGTTTTTGGTAAGCGAGTGGCGGAAAGGACTACCGCTCCTTGTCATAAGGAGTCAGGAGTCGAGAGTCAAGAGTCAAGAAGTCAAGACTCAAGACTCAAGACTCAAGACTAGAGACTCAGGACTAAAGAATGTGCCACCGCTTAATTTGCCTAGTCTGCAGTCTCTTATGTGGGACAAAGTGGGCATTATTCGTTCTGGTGAAAGCCTAGCTAATGCTGCAGGCATTTTGGCTACCTGGCAACGCTCTTTGTCTCAACCTATTGACCGCCAATCCTACGAACTAAATAATTTGGTGTTATGTGCCAGGCTGGTAACCGAGGCTGCTTTGCTTCGAGAGGAGAGCCGCGGTGCTCACTTCCGTAGTGATTTCCCTCAGACCTCGTCTGCCTGGCAAAGGCATATAACTTTCCTCTCTTCTCCCTTGACGGGAGAGAATTAAGGTGAAGGTGAAAATGTTAAAAGCTAAGAATGTAATGTGTGGCTTTAGCCTTGTGCAAATTGAAAAGATTGTTGCCCTCGCTTTAGCTGAAGACCTAAGCTCCGGTGATGTTACTACCGACGCTTTGATATCGAGTGCCCAACAGGGAACAGGCTTTGTTATCATAAAAGAAAAGGGCATTCTGGCTGGCATTGAAGTAGCTAAGCGAGTTTTTCATCGAGTTGATTCGGAGTTAAAAGTGGATATTCTTCTTGAAGACGGTTCTAAAGTTAAGCCCGGAGACATAGCAGCTAAAATAGAAGGCAATGCAACCAGCATTCTCAGAGCAGAGAGGGTGGCTCTGAATTTCCTTCAGCACTTGAGCGGCATTGCCTCAGAGGCAAATCGCTATGTGGAGGCTACTAAAGGGTTGCGGGTGCGCATTATGGATACCAGAAAGACCACCCCGGGGTTAAGACTATTGGAGAAATATGCTGTCAGAGTCGGCGGCGGCGAAAACCACCGTATGAATTTGGGCGATGGTATTCTCATCAAGGATAATCATTTAGCATTGCTTCATAGCCGGGGATTAAACATCAAGGATATTGTAGCAAGAGCTCGGCAAAACACTTCACGGCGGTTAAAGATCGAGGTGGAGGTCAAGACTCCCCAAGAAGCCCTGGAGGCTAGTGAGGCTAAGGCAGATATCATTATGCTGGACAATATGAGTCTTGACGATATGTGCCAGGCGGTTAAGATGATTCACGGTCGTGCTTTAATCGAAGCCTCCGGTGGTATTACTTTAGATAAGGTTCGGCTTGTAGCTGAAACTGGGGTTAACTTCATCTCCATTGGTGCCCTTACTCATTCAGCCAGGGCTTTAGATATCAGTCTAGAGCTTGGGAGCGAACAGACTGCTCTCCCTTGATGGAAGAGGAATAAGAGCTTATCCTGAGCTTATCGAAGGATGCGGATGACAAAATAAACAATCTCTGGTAGTATTCTACCGCATATAAGTTGTGGGAGGTATTATGAAGTTATCGTGTCTTCAAGAAAATCTGAGCAGAGGGCTAGGCATAGTTGGTAGAGCTGTAGCTACCAGATCCACCTTGCCTATCACCCAAAATATCCTTCTAGCTACTGAGCAATCGCGCCTCAAACTAGCAGCTACCAATCTGGAAATGGCCATTACATGCTGGGTTGGCGCTAAGGTAGAGCAGGATGGAGCTATAACCATCCCAGCTCGCTTGCTTACCGACTTTGTTAACTCCTTACCTAGTGATTTAATAATTGAGGCCACCCTGCCACCCAACAGTCACACTCTGGAGCTCAAAAGTGGTCGCTTCCAAGCTCATATTAATGGCATTGATGCCGACGATTTCCCACCTATCCCTAAGATAAGCGATGGCATGACCACCAGCATTGAGGCAGATGCTCTTAGAGAAGGAATTGCACAAGTAGCCTTTGCTGCCGCCACTGAAGAATCCCGCCCGGTATTAACTGGTGTTAACACCGAGTTTGAAGGTGAACAGCTTAACCTGGCAGCCGCCGATGGCTTCAGGCTAGCTGTCCACAAAATGAGTCTTGCCTCACCAATCAGTGAGAAAACCATGGTGATTATCCCAGCAAGAACCCTCAATGAACTAAATCGCCTTCTCAGTGAGCAAGAAGGGCCAATGGAAATCACCATAAACCAGCAGAAAAGTCAAGTCCTCTTCCACCTCAAAAATGCTGAGATAGTCTCACAGCTTATCCAAGGCTCCTTTCCCAACTATTCTCAAGTCATACCTCAAAGCTACACTACAAGAGCCGTAGTAGATGTTAGCGAATTCATGCGAGTGACCAAAATGTCTTCCATATTTGCCCGCGATGCTAGCGGCATCATCCGCTTAGCCATCACCCCGGGTGCCGAAATGACTCCAGGAAAAGTAACCGTTACTGCTCAGGCTGAGGAAGTAGGAGGCAATGTTAGCGAAATTGACGCTCTCGTTGACGGAGAAGAAGCTAAAATCGCCTTCAATGTAAAATATCTTTCTGATGTCTTAAATGTCCTACACCAATCTCAAGTTGCTTTGGAGGTTACCACCCCATCAAGTCCCGGTGTCATCCGTCCCATAGGCGTGGATAATTATGTTCATGTGGTTATGCCTATGTTCGTTCAGTGGTAAAAGAACCATCTGTACCCCGCACAAGTTCTCGCAAACTTCCTCTCCAGAATAATTATGCCTGTTAGACTGGTGTCGGTTCAGAAAATAAGTGTGCGGAGTCTTAGAATGACATTATAAGGTGGAATTTGTTATGCTATCTTTAAATGTCCGTCGGAATTAGTTCAAAGAGATAGTCATGGAAATCTTAGTAAGACTAGGTAGTTTACTTTCCCCTTCTTTTTTTGCTATTCTCGCTGGCTTGTCATTGATAGGTGCTGCTTTATTGTTTGTTGCAGGCAAACATAACGCCGCTGAATCACAAGTAAGAGGTACCAAACTAAGCCAACTAGAGCTAACTGAGTACAGAGGCACGGGTTACTTAGCATTGGCCTTTGGCTGGTCTATAGTTGGTCTTATCTTGAGCTTCACCTTTAGTGCGGTTGGTGCTAGCTTTTTGGGGAGGCTGCTCCTCATCATCTTATCGTTGCTCTGCCTTCTGTTCATATTATGCTTCTTGTATGCTGGAGGAGGCACCCTATTGCATGCTGTGACAAGCCAGAAAGGCGAAATTACGCAGTTCCTCTTTCCATTTATGGCGCCCATCGACAATCTGATAATAGGATTCGGAGACTTGTTAACCACGGGGCTTTTTAGACAATCGCCATATCCATGGATTGCCACTAAAGTCGGTCCAGCCAAAGAAATCAAAGAAACTCCCGAAACTATAGTGTTTAGTCATAAAGAAGCAAATGCCACTGATAAGATGGAAATGCTATTGCATCAAAGGCTCTCTACGTATGAAGCTCGCCTGACACTGGAGCAAATAGAGAAACTTGAAGACGAGAGGAGAATTATGGAGGAGCTAAGTAGCATATATTCATGAATTCCTCGTGCGTGCAGCTGCTGTAGTAACCTGCTTGAACTTGTTTGGTGGAAACTGGTTGACAAATAGGAGGGGAAAGTATCAAGATTTCACCTTAATATTTAGTGTAGTTGCCTGATTTATCAGGCTTTGAGACAGATTTAGATGAGTTACTTGCGTAATCGCTTTCAGAAAGAGGCTAATAGAATGGCACAAGATTATGTTGCTTCTATCCCCTTTGATCAGCGATTATATCGCCAGGACGTCGAGGGAAGCATCGCTCATGCCAAAATGCTGGCAAAACAAGGAATAATAACGAACAGCGAGGCTGAAGCTATAATTGCTGGGCTTAATTCTATTTGTGAGGAAATTGAGCAGGGGAAATTTCAGTTTAAGTCTGAGCTTGAAGATATACACATGAATATCGAAGCTAGGTTGTTTGAAAAGATAGGCAATGTGGCTGGCAAGCTGCATACTGCTCGTTCCAGGAATGACCAAATAGCCTTGGATTTGCGCCTCTTTGTTAAAGAGGAAATCTTGAAAACCATCGATGCGTTAGAAGCTTTGCAATGCTCGCTTGTAAACTTAGCTGAAACCAATAAAGAAGTCATCATGCCCGGCTATACTCATTTGCAGCAGGCTCAGCCAGTTCTTGTGGCACATCACTTACTCGCCTATTTTGAGATGCTCCAGCGAGATAAAAAGAGGTTCTATAATTGTCTCAACTGCACTGATGTTTTGCCTCTAGGCAGCGGTGCTTTAGCTGGCGTTCCTTATCCTGTAGACCGTGAATTCGTTGCCCAAGAATTGGGTTTCACTAAAGTAAGCGCAAATAGTCTTGATGCTGTTTCCGATAGGGATTTCATAATAGAATATGAAGCTGCCGCTGCCTTAACTATGATGCACCTTTCACGATTAGCTGAAGAGATTATCCTGTGGTCATCTATCGAGTTTGGCTTTATAGAGCTTGGTGAAGCCTACACTACGGGCAGCAGCATCATGCCGCAGAAGAAAAATCCCGATGTAGCAGAGCTAGCTCGAGGCAAAACCGGACGAGTATACGGTAATCTCATGGCTATCCTAACCACCATGAAAAGCCTGCCCTTAACTTATAATCGGGATATGCAGGAGGATAAAGAAGGGCTTTTCGACACCGTGGATACATTACATTCCAGTTTAGAAATATTTGCTGAGATGATAAAAACAATCAAGGTCAATGCTAAGCGTATTCGTGATGTTATTAAAAAGGATTACATTTTGGCTACCGATATAGCCGACTATTTAGTGAAGAAAGGCTTGCCATTCAGGGAGGCGCATGGCATTGTAGCTAAACTTAGTGAATATGCTATTAAGGAGGGCAAAAGCTTCCACGAGCTTAGCCTGAGGGAGTACAAAAATTTCTCACCTCTCTTCAGTGAAGATGTATATGGTATATCCTTCGAATCATCCATAGCTGCTCGGGATGTCATCGGTGGCACTTCCCCGCAGCAAGTAGAAGCAGCACTGCAAAAAAGCAAGGGAGATTCTTTGCTACGCTCGGAATGACAAATCCTGTCATTCCGAATGAGTGAACCAAAGCCCTGAACAAAGTGAAGGGGAAGTGAAATAAAGAATCATACTCCATGAAGTGAAAATATGGAAAGCCAAATAAAGCTAGCACCATCAATACTTTCTGCTGATTTTGCTCGGCTTGGTGAGCAGGTTGCTGCAGTTACCAAGTCAGGGGCTGATTATATTCACATAGATGTTATGGATGGACATTTCGTGCCCAATATCACTATTGGAGTTCCTGTAGTGGCTTCCATGCGCCCCTGGACACACTTACCTTTAGATGTCCACCTGATGATAGAGCAGCCTGAGCGCTACATTTCTGAGTTTGCCAGTGCCGGCGCTAATATTATCACTGTCCATGTCGAAGCTTGCCCTCACCTTCACCGAACAATCCAACTGATAAAGGACCTAGGGGTAAGAGCCGGGATAGCTTTAAATCCAGCCACCCCGCTGAGCTCGATAGAAGAAATTATCCCCCATGTTGATTTAATTCTCATCATGAGCGTCAACCCTGGCTTCGGTGGGCAAGCTTTTATTCCAGAATCATTGGAGAAAATAAGTCGCTTGCGCAGGATGCTCGATGATAAAAACCTGGTCACCGAAATTGAAGTTGATGGGGGCATTACTATTGATAATGCACCTGGCATAGCTGAAGCGGGAGCTAATATCCTGGCAGTGGGAAACAGCGTATTTAAAGCTAAGGAAGGAATAAATCAGGCGATGCAAAAGATTAGGGAAGCTGTCAAAGACAGAAAGGGAGCTTATTAGAAACTTTGATTTGATTTGTGAACGGGGCTCACAAAAAGCTAGCGAGTTGCTTTATATTGAGTGCGAAGGCATCTGGTGCACATATTGACTTTTATCTTTCTCCCATCCACAATAATTGTAGTCCGATGAATATTAGGCAACCACCGCCGATTGGTATGTCTCTTGGAGTGGCTCACACTATGCCCAAACTGAGGCTTTTTACCACAAATCTCACACTTCATAGGAAATTCCTACCCCCTTTTACTAAAAACACACCGCAAGGTATTATATAGGCCAATAATATCACAATAAGCAATCGAAGCAAAGGGAGAAAAGATGAAGGCTAATCTACCTGATGGTCAACTCTTAAAAGAGATATTTGCTTCAGGCACTACCTGGCTGGAAAAAAGTGCCCCCGATATCAATGCTATAAATGTTTTTCCTATTCCCGATGGTGATACAGGAACCAATATGTTGCTTACTATGCGCTCTGCTCTAGAAGAAGCAACTAGAAATTCAGATAGCGACGCCTCCTCAATGACCAAATCGCTGGCTTACGGCGCCTTAATGGGAGCGCGAGGTAATTCGGGAGTAATCCTATCTCAATTCTGGCGCGGCTTGGCTAAGGGGCTGGAGGGCAAGAGTTCCTTTGATGCTAAAGATTTCGCCACAGCATTAGCTGAAGCATCACAAACTGCCTACGAGGGAATTATCCACCCTGTAGAAGGTACTATGTTGACCGTGCTTAAAGATGCTGCCGAAGCCGCTGATAAGACAGCTAAAGTTAATTCTGAAAACTTGCTCTCAGTGCTAGAAGCTGCAGTGGAGGCAGCCAAAGATTCAGTGGCTCGAACACCTAGCCTGTTACCAGTATTGAAGGAGGCAGGTGTAGTGGATGCTGGGGGGCAGGGCATTTATGTTCTGCTGGATGGCGCTCTTCATCACCTTAAAGGGGAAAAGGATAAGATGCAGTATCGGCAACCGAGGCTAGTTGCTGCCGATGTGGCACTGACCCCGAAGATGGCTCCCACGGCCACTGAGGTTGAAGTACCTTACGGGTATTGCACCAATTTTGTACTGAAAGGGCAAAGTCTTGATTTGAAAAAGCTCAAAAAAGATTTGGGAAAGAAAGGACAATCTTTAATCATTTCTGGTGATGAATCTTTAGTCCGAGTTCACATTCATAGCTTTGAGCCCGGCGAGATCATCAATTATGCTACACATCTAGGCACTTTGCATCAGATAAGTATCAATAATATGGATGACCAATATGTCGAATTTATTAAAATGCAAAAAGAAAGATTGCCCACAGCTGATATCGCTATGGTAACGGTCGCCTCTGGAGATGGCTTTTTGGAAGTATTTAATAGCTTAGGTACTGCGATCACTGTCCCTGGTGGTCAAACAATGAACCCTAGTGTTCGTCAGCTAGTTCAAGCTGTGGAATCAGCACCTTCAGATAATGTTATTCTATTGCCTAATAACAAAAATATCATCCTCACAGCTTCTCAGGTTGAATCTTTAACTTCAAAGAAGGTGAAGGTAGTTCCTACCAGAACCGTCCCGCAAGGCATAGCAGCATTTCTTGCCTTCAGCTACGAGGCAAACCTAGAGAAAAATGCTCAAGTTATGGAAGAGGCGATAACCGCAATAAAAACTATAGAAGTTACTAAAGCAGTACGCAAGACACAGCTCAATGGCATGAAGATAAAAAAGGGGCAATTCATTGCCATCCTGAATGATGAGAATTTGATAGCCAGTGGCAGTAATATAAAAGAGGTTATTTTTGAAGCTCTACTAAAGGCAGATATTGAAGATGCCGATGTGATGACTATCTACTACGGTGCTGAGACTCAAGCTAGCGAAGCTGAAAGCATAGCTTGGGAAATTCAGGATAAATATTCTATACAGGTTGAAATAGTTCGCGGAGGGCAACCATATTATAATTATATAATCTCGCTGGAATAATGGACTTAAAAATTCTTCGTCAAGTTCATCCTGGTGAGCCGAAGCTCTGAAGGAATTGAAGAGGAGATTCTTCGGTCGCTCTGCTCTCTCAGAATGACAGGCGGAGCGAATGACTCAGAATGACAAAGGGTAAACAGGATGAAAAAGGGAGAACTGTTTAATGGTTAAGATTGTAACTGATAGTTGTTCTGATATTACTCCTGAGCTAGCTCAGGAGTATGGGATTATGGTGGTGCCCTTATATGTTCAGTTTGGCGACAAAGTTTACCGCGATAATGTTGACCTGGCTACTGTGGAATTCTATCATAAGCTAGTGAAGAGCAAGGTTATTCCTACTACTTCAACTGTCACTCCTGAGTTTTTTACCAAGCTTTTTACTAAACTAGCTAAAGAAACAAATGAAATCTTAACCATAACGCTCTCTGAAATGTACAGCGGCACTTATGGGAGCGCCCTTCAAGGCAAGGCTATGGTTAAAAACAAATGCCATATCGAGGTTATTGACTGTCAATTGGCAATAGGTGGACAACTGCTTTTAGTTACAACAGCAGCTAAGATGGCTCAGGAGGGAGCTAATTTAAACCAGATTGCTCAATGGGTGAGGGAAGCGATACCTAGAACCCATGTGCGGATGTCCTTCGATACATTGGAATATTTAAGGAGAGGTGGACGTATTGGCAAGGCGCAAGCATTCTTAGGCAGTTTATTAAAGGTAAACCCTGTTTTGTCAATAAAGGATGGCACAACCTTCCCAGTTGCTCGACCTCGCAACCGGGCTCAAGCCATGGATTTCCTCGTGAATTTTGCCAAAGGTTTCCATCATATCGAAGCTTTAGCTATTGAAGATGCCACTACCCCTGGTGAATTAGAGATATTAGCCCAGCGCCTTAAGGACCTAGTCCCTCCAGAGAGGTTCTATCGTTCCAAGATAAGCCCCGTAGTAGGAACACATGTCGGTCCTCATGTCCTGGCTGTTTCCATCCTTGAAGGAGAATGCTAAACATCGACTCGCTACGAAATGTTCTTGAATTGGAATGCAAGAAAGGTTATGCCGATAAAGCAGTTATCGGCGGGCTAGATAAATATCTTCACAAGCAGGCGGAGCGAATCAGGCAAAGCCTTGTCCTGAGTCTGAACGAAGTGAAAACGAAGGAGTTGACCTCACAACTTTTAGCCGACTTTGATGAATTAGGATTGGCTAGCTACAACTACAGTTCCCACAGTATAAATGAGCGCCACAGATGGGTGACAAGCATTTTCGACTGGCTAGATAAGCTGGAAAAGGAAAGGACTCCTATCTATCATTCTGAGCCCTTCGCTTCCTGTCATTCTGAGCGTAGCGAAGAATCTAGAGACCCTTCGCTTGCCCCTTCAGTTCCTTCAGATCCTTCCTATCGTCAGGACCAGGACTCAGGGCTTCAGATCAGCGTAACAGCAGTAGCTAAGTCACAGCCCCAAAAGAAAAATGAAAGACTAGATTCACCCATAACTATCATCAAAGGTATAACGCCTAAGGCATCTGCTAAATTTGCCAAACTTAATGTGAGGGTAGTGCGTGACTTGCTTTATTTTTTCCCCAGACGCTATGTTGACTATAGCCAAAGGAAGTTCATCGCCGCACTTAGGGAAGATGCGGAACAAACTATTGTAGCCACAGTATGGCAAGCCAGAGTGGCCACTTTTGGCAATCGGCGAGGCACAGAGGCAATTGTGGGTGATGAGACAGGAAACATCAGAGTAGTTTGGTTTAACCAACCTTATCTAGCTAAGAAATTCCCTACCAATGCTAAAGTGGTAATTAGTGGCACAGTAAGTTTATTCAAAGGGCAGAAGGTTTTTGAATCTCCGGAATGGGAATTACTTGAAGATAAAGAGTTAATTCACACCGGCCGATTGGTTCCCGTTTATCCTCTCACTCGAGGCTTGTATCCCAGGCGAGTGAGGGGATGGACGAAGGAAGCTATTGACGGCTGGCTATGGCAAGTGAGTGATTTCTTGCCCCAAAATATAAAAAATCACTGCCGCCTGCCAGACCTCCCTGAAGCAATCAAGCAAGCTCATTACCCTGATAGCCAATTGATAGCAGAGGAAGCACGGGAGAGGTTAGCCTTTGACGAGTTATTCCTTCTCCAACTAGGTGTCTTGAGAAGAAAGCGCGACTGGCAAGAAAGTCAGCCGGGCAATGCCTTTAATATAGACCCGGAGCTTATTAGCAAATTTTTACACTGCTTTCCTTTCACCCTAACTCGGGCTCAGGAGCGAGTGCTGGAGGAGATCTCAATCGACCTCAAACGCCCAAAAGCTATGTCACGCCTTCTTCAAGGCGAGGTAGGTAGTGGTAAAACCGTAATCGCCGTTTTGGCTCTACTAATAGCTGTTGCCAATGGCTATCAAGGAGCACTGATGGCCCCCACTGAAGTATTAGCCGAACAGCATTTCGCTAGTATCAGCGAATATCTAGCTAAAGCCAGCACCCAAACCTGTCATTGCGAGGAGCGAGATTCCTCGCTTGCATCCTTTTCAGAATTTCTCCCACGACCGCTTACTATCGCTCTTCTCATCGGCAGCCTTAGGGAAGGTGAAAAGGAGAATTTACACCGTAAGATCACGCAAGGTGAAATTGATATTGTTATTGGCACTCATGCCCTCATTCAAAAAGGGGTAGAATTTAACAAGCTGGGCTTGACAGTGATAGACGAGCAACATCGCTTTGGCGTGTTGCAACGCCAGAAGCTCCGGCAAAAGGGGTTCAATCCTCATGTGTTGGTTATGACAGCTACACCTATTCCTCGAACTATGGCGCTGACACTTTATGGAGACCTCGACCTCTCAGTTATTGATGAGTTACCTCCAGGACGACGGGTGGTAAAAACGAAGTGTATTGAGCCACGATATACAGGAAAGGTTTATGGTTTCCTCCACCGCCAGGTTAGCAATGGAGGACAAGCCTTCATTATTTGTCCACTAGTCGAAGAATCGGAATTGCCTGAGGCAAAAGCGGCTACAACAGAATACGAACGCCTATCTAAAGAGATTTTCCCAGATTTAAGGCTGGGATTGCTTCATGGCCAAATGCACGCTGAGGACAAAGAGAAGGTGATGCGCCACTTCCGTGCTGGGGAAATTGATATCCTGGTGTCAACATCAGTAATAGAGGTCGGTATTGATGTGCCTAAAGCTACAGTTATGGTGATAGAAGGTGCTGACCATTTTGGCTTATCTCAGCTTCATCAATTCAGGGGAAGAGTAGGCCGAGGCAAAGAGCAAGGTTATTGTATACTTATTCCTGGGAAATTTTCGCCCGAGGTAAAGGAGCGGCTAAAGCTAATGGAGAAAATCCACGATGGCTTCGCTCTAGCGGAGAAAGACTTAGAGCTAAGAGGCCCGGGGGAGTTTTTTGGCACTCAGCAAAGTGGCTTGCCCGACCTTAAAGTAGCTAAGCTGTCTAACTTGCATCTCTTAGAATTGGCTCGGCAAGAGGCAATAAGTATTTTCCAAAGCGACCCTGATTTCAAAACAGCGGAACATCAACTTCTAGGTCAGCAACTAAGCCAAGTATGGCCTAAGGAAGTCGAATGGAGCTAAACAATGATTGAAATAAAAAAGCAAAATACGGCAAATTCTAAGCACGAAATTCTAAATACTAAACAATATCGAAGCACTAATGACCAAAATCCAAAACAATATGATTTGGAAGAACGGACTTTAAAGTTTGCCAAAGAAGAAACCAAAGACCAAGAGAAGAGCAGCGAGTCGCTGATCGGGGAAGCAACTGAACTTATGAAAATCTTTGGCTCGATAGCAGAGAAAGCAAAATGAGTTTTAGTATTTGAATTTAGATATTCGGATTTGTTTAGGATTTCGAAATTAGATATTAGATATTAGGGTTTATCGTTTATGCTTAAGGAAAAATTAGCTGCTTGTCTCCGAGAAGCAGTGCTTGAAGCGCAACAACAGGGTGAGCTTGTTACCACAACTTTGCCTGAAATAACCGTGGAACATCCCCAGAACCCAGAGCACGGAGATTTTGCCTCAGGCCTCCCCCTGAAACTAGCTCGTGGTATGAGGATGTCACCTATGGCTATAGCTGAAAGAATATACGAGCATGTATCGCCTCCTTCCGAATTCGATAAGGTTATGATTGCTTCGCCAGGTTTTATCAACTTCAACTTGCGGGATGACTGGCTATGTGGGCAAGTGACATCGATTCTGGAAACTGGTGAATCATATGGCGCTAGCCTATCAGGCAAAGGCAGTCGTGTTCAACTTGAGTTTGTTAGTGTCAACCCCACCGGTCCTCTCCATGTAGGCCATGGACGTGGTGCTGTCTTAGGTAGCACCTTAGCAAACGTACTCAGCGCTGCTGGTTACTCAGTAGAAAAGGAATATTATGTAAATGATATGGGCAACCAGATAGACAGCTTCGGCCGCTCCCTCTATGCACGCTATCAACAGTGCTTAGGCAAAGAGGTTGCCATGCTCCCGAACAGCTATCTTGGTGATTACATGATTGACCTGGCGAAGGAAATTGTTCAGGAGCAAGGTGATAAATTTTCCCTCTCCCTTGAAGGGAGAGGGTTGGGTGAGGGTGAATCGCCATTGCGAGCCGAAGGCGAAGCAATTTCAGAATTAGCTAAAATTGGACTTGCCCGGATAATACAGGGAATTAAGGAAGACCTTAAGCTATTAAATGTTGACTTTGATGTTTGGTTTAGTGAAAAAAGCCTTTATCGTCCTGACCCTGAACAAAGTGAAGGGGAAGGATCTCAGTACCATAAAGCCATGGCATTGCTACAAGACGGAGGCTATGTAGCTAAGAAGGAAAACGCCACCTGGTTTGAATCGACTGCCTTAGGCGAGGATAAAGATAATGTTCTGCTGCGTAGTGATGGCTCTCCTACTTATTTTGCCTCTGACATTGCCTATCACTACAACAAATTTCTGGAGCGAAGATTCAGCACTGTAATTGATATTTGGGGGGCTGACCACCAGGGACATGTTCCCCGGATGAAAGCGATGCTCAAAGCTCTAGGAGTAGCCCCTGAACATCTCAAGGTAATAATCTGTCAGTTAGTTACTCTGCGGCGTGGGAAGGAAATGGTCAAAGTATCTAAACGTAGCGGTGACATCGTTACCCTGCGGGAGTTGATTGATGAAGTAGGACCAGATGTTTGCCGCTTATTCTTCCTTTCTCGCTCTGCTGACAGCCAGATGGACTTCGATATAGAGCTAGCTAAGAAGCAATCAGTGGATAATCCCGTGTATTATGTTCAATATGCTTATGCTCGGATTGCCAGTATTCTCAGGTTAGCCAAGCAGCAGAGGATAGATTATGCCCAAGGCGATGTTTCTCTGCTCTCAACTGAGCCAGAGTTAACTTTAATTCGCCGCTTAATACTTCTCCCCGAAATAATAGAAGAGGTAGCAACTACCCTTGAGCCTCATCATCTACCCTACTATGCTCAAGATTTAGCTACCGTTTTCCACAGCTTTTATAAGCAATGCAGAGTCATTTCCCAGGATGAAGAGCTGACTAAAGCTCGGCTTAAGTTGGTCAGAGCAACTCAGATTGTTTTAGCCAGGGTTCTTCACCTCATGGGCATGACAGCCCCCGAGAGAATGTAAAATACCGCCGCATTATCTTAACAGCACAAGTTCACCGCAGCAAACCCAGTCTATCAAGGGCTTCAGACTGCTCCCTATTTTCTATTTTGATATATCTCATGGTTGTATTAAGGCATTCGCTCCCTGAAACAATAGTGTGCTCAGTTTCTGAAATGTCTCCGCAATAGTGTTGTCCGGTAGTCTGCAAATCCATTCAGCTTCCCGCGCTCGCCAATCCAGGCTCTTCACCTGGTCAGACAGGATCGCTCCACTGACGGCTAGAGCAGAAGGGATGAGAATCTCAAAAGGATAACCTTTGATTTGATTCGTGATGGGGCACAGAATAGCAAGCCCTACCTTGCCATTGTATATCCTTGGTGAGAGGACAACTGCTGGCCGACGCCCGGATTGTTCGTAGCCAGCCTGAGGATTCAAAGTGATCCAGATGGCATCACCGCGGTTGGGAACATATACTTTACCTTTTACCATACCTCCTCACCGATTGCCAGACCTGTATCAGCTTCGCGATGGATATTGTCCTCTGTGATCTGCTCCAATAGCCGTTCGAGAGTCATGGAGGTCACAGCGACAGGTACCACAATGAGTCTCCCGTCTTCCAGCGACACATTAACCGGCACATTACGGTCGAGACCTATTTCTTGGGCAAATGGCTTCGGGATACGCAGCGCCAGGCTGTTTCCCCACTTTTGGATGCGTCTTTGCATTGGAGTACCTCCATATATGTATCTACAATGATGATACAGCTGTCCACCATAATTGTCAAGTCTATTAGTAGAGGTGCCAAGACCCTTTAGAAATGTCCTCTAGTTTAACTCATTCGAATATTCTTTTTGAGCATATTTAGTGGTAAAATAGAAAAAATGTTCTCTATGTCACCCTGAGCCGAAGCCCTGAGTGCAGTTGCGTGCCGAAGGCATGGCAATCTGAGGCATGAAGGAATCTGTTCCTTCATGCTGAGGGAGAGGACTCCCTCAGCCCTCAAAAGTGTCATTGTGAGCCTTCCCCCTTTGTCATTGCGAGGGTGAAAAGCCCTAAGCGAAGCGACCTTACCGAAATTGTCTAACTAGCTAAGATTTCTTAAAGAATACCAAACTCCAGTCTATCAAGGGCTTCAGACTGCTCCTTATTTTCTATTTTGATATATCTCATGGTTGTATTAAGGCTTTTGTGACCAGCGAGTTCCTTTATCACGAAGGGTGAGACTCCCTTCTGATGTAGCCTGGTGCAGAAGGTATGTCTCAAGAGGTGAGGTCCCTGCTTATCTTTATTGATACCCGCCAGTTCTAAGTATCTTCGCACCACACTATAAACATAAGTGCGGTTCAGATTTTGACCTTTGGTTCCTACAAAAAACCTGCCGTTTTGAGCCTGTGGCAAAAGTCCTCCGTCATTGCGAGCCATCTCCCCCCTGTCATTGCGAGCGAAGCGTGGCAATCTCCTGTCATATGGATAGCTATGAAGGTAATTTACCAATACGCTTACTGCTTCACCATTCAGGTGAAGATATTGTTCTTTACTCCCTTTCCTGGTTATTTTTATCTGACTTCTCTCAAGATCAACATTAGAAAATTTCAGATTTGTTAGCTCCGATACCCTTAGCCCAGTATGAAGCAAGAGCATAGCTATTGCCATATCCCGCTCTCTAACCTGTGGTCTGGCTTTTTGGGCTATTATCTGTAAAAAACGAAGGCACTCTTCCTCACTCAGATACACCGGCTCCTTTTCAGGTATCTTGGGACTCTTTACCGAAGCTGCCGGGTTTGCTTCAAGCCCTTCATTTTCCACCAAGTAATTGAAGAATGACTTTATTGCTGCTAGCTTGCGTGCTCTGGTAACACCGGAGTTAGCCCTTTCAACAGCTAGATAGTCCAAATATGCTCGGATGTCATCCTTCGTGACCTCTTCTACCCTGTCATTGCGAGCCGAAGGCGTGGCAATCTCAATCTCATGCAGGAATGGGAATAGCCCTTTTCCTATATCAAGCCGATATGCCTCGATAGTGCCTTGGGAATATCCCTTCTCAACCTCAAGATAGTGAAGAAATCTATTTAGCTCCTGTTGCATGATTTTTCCTCCTTAGACGCAATTTTACTCGCCTATCCTCGGAGCCCTATCGGAGCAACAGGCAGCTAAATAATATTTTTGTCAATAGCTTATTGGTATGAGTACCAAAGCATAGTTTTGCTTTGACTTGGCTGAAAAGGCGGGGGGCATAAAGCGCCCCCGCGTGGTAGGCACCTTCGTGCTAGCGAAAGCAAGCCTGCTTTGAACCACTCGGGGGCACAGGCAACCATTCACCTTTCTCTGTCATTCTGAGTGGAGCGAAGAATCTCTTTGTCCTTTTTAGATCCTTCGCGAAGCCTGTCTTGGTAAGCCGAAGCTCTAAGTCCTGACGATAGGAAGGAACTGAAGAGGAGATTCTTCAGTCGCTCCGCTTCTTCAGAATGACATGAAGCGAAGGGCTCAGGGTGACATGAGAGCGACCGAACATTAGCACCCTCGCGAAGGCAAACTAAAATATTATTTAGTATATTCTTAAATAAGGGTAGCAAGCTCTCATTAAGATATTAGCTGAAAGAGCTTATGTTTGTAGCAAAGTCCTAAAGGGGTGAAATGAATAGTGTTCTTGTTATCGACAGCGACCTTGCCTCGGCAAAGAAGATAGCTTCAGCTCTTACCGGGTCTGGCTTTGAGGTGATGGTAGCCTCATCCGAATTAGCGGGGTTTAAAATAGTGGATAAGGCTACCCCTGACGCAGTTGTTGTCAGGGATAGCCCTCCCGGGCTAGATGGCTTCACTCTCTGTTGGCAAATACACCGTTTATTTAATCTTCCTCTCATCCTTTTGGGTACTAAATCGGAGGGGGAAGTTTATTCCCCAAACTCGGAAGTCCCTACGGACTGGGATTATTACATGCAGTTACCCACAAATTATGACGAGCTAGCAGCTCAGATTAGGGCCTCGCTATGCCGCTATGGGGAGACTGAGCTGCCACATAGAAATGATAAAAGGATTAAATCGATGTCATTGCGAGGCTTGAATTCCTCTCCTTTGAAGGGAGAGAGGTAAGGTGGGGGTGAAAACCCCACAAGTAAAACGCGTATATGATGTTGGATGCGCCATATAATTTAAAGTCCATTGGGGAGGAAGACTAAACATGGGTGAAGGATTTTTAGACGACCTAAAGAAAAAGATTGAAGATAGAGAATGTAATTTGTCTATAGACTTCGATAATATGGAAATTAAGTTTCCTTTTACTGATAGAACAATTATCCGCTTAGATGGCAAGTTTGGCGCAGATGGATTAAAGGTAGGATGGGGGAAGAAAAAGAGGAAAAGGCAGAGGTGAGAAAGGGAAGAGAGAAAAGGGTGAAGATGAAAGCAATTTTTAGCACAGTGATTAAGGAAGTGAAGAACAATCCTTATCACTCATTATCAGCAATGCCTATAGAACAGGTATTGCTCTTTTCGCTGGCACCATTAGCCAGCTCTAAGCAAATGCTGAAGGTCTGTAAGTCGGTATCCCCAGGTCTCTTAATACCAAAGGCAGGGTTTTCAGCATTTCGGATGTATTCTCCTCTGAACTATTAGAGGAGAATGTCTCAGCACAATCAGTGCTCTAGTCAATTAAGTGGCTAGTGTCTTCAAAAAGCCTGTGGAATGGCTTCAGAAGGCACGAGGTTTAATTCTCTAAAATATATTTAGAAAGGAGGTAATGCTAAGATGATTGACACTGAAGAGGAACTACAGAAGGTTGCCGGGGTCGGTCCGACAACGGCAAAAAAACTGGCTGCAGCCGGGTATATGACGGTCGAGGCTGTAGCAGTAGCCAGCCCTGAGGAGCTCGAAGGGATAGTCGGAGATAGAGGCGGCACATTTATAGCAGCAGCGAAGAAGCTGATAGAGGAAGTACCAGCGGTAGAAGAAGCAGTGGAAATAGAAAAAATACCAGAGGAGGTAATAACAATGGCAGAAGTAGAAAAAGAGCAAGGACCAGTGCTCGACCTGATAGACAAGATTACCGATAAGGAGACCAGCCTGAACATCAATATTGAAGATGTCGGTGGCAAACTCTTTGGGCGTTCCTTAAGATTGCTGGGGAAGGTAAACATTGACCTGGGAACCTTGAAGAAGTCCAAGTAAATACTGAGAGAAAGTTACATTGAAGATTAACCCCTATAGTAAGCCGCGTCCCGGGGGCATAGCTTGCAAATTATAGAAAATTTATAAGGAGGGTAAGAACAATGGCAGAAGTAGACAAAGAACAGGGACCAGTCCTTGACCTGGTAGACAAGATTACCGATAAGGAAACCGACCTCAACATTGATATGGAAGATGTTGGCGGCAAGCTCTTTGGACGCTCCCTCAAGTTGTTGGGGAAGGTAAACATCAGCCTGGGAACCTTAAAGAAACCCAAGTAAACACTAAGGCGGCATGCCTTGAAAATTAAATCCATAGCAGGCTGTGCCCCGGGACTCAGCCTGCTATGGCGCGGGAGGTAAAGCAATGAAAAGGGGGCAGAGAGGTCGGCAGTCGGTATTTGACTACTTAAACAGGGCTGTTGATGAGGGAACGACTGAGGAGCTGGATATGGAGGAAGTGGGTCGTAAATTTTTTGGGAAGTCGCTTGACTTGATGGGAAAGATTAAGTTCCATATGGAGCCAATGAGAAAAATTGAGAGAGAGTGAGGTGATGGCAATGTCAGAGGAAAAAGTAGGATTAGCTCTCACCTCTGGAGAAGAGGGCGAAGCTAGAGCCAGATTGTGGGAGAGAAATTTCGTTATAGACATAGATGACATAGAGCTCGAATTTGTGGGGCAGACCCCTCGGCTAATCGGCAATATAGAGATAAATTTCGAAGCTCTAGAAGGGGATTCATCTCCATTCCTACTAAACATCTAAAATATTCTTATCGCTGTCTGACTAATGGCTAAATTTGACCTGAAAGGGTGAAGTCTAGTGTGGAGATGCTGGAAAGAGTGAGAGACAAAGAGGATAAGGACGAGGTTAAACAATTAAGGTTTGCTATTCGTGGGCGTGGGGCTAAATTTGCTAGTCTCGGTCTTCGGGAGCGACTGCTGACCCTGGAAATAGTGTTCCACATCTTCAACCCCAACGAGTTTCCTGTGATGGTGCAGCGAGCTAAATACAGGATATATTTCCGAGAGGGCAACGCGAAAGTCGGCGAAGGATATGTTGATGAGGAGGTTTATATCCCATCGCATACAGCGGAGTATGCTAAGTCGGAGGTCAAAACTCCCCTGAGTGGTGACCTCGCCAAGATGATAATAAATCAGATGGAACATGGAAACACTACCCTTGACTTCGAAGGGATAGCACATGTCGCCATTCCAGAAGATATGGTGGATATGACCTTCAAGGCAGTATGGAAACTGGGGTAAATAAAGTATAAGAAAGGAGGGTGAGATGAAACTTAGAACTACAGTAGGGGATACAGAAAGGCATGAGGTTGAGGCAGAGCAAGGCTTGCTGGGCAGGAGGAAGGTAACGGTTGACGGAGATGACATCATAGATAAGTGGGCAGTTACTTCGTTTAGTGAGACGCAGAGATTCACCCTAGGCGAGCAAGAAAAGCATGAGATGAGAGTGAAATTTGGTCGAGGGCTCTCAGGTCTAAAAATAGACATATACTGCGATGGGAAGCTAATAGCCAAATCATAAGGAGGCATATTGTGAAGCTTGAGATAGAGTGCCCATATTGTGGGGGGGCGATTACTACTGAGGTTGATACCGATGAAACCCCGATAAGAGGTTCGATGACCGAAGACTGTCCGCAGTGTGGTGTTGAAGTCGACATCATGAGGCTTGCTCTTTTTGCCTTAGAGCGCGAGGTAACTCATAAGAGTGTAGCAAAATGATGTAACCAATAAGCAAAACTCAGTGGCGAGAAATTTTTAGCGGGCAAGTTTATTGCCCTGGCGTTTTCTAATGTAAGAGCAAACGTTAAAGGAGGAGAAATGGAGATTGGTAAAGAACTAGGAGAAGCGATAACGAGGATAAGGAAGGGGCTAGAGGAAACCAGAGTCGGGGCTGGCGAAATAGTGGGCCTGCTCAAAAAGGGGACTATAGAAGCAAGCGATAAGGCACTAGATGAAGCTATGAGATCTATGGCTAGAGTAAAAGAGGCGCTAGCAGAAGCAGAGACGAAAGCAGAAAAGGAGCCTGAAGAGACAAGGGTCCCGGCTAAGGAGCACCTAAGCAAAGCTAGAAAGGCAGTGGCATCGATAGAGCAAGAGCTAACCGATGCTGGCGCCAAAATCAAGGCCAAATCTGTAGAAGGAACAGAGGAGGCTATTGCAAGGGCTAGGAAGGTCTTAGATGAGGCCGAAGAGTTAATTGCCAAAATCAAGTAAAGTCTAAAGAAAGTAGCTAATGGAAGCCGGGTATTGCACCAGGTGCCTGTGAAAACAATGAAGAGCGGTTTCTTGGTGTAAACGGCTTATGGTTGCGGTTGGCGATGGTGCCAAATATAGCAAGCTCTTGGAAGTTGCCCCCTGCTTTTGTGTTGGGGGCAACTTTTAATTTAAGAGCAGACGAGATGAAAAGGCGATGAACAAAGCACTTTGGGAACTCAGCAACACATATCGAAGGTTTGTAACGCTGCGCCGATTCCTCGGGATAATTGGCATAATGATAAAGTTTCTATTTCGCGTCTTACTCAGCAAGATATGGGGCAAACGCCGAAATCGGGTGGGCAGCCGCGGTGGCATTGGAGCGCTAGTTCGGCGTTTAATAGAGGAACTGGGACCCACTTTTATCAAATTTGGTCAAATTCTGAGCACCAGGGCCGAGTGTCCTGAAGCGCTGAAGAAAGAGATGGAGAAGCTACAGGAGCAAGTACCTCCCTTCAGCTATAAGGATGTGGAGGACATCATCGAGGAAGAGTTGGCAGCCCCCGTAGAGGAATTGTTTGTCTCATTTGATAAGGAGCCACTTGCAGCCGCATCCCTGGGGCAGGTGCATAAGGCGGTGCTGAGGCAGGGAAGAAGCAGGCGGAAAAAGGTGGCAGTGAAGATTCAGCGTCCTGATATAGAGAGCATAATTGAAGTCGACTTGTCGCTCCTGGATTTCCTCGCCCTCCTTATTGATAAGTTATTCCCTAGAATTAGAAGCAGTCATCTGCCAGATATAGTTGATGCCTTTGGCACTTCACTGAGGAGGGAGATAGATTATATTCTGGAGGGACGCAATGCCGACAAAATAGCCAAAAACTTCAAGAATGATGATACAGTGTATATACCCAAGGTATACTGGGATTACACCTCCAAGAGGGTGCTAGTCGAGGAACTCATAGAGGGCATCAGGATAAATGACTTTAAGGCTATGGACAGAGCAGGGTTGGATAAATATGAAATAGCCCTGAATGTGACCAGGGCTTATCTGAAAATGATACACGAGGATGGCTTTCTGCAGGCTGACCCCCACCCGGGGAATTTATATGTGCTGGAAGACAATGTCATTGCAGTCCTGGACTTCGGCATGATAGAGCGCATAGAAGATAAGCAGTTGGACATGCTGGGAGACTTGATACTGGCTTTCGACTCCAACGACCCGATTAGGCTGACGAAGGAGCTTATGAGGATGCATACCGGAGAAAGAGATGAGGTAGATGTTGAGAAGCTAGAATTGGAGATGGGCACATTTATCGATCGCCACTTTGTAGACGGCAAGATGCCCCTGGGGCAAAGGGGAGTGGGCCATATTATGGATGACCTCACTAAGACCGTTTTTGGATATGGAGTCAGGCTGCCAAGGCACATGGTGTTGGTGTTTAAAACCTACCTCTATGTGGAGATACTGGCAAACCAGCTATATCCTGGCTTTAATGTATACGATATGTTCGACCCCCATCTTAAGCGACTCGGGCGCAAGAGATTGAGAAACAAAGCAGATGTATTGGGCTTAACCGAGCCCAAGGACTTTCTGCTCGATTTAGCGGACTCCGCTGCCGAGGCTGTTGATTTCATCAAGGATTTGCCGAGGCAGGCAACAGCAATAATGAACAAAATCGAACGCGGTGAGATGGAATTTAATGTGAAGAGCAATAATAATAACCACGCAGCATGGGCTATCGCCGTAGTAGTAATTACAGCTCTATTGGTAATTATCATTTTGAAAATTTAAACTCGGTTGAAAAATTTGGGGAGGGCAAACTATATGCACAAGCAGGATTATTACCAGATATTAGAGGTGGATAGGAATGCTAATAAAGCAAAGATGGAAAAGGCATTCATAAAATTAGCACTCCAATATCATCCGCAAATAAACCCACGAAGGGGCAACGAGGGGAAGTTTGAGGAAGTATATCAGGCTTACTCTGTGTTGAAAGATGAGGGGAAAAAGCGAGAATATGACCGCCTTGGGCTGGATGCATTTACTCAAGCACATGGCGAAGATGAGACTTCCCTTGATTCTAACTTTGAGAGCATCCTATATGAGATGTTAGAGGTGAGTAAGGATGCTTCTGAGCAAGATATTGATAAGGCATCCACAAAATTAGTAAACAAATATCGTAATGTCGTGGATCTCAGTGGAGATAACCTGGGGAAGCTCATGAGGGTATATGGAGCCTTCAAGGTGTTAAAAGAAAAGGCGAAAAGACGAGAGTATCACCAGTCTGCCCCCGATACATCTCAGGAAAATGTGCAAGATGAAGCTTTCTCTACTCTTAGTATCGAGGACATATTATTTGAGCTAAGGGAGCTTGCTAGAAAATTCGGGCTTGATTTCGATGAAAAAGCTGTTGACCCTTTGGGGGTTTTACCCCTGGGCAAACAAGTTGTTAATGACACTTATTGGCATGCTCAGCATCTTCTAAGTGATGTTCTGGGCATCAGAATAAAAGGCAAAACCAGAGGAAGACGCTTACTTTAGTAAAGTTCGGGAGGCTAAAATGGCAAAGTGTGCTCTTTGTGGGAAAAAACTGGGCAGGATAACCTGGAGCAAAGGGGAGCTTAAGTTCTGTAGCCAAGCTTGTGTTCGGGAGTATGAAGACCGAGAGGCGGGAAGGTCAAGTTACTGCGCCATATGTGGCAAGAGGGCTACCGGGTGGCTAAGGTTTGTGGAAGATGGGCTTACCTTCTGCAGCCACGACTGCTTAACAAAATATAGAGACCGAAAGAGAAAGGAATGAAATGGCTCGTACGAAGATAAGCTTTTACACTCAGGCGCCGGTGGAATATGTCTTTGATTATATTGCCGAGCCGGATAATATGTCGGCGTGGAATAGCAACTTTGTTGATAATAAGGGCCGGCTGGAAAGACCTCTAGCAGTGGGGGCAAGCTGGACACAGGTCTCCAAAATAGGTGGCAGAACTGTCGAATTCTGTCGCAAGGTAGTCAAATATGAGCGCCCACATAGAATCGTCTGGGAGATGACAGGCTTTGGGGGGAGAATGATGCTGACCTTCGAGTTAGAAGCTCAAGGCAGTGGCACAAAGGCAACCTATATTGCAGATTATACAGTGCCGGGCTCGCTGCTGGGTCGGTTCGCTGGTAAATTGGGGCTAGAAAATCATGCCAAGAAGGACACGAGGCGAAACATAGCCAAACTCAAAGCTATGTTGCAGAAAGGTATGATGACCAAATGTTAGACATCTTTTTGATGAAGGCTCTCGTAGTGCTGGGGATAGTGACATTTCTTGTCATCTGGATAAAGTATATGAGACTTAGCAGAATGCGAAAATCCGACCTCCAAATGCCTGCGCCCTCCCGAACATTGGCTCTGGTTACTGTGGTGTTCGACCGAGTATTCATCCTCATCTCGCTGGGATTTGCACTCCTTTTTCTTATGCTGGGGTATCCTGATATGTTCCTACCCTTCTCTTGCTCCTTCGATTTTTCCCTCCAGTTGATGGGCATCGTGCTGTTGGTCGCAGGGATGTTTTTATCCTGGTGGGCAATTGTGTCCTTCGGCGAATTTAACGAGCCACGGTGCGCCCGCTTAAAACAAGGGCACAGAGTCGTCAAGGCAGGTGCATACCGCCATATCAGGCATCCTCAATACGCATCAAAGATGATAGCCTACCTCGGGCTTTTCCTATTCTTCAAAGACTTCCTCTTTATATTGATTTTCCTTTCTTCAGTGCCCCTATTCTACCTTCAGGCAAAATCGGAAGAGAAGCTTCTTACCCTGGTCTTCGGTGAGGAGTACAGAAATTATCAGGCTACTACTAGCATGTTCTTTCCACTAGTGCTCAGCCGGTGGATGAGGCAAGTGGGGGGAACAGTATTAGGGAAAGGTGCAAAAGAGGATTGAGACTGTTACGATGAAAGTCCAATATCAGCTAGAGCCCCTGTTCTTTGTATTGCTTAGCTAGCTTGGGATAAAGTACTGGGTTGTTTTGTGTCCACCATAACTGTTCTGCCGAAGCCTCTCCTTTAATTCTGCCAGGAACGCCAGCAACTAACTTACCATTGGGGATTTTTATTCCTTGCCGCACCAAGCATCCAGCAGCAATCACGCAAAAGTCACCAATTTCAGCATCATGGAGAATAGTGGAGTTCATGCCTATAAGACTATTGTTCCCAATCTTGCGGCAATTGCTAACGGCACCGTGACCGATAACTACATTATCTCCAATCACAACATTCACGATTCCCGAAGGTGACCCTGAATGGATAACGCAGTTATCCTCCACAGCGGTATTCTTGCCAATTTTTATCTTGCCAAAATCACCCCTGATTACTGCTCCAGGCCACACGCTGGAATTCCCATCAATCTCCACATCGCCAACAACATAGGCAGCTTCGCTAACGAAAGCCGACTCCGCTATTTTTGGTGTCATGCCACTGAAACTTCTAATCATTCTACCTCCAGTTGATAACTAGATTGCATCCCGAGAGTGTTTATTAATAAGTGATAAATGTTACTCTGCGCCCTTCGCTTCTTGTCATTCTGAGGGAGAGAAGCGACTGAAGAATCTCCTCTTCATTGCATTCAGAGCTTCGGCTCACCAGGACAGGCTCCGCGAAGAGTCTAAGAGAGATTCTTCGCCCGTAGGGCTCAGAATGACAAATGGGTTGCTAAACAATCTCCATCCCTCAAATTTGCATCTGGGAGTAATTTTATGCTAACTTTACCTTCTAAGCTTATACAAAATATTTTCATAATTCAAATTAGGGTTACCTTATAATGAGGCTGTTTAAAAAATGTAGTTGCCCAATTTATTGGGCTAAGCCTGATAAATCAGGCAACTACAAAAATTTGGGGGTGAAGACTCCCCAAAATACCCAAAATCAAACGGAAAAACAAAATTAAACAGCCTCTATAATGAGAAAGATGTAGGGAAATGACTCAATTAGAGCTAGTTCGAAAGGGAATTGTTTCACCCCAGGTGAAGCATGTGGCTGAAAAGGAGGGGGTAGAAATTGATTTTATCCTACAAGGTTTGAGCGAGGGTAAAATCATAATTCCAGCCAATGCCAACCATGCAAATCTAGCCCCTTGTGGCATAGGCAAGGGACTAAAGACAAAGGTCAATGCTAATATAGGCACATCCCCAGATTCTTTTGATGTAGATACAGAACTTAGAAAATTACAAGCTGCTATTGCATTTGGTAGCGATACAGTCATGGATTTGAGCACTGGCAACGATATTCCAGCTATCAGAAGAGCTATCATTAATGCTAGCACCGTGCCTGTAGGGACTGTGCCTGTTTATCAAGCTGGCATCGAAGCCATTGCAAAACACGGGGCTATCGTGAGCATGACCGTGGACGAGATTTTCGATGTAATCGAAGAACAAGCCAGGGACGGCGTTGATTTCATGACCGTTCACTGCGGAGTAACTCAGGCATCGGTGGCAAGACTTAGAAACCAAGGGAGAATAACCGATATAGTCTCCCGAGGAGGTGCCTTTCTCATTGGCTGGATGCTGCATAATGAGAAGGAAAATCCTTTATACCAATATTATGACCGTTTGTTGGACTTAGCCCACAAATATGATTTCGCCTTGAGTTTGGGTGATGGCTTACGCCCAGGATGCATCGCCGATGCCACTGATAGAGCTCAAGTCGAAGAACTAATCATCCTTGGAGAGTTAGTGAAACGTACCCGAGAAGCTGGCGTTCAGTCCATAATAGAAGGACCTGGGCATTTGCCGCTGGACCAAGTGGCTACTAATGTCCAACTAGAAAAGAGCCTCTGCCATGGAGCACCTTTTTATGTCTTAGGTCCTCTAGTGACCGATATAGGTGCCGGCTATGACCATATTACTGGTGCCATCGGGGGAGCCATCGCTGCTGCTGCAGGTGCAGATTTCTTGTGCTATGTTACCCCCACAGAGCACCTCTCCCTTCCCGATGTTGAGGATGTAAAACAAGGAGTAATTGCCTCCCGCATAGCTGCTCACGCTGGTGATATTATTAAGGGAGTAAAAGGTGCTCGGGAGCAAGATGAAAAAATAGCCCGAGCCCGCAAGACCCTTGATTGGGAGACTCAAGCTAAATTGTCCTTAGACCCAGAGCTCTCACGACAAGTCCATAACAAGATTCCTAGCTCTGGAAATACTTGCAGCATGTGTGGCAAATATTGTGCCATGGCGATAGTGGGAAAATATTTAGCTCGCCCTGCAATCAAATGCTGAGAGCTATTAGCTTTTAGAGAGGTGATGTCTTGGGTTAACTCTAGCGGAGGACAAGCCTCCGCGCTACGGGGAGCACGCCAGATTTGAAGGAGGTCCAATGCACCTAATTATAGATGGCTATTCTGATAATCAAGAACTTCTCCAGGATGAGAATTATCTTCGAAACTGGCTGGAAAGCTATCCCGCCAGAATTGGTATGACCAGAATTTCACCACCCTACGTGCTTAGATATGGAGAACCAAAACTAGAGGATTGGGGCATATCGGGATTTGTTTTTATTGCTGAGAGTCATATCAGCATCCATACTTTTGTTGAGCAGAATTATGTCAATATAGATGTTTTCTCATGCAAGGATTTCGATGCCGAGAAAGCGATTAAGGATTTTCAAGTCGCATTCCGACTAATTAAATCAAGAACCTGCCTGATTGATAGAGACTGTCCGCAAACAGAACTTGCAACTAGCAATGTCGTGAACTTTGTTTATCATGGGGAATGAAGAGGCATTCCTACAGCGTACCTTCGCTGGATTATCACCACCCTATTCAGATTTGCAACAAGCCAGGACTGTAATTCTGCCTGTTCCCTACGATAGCACTGTCGAATGGCGGAGCGGAACTCGGGATGGCCCTCAGGCTATCATCGACGCCTCCCAATATCTAGAGCTCTACGATTTAGAATTAGACCGTGAGATATATAAAGTTGGTATCCATACCCTGCCTCAGGTAGAGCCAGTGTTAAGTGGCCCCAAAGATATGATAGAAAGGGTCTACAACTTAACTAAGGGTTTAATACAAAAGGGGAAATTTGTGGTGATGCTAGGCGGAGAACATTCTCTCTCTCTAGGCACAGCTCGAGCCTTTAAAGAGGCATTCCCCAGACTTTCCGTGTTACAACTGGATGCTCACACTGACCTTCGAGATAAGTATTTAGGCACCAAATATGGCCAAGCCTGCGTTATGCACCGTATCTTCGAACTTTGTCCTATTGTTCAAGTGGGAATTCGCAGCCTCAGTCGAGAAGAAAAACAATTCTTGAGCCAGAATAAGATGACTCCTTTCTACATGTCTGATTTGCTATCAACTACAATTTCCACAGAGAAAATGCTGGACTCGCTCAGCCAGGATGTTTATGTCACTATAGATGTCGATGTTTTAGACCCTTCCATTATGCCCGCAGTGGGCACTCCTGAACCAGGTGGTATGCAATGGCAGCAGGTCTTAACTATAATAAAGTCGGTAGCCCTTCATAAACACATAGTTGGCTTTGATTTAATGGAATTCTGCCCCCGAGAGGGTCCAGTGGCTTGCGCTTTTCTATTAGCCAAACTGGCTTACAAGTTTATTGGCTATGCTGTGCCACAGGGGGTAAGGGTAGAGTTCGGAGCCACCTCAGGAGCGTAACTCGATGTGCTGAGTCAATGTTGCTGTTAAGGGGTGACAAGATTGTAGAACATCAACAGAGAGACCCAAGCAGTTTGACACCCAGCAATTTGAACTGATAAGATTCAATCTCTGGCGGGTATTCGCCCTGAGTGATAGTGAAGGATCTTGAGATTGCTTCGCTTTGCTCGCAATGACAAGTGAGAGGATGGAGGTGAAAAATTTACGCTATTATTGAGACAGGTGGCAAACAGTATAAGGTTGCTCCAAAGCAGACGATAGAGGTTGAACGCTTAAATATACCTGAAGGCGACACGGTTGAGATGGATAAGGTACTATTTATCGGTGATGATGAAAATACGCTTATAGGCAACCCAATTATCAAAGATGCTAAGGTTCTCGCTACCTCTCTGGGGGAAATCAAAGGAGACAAAATTATAGTGTTTAAATATAAGTCCAAAGTTCGCTATCGTAAGAAAACAGGGCATCGTCAGATTTATACTAGACTATCAATAAATGAGATTGTTAAGCCGGGAGGGTAAACATGGCACATAAAAAAGGTGGCGGCAGCACAAGATGTGGGCGTGATAGCCAGTCGAAGCGACTGGGAGTGAAAAGATACGGAGGAGAACAAGTTCATGCTGGAACTATTCTAGTTCGGCAGCGTGGGACTCGCATATTCCCCGGAAGCAATGTCGGCCTGGGTAGAGACTATACCCTCTTTGCCTTAATAGATGGCTGTGTTAAATATGAGCCAGCGACCAAATATAAAAAGAAGGTGAGCGTTTATAAATGAAAGACAAAATCCATCCCAAGTATTATGAGAATGCCAAAGTGACTTGCCTTTGTGGTAATACCTTTACCACTGGTTCGACCAGGCCAGAGCTCAGAGTCGAGGTGTGCAGCAAATGCCATCCTTTCTATACTGGAGAACAGAGGATAGTGGACACCTTGGGAAGAGTGGAACGCTTTAAGAAGCGATACCAGATAAAATGATGGAATACATTCATTTGCCGGAAGGTGAAGATATAGGACCTGAGGGGAGAGCATACCATATAAAGGAGGAGACTTTAGATTACAAAGGCAAGAAGGTTCTCTGCATTTGGTCAGAAGCAGGGGGAGGTATTACCTTCTGTGATGGGAGCTGTGTTCACGAAGTAAGCAGCCTTTTTATACAAGGGTACATAGTGGATTGGAAGGTCAAAGGAGAGGATAACCTCATCTCAAAGTTAGAAGCAATAACAGATTTGAAGGAACAGCAGGAAATAAAAGGAATTCTTGGAGCTAAGTACGCGACATCAAACATCTACTACTCCTAAGCTCGCTTTCTGGAAACTAAAAGTTCGTTTGTGGTTACTATCTTAAAGAGTTAGTTTCCTTTCTTTTAGCCATTTCTATTATAATGCTGACGAGATTTTCATAGCTGAGGTGGAATTGCAAATTTTAGAGGGATTGAGATACTAATGGCAAAACCTTTTTATTATGGTGGGCAGGCAGTCATCGAGGGAGTGATGATGCGGGGCAGGGATAATCTAGCCATTTCTGTACGCGGCCCCGATGGGAAATTAAACACCACAAAAAAGCCATTACCCGGCATTTATAAGGGTCGCCTTAGGGAGACACCTTTAGTCAGAGGGTTTATCGTTCTCATCGAAGCCCTGGTTTTGGGCACTCAAGCCCTACTTCACTCCGCTCAGGTAGCTTCAGCAGAGGAAGAAGAAGAGAAAATACCCACAGGACTTCTATGGGGAATTGTGGCCGCTAGTCTCGCCTTCGGTGTTGCCCTTTTCTTTATTGCTCCCCTCCTTGTCACTCGTTATCTCATCGATCCCTACATTGGCTCTGCCTTAGTAAGTAACCTGGTTGAAGGCTTTATTCGTATTGGCATATTCATTGTTTACCTCAAGCTAATAGGGTTAATTCCCGATATTAAAAGGGTTTTTGCCTACCATGGAGCGGAGCACAAAACGGTTAATGCCTATGAAGCTGGTAGCCCCTTGGAAGTAGACGCAATTAAGAATTATTCTACTGCCCACACTCGTTGTGGCACAGGTTTTATCTTTATTGTTTTAATCATCGCTATCTTCGTCTTTGCTTTGTTTGGTCGCCCCACACTATGGTTAAGCATCACATCTCGTATAGTCCTTATTCCGGTAATTGCTGCCTTAAGCTATGAAATCATGAAATTTGGAGCAAGCCATGCTAAAAATGCCATAATCCAAATTCTCCTGGCACCGGGGCTAATGTTGCAAGCTATGACTACCAGAGAGCCTGACGATAGCCAACTGGAGGCTGCTATATCAGCGTTAAATGAGGTTATCGAGACTGAAAACTCTGAGGAAGCAGAGGAGCAGCTAGCCTAAGTCCTGTTCCTCCAAGAATCTGTAATTCGTGTCGTCCTGTAAGAAGCAAGTTCGATTGCCAGTGTGGCATACTGGACCTGTAGGCTCAGCTTGGACTAAGAGCGTATCGCTATCACAGTCCTTGATAAGGGATTTCAATTTGAGAAAATTACCCGAAGTTTCTCCCTTGTGCCACAATTCCTGCCGACTGCGGCTATAAAACCAGACATCCCCGCTGGTTATTGTACGCTTCAGTGACTCCTTATTCATATAGCCAAGCATAAGCACTTCACCATTCCTGGCATTCTGTATAATAGCTGGAATCAAACCTTTATCGTCAAGCTTTAACATCCTTGTCTAACCTCCGATAGCTATGGCTTCCTTTAAATCAACATCCCCGGTATAAAGAGCCTTGCCTATAATAGCTCCCTCAACGCCAAGCTCTTTAAGCCTCCTCAAATGCTCCACCCTGGAAATGCCTCCAGCCGCAATAATAGGAACATTTAGGTGGGAGACAAGCTCCCGCACTACATCAAAATTGGGCTCGGTGAGGGTACCATCCTTTTTTATATCCGTATAGATAAAACGCCTCACTCCAAGTTCTACCATCTCCCGACTTAGCTCTAGAACCTCGATAGCTGTATCTTTCCGCCAGCCATGGACAGCGATTTTGCCATCTCGGGCATCGAGGCCCACTACAATGGCTTCACCAAATCGCCGACATAGCTTTTTCAGCAGTCTTGGATTCTCCACAGCCGATGTGCCTAGAATGATTCGGCTTATCCCTTTGTGTAACAATTCCTCGGCGACAGCTTCTTTCCTGATGCCACCACCCAACTCCACCAGCAACCCACTCTCCTTTATTATTTCCTCAACCGCTACCATATTCCTTGGCTCACCCATAGCTGCACCATCTAAATCAACAATATGGAGCCACTTTGCTCCTTGAGAATGCCACCTCAAAGCTACTGCTGCTGGGTCTTCACCAAAGACGGTTTGCTGGTCATAATCGCCTTGATATAGGCGGACGCAGTTGCCATCTCTGAGATCAATGGCTGGGATTACTTCCATCTCCGACCTTTTCCTCGTAGCGTGCCAGGGTGAAAATTAAGTCAGCCAGGCGATTAAGATACTTTAATATTTCCTCATTCATTAACTGCCCCGACTGTTCCAAATCGACTGCTCTCCTTTCCGCACGCCTCACAATTGTTCGGGCTATATCCAATGCTGCCGAGCTCACACAGGCACCGGGAATAATAAACTCGTGAGGCATGTTAATCTTAGCCTCAAAATAATCTATTAAATCCTCCAGTCTTTGCACCATCTCGGGTTTAAGCACTCTGCCTTTTGTCACTAGTTTTGAATAGTGTTCGTTCTGCGTTGCTAACTCCGTCCCTACTACAAATAAATCTCGCTGCAAATCCGACACAATGTCTTTAATCTGGGGTTGGCAAAAGCTTTTAGCTAACCCTAACATTGAAACTGCCTCATCGATAGTGCCGTAAGCCTCACATCTTAAATCATTTTTAGCCACTCGGGCACCATAAAGGAGACTGGTCTTACCCTCGTCGCCCTTCTTATTAAATGTTTTCATTAATCACCTCAAGCAAGCTTTGCTCTATAATACAATAATCTTGTATAATCAAACAAGCAGAGTGTTTAATTGTCACCCTGAGTACTAGCGCAGGGGCTCCAGATTCTTCGCGGAGTTTACCCTGAGCGGAGATTCTTCGGTTGCTTCACTCCCTCAGAATGACAAGTGGATTGTTAAATAACTTTAAAAGCAGGAGGAGAGAACAGAAATATGAATTGCCCACGATGCAACATTGAATTAAAAATAGAGCAATACAAAGGAATTGAAGTTGACAGATGTCCCAATTGCCAGGGCATGTGGTTGGACTATCCTGAGCTTGACCAACTTGAAGACACTGTCTTCAATGCCGATGAACTCAAAGGAACGATGGTCTATAGTCCTCGAACCAGTGAACTTCTATGCCCCAGGTGCAACAAACCAATGACAGCTTTTGATTATCGCGCCTACTATGATTTAGAGCTTGATTTTTGTCCTGAAGGACATGGCTTCTGGCTCGATGCCGGCGAGGAAAAACGAGTTCTTGAGTTAATGCAGCAGACGAGGAAAGACCTGAAGCGGAAAGCTGCCGCCGAAGCGGAATGGGGAAGCTTCCTTAAGAAAGCAGGCTCCAAATCCTTCATGGATAAAGTTAAGAGACTGTTTCAAGGATATTAAAACTTACATGGGGCATATTCTTCTCTGATTAGACATAATTTCCTCTACAGTAGCCTCAGACACGCCCAAGCGACACAAGATATGCCGCACGATTTCTATGCCAGCCTCCGTTTCGGGTCGAACTACCTCGGAAACATCCCTACTTTGTAAAAACTCAAGCTCGGAATCACTATGGGCACGAGCAATTATATCTAGCTTTGGATTGATTCTCCGAGCATGGTCAAGAGCAAGCCTTACCGCCACCGGGTCAGGAATAGCAAGAATTAGAGATGTAGCATTCTCAATCCCCGCCTCGTAGAGCACCTTCTGGTTGCCAGCATCGCCGTAAACGCAGGGAATTTCCCTCTCCCGAAGTTCAGAGATAGTTTTGGGGTCGAGGTCGGTAACCACATATGGAATGGCCAACTGCCCCAGAATCCGAGCCACATTGCTACCAACACGACCATGCCCACAAATGATTACATGGTTTGATGAGGACGGAGCTTCTATATCAGGTTGTTCCTTACCCCCACTGGTGACTTGTACAGCTTCCCTTCGTCTGACACAGAGCTTAGTGGTCAAGGCAAAAATAGGTGGCGTGAGCACTATGGTGATAAGAGCACTCCCAAGTATCATTGAATAGGTATATCCGGTGATTACGCTGGCTCCCAGGCACAACTCTGCCAGCACAAAACTGAATTCTCCAACTTGTGTCATGCCAGCACCCACCAGCGGCACTGTTTTACCCCGATAGCCGAATACACGAGTAACGCCGGAGCAGATGGCAAACTTACCTAAAATAATAGCCGCAACCAGCGTTAGTAGGGGAATAATGTTAGCTGCCAGAAAAGGCAAATCTATGAGCATGCCAACTGATACAAAGAAAAGCGCCGCAAACAAATCACGCAGCGGCACTATATCGCCAAGCGCTTGGTGCGCGAAGTCAGACTCACTGACCATGAGACCAACAGCAAAAGCACCTAAGGCTGCAGATAAGCCAAAGTAGTAAGCAGCAAATGCGCTTCCCAAGCACAATGCTGCGATGGAGATGACGAATAACTCTCTAGACTGGCGCAGGGCTACACGTCGCAATATTCGGGGTATCAACCAGATGCCAGTAACTAACACCAATGCAATGAACACTCCAGCTTTGAGAAAAGCTACACCCAGCGTGGGTAGTAAACTCCCGTTGCCTGCTCCTAACGCTGGCAGGATAAACATAGCAAAGGCGGCAGCAATATCCTGTAATAACAGTATGCCTATCATCACACGCCCATGCACTGAATTTGTCTCACCTCTGTCAAACAGCATCCCGATTACCACCATAGTGCTGCTTAAGGCAATCAGAAAACCAAAGACTATCGCCTCATGAAGGCTCTGCCCCAATAAGAACATAGCGATAAACATCCCCAGGGCAGTTGTTACTACCAACTGGGCAATGCCACCAAAGATAGCTACATTCCTTATCCGTTTTAGTTCGTGGAAAGAGAACTCTATCCCCAAGGTGAAAAGAAGCAGCACCACACCAATGCTAGCTAGAAGCTGAATGTTATCGGTGCTCTGAACCAAGCCTAGTACATATGGACCAATGACAATGCCTGCTACAAGATAACCCAGAATCGCAGGCTGCCTTAGCAATCTGGCAATTAGACCGCCGCCCAAAGCAGCCCCAAAAGCTATCGCCAGGTCGATTATCAGCCTAGATTCTTCCATTGCCTCTTTGTAAACTCCCAGTGTTATTTCTGACTGATATTATACTCCATGGTCTCTTAATCTTATTGCTTATTTTATTTAAGGTAGCATAATCTAGCATTGAGGTATAAATATGGGGCATGTTTGTAAGGAAATAAAGAGGGGGCTTATCCCGTGAAAAAAGTTGCTATTCGAGTACCCTGGATTGCTTTGCTTGTAGCTAGTATAGCTGGAGTTATCATATTTATGAGACGCCGCAGGGTGCAGGGCTAAATCGAGCCTTAGTAAGAAAGGGGGGCAAGCCGTTAATAAGACCTGCCCTCCTTGTTTCAGGGTGAGGTTGCTAATCTAAGTAGTATTAGTGCGTTAGACTTGCTACAATTGCGGGGATTTAGCTTGTGAAATTTGCTTGGCGGGGACTCTTAAGAAATCTCTTCATAATCTACGCCACAAGATTTACATTGGCCAAGCCCATGAATGGGAAACAACTTAAAGGAAAGTTCCCAAAGAGAGGTTTCCCTTGGTTATGGGTTACTGTGGTTTTATTTATTGCTGCCTTTGCTGCCATTTTTTTGCTTACTTCCCACTCTGCCAACCCGGTTAGTCAGCAAAACCTAAGGGCAGCTATAGTCGACCAGCTTTATACCAATTACCTCAACGAGGATTTCACCGCTAAGGTAACTCAGGAGCTCGAAGATTATGGCTTCGGTGTGGATGTTTATCAAGGCGGCGATGTCACAGTGGACCTTTATCAGAATTTGCCGCGCTATGGATATAAGTTAATCATCTTCCGAACTCATTCTGGGCTCATGAGAGCTGAGGATGAACCACTAATGCATACAACCGCCTTATTCACCAACGAGCCATATAGTAAAGCGGGGCATTTTAGAGAACAGATAAATGAAGAACTTCTGATAGTGGAAGTATGGGAAGGGAACGGCTCACTTTTCTTCGGTATTACCCCAAAATTCATCTCCAACAGTATGCAGGAGCAGTTCGATAACGCAGTCATAATCATAACTGGTTGCTCTTGCCTTCGACTTGATGATTTAGCCCAATCGTTTGTTGGTAAAGGAGCCTCGGTTTATCTTGCCTGGGATGCTACAGTGGATTTGGAATATGTTGACCATGCCTCTATGAGACTGCTCCACCACCTATGTGCTTCTGACAAATTAACTATAGCGCAGGCTGTAGACAAGACTATGTTGGAAGTAGGACCAGACCCAAAACATGGCGCAGTGCTCAAATATTACCCTCTAGATAGTGGCAGCGACACAATTGCCGAGTTGATTTCGTAGTGCGACCTTAGGGTCGTGCACGAGGCTAAAGCCTCGCACTACATTGCTTAAACACCCGCTAGCCAGCATAGAAGCTATCTATCCAATCTGGCCTTGGAGGCTGTTGCCCTTGCTCTAGCATCTCCTTCCACTGCTCATCAGTCAATCTTCCTTGCTCCATAAGCTGTTTGAACTCATAGTAGCTAAGCGTGGGGCCAGCGCCAAGGATAATCCTGCCATCGGGAACTTTATAAGCCACTAAGGCAAGGTCAACATAACCCACCCCTTCTTCCAAGACTTCCATTGGTGAGTTAGTATCAGTATGAACATCAGCAACAAGGGTGGTTTCCTTGCCTTTAGCCTCAACACCAGCGACTATAGAATTGAGCTGCCCACCAAAATTCCTGATGAATCCATAATCCTCTTTGCTTAGTTCTTTGCCTTCTAACTCATCTTTGGAGATTTGGATTAACCTCTCCAGAATGCCTTCCAATCTCTCCAGTCTCGACTTCTCCTTGTCGCTTAAGGCATCGAGCTGGGCTAGCCCATTTTTTGTCATTGTGGTGAGTGCCAGCATGCGGGAATAAAACTCAGGAATGGGTTCGACATAGCCCACCACAGGTTTTGGCTGAGGTGGCATCGCTGTTGCCGCTGGAGTATAGCTTTGCTTGGCATATAGAATGGTGTCATGCCGAAGCTCAGTCCAGGATGCTAAGGCAGTTTGCAGTTCCTTATCCTGCCATGCCTCGGTTTGCATAAAGGCGGGATAACCTTGGTTGAAATTCTCAAGCAGCGGCTTCAAGGCATAAAGCCAACTCCAATAAAGATTATGATTCCAGTCTTCCTCAGTAAAAGCACCAAATTCCTTTCTAAGCTCGCCTAGCTGCTTATCATAACTGGTGTCTTTCCCCTGGTATTCGGTATCGCCTTCGGCCTTCAATATCTCATAAGCCCGCTCAGAGCCCAAAACTCCCATGACATCTAATCCTCGGGGGAAGCATCTCTGAGGACCGAGTATAGTCATCTTCATGGTAAATGGCTCATCCTTGCCCACATAATTACCCACAGTGGGAAAGATCAGATTCTGAAACATATATGAGTCGGGGATAAACCTCTGCCCCATGAATCTCATCCCCTTTGTCTTAGCCAGGCACTCGTAGAGCTTTTCTTTAGTTACCGGGGGAGCGATAACGCAAATGCCAGAGCCGCCATAGATTTCAGGATTCCTCATTTGAGCTAGCTCAGCTTTAAGCTTGAGCAGTTCTTCCTCGTTAGCAAGCTGACTGACATCAAAGCTGGTGCCAAAAACCTTCTCTATAGCATCCAGGTATTCGTAGGGTGTCAGGTCATCGGCGGTGCCCACAAAGAATGAAGTGACGGAGTAAATTCTGTTCCATATTTCCCAAACCGTGGTGGGATTGCTTCGCTCCGCTCGCAATGACACAAGGGACAGTTCTGCTGAAATAAGCGCGGCTTGAATGGTAGCTATTTTGGCATCTTTCTCACTAACCAAAGGCCCTTCTGGCTGCATACATTCATCTCCCTCCCCACCCTTGAGCAGGAAAGCCATCCTGCCATACCACATCGCCGCTTTGAAATACCTTTTAAGCACCTCGCTCCTGGTGTAATGCCCCCTGGGAACATACTGGGAGTAGTCCTCGCAATAGCAGCAGGGATATCCACAGGCACAATCTTTCTCCGAATTAAATATGGCACTGGGCTTGAAGCCTTTGTGTGCTTCGATGTTTTCAATTTCTTTGTCAACTTCATCCGCCACATACTTAGGGATAGCAAAATCAACTTTCTTTAATGGCTTGAACTCCTTCTTGTCCCAGGGATGCTCTTTATTCCATTTCTCGATTTCCTGTTTAACCTTTGCTTCATCATATCCCCCGGTCGGCGTCTGCAGGAGCTTCAGAGCCACGGTGAAATAAGCCACATTTCTTCTCGCAGCCTCCTTCAGGTCAGCATCGGCGAAGGATTCGTAATCCTGCTCTGCCCTTTCCATCATCGCCAAGCTCGTATCGATTAGCTCATCAAAAAACTCTTCCTCCTCAAGGCGTTTTAAGATTTCATTGAACTGGATATGATATAAGTGAAGTAAAGTATCCGAGGTAACAAAGATGGGAATTTCTTGCTCCTTAAGCGTCTTATAAGGCTGGACAATGTCATCACCATGCCAGGGAATAACGACAAAACCATTTTTCTCCAGAAGCTGCTTTTGGCTTTCATTCAGTCCAAACTCCGATTCTACCTTCCCCAAGTTTGTTATTTCACCTAAATCCAGAGGCAATAGATAGGAAGGAGCGTTAGGAGACATAGAAACATCTCCAGGCTTATAGCAGCTCCCCATAACAAGTTTGGGGTTTGATACCTCATTCCCAGCTACCGAAGGTATAGTAAACTCGGAGGATATGGGTGGCTGAGCAGTTCCACAGCCGGTAATCAGAACGGTAGCCACTAAAAGTACAGAAATCAAAGCTCTCTCAATTTTCATCTTGACTCCTCTATTAACACAATCTTTCCTCGGTTAGAAAACACATTGGCCTCCGTTCATCGCTGAGTTAGCCAATGAAGAATCGCCGAAGAGAACCACTTTATTGGTCACACTGGCAATTTGCTCAATTGGAATCATCATCTCCTGACCTTGCTTATCAACCATCATCCATATTTTATCCTGCGATAGTTCTTTTTTGATACCAATGACTACCCCTAAGCTAGCGCCATCGGGCATAGTAACCTCTCTACCCAAGAGAAGCACCAGCATGCCTTTGGCAGTTATCAAGGTTTTCAACATCCGCAGAATCTTCATAATTCGTTCTACTAATATAGGGCATAATTTTCTTTGTCGTTCTGAGGGAGCGAAGCGACCGAAGAATCTAGAGACTCTTCACTCCGTTCAGGGTGACAGTTAAACACCATCCAATATTAAAAACGAAATAATCGCAAAAATGTTTACCTCTCCACCAGGAATTTTTTGAGTTACCCATACTCTTCACCAGCAAAAACCCACCCACCAGGGCTTCTGCTGCTTGATTATTTCACCGGTGGCGGCGTCTACCTGCGCTTCTATCTTTATTTCTATGGGCACTAATCTTAAGAGTTTTTTGTAGCTTATGCCTTTATATTCGTATACTACCTTGCTATCGACATCCCTGAGCTCCAGGTATTCTGGCTCCGCCTTGAAATTACCCGCCGCTTCATCTGGCATCACCTGCACCAGCAACGGGCAACGTGCCTCCAAGAAGAGATAAGAACGCTCGATTTTTAACATGCGCCCTGGAGATATTTTGACTACCATGGGGACATCGTTGACCTCAATCATTACCTCCCCATTAATTTCATTAAATCGGAGGTAGGCTGTATGGACCTTCATATCACTTCCCTTGAGCTCGGCTTTAACAACTGTACCTGAATCTAGCTCTCTAGTGAGTTCGCCAATTTCGAGATAAAGCCTAAATTCTTCTTCAGGTCTGCGGACATAGAGGGTGGCATAGGGTGGAAGTTCAAAGTATTGACCTATGTTTAAAAGGGGTAAAAGGACACTTTCCTGAGCGATAATTTTGCCTCGATATCGAATAGTGACATCATAACTTCTGTCTGGAGGCAGGTTGTCTATTTTAGCCCTAAAGGGCACCTCTCCCAGACATTCGATGCAGTAGCCTGGCTTCTCCTGCGCTGTGATGTCAACAATTAGGTACGGTGTGCCACTATGAGTCAGCGGAGGCGTCTGCAACCTTGCCTCAAGTTCATAGCAGGGGGTAGGCGTAATGGCTAGTCCATAAGCGACGATGGTATTGCCGAAATTCCCTATGACAGCCTGTGACTTCTGCTCTGAGGTACATTTGCCCTGGTAACAGTCGAAAATAAGTTCTGGAGTCGGTGAAACCTTGTATAGCTTCAAATCCTTGGTCAAACCGGCTAAATCACCATGATAGCTTATAGCGGTAAGCCAGGCATTCCCCCCAATCAGGCTGGCGAGACTCTCATCAATGGAGATTAGCTCATCCTCGCTCACCTTAAACTGAATAAACTCAGGCCCATTCTTATCATAGAACTTACCTATCTCCATGCCTTGTGGTAGTTCGCTTCCCTCAGGTAACCAATGTAGCTTTAACGGCTGCGGCGTCAGTAAAAACAAGTTTATGTCCGTCCAGCCTTCGGCCAAAGTGGAAATCTTAAGGGGATAATAGAGAAAGTCAGTGTCGAACCGATACACGATTGGCTCTATGCTCTTGGGTTCCGAGCTTACCTCGATGAGGTCAAAAACGAAGAAATTTATGTCTTGGGTTATATAATCACCAACTAGTGATTCAAGCTTGGGCGAGGAAACCTGGTATTCAATGCCAGTATCCTTTAGAAACTTCTCTGCCCATTGAACGAGCTCACTGGAATCAGCAGCTTTGACTACGGTGATGTCATGAGCTCCAATCTTTTCATGAAAAACTATCTCCACTCCCTCACCGGGAGGGCCCACTACACCCTCTTTAGATCGATCCCACAAGTGAGTGGGAAAATGCTCTTTAATCAGCTTATCGACCTGTTCAAAGGAAGCGAAATCGCCTTTTTCTATTTCAGGCTTGGAAGGTAAGGGTAAGAGTTCCAGAACCTGACTATCACTGCTAGCCCTGACATCGGTGGATAGAATCAATATCTCCTCTTCGCCATCCCAGGCAATGATTGCTTTTTGCCCCGGACCGTAAACTGAGACATCGCTTATGGGCACCATCCCTCTATCAGCCAGGGCTACCGGCGTCAAAGACATGATGCTCAGGCTTAGGCAAATAGTCAGCAACAAAATTCTGACCAGTATCTTTACCATACAATTAACCTCCTTGTTGTTGTGAGAGGTTGTTTAATTTTGATTTTTCCTTCAATTTTAGGCATTTCTGAGTCTCATGGCGGGGATAAACCCCGCCACTACGATTTATATGTTGCAGGGTCGAGGCTTGTCCCCGACCAGTTTCACCTTCGTTCTTTGTAATTGCCTGATGAATCAGGCAAAGTAGTAGTTGCCTGATTCATCAGGCTTAGCTTTGCCCGAAGGGCAAATTCAAATTTCGATTTGTGCCACAGGCACAAAATAAATTGGGCAACTACATTTCTAAGCTTGCTTCTTCTAAATACGATAACGAAAACGGGGGATAAAAAGTTTAGACTTTGTAGTCCAGAATTTCCTCTAAATTCTTAGCCTGCTCCACATGGTAATGACCGACTCTTGTGCGGCGGACCCCTTCTACCATGGCACCCACTCCCAACTTCTCCCCGATATCATGAACCAGACTCCTAACATAGAAGCCAGAGGACACATCGCAAGTCAAAGCAAAATGAGGAAACTGAAATTCTTTGAGTTCCAAGGAGTAAATGCTTACTTTTTTAGGCGGCATATCCACAGTCACGCCTTTTCTGGCCAGTTCATAAGCTTTGTGCCCTCCTACCTTCTTGGCAGAAAAAGAAGGAGGCGTTTGCCAAATATCTCCGTGAAATTCCTTTAATACCCTCTCTAACTCCTCTCTAGTTACCGCACTATCATTTCGCCATAAAACCTCACCTTCAGAATCAAAAGTATCAGTTTCCATTCCTAAAGTAGCTTCAACCTCGTAAGATTTATCCATGTGAAGAAATGAAGAGGCTTCCTTGGTACGCTTGCCAGTGAGAACAATCAGCAAACCTGTAGCTAAAGGGTCCAGCGTCCCCGTATGGCCAGCCTTCACCTTAAACTTCTTTTTTATCAGCTCTACCACTCGGAATGAAGTAAGCCCTTTGGGCTTGTCCACAAACAAAATGCCATCCATCCCCATAATTATAGCGAAAAAGCGAGGAAAAGATTAGGCTACCCTGCAAACAATAACACTAAGCCCACAGCTAGCACTATCACGCCTAAAGCTAATAAACCAATCAACAACTTCATGTTCATTTCTAAAATCCTTTCTAATATTCCTTAGCTTGATGCAAACACCATACCGCTATTCGCACAGTTTATCATAGTAAGTTAATGAATCGCTGTTTTGACATCGATTAAAGAAGCAAAAATGCTGGGAGCTATCAGCTTACAGTTATACTTATAGCTAACCGCATAAGGCATTGCACAATTTTCTCTGCCATTGCAAGCGAAGCAATCTATACCATTCCACCTTGAGATTGATTCGGCTGACTTCGCCAGCCTCGCTTCATACCTTGGTCGGGGACAAGCCCCGACCCTGCAACATATAACCGTAGTGGCGGGGTTCATCCCCGCCTCATACCCGCAATGACATAACGCAGTCATTTTTTACAGGATACCATACTTAACTTATCTCATAAACTACTTGAACGCTGACCGTGACCTTCAATTCTCCGGGGCTAATGGGAGGTGCTAGGGCAGGTGCCATTCCACCACCTTGAGCAAATTCCTCGATGATGCCCCGTGGCCAATAGACAGTGCCCTCGGAAATATAAGTGGGCTTACCCAGCTTAACACCAGCTAAATCAGCCAGTTGTTTTGCTTTATTCTTGGCATCCTCCATCGCCTTATTTCGTGCCTCCTCATAGTATGGTGTCGGGTCATCCACAGTGAAGCTTACGCCCTGAATTCGCGTAAAATCACCACCCGCCCTGGCTACAGCGTCTATGATAACGCCAGCTTTATCCACCTCCCTTATCTTGGCAAGAACCACATTGGTTACTCGATAACCAGTAATTACCTCTTCATCCCTCTCTTTAATCCATTTCGTCATGGGATAGATGCTGAATCGCTGTGTTTGGATATCCTTCTCAGCTACGCCGTTATCCTTTAATGCCTCCATCACCTTATTCATTGCCTCGCTTGCCTGCGACTGAGCCTCGCTTACGGTATCCGCTCGAGCCTCGACACCAAGACGAAGCTCAGCTATATCAGGAACCGCCATTACCTCTCCCTGGCCAGTAACCCATATTCCAGTGCTTTGCTGCACAATAGGGGTAACTACTTGGCTACTTCCTGGAGCACAGCCAACAGCGCCTAACGCCAATACCAAACAAGGAATTAACCACCAGGTCTTTTTCATCCTAATAAAACCTCCTGATTGTTTTATTTTGTCACCTATCAACACCGCCACCGGCACGGGAGCCATATTTTACTAACTTACCTTTCATCTTTACCCCTTCGTTTTATTCTCTATTTCAGTAATAAAAACGAACCAGCTAGCGAAAAGGTTTATAGTAACTTCCTCATCTTCTTTTTGAGGAAAAGAGGAATAGCAAGGCTACAATGAGCACCACGATTACGACTACTATGGCGATAAATGCCCATAAGGGCATGAGTCCCACATGGAAAGAATGAGCTGCAGTCCAACCGCTATCATTTTGGGCGCCATCTATTGCCTTCACCTTCCAGTAATAAGTACCGTGGGGCAGGGCTTGTTCCTGGGGTAAGGTATAGCTAGCTTCTGTTAACCCGCTAATTTCGGGAACCACCAGACTGACGAAGCCCAGGTCGCTGGCAATCTGCAACTTATAGCTTACCCCGCTGGGGTCCGTTACCGCCGCCCACTGGAAAGTAGGAGCCTGGCTGCTGATAAATCCAACCCTGGCGCTATCGGCTGGCAAGTCAAGCGTGGGCTTGGCTGGCGGCGTCGATTCCATGACGAAGTTAGTGGTAACTGAATTGTGCGAAGCATCAGCTATCACTACAGGATGTTTGCCATGTATGCTTTTAGGCACCTTGAAGCTAACGCCTGAAAAACCGCCGTTACTATTGCTTGTAGTGGCAGCTACCTGAGTGGCATCATACTTGATAGTTACTGCATTGTTAGGGGCGAAGCCAGTGCCGCTGACGGTGATATTGTCACCCACGTTCCCTGTCGTTCGGCTGAGTTTGACACCAGCAGCTATGGTAAAGTCTACTTCATCCTTATTGTCATCCTCATCCTTTGCCTCTATATCGTAGGTGCCGGAGCTCTTTACCTGCAGGATAAAGGTAACCTCAAAGCTGCCGTAGTAGTCGGTCTCATCTTCGGCTACTTCATCACTGTCAAGTTCGATGGTAACATCAACATCCTCGCCAAAGCCGGTACCTTTTACTTTTACGGTATCATCGGCTGTCCCTTTAGCCGGGGTAACGGTTATCTCCGGTTCCATGGTAAAGTCGGCCTCAGTCATGGAGCCAGCATCGTCGGTTACAGTTATAGTATGGTCACCAGCGGTGCTTTTGGGGATGATAATGGTGCACACAAACTCGCCATCTTCATCAGTCTCCTCATTGCCGCTTGCTATATCTACCTCGTCATCATCGTATTCCACGGTGATGTCTTCATCATCAGTGAAACCAGTACCGCTAATCTCGACCTCGGTGCCCACTGGGCCGTCGTCGGGGTCTAGCTCAATCTCGCCGGCGAGCACTATGAATTCGGCAATAGCCTCTATGTTATCTTCATCGTAATAGGTAACATAGACATAATAAGTACCGCCGTGCACCTCTTCATCCTCATCGCCATCAATTAGTTCATCTGGCACCTTGAAGCTGGTATCAAATTCGCCATACTCATCTACCAGCACCCCCGACTTCACGCACTCGTAGTTTTCAACCTCGTCGCCAATGTCATCATATCTGTCAGCTTCCTCACTAGAAAAATAGATATCAACCTCTTCCCCTTCTGTGAAACCATCGCCCTCAATATCGATCCATTCACTAATTTCACCCTCCTCGGGGTCTAGCTCAATCGACTCGGCAGCTAGAGCTGGTGAAGCGGGTATGGCTACTGCCAGCAGGGATAGGATAGCCGCCAGCGCTATAATCCGAAACAGCTTGCTAACATTTCTCATGATTTTCCTCCTTCCGATTTTTTCGGCGCCTGTTTATGGTTCGCTCTAACACTTGCTATTAACCACTAGCCATTGATTTTCTTCATAGCCCTAAAAGTTATCACCCCCTTTTATTCTCACAGTTCTTTACTGTGCATCTCACTTTGTATAACGAATAAAGCAGTTTTTGGTTTATTCTCCTCGCAATTTCTTTAATCAAAGATTGGCTCCTACGTCACTTCACTCTAGTAGTATATGGGATTCCACTAATCCTTGCCAATCGCAGAATTTAGTTATCACAGAATTTAACTCCTTGCTGGTCGGGTTAAGGGACAAGGTCTGCTGACAGCCACTGTATCCGCCAATCTTCCTTTGGTGCACGCACAAGCAGAAGCCCCACTCAATCATTGTCAGAATTATCAGCGAATGACCAGGTGCTCCAGACGACGGTTCCATTGCTTCCCCCGTCCTTTAATTTCCAGCCAGCTTCCAGAAGCTGCGCCCGATAGTCTGAACAATTAATGACTTTCACCCTTATTGGTTTACCCCATTATTGCCAGCCTCCCGTAATAAAAACGAAACTATAGGGGAAAGGGCTTAGGGCACCCCTGCAAACATTAGCGCCACCCCCGCAGCCAGCACTATCACGCCTAAAGCCAGTAAACCAATCAGTAGTTTCATATTCATTTGTAAAACTCCTCTTTCACCAAAGATGCCAAAAAGCTTAACATTTAGCGTGTCCTAAAGAGCAGAATTATGACGGCAGCTAGCAGAGCAACACAGCTACCTATAATTAACCAGACCCAGACAGGGGTTATCACTGGTGAAACAACTTCTACTTGAGCCGGTGGCGATATTTCTGGTGGGGCTGCTCTTGTGGTGAAGGGGAACATTGATAGCAGCCCCAATGCTGGCTTGGTGACGCTGACGCCCCAGAAATAAGTTGTGCCATACTCGAGAGTGCCACTGTATGCATAGGCTGTTGAGGTTACCCTACCAACGACTAGCGGGTTAGTTAGGTCAGCATTCTTAGATAGAATGAACTCATACTCTGTGGCACCTGGTTGCGTAGTCCAAGTAAAAACGGCATTGCTTATTTCTACCCCAGTGGTGCCAGTGGCGGGACAAGTCGCCTGAACACCTCCAAACCCGATGGTGAAACTTCTTAGCTCAGACCAGGAGCTTTTTAGAGGGACAATGGACCTCGCCCCCCAGTAATAGGTAGAGCCAGCAGTTAATCGAGCAGAGTTATTCCCGTCTGTGACGAGGATGCTTGTGGTTTCGCTATTACCTAGCCACACACTTTGAGTGCAATCCGAATCCAAATATATAGCTACCTCATATATCGTAGCCTCAGGTAGTTCACTCCACTTCAGGTAGAGGTGCCAAACATGACCTGTAGAGTCAAGCGATATAGTAGCTCCAGCAGAAGGAGTATCCAAACTCGGAGCAGCTTTACACAAGGTATCTGTGAGGTAATAAATAACATTGTTGACAGCACCAAAGGTCCATAACTCATTCTCTTCGGGACTACTTGACAGTCTAAGGATAGGAAATTTGCCCTCTGCTGGCAAACCTATAAGGTCGGTTTCTGCCCTGTTTGAGGTGGAGGGGTTTAATAAACGCATTACACCCTCACTGGGCTTGATGGCGTAAAGCGTTCCTTCGCTGCCCACAGCTAAGCCTACAGCGCCATCTTCCTTTGCTATTCGCTGCCATGTAGTCGAGGTTCCTACAGTCCAGCGATAAACGCCCTTATCCGCAGAGGCGTAGATAATGCCATTTTCCCTGTAATTGATATCGGCTATAACCTGAACATCGCCATCACCAATATCCTCGGGAATTTTAATAAAGCTGTTGCCACCATCCAGAGAATAAGCCACTTCCCCGTTGCTACCACCAACAAGAACAGTCCCGCCTTCAGCAACACTTAGCATGTTAATTTTTGAAAGCCCGCTATCCACTGCATCTTGCCATGTCCAGGCAGCATCAGTGCTTTTCTGGATAAAGCCACGGGACAGAGCAATATAAATGGTATCCTCATCCTCGACTATCAGGTCAAGTATCGGTCCGTGGGCATGCTGCTCCTCCCATGAATTGCCCCGATTATGCGATACTGCTATAAGGTCACCACTCACTTCAGCCACATAAATAGTATAATCTTGGCTATAACTGGGGCTTAACCTCAAAATAATCCTGCCAGATGTGGTATCCAGAGTTAGCACTGGTCCCCAAAACTTGCCCAAAGGCTCACCCGCGCTACGCCAGACGATCTCGTGACCAGCGGAATCGTATGTTGCTGCAAATAGACTTCTAGGCTCAGGCGCGACAGCTATATCGCAAAGATTGACCAGTTCTGGATTATCTACTTCTGTCCATTGAAGCTCTTCCTCATCTGCCCAAGCCAGGGATGGGATAAATAAAGTGCCCAGGACTACCGCTAATAGCAATGCAAGAAAACATTTTGCCTTCATTTTAACGGAGACAAAGCACCAACTAGAGGCTATCATTCGTATCTTAGTGCTTCAATGGGGTTGAGACGGGAGGCTTGCCAGGCGGGGTAGAATCCGAAGAATAGACCAATGCCCACCGATACCGAAACGGCAAGGATAACTATATCAGCAGAAACTACGGTTGTCATCTGTCCTATGCTGGCAACAAGGTGTGAGGCGACATAGCCCAGGATAACTCCGATGATGCCCCCGGCAAAGGTCAGAAACACGGCCTCAATAAGGAATTGCCCCCATATGTCCCGCTCCCTGGCTCCCAGCGCCTTGCGGATGCCTATCTCTCTGGTCCTCTCCAGGACTGATACCAGCATGATGTTCATCACCCCGATACCTCCAACCAGCAGTGAAATGGCGGCGATGGCACCCAGGAAAAGAGTCATCGTGCCCGATACTTCAGAAATGGCACTGGCTATTTCCTCCATGGAAGTAATTCTGAAGTCGTCATCCACCCCAGGACCAAGCTGGTGGCGGGAGCGAAGCAGTTCGGTGATTTCCTCAGCGACGTAATCAGCCTGCCCTTCGTCACTTACCGGCAGCGCTATGGACGACACTACGCGCTCACCTTGTGCGGTCCGTTGGGCGACAGTCTGCTGCAAGGCGGTTAATGGAATAATGACGGCGTCATCGGACAAGCCCATCATAGATGTTCCCTTGCTCTCCAGTACACCGATAACGCGCACGATAGTGCTGCCCATCCGCATCTGTTGCCCGATGGGGTCAGCATCTCCAAAGAGCGTCTCTTTAACATTAGAGCCAAGCACAGCTACCTTCGCGCCACACTGATAATCATAATCGGAGAAGAAAGCACCATTGGCGAGCTCCAAATTCAGTACCTCCCAATACTCCGGGGTCACCCCGGTGACCTGGCTATTCATATTCTCACCACCAGCAACCAGCTGGAGACGGCTGGAGTAGGAAGGAGATACCGCAGCTATGTAGGGGATTTGCTCTGCTATTGCCTCCGCATCTTCTTGGGTGAGGGTTTGGGCGCTGCCACCAGCACTCCTGACTCCACCAAAACCAACACTAGCCCCAGGGCCGATGGTAATGAGGTTCGATCCCATACTTTCGATATTAGCGAGAATAGCTGCTGTAGCCCCTCTGCCGATGGACATCAGGGTAATCACGGCAGCGACGCCAATAACGATTCCCAGCATGGTTAAAGCGCTGCGGAGCTTATGCGTCCTCACCCCAACCCAGGCGGTGGATAAAGGTTCAAGCCACTTCTTCATACCTTCTCCTCCCTTTCTACCTGCCCATCCTTGAGATGGATGATGCGCTGGCAGTGATGAGCGATATCGGCATCGTGGGTTATTATGACCAGGGTAATGCCCTGCTCGGCATGCAATGTGGTGAGCATGGAGATTATCTCGTCGCCGGAGCGGCTGTCCAGGTTGCCGGTAGGCTCATCCGCCAGGAGCAGGGGCGGGTTCTTTACCACAGCCCGGGCGATGGCTACTCTCTGCTGCTCGCCACCTGAAAGCTCGGTAGGACGATGGTTGGCACGGTCGGAGAGGCCAACCTTAGTCAGCGCCGCCACAGCACGTTGGCGGTCAACACCACCAGCATATCTCATACCAAGCTCGACATTGGCGAGCGCTGAGAGCCGGGGCAGCAGATTGAAAGTCTGAAAGACAAACCCAATCTTCTCACCTCTGATGCCAGCCAGTTCGCCACTGCTCAGATGGCTGACTTTTCTACCCTCCAGGTAATAATTGCCTGAAGTTGGTATATCCAAGCAACCGGTAAGGTTGAGGAGAGTCGTCTTGCCTGACCCTGAGGGACCCATAATCGCCACCATCTCGCCCTGTTCAATATGGAGGTTTATCCCTCTGAGTACGGTTAGCTCTCTCTTGCCCATAGGATAGACTTTGGTTATATCACGCAACTTAATCATGCCATGTTCTCGGCATCCCCGGTATTGGCATTGTTCCACCGGGTTGTCTTTGTTGCGGTGTTGTCGGTGTGGTGGTAGTGCCCTGCGGAACAATTACCTGTTCGCCTTCATTGAGTCCATCAATTACCTCGGTGTATTGCCAGTCGCATATGCCAACCGTTATAGCTCGTTCCTCAACCGTGCCATTCGGCAACATCACCCGGACATAGGTTTGGCGTCCCTGGATGGTAATTGCCGAGTTGGGCACCAGCAGCACATCGTTTTTCTCATCTACTATTATACTGACGGTGACAGTCAAACCTTCTTTCATCTGAAAGTCTTCAGGTATCATCGACGGCAGTCCTTGCTGCCATCCCTGTCCTTGTTGCCTCTGTTTGAGCATTTCCTCAACCTGTTCCTGAGTAATGCGACCCTCTTCAATAGCTTTTTTAAGTTGCTCGGGGAGTTCCCCGGAAGAAAACCTTTGTCTTGCTTCTTGTTGTTCTTGCAAGACAGCTTGGAGTGACTGTATTTCGACCTTCACTCGGTAGTTTACCACCCCAGCCTGGACCGTAGCTGTAGGTGAAATCCAGCTAACCTTAGCCGGAAGGGTGAGCGTGGACATGGCAACCACCTGCACTGTAGCTCGTGTTCCCACTTTCACCTTAAAGATGTCCATCTCATTCACGAGAACCTCTGTTTCAAATTGGGTCGGGTCGGCGAGCTCTACAGCCACTGTCCCTTTCAGTACCTCATCACCACCCTCAACATTTACTTTGGTGATGAAACCATCAAAGGGAGCGGTAATCGCTGGACTGGCCTTTTCTGCTTCGTCTAAAGCTTCCTCTGCCTCTTCCAGTCGAGCTTTGGCTAGGTCAACCTGAAGCTCCTTAACATCTACTTCTAATGGGTCAGGTGCCTGTTGAGAATCAGTGGGATACTCAACCTTCTCCAGAGCAAGCCTGGCATTCTTCAGGTTGATCTTCTTCTGGGTCACATCAAGCTCCAATGTTCTCAGGTTTTTCTCCCATTCGGAGGTATCTAATTTAGCCAGCACCTGTCCTTCTTCAACGCTATCTCCTTCCTCCACCAGAATTTCTTCCACTGTTCCTGACATCTCGAAAGCGAGCTCCTTCTTGAGGGATAACGCCAGATTGCCGCTAGCAGGAATATCCACCACTAGATTGCCTCGTTGCACTTCCACCACCTTGCTCTCTATTTGAGCCGAGCTTGATTCCGAGGCACAGCTTAGAGAGGAAATGGCGAAGGAACATAGCACCAGGATTATTGCTATTTTCAATACTTTCATTCTCATTGTTTTTGCCCTTGGGGCAAAATGAACTTATTTAATTCCTCCTCTCCACCCCTTTTTGCCTTTGGCAAATAGCATGACATAGAATTGTTAAGAAGTTGTTAAATTTGGCAGCGCAACGGGGACGGTGAACGAAAAACGGCTCCCCTTTCCCAATTCACTTTGGACTTCAATCTTACCTCCATGAGCCTCGACCAGGCGTTTGGCAATGGTAAGTCCCAGACCGCTGCCGCCGGTGGCTCTGGCGCGGGATTTATCCACCCGGTAAAAGCGCTCAAAGATATTGGGCAGGTCATCTGGAGGAATACCTTCACCAGTGTCGACTACGCTTACCTCAATCCAATCGCCCTGCTGTGTAGCAGTCACAGTGATGCTACCTCCCTTATCGGTGTGAGTCACGGCATTCTCCAGAAGATTACGCAATGCCTGGCTAATGTGGTGTGAGTCAATGTTCACTAGTGACAGATTATCGGGCAAGTTAATGGACACCGATAACCCCTTTGCTGCTACTTGGGACTGCTCCGCAGCCACTACACGGTTGATTAACTCAGCGATATCTTCAGCTTGGCAAACCAGATCCAGCTTACCCGCTTCAGCAAGACTTAGCACTTGGAGGTCGTCAACTAGCCGTGACAGTAGAGTTGCCTCTTCCTCAAGGGAGCGAATAGTCGCTGCATTTGGCTTTACCACCCCCTCACGAATTGCCTCTAGGTACCCCCGAATGTTGGAAAGAGGGGTTCTTAGCTCGTGAGCAACATCAGCTACCATATTTCGTCGCACCTGCTCTGCTTTCTCCAGATCGCTAGCCATGGAGTTAAAGGTTTGGGCTAATTCTCCCACTTCACTTTTGTCCTTAACCTGTACTCTTTGAGAGAAGTCGCCTTGCCCCAATTTCCTGGCAGTTACCGTAAGAGCACGAATTGGTCCTGAGATACGCCGGGACAGGAAAAAGGTGAGCAAAAGGGCAATAGCAATTGCCACACAAGCTCCCCAGATTAGAAAACGACCTATTGCGTTATAAAGGATATATAGTGCAGTTGATTTTGCTTCACTAATATAGAGAGTTGCCAAGGGACCTTGTCGCCACGGGGACTCTAAAGTCGTACCCAGTGAATCAGGCGCATAGGGCTTTCCTAAGAGGTCCCCTCGAGAATCAGCGACCACCGTCCCCTCAGTATTGACTAGTATAATCCTCCGTTCAGAAAGGGTCCCCCATTGTTCTACAAAAGGCTGAATCCCCTCCCAGCTCCCTTGAACATGGTGATAATGGGACAGCTCGATTGCTATCCTCGTAGCGAGTGCATACTCGGCGCGTTCCTCAAAGCGGTGGATTTCACTTTTGGTAGCCTGACCAAAAAAGAAAAATGCCGTGCCTATGGTTACAAGTATCACCAGGCTAAAAGCTAGCATGATACGAAACTGCAGCTTATGTATCACTGCTCGCCCTCCAAAAACTTGTAGCCAACTCCGTAGACTGTCTTTACATATTTAGGATGGTTGGAGTCCGGCTCTAGCTTTCGACGCAGGTTGAGGATGTGAACATCCATCGTGCGGTCGAAGCCGACGAAATCATAGCCAAGTGCCTGTTCAATAAGCTGTGCCCGGCTGAAAACCCTCCCTGGTTCCTTGGCAAGTACTCCCAGCAGCTTGAATTCTGTTGGGCTGAGATTAAGGGCTCTGCCAGCAAGAGATGCTTTATGCTTGGCGAAGTTCATGGTAAGCTCGCCATGCTTAATCTCTGCGGGGCCACGCTCCCCAGGCAAGCGCCGGAGCACTGCCCGGACTCGGGCTGCCAGTTCCCTGGGACTGAAGGGCTTGGTCACATAATCATCCGCTCCTAAACCTAAGCCAGTTAGCTTGTCTTCGTCGGTGGTTCTGGCAGTCAGCATAACTATTGGTACATCGGATTCATCCCTGAGTGTACGACAAATTTCCAAGCCATCGATGCCGGGCAGCATTAGGTCCAGAACAATAAGGTCAGGATGGCCCTCCCTAGCCAATCGCAGAGCCTCAACGCCATCGTAAGCGGCAAGAACTTTGTAGCCATCTCTATTCAGGTAGAGCTTGACCAATTCCACCGTTTTAACATCATCATCAACTACCAGAACCCTTTTACCCGCCATCTCTGAGCCTCTTAATGATTCCACATGTTTATCTAATGTTATAACAGAAATGTTAAAAAATTGTTAATGTTAGTGGTCTTCCTATCACCTAGATACTTACAAAAAGAGGGGGAGAATATTCTCCCCCTCTCCTGCTCATGGTTAGCCGAAGTATCCGTACGGGAATCTCGGTTAGTCGTTCTTTGGGGCACATAGTCCACCCCAGCCAAGTGGTCCACGCATACCATGGAACCCACCATGACCACGAAAGCCAAATCCAGCCGAAACGTCGGGCCTTGACTCTTGCCACTCTTTCATCTCTGGCGGTATGTCCGGCCTCGCTTGCTGCCACTTTCCCAACTGTTGCCTGAATTGCTCCATGTCTGGCCTCTCCTGCAACCATTCCTTATATGCGGTCGCTTCGCCCTGGGTTATCTTGTCCTCGTCTACCAGCTTCTGGAGACGGTTTCGCAGAGCTTCAGTCCGCATCTCGTTTTGGGCCTGGGCAAAGGCATCTTTTAAGGCCTCTGGGTCAATATCGCCGCCTGTCTTATCTTCGTAGATCGCACAGACTTTGTCTAGTAGAGCGGCATGTTGAGCCTGAGGCTGGTTCTTGCCCTCATTTCTATCTTGGGCAAGAACTGCTCCACCCACACCTCCGACCAATACCACAATAGCCAGTGCCACGGCGACGATGAACTTCTTTCTTCGCCACATTTTTGTTTCACCTCCTTTCTTTATTTCTACCATGCTAGCACCCAAGTATTAAAATCCCGTTAAGATTTGAGGAAGGTGCCGCAATTTTGTACCAAGTCACGTTGATTGAGTTATAGCAATTCTCGGGGGTATGACCCGCCGACTGAACGTTTTGTCAGATTATGCTGACGAATATCTCTCAATAGAATATGGCTAATTTGCCGGCACCACCGTGATTACTAACAGATCTACCGCACAAATAGTGCTCAGCAGTAAATCTAGCCTTTTTCTATCGGTTTCTCTTGCTACCTTTCATAATATAAAACGCTATTTCCAAGGAAAAAGTTCATTTTTGGAGGAGATGAAAATCCTAGGGCAACCTCGCAAACATCAGCGCCAAACCCACAGCCAGCAATATCACACCCAAAACCAGTAAACTAATCAATAACTTCATATTCATCTCTGAAATCCTTTCTAAATTAGGTAGCTTTCTTGTAATAACTAGAACGATAGACAGAGGAAAAAGATTAGTCTATCCTCAAATATTAACAAAGGTGACCAGGATCTCTGGGAGCCCTCTCAACGAACTCTTTCTCTTCACTCAAATCCATATTGACCAATAAGGGTACTTCTACTTATAAAACGCAGTAGCTCTAAAAAAGTTGCATTCTTAGGTTTTATCTTAAAAAGTTCGCCGAAACTAAGCTAGTGCTAAAATAAAGAGGATGCTTAACTGTCACCCTGAGCCTGAACGAAGTGAAGGAGAAGGGTCTCTAGATTCTTCGCCACGCTCAGAATGACAAGAGGCGAAGGGTTCAGAATAACAGCTAAGATTATTAAACGCTCTCAAAATAATGGCAATGTCAGTAAAGCTAATAGCTAAGAAGGGCTCTACCTTTCACGATTTTCCCTACTCCAGCCCGGAGCGGAAATGCTTCCATTGCTGGATTATCAATGTCACGCCGCCAGGACCAAATCAATGCCTTCATAAGTGCATTTACTGCTACGCCAGAGAGGCTATTTACTCTAACTATTCCGAGGACACTCTAATTTACAATAATCTACCCGAGTTAGTAGAGAAAGACCTTAAAAAGCTAACCCTATGCCCACCAATTTCCCTGTCCAATATCTCAGACCCCTGCCAGGATATCCCCGAATTAAGGGAAGAGGTTAAAAGATTAGTAAAGCTTCTAATGGACTACGGCGTCTCTTTTTTCATCACCACTAAAGGTAACCCATCATTTCTTTTGGAATTACCAGGCTTTATCGAGTATAAGCCTAAGCTCATAGCCACAACCATTGAGGGAACTCCTGAGATACTCCGGCTTCTTTCACTTGGAGCGCCGCCATTTGATGCTAGAATTGCCACGGTACGTAAATTGTCTAACCTTGGTATAGATACGGTCATTCGACTTGACCCCATTTTCATCCACCTCTTCCAGGCTCTTTATGGCGATTCCTGGTTTGGCAAAATAGCCGAGCTAATTGACATCTTCGCTTCCACTGGAGCCAAGCATATCATCAGCAGTACAGGTAAATTGTCTCGAAAGCACTCCCAATTTAGTGGCTATGAAGGCACGAGCACATGGCAACGAGTATATAAAGTTATCCATACTCAGTCACCACTAGCAGCTAAGAGGTTTGAGCAGGAATATAAATATGAAGCAAACTGGTCGGGGGGAGGCTATCGCCTGCGCAAGGATTTAAGACGGGATTTTCACCATAAAGTAAGAGAGTTGGTCGAAGCTAAAGGAATGACCTATGCTACTTGTCAGGAGCTTTCTGCCGAGGAGAGCGATTCCAAAGACATCCCTAGTTGCCATGGTTTGCCTCTCCCTTTCGCCAAAAAGAAAGCTAACGGCAAATTTAAGCCCATTCCCGGCTGCACTGCTAATTGTTGGGTTTCCTGCCGAAGGCTACCCATACCACCTTGTGGGCAGCCAAAATTGATAACGCATGAACCCATGAAACTGAACAAGCTATGTTTTGACCCCACCCTAATCCCCTACCAATCAACCAGTAAATTACTTACCATCTGAGTTTGCCATTCTTGGGAGGGATATAAAATTCAAAAAGCAAGTCTATAGTGCGCTTGCGAAGGTCCATCTCGTACTCTTCCAGCAATCTCCTTGTGGCACAAACTCGCTGACAGACAATCTCTAACTCTTTTTCACTTAGCTCGGCTTGCTCTGCAAGCTCCAGCATCTGCATTAAGTCTTGAACTCGTTGACAAAGAACCTCTTGCTCATCTTTTATTAACTCAATCTGTTTATTGCTGGATTTTTCATATCCAGCAACCTGCTTCATTGTTTCGCGAATGGTCTTCTTATGCTTTTCTAAATCAGATATCTGCTTTTTGAGAATTAACCGCCTCTCTTTATTCCTCTTTAGCTGTTTTGCCAAACTTTTAAGCTCCCCTTGATATCCATCAGCTTTATTAAACTGGTCATTAAGAACACCCAGTTTTTTGTGGTATTTCTCTTCAAGGAGAATTTCTAACTTCGCTAGCCTGTCAAGCCTCCTACTAAAGAATTCCACCTCCCCTCGTATTCCTTCTATTTTACTCAGCGGCTCCCTTCGCTCACTGGAAACTTGTTCTTGGTTTATTACGCTATCAATCGTTTCCATGACTTTCTACCTAGTACTTTAGGACAGGCTTATTATAAAACCTTGAGCCAAAAACAATCAATAGCTAACTTATGTAACTGCCTTTTGCCCCGAGGATAATGTCAACGTTTAATCAACTCGGCTATAGTGACGCCATAATCCCCTTCGCCATAATCACCGAGGCGATAAGATTTAACCAAAGGATGCTTAGCTAACACTTCATGCACCGCTCGACGTAATGTCCCCGTCCCCTTACCGTGAACAATACGCACATAGGGCAATCTAGTCATAAAGGCATCGTTAAGATATTGGTCGAGCCGAAATAAAGCTTCATCAACTGTAAGATGACGTATTCGCAATTCTCTATCTACTGATTTCATAATGAGTTAATAAACTCCAAACGAAGAATTTGTCTGGTTGTATCAGTAACCTTAACTCTATCATCAATACGCCAGCCTACCACCCAGATGATTTGTCCAAGAGAGCAAACTATGGGAATACTGTCTCGCCAGGAAAGAGGTATTTTGGCATCAACCATGAAATCCTGAAGCTTCTTGGGCATATTCATGCCTAAAGGCTGGAATCTGTCCCCTGGCTGGCGCTGGCGGACAAATAATTCAGTTCCCGTTTGATGCAAATCGAATTCAGCTGAGATTGTTTCACGAAGCCTGTCTTGAACGTTATGAGATTCTTCGCTTCGCTCAGAATGATCGGAGGCGAAGTGCTCAAGACTTCGGCTCACCGCAAAGACAGGGGCAATGCTAGCTATCACTTTCCACCCCTGCAAGCATGTCTCCCCAGGTACTTTGAGGGAAAGCTCACCATGCAAGTGAGGAAAGGGACATGACAGGAATGGAAGCTGTTTTGCTTGGGGCTTTCTACCCTCACCCTCATCTTCTCCCTTCAAGGGAGAGGGGAGTAAGCCTGCAATGGCGACTTCATTATATTCACTCCAACACACAAGCCCATGGGGCAGGGAGATTCTTTTGCCTACAGGTTTGCTCAATAAACTCCTCAATGCTTCAATATGATTGATTTCTATATCTCTGGTATTCCCCAAAATTCTGGCTGTAGCTAACCTTAGTAACTGTCTTTGTAAAGCTACAGGCAAAGCATTAAATTTTCCCTTATCCAGATAGACAGTATTGCCTTCCTGTCTGGCTACTTCATTCCACAACCCCAAAGCTTGCTGTTCCATAAAGGAACTATCATCTTTAGCAATTTCAGCCAGGCGAAGTAGAGCCTCATCCACTTTCGGGTTATATTCTCTAAGCAGGGGCAACAGCTCAAGGCGAAGGCGATTTCGCAAGAAGGATAATGAAAGGTTTGAAGAATCAATACGCGGCTCGAGTTGGTATCCTCGACAGTAATTCGATGTTTCTTCTCTGGTGATATCAAGAAGTGGCCTTATTACCAACGGTCCCAGATTCTTCGCCTTCAGGGATTCTTCGTGGAGTTTACCCTGAGCAATATGAGATTCTTCCCCTTCGCTCTGTTCAGGGCTTTGGCTCACACGCTCAGAATGACAAAATGGGAAAGGTGAGCATGGCTCAAGACCGCGTAGCCCCGAAGTTCCCGTCCCCCGCAATATATGCATCAAAATGGTTTCCACATGATCACCCCGAGTATGACCTATGGCTACCCGATTAGCTCCAACATCATTAGCTACCTTAGCAAGGAAATCATACCTTAGCTCCCGTGCAGCTTCTTCAATAGAGCAATTTCTTTCATCCTTGTAAATAGCCACATCTTGCCTGTCAATAGTAGATGGAATGCCAAGAGAGCTAGCTAGTTCAGCTACATATCTAACATCTGCTTCAGACTCAGCACCTCGGAGTTGATGGTTTAGATGAGCTACATGAAGCTTTATCTTCAATTCTTCTCGCCATCTTGTCAGAAGATGAAACAGGCATACTGAATCAGCACCACCTGATACTCCCACAACCAATGTTTCCTTGGGCGAAAGTAAGTTATGTCTCTGAATAAAATCTTTAACTCTTGACTCTAAGCTAACCTTTTCCATAGAGATTGCTTATTTCGTTATCCTTACCTAACCCCTTTCGAAGGGAGAGGAATAGGGTGAGGTTTCCTCACCTTAAAGGCCTTGATACGAGGTATCATTAAACGCCACCAGACGGGTTCCATTGTCCTCAAACTCAAGGATGCTCACACTCCCAGGGTCTACTTTAAATTTGGTGAAGTATTCTAACGGTAAGTCCAAAGCTTTGAGGATGATAGCCAGGATAACAAAGTAATGGCTAACTGCCACCACTATTTCATCTTTATGCTGTGCTAATAAATGTTCAATAGTAGCCCAGGACCTTTCTTGCAGTTCAATGAGGCTTTCTCCACCAGGCAATCTCTCTGCTCCGCCTTCCCGCCACCATTGCATCAGAAATTGACTAAATGTGGTGCTCAAATTGGAGAGAGACAAACCCTCCAACTCGCCAACTCCAAGCTCCTTGAGTCCACCATCAATTTCTACAGGCAATTGATGGTGACTAGCTATTGCCTCGGCGGTACTTACAGCTCGCTTCAAAGGACTAGAAATTATGGCAACGATGTTGTCATTCTTTAGGAATGTCGCTAACTTATGCGCTTGTTTTACCCCAGTCTTGCTTAATTCGGTATCGCTACCACCCCCTTGGACACGCCTTTCCTCGTTCCAATAAGTCTCACCATGTCTAACTAAAATAAGCTTCAAAGCATTACCTCCCCCAAAATAAAGTGCAAAATGCCATACAAGTGGATTCAGCTATTGACAGACAGCATATAAAGTGTAAACATATAATTGCATATTTAGTTGGAGTATGCAAAAGAAAAAAGATGTTGGCTAATGAGAGCAGCAACATCAAAAATAGGAGGTGGGAACAATGCGTGTAAAGGATATCATGACAACAAATGTGGTTAGTGTACCAAGCAGCACTACTGTGCCCGAGGCTCAGGAGATTATGCGAGTCCATCGCATTGAGCGGTTGCCGGTGGTCGATAGGAGGAAGCTTGTAGGCCTAGTAACTAAAAATAGATTACTACGCGCTTTGCCTTCCCCGGCTACTTCGTTCACGAGACAAGAGTTGACTTACCTTTTAGCTAAGCTGCGAGTGAGTGAGATTATGCAAAAGAACCTGCTTACAGTCGCTCCTGATACCATAGTGGAAGAAGCTATTATGCTAGCGCAAGCTAACAGAGTTGGTTCACTGCTGGTGCTTGAAGATGACAATCTGGTAGGTATAGTCACCACTAATGATTTCTTCTATAACCTCTTGAATCCTGTAATGGGTCTAGAGAAGGGAGGGAAACGCATCCCCGGTGCACGCATCATTATCTATAAATGCAGCGACCCCAAGGATATACAAAAAACGCTAGAATGCATCAGCAAACACAACTTAAGGATAAAAAGCATGTGCACTGTTACTCCCGAGGACAACGAGAATGCGCTCCTGATTCATTTGGATACTGAGGATGCTAGCGAAATTATGACGGAACTCAAGAAACTCGGCTACTCGGTAAAGCCAAGGACCTCCTAACCTGATGAAGCCTGTGCAGTATAAGCTAGCTTTAGGCGTTCATTATAGGTAAGGTGGTCATAGAATAGGAGTTTTGCCCAATGAGCAGGCTCAGCCTCAGACAAATTCTGGTCCGTGAGCTTAGTCATTAAACTGACGAAGGCTTGGGGATTACTGCTCAACTCCAGTGCAGTTTCATCCGCCGCTAGTTCCACACGACGATTGCACCAATTAAGAGCGGGACGAGTTACTAAGGTAAGCGTAGCTAAAACTAGGATTAGCCAGGGGAGTCCAGCTACATCACTTATCCCCTGGAAAGAAAATAACACCACCCCCGTTTTAAAAGCGAGATTGGCTAAATAAAATACCAGCAAGAAGATGCCCGTCTGGATTGTCATAAGCTTAGCAATATCATGGTGGAGGTGATGGTCTAATTCATGAGCCAAAGTTACCTCTATCTCGTCTGTTGAATATCCCTGCAGCAAAGTATCGCTAATAATGATGCGCCTGGAGTTGCCCCAGCCGCTTAGCATAGCGTTAGCTGTGGTAGCTTTGCTACTTAAATTCATGGTGAGGCACTCTTTAATATCAACTCTGGCTCTCTTGGCTAAATTCAACAATTTCTCTTTAGGCTCCCCGTCCTCTAGGGGCTTCAATTTGAAGAATAAAGGTATAAGAAAGGTAGGAGTTAGCCAGGTGAGGAGTAAGCTAAGCAAAAACATAATCAATCCCGCTGCTAGCCACCATAGTGCAGGGAGGTTCTCCATAAGCCAATAGATGATTGTGACCAGACACAGGCTCAATAATAGTCCCAGGACCGAAGCTTTAACTTTGTCCTTTAACCAGCCTGTCACATTTTGAGTTGACAAGCCGTAGCGATGGGACAATATAAAATCTTGGTAATAGCCTAACGGCGCCATTATTGCTCCATAGCCCAGTGTCAAAATCAACAGATACAATGGTGCTAGCCACGGGGAGGGAAAGGGTAACCAGCTAGCTAGCATAGCCGAGGCATGGGTGAAAAGAAGGGCTAGTAATAGGATTGCTCCTATTCCGAGTTCAAGAAATAGCACGCGCCGCGACAGTTTGCTATACTCCCGCGCTTTCTGTTGGCGTGCTGGGTCAAGCATAAAGAATCCTAAATAGCCAGTGGGCTAAGGCGCAGGTGTTACATCTTCCTCTCTAGTCACCATGATTTTCTCTATCTTCATTCCTCGCATCTCCGTGATAACAAATTTCAAGTTCCGATACTTTAGATGTTCACCTTGCTTCGGTATCTGACCAAGGTGGCTAAGAATAAAGCCAGCCACAGTCTCATAATCACCCACAGGTAATTCTAGTCCCAATTCATCGTTGGCCTCTTCAACCCGGAATCCTCCATCCAGTTGAAAAGTATTATCACCAGTTACTACAAAATCCTTCTCTTCACCGGTCAGCTCATCCCGAATATCGCCCACAATCTCTTCAGTTAACTGTCCCAGGGTAACCATTCCAGCCATTCCCCCAAACTCATCCACAACAATCACTATGTGATAGCCACCATCTCTCATTTCAGTGAGAAGCTCTCCCAATCGCTTGCTCTCAGGCACAAAATAGGCGGGGCGTATCAAATCATCGATGACAACTTCGTCGCTAGTAGAATCATCGGCTAGCTTCATCAGAACATCTTTAGCAGACAAGATGCCCACTACATTATCAGTATTATCTTTATATACAGGGAAACGGCTATATGGCGTTTGAGTATAGATATCCAAAAAACCACTTAATTTCGTTCCTTGCACTACCCAAGCAATTTCTGTTCTGGGAATCATTATCTTGCTTACGGGGCGGTCGGTAAATTCAAACACTTTGTGCAACATCTCTGCCTCGTCTTGTTCCACCACCCCTTCGCTTTCACCAGCATTTATTGCGGAGCGTATCTCACCCTCGCTCACTAGCTTTCCCTCTTCCTCAGACTCAGTTACCATCCTGGTGAATCCCAAGCCGATGTGACCCAATGCTAAGACAAAAGGATAAAGACACCATTCTATTATTCTCAATGGATTAATATAAGCCAGGGATAGTCGCTGCGCATGGTGCATAGCCAAAGACTTGGGAATAACTTCTCCAAAGACTAAGATGAGTGCTGTTACTCCTAAAGTGGCTATGATTGGTCCCCATGGTAGGCCAAAGACCGCCACTGCCATGATGGTGCCCAATGTAGCTGCAGCCACATTTACCAGGTTATTACCCAATAAAACGGTGGCTAAAAATCTCTCTGGTTTCTCCGCATTCTTTGCTAGCTGCGTTGCTTTCTTAACACCGCTTTCTACTAAATACTTTATGCGGAGTTTAGGTAGAGAGATGAATGCTGATTCGGCACTGGAAAAGAAAGCTGAAAGCACCAGACAGGCTAGAAAGGCTAATAAAAGCCAACTATCGGCGTCGTCCACCTATTACCACCTCCTAAACCCACCCTTTAATTACACTGAACATGCTGTGATAATAAACTTCTAATCTGAGAATCTACCTTTACACAAATTATAATAGCATTGACTAGTAAGCCTGTCAAAAATCAGGCAATTTGGGGTTAACCTGCTTTGGTCGATTGCCTGCACCATAATTGTTGGTGCAGAAGCTGCAGCCTGCATCATATTTGCTGGAGAAATAAGAGGGGCGAAGAATCCTGATGTGGTGTGGATAAAAAGGATAAGGAATTCTCAGAAATTTGTGAAATTTCCCTTTGCGCCCAAAGCAAAACTTTGGTGACAATGTTATAATACCCCAATATATTGGAGAAAACGATGCCCTGGGCCTTAGATGCTTTGGGAAGTGAAGTTGTTGCTAGGTCATACATGAGGATTAAGATTCTTAGCTGGTAGTTAAATAAAATAAAGGAGGGTACCAATGGACTTGACTCTTTCTGAAGAACAAGAAATGCTAAAGAAAGCAGCTCGTGAGTTCTTAGCGGATAAATGTCCTAAAACGGTGGTCAAAGCAAGCGAGGAGAGTGACGAAGGTTACTCAGCAGAGCTGTGGCAAGAAATGGCAGAGTTAGGCTGGATGGGGTTGGCATTTCCCGAAAAGTATGGTGGTGGTGGTATGAGTTTTCTTGACCTAGCAGTGTTGCTGGAGGAAATGGGACGTGCCTGTCTATCTGGACCTTTTTTCTCCACAGTAGTTCTTGGTGGCTTGCCCATCTTAGACCTTGGCAACGAGGAGCAAAAACAGGAGTACCTGCCCAAAATAATTACAGGCGAACAAATTTCTACGCTGGCTTTAACTGAGCCTGTTGCCAGATACGATGCTGCCTCAATTACAGTCAAGGCTACCCCTGATAATAATGACTATATCATTAACGGCACAAAATTGTTTGTTCCCGATGCTCATATTGCTAACTATCTTCTGTGTGTAGCTAAGACTGAACATGGAATCACTATATTCTTGGTAAATGCCAAGAGCCCAGGAATAAGCTATACCGTCCTGCAAACCATCGCCAGGGATAAACAATGCGAGGTGATTTTTGACCGAGTGCGGGTGCCCAAGGCTAATATCTTGGGGCAACTGAACCAAGGATGGAACGGAGTGCAAAAGATAGTGGAGCGAGCCGCAGTAGCAAAATGTTGTGAGATAGTTGGTAACATTCAGCAAGTGCTGGAAATGACAACCGATTACGCTAAAGAGAGGAAGCAATTTGACCGTCCTATTGGTAGCTTCCAAATCATGCAGCATTACTGCGCTGATATGGTAACCGATGTTGAGGGTTCCAGGCTCGCTACCTACCAAGCAGCCTGGATGTTAAGTGAGGGACTTCCCTGCACTAAAGAAGCAGCCATAGCCAAAGCTTGGGTAGGTGAGGCTTCTCAGCGCGTTATTGCATTGTCACATCAGATTCATGGGGCTCTTGGTGTTACCATGGACCATGATTTGCAATTCTATACCCGAAGAGCTAAGGCTGGCGAATCCAGTTTTGGCGATGCCAATTTTCACCGGGAGACAGTAGCCAATGAAATGGGGTTATAATCTAGCTGGGGATTTAAGCTGGAACTTCTTTTCTGGCTTCCTGTTTTATGTGCGAATTGCACTGCATGAGGTGCATTATATTTTTAGCATAAGGAGGCTTACTTATGAGCGATGAACCTGTCAGTAAAAAATTAGAGAAGGTAGAAGAACTAAAGAGGAGGCGAGAATATAATTTGCGGATGGGAGGGCCCGAGGTTATTGAGAAACGCCATAAGGGGGGGCAGTTGACAGCTCGGGAGAGAATAGATTATCTCTTTGACCCTGGCACTTTTACGGAAATAGGAATGCATGTTAAACACAGAGCCACTGCTTTTGGAATGGATAAAAGAGATGTGCCTGCTGAAGGGATTGTTACTGGCTTTGGTAAGGTAAACGGCAGATATGTTGTCACTGCTAGTGAGGATTTTACCTCTATGGCGGGGAGTTATAGTGAATATCACGGGAGAAAATTTTCCCACGCTATAGATCTTGCTAAGGAGGAGGGATGGCCATTTGTAAGCATGAATGACTCTGGAGGGCTACGAATGCAAGAAGGCATGGACGCGTTGGAAGCTTATGGCTGGCTATTCCATTCTCAAAATCAAGCTTCAGGGATAATTCCTCAAATATCTGTGATAATGGGTCCCGTTTTGGGAGGGCAAGCCTATCACCCTGTAATGCAAGATTTCGTCATCCAGGTCAGAAATACCGGTTTCATGGGCATTGCTGGTCCCGCATTTGTTAAAGCACAAACAGGTGAGGAAATAACCCTTGAAAAACTCTCTAGCTATAGAGCCCATGCTATCAAATCAGGACAGACGCATGTGGTAGCTGAGGATGATAAAGACGCCTTGGATAAAGTAAAAGAGTTCTTATCTTTCTTCCCTTCCAATAATCGGGAGAAGCCACCTCGAATTGAGACAAAAGACGACCCTGCAAGGAAAATCGAAGGCCTAATTGATTTGGTGTCAGAGGAGCCATATCTACCTTATGACATGTATGAAATAATTAAAAGAGTAGTGGATGATGGCTACTTCTTTGAGACTCTGGGACTTCACGCCAGAAATATGATAACAGGTTTTGCCCGTTTTAACGGGCGCCCTGTGGGAATAGTGGCTAACCAGCCAAAGTGGATGGCAGGCGCTATAGACATTGACGCTTCTGATAAAGGGGCACGGTTTATAAGATTCTGTGACCTATTCAACATCCCCCTAGTTACTTTTGTGGATACCCCTGCCTATATGATAGGGTCCCAACAGGATTGGGCAGGTATTCTGCGACACGGTGCCAAGATGCTCTTTGCCTGGGCCAACGCTACTGTGCCTTTGATTTCAATGATAATCGGGAAGTCCTATGCTGGAGCTCATTATGGGATGCTGGACAAGTCTATTGGAGCTGATTTTGTCTTTGCCTGGCCAACAGCTATTGTTACTGCCCTAGATGCTAAAACAGTAGCTGGCGTCATTTTCGCTAGAGAGATAAGGGAAGCAAAAAACCCGGAAGAGATGAGAGATGAGAGGATGAAAGAATACAACGACATTTATGCCAACCCGTACCATGCAGCAGCGCGGGGTTATGTAGATGATGTGATAATGCCTGAGGATACAAGGAGAATAATAAATAGCGCGCTGGATGCTTTGGAAAACAAATGGGAGACAGCCTATAAAGCACAGCCCTGGAGGAAGTATTCCAACATTAATCTTTGAAAAAGGAGAGAGACAATGGATTTTAGCTTTACTGAGGAACAGAAGAAATTCAGGCAAGAGGTTCGTGACTTTCTGGAAGAAGAAATAAGGCTGGGGACTTTCACACCAAGTGTCGATGTCTGGATGACGGGAAATTCGCCAGAGTTTAGCCGTAAGGTGGCGCAAAAGGGTTGGATTGGTTTAGCCTTACCCAAGGAGTATGGTGGGCAAGGGCGTAGCAATGTAGATCGCCTTATACTTACTGAGGAAATGCTGAGGTATGGGGCACCTACAGCTTGTCACTGGTTCGCTGACCGACAGGTGGGTCGCTCTATACTTGCCCATGGCACTGAGGAACAGAAGAAGGAATTCATACCTAAGATTGTACGGGGCGAAGTTTTTTTCGCTGTAGGAATGAGTGAGCCAGAAGCTGGGTCTGACTTAGCATCACTTCAGACTAAGGCTGTTGAGGATGGAGATTATTATGTTCTTAATGGTCAAAAGGTATGGACTACGGGGCAATTCAGAAATTACATCTATTTAGTAGCACGAACGGACCCAGAGGCACCAAAGCACAGAGGCATTAGCGAGTTTATCGCAGATTTAAGTTTGCCTGGTATTACTGTTCGCCCTCTTGTAGTTATTACCGGCGAAGCTGAGTTTAACGAAGTCTTCTTTGATGATGTGCGTGTTCCCAAGAACTGCCTGATAGGGGAGAAAAATCGTGGTTTCTACCAAATTATTGAACAGCTTGATTATGAGAGAAGCGGAATAGAACGTCTCATGGGCAATTACCCCTTGTTTGAAGCTCTTGTCCAATTCACTAAGGAAACCAAGCTGAGCGGGAAACCTTTGTCCCAGGAACCATTGATTCGCAACAAACTAGCTCAGCTCCAGATTGAATTTGAAGTTGGCAGATTGCTTGTTTATCGAGTAGCAATGGTTATGGATGGAGGGCGTGCCCCTAATTGGGAGTCTGCGATGTCCAAAGCATATACTACCGAGTTCGAAAAGCGATTAGCTAATAGCGCTACGGAGATTCTAGGACCGTATGGGCAATTAGTAGATGGCTCTAAATACTGTCCGATTCGTGGATTGGCAGTCCGCTCATATCTAGGTTCTAAGGGCTATAGCTTGCAAGGCGGCACAACAGAAATTTTGAAGAACATTTTAGCTACACGAGGATTAGGGCTACCGAGCAAATAGCTTCCCACTTAAATGTTAGATAAGGGATCTAGCTTCGTTTCTAGTTGCTTTTGTATTAAAGTTACTGTTAAATCCCCCCGAGTCCTTTCTGTGATGCCTCGTATGGCATCTGTGGTTCGTCTTAAGCCATGAGCAAGTAACTCGGGGAAATCCATGGTCATCAATATGCCATAGATACTATCCATTGTAGCGAGCAATCCTTCACAGCGGGAAAAATCGCCTCTCCTTAAATTATCTAATATGTAGCGCCTTAGCTCACCCACAGATTCACCCAAGCCATCAAGGTAAGCAGCGTTACTCACGCCCAACATTTCAGGCTTCGGCAAGTTTTCTTCGGCAATCAAGGCCAGGGTGATACATCCCTCAGCAAACTCTTTCTGAGCATCATGGACAAAACCTGAGTGAAGTAACTTACCATGTTCACTAAGGTTATAGTTTATATCTTGAATCAACTTACGGGCTGACTTGAGAAGTTCTCTAGCATTATCTTGTTCCTCACGATGCACAGCACGTATGGCACTAGCGCTATAACGGATTATCTGACGACAATTATGTAAAGCTTTCTCTCTTGCTTCATCTTCAGCCATAAAGTAAGGTCGAAGCTCTGCAGCAATAGCTTCCAAATCCTCTATTGTCTCTGTCATTTCCTCTAATTTCAAATCCTAAACAAATTCCAAATTCGAATATCAAAAACTCACTTTGTTTTGAATTTTGGTCATTTGATATTGTTTAGCATTTCGGATTTCGTGCTTAGGACTTTTCTGTTAAGTTCATCTGTGCGGTTAGTCGCTGCACTGCTCCTTTAATATCCTCCTCACCCAAGATAGCGCTAATTACAGCTATAGAATCGGCGCCGGCAGCCATTGCTTGACTGATGTTATCTTCATTGATGCCACCAATAGCCACTAAAGGAGAGGATACTGATTGCCTGATTTCCTTAAGCATATCCACTCCAACTACAGTAGCCTCCTTCTTCGTTGTTGTGGGAAATATAGAGCCTACGGAAATATAATCTACTCCTTCATCTTGTGCTTTTATTGCTTGAGATACTGTGGTAACTGAACAGCCAACTACTTTGTCTATGGGCAACTCCCTTCGAATGACAGGCAAGGGCAAGTCTTCTTGACCGATGTGGAGTCCATCAGCATCGACAGCCAGCGCTAAATCAAGGTAATCATTTATTATGAATAGAACGCCCGATTCAGTACAGATGTCTTTAAGTTTCTGAGCTAGAGGCAATAACTTTCCCCTATTGCCTTGCTTATCACGAAGTTGGATTATCTTGGCACCTCCACGAATAATTTGGCTCGCGATATCTAATTCATCCCTGCCGGCTAAAACTTGCCTATCCAAAATAACATAAAGCCCACTTAGCTGATTTATTTTATCTCGGCGTAATATTTTGGATAGCAACTTCTGCTCCAGAGTATAAAGGGTAAATCGTAGTCGCTCAAATCTGACCGAATCCAGCATGGGATTTATTTCGGGCAATTTAGCTAACTCCTCTAATACACGAAAAGATTCCTCCGCTCTTTTAGCATTGGCGGTAATCACACCTGGCAAGTCCTGCTGAGTGTGCTTCGCTTCTTGCTCATAGCTAACATTTTCTTTGCTAATACCAACATCATGTTCTGAGCTTCTTTGAGATAGGAGCTTCGCGGTTAGCGGTTTAGTCACCTCGGCTAAATTGTGGCGCATAGTTTTTAACTGCTGACTCAGCGTAGCATCGTTGAGAAGAAAGCGAGCAACATCTTCGAGGAAACGCAGGCCTTCACTTAAACGGTTGAGGTTAGCATCAACTATACGCAGCGGTTGGAGAGGCACCTTTTAAATCCTTCAGCGGCTCAGGTAATTCACCATCCCTGGCCGCTTGTATCTTCTCTTGAAGTTGGGATGGCATCTCTTCACCCATCTCTTGAAATTTCTTTTCCGCCCAACGACCAATATTGCGAGGGTCTTTGTAATAATCATCGCTGGGGTGCAACGTTGGCTCACCACTTTCCTCCCACACGGTTTTCAAAGACTTGTGGTAGGCAAAGCTTGATATAGTGCGGGATAGGTTGGTGCCGCCACAAAACGGGCATTCAGGGCTAAAAGAAGCTGAAGAGCTTCTTATTAGAAAGCTTGATTTCCTGCAGCAATTTTGGCACATAAACTCATAGATGGGCATATATTATCTCTCATTCACTTGTTGCTGACTTAGGCTTAGCTTCCTCTTCACCAAGAAATTCCTTCCTTTTCTCCTGTATTTGCTCAACGGGCCACTCTCCTCTTTCCATCCTCTCTGTTATCTCTTCATATTCGGGGCCAGCTTCTTCGCCCCCGCTCATCCGTTTATTCCACTCAATTAACGCTCTAGGATCGTTATGCACCATGCCTTGGGTTAACTCACGGTCAGAAAGTATATCTTCATAAACATCTTTATATGTTTTATGCATAGAAAAGGTGGAGAATATTCGCTTGAGTTGGCTATTCCCGCAATGAGGGCAAGGGGGAGGGGAGGAAGAAAACCCTCGTTGGTATAAACTAACCTTTTTCTGGCAAGGGCTACACCAATATTCGTAAATAGGCATTTTATTTTCCTGGCTTACTATCCGTTACACTTATTTAAACGAATTTTAGCACATTCACCATCTCAACGGAAATGAACTAACATTAGAAAGAGAGGTTTAAAAATGTAGTTGCCTAATTTATTGGGCGATTTTTCCCGAAAAACTAGGCAGCTACGAGAAATATTGGTGCGAGCGGATTAGACTATGGGTGACCAAACTAATTAAGGATACCCTGGTTCTTTACCCAAAACAGCAACAGCGGATACCTGAGGAGGTCCACCAAAGGTATTTGATAAGCCAAGCCTCACATCTTTCAACTGGCGCTCTGGTAATTGTGCTTTGCCCTGCAATTGTTTATAAATTTCGTAAGTCATCCTTATGCCGCTAGCACCAACCGGGTGGCCAAAACACTTTAGTCCTCCATCGCTATTCACTGGAAGCCCACCTGTAAGCTCAAAAAAGCCAGAATCGATATCCTCCTTAGCTTTACCCTCAGGACTAAAGCCGAGCATTTCATAGAGGAGCATTTCAGTGCTAGTAAAGCAATCATGAACTACGGCAACATCTATCTGCTCCCGAGGATTTGTTATCCCGGCTTGTTCGTAAGCTTGGTGGGCGGAATTAATAACTTCCTCAAAGTGAAGCCAGTCAAAACTAGGGCAATTCTGAGGAAGCAAAGCAACATGCGCCGAACCTATACCCTTTATGTAGATGGGGTCATCCCTATATTTTCTGGCATCCTTCGCTGGGACTATGATAGCTGCGGCGCTACCATCGCTGTTGCCACAGCAATCGAATAGCCCCAAAGGCCAGGCAATTATAGGCGCCTTCAATACTTGCTCTAAAGTTACCTTGTTGCGAAAGTGAGCCTTAGGGCACATGCTGCCATTATAATGATTTTTAACTGCAATCTTGCCAATAGTCCTCTTCCCTTCCTCTGGACCTAATCCATAAGTATAAAAATATCTGGTAGCGATCATGCCAAACGAGCCCGGCGCAGTACGTCGAGCTTCTAATACCGGGCTCATACCCCGACCGGCTCCCAACCCAGGAAAGCCGGTATCCTTAAGCTTCTCTGCCCCTAAAACTAGAACCAAATCATACATGCCACAAGCCACAGCAAAGCAAGCATTTCGCAATGCCTCATGGCCAGTAATACACCAAGCCTCTACTCTAGTCATGGGGATCCCGTGTAACTTTAGTGGCCTGGCTAAGTGAGTAGCGCCATCACCAATCAAAGGTTGGGTTACAGTTCCATACCAGCAAGCCTGAATATCTTTAGGGTCAATACCGGCATCTTCGTAAGCTTCGTAGGCAGACTCTATTACAAGGTCATCAATGCTAGCATCCCATCTCTCCCCGAATTTAGAACAGCCCATGCCAACAATAGCAACTTTATCCTTTATGCTCTCCATTTAGTTTTCCCTCCTTTCATCTAATGGGTCGGCACTTCCAGAAGTAGTTATACATACCCGCTCCTTCGTACATTCTCCTAAATGTCATCTCAACTGGCATACCTATGCTAACCTCTTTAGGCTCGCAATCCGTCATCAGAATGTAGGTTCTGACATCTCCAAATTCAAATGCCACCTCTGTTTGTGGTATCGTCGGGTCATCACTTCTGCCAGCTAGATTATCTAAGGTGTAGGTAAATACCTTTGCTTTTTTATCTGAAAGCCTCACCTCTTCATAATTGTCTTTGCTGCGACAGCTATAACATACCCTCTCTATAGGGAAAGTGGTGAGTCCACAATTCCTGCATTTGCTGGCATGCATACGAATAGCCCAGTCACGCTCCCGCCAACTGGTGGTCGCTGCTGGAAAAAGCCGAAAGGGCTCTCCGGGCTGGGGTTCCAACAATCCTTTGTAACTCAAGTACCTGGTATAACTAGGAAGTGCTTTCTTTGAAGAAAGAAAACCTTTCACTCCTCTTCTACCCTCATTAATCTTTTCTATTTCATCCGTTACTTGAAGGAGGAATGCATCGGCACCACTCCCATAGCTAGCGAGAAGAAGCTTGTCACCTGGATTAGCTTCCTCTAGGGCAGCTACCAACATAAGTAAGGCATGGGCACAGCCTGAAACCCCGATATTGCTAATGAGAGGGTCTTGAAGTTGTGTTTTGGCGTCAAAGCCCAAGCGGCGAGCTAGCCCTTGCTGAGCTCTTGCTGTGGGAGCGTAAAGTATAGCCTTAGTAATATCCTTCGGCGAGAGGCCTTTCTTCTTCATTAAGCCAGAGATCGCCTTCTCCATATTTTCAGTATAACCATGTTCTATAATAAAGCGGTCTTCCCAAGACTGAACATAAGTATCCTTGTCCAGTCTCCACACATCATATAGCTCATTAGAAATAGAATAACTACCTTCTATAATAACAGCCGGTTTGGTAGTATTGCCGATTAGGAAAGCCGCTGCAGCATCACCGAAGCTTTGTTCGTAATTTGAGCGAGGATAACCTAGGCGGCAATCAGAAGCAGTTACTAATACACTCCTGGCAGAGCCGCCGACTACTGCATCTAATGCTGCCCTGAATGCTGCAGTCCCTGCTCTTAAACTATTGCCATAATCCGCGGTTACGATTTCCGGCTTTAAATCAGTTGCTGTAGCCACCAATGTAGAGCATTCCTTTTCCTTGAATGGTGGCGTAGTGGAGGCAAAATATAAGCCATCAACATTCTCACGTCCAACACCATTAAGACAATCAAACGCAGCTTCAACTGCCATTGTAACAACATCCTCATCGTTGTTAGCTACGCTTCGCTCCCCACCGGTGGAACCACTACCCCAGGCCTCAGCAATAGCATCTCTACTTAGCCTCCACAATGGTATATAAGCGCCGTACGAAATAATGCCTGCCATAAATTTACTCCTCCTTACGCAGATTAAATCCTAGTACCACATGTCCGTGTCACGGGGGGCCGTTTTATTGGGCAATAAAGCCTGATGAATCAGGCAACTACTTCCCATATTCGTAGAAACCCTGTCCTGTCTTCCTCCCCCAATCCCCAGCCCTGACTTTCATGATATGACACCGAGCGGGCTTAAAGACATCGCTTTTCAACTCACGATACATAGTTTCGTTTCCTACTATGGCAATTTCCAAGCCGACCAAATCGCCGAGTTCGAAAGGACCCATTCTAAAGTTGTAAGCTGTCTTAAGTGCTTTATCTATATCTTGAAATGAGGCTACACCTTCATCGTATAACCTAAAGCTTTCATTGCGCCAGGGTTGGAGAAGTCTATTAACAATAAAACCTGGCGAATCTTTACATACCCCTGGCTGCTTGCCAAGCTTGTGGCATAAATCTACAATGATATCCAGTGTCTCCTGAGAAGTCTTTTCGCCCTTGATTACTTCTACACCTCGCATAATCGGGGGAGGATTAAACCAGTGCATTCCCAGAAACTTATCTGGCCTTTTCGTTGCTGCTGCTATCTCGGTGACACACTGGTAAGAGGTATTGGAGGCAAAAATAGTGTGTGCTGGACATAGCGCATCCAATTCTTTAAAAGTAGCTTTTTTGATTTCCATATTCTCAATTATGGCTTCAATTACGAGGTCAACATCTCTGGCTGCTTCCTTTAAATCAACATACCCCTTGATTCTAGACAAAGTAGCGTCAGCTTTTTCTCTAGTCATCTTTTTCCGTTCAACGCTTCCATCAAGGAACTTCCGTATCCTATCTATGCCACCCTGAACGAACTTATCCTCAATATCTCGCAAACTGACATCGTATCCTGCCTGGGCACATACTTGAGCAATGCCGTGCCCCATAGCTCCAGCTCCCAGAACACATATCCTCTTAATTTCCATTTCTCCTCCTTGAAGAGTTATTCTCCTTTAAATTCAGGCTTCCGTTTTTCCAGAAAGGCTGCTATCCCTTCTTGTTGGTCTTTGGTAGCAAAGCAAAGACTGAAATAACCTTTTTCATAGTTTAACCCAGTAACAAGATCAGTATACATTCCTCTATTCATAGCCTCCTTGACGAATCTGATGATTACTGGGCTTTTACTAGCTATAGTTTCAGCTAATTGATTCACTGTTTCCTCTAATTTGTCCTGTGGCACAACCTTATCGACTAAGCCAATTCTTTCTGCTTCAGCAGCATCTATTATCCTGCCAGTGTATATCAATTCCTTAGCTCTACCCCAACCTACTAGTCTAGGCAATCTCTGAGTGCCACCATTTCCAGGGAATATCCCAATGTTAATCTCAGGTTGCCCGAATCTAGCATTTTCGGAGGCAATTCTTATATCGCAAGCCATGGCCATTTCGCAACCTCCACCAAGGCAAAATCCATTTATCCTGGCGATAATAGGAACGGGCAAATTTTCTATATCTAAATTCAGGTGCATTCCTAAGGGTGAGGCACGTTGCTCTTCTATTGCTACTGGGCTCATTCCCTTAAACTCGTTAATATCAGCACCACTTACAAATGCCTTATCACCTGCTCCAGTGATAATAGCTACCCTGACACCTTTATCCCCTTTGATATCTTCTATGGCTTTCCTAATCTCTTGTCTAGTGGGCATGTTTAATGCATTGCGCACTTCTGGCCTATTAATGGTAACTCTTGCTATTCCCTTTTCCTTAGTATATATGATGTTCTTAAATTCCATAATTTCCTCCTTGCGCGCACATAGTTTTTCTTCAAGAGTACCGGTAAAATCCTTTGCCAGTTTTCTTTCCCAGTCTCCCCGATGCTACCATTTGCCTGAGTAAGCGGCAAGGCAAGTATTGTTGACCTGACTGTTGAGAAAGAGCTTCTAAAGTAGCTACTACATTATCTATGCCAAGAGTATCGGCAAACTCGAAAGGTCCCATAGGCCAGTTGAGACACAATTTTGTCATGTTATCAATGTCCTCAACGGAGGCAGTCTTAGACGCATATATGGTGGCAGCTTCGTTTACCACTGCAGCTATCACTCTATCGAGAATGAGACCAGGTGAGTCTTCAAGTTCTACAGCCGTAGCTCCAGCTTTCTCGACAAGACTTCTACAAGATTGAATAGTTCCCTCTGAAGTTTCCAACCCCTTTGTTATCTGAACAAGGCACTTATCTCCAGAAGGATTAAAGGTGAAGTTTAGACCAATAAACTTTTGTGGTCTTTTAGTGGCGGCAGCCATCTCGGTAATCCCTGATGAAGCCGTGGTAGCCAAAACTGCTGTCGCCGGGGTTTTTTCAGCACATTTGCGCAGAGTCTCCTTCCGCGATTCCATATTCTGGGAAAGGGCATCCAACACCAAATCAGTATTCGTTAATTCCTTTACATAATTTCCTTTCGGATTTAGCATAACGACTTCCACGCCAGCTTGGGAAAGTAAGTCGTGTATCTTTTTCCCTCCCTCCTCACTGTCCAGGATGGCAACCTTGCTTATTTTCTCCATTTCTACCTCCTGCATTAAAATCAATATGCCTTGGTGGTGCTTAGTCGCAGTGTATATCATCTGAGGGACTGAATGTCAAATCAATCTAGTTTTTGTGTCAGAGGGCTATTACTGTGGCAGCAATTTGTTGAAGGAAGGCTTGGACTGCCCCCCTGGGTTTGGACAGAAAGGATTGGGGGTTGATGGGGTAGTGCTGTATTCCATTCCATAACAAGCATCACTTTGAACTTGCTTGGTGGGCAGTAGCCCGGTGCCGAGTGAAGCTTCAACAACGAGCACATGTGTTTGCACCGTGTCAAATCATTTAAGTAGGTAACCCAACTAGGTCTTGTTGAATCATATAATTTGTAACCCTACGAGGCTTCTGTTTTTTAAGGGGAACGACCCTTGCAGACCCCTTCTTTTGCCTGTTGACCTCATAGAGTTTA
>JAUWQI010000025.1 GCA_030611085.1 Dehalococcoidia bacterium | reverse complement strand
CGCTAACCAAATGAGCGATAATCAATTTGCAGAAAGGATGGTGAATGCTCGTTCCAATCTCTTTCAACAAATCTCAAGATTTGCTGTCAGGGTTGCCTGAAATCTCTTTGCTCAGGCTCATTTTTCAATTAGAATAGACTTTGCCTTGCCTCAGATAGCATTGCCATGTGTGACTAGTACATAGCTTATTGAAACTCTTTTGGCAGGCATTAGAGATATCGAAGGGGCTAACCAGAGCCTATGTGGATTTACAGAAAGCCTCAACGCCAGGTTTGCAGTGGAGCCTCGAAGCTCAGCAGATTTTCATCAGCCAGTGCCACAAGGCATGGATTTGAGGAGTGTATTTTGTCTGGAAGAACCACGCATTGTGGGCAATGACTGGGTTGTGCGCTACAAGAATCGCTTCTTCCAGATAGTGTTTCAGTCAAATTTACCACCAGCCAGAAGAAGGGTCATGGTGCAGGAGCATTTGGATGGGTCAATCCACATAGCCTACAGGGACAGGGAGGTCATCTTCACAGAAATCAAGGAGTTACCCCGAAAGCCCATGGTTACTCATCAAAAGCAACAAAACTCTCAACCAAAGAGGAAATATGTCCCTCCTCCAGATCATCCCTGGAGAAGATATAGCCTCCAATCTCAACGCACCAGCCAAGCATTACCTGTATGAAGTCGCTAAGAGGGGACATTTCTAAAGAGTCTTGACAGTCTGACAAATAAGCATTGACCAGTCTGCCCTTGCTATGCTATTATTTTAGCTTTGCCCCTGTAGCTCAGAGGATAGAGCACTGGCCTCCGGAGCCAGGTGCAAGGGTTCAAGTCCCTTCAGGGGCACTTTCATGATAAGGAGGAGTCGTATCATGGGTAAGCTTCTTGAGGTAAGGTGGCATGGTAGAGGAGGGCAGGGTGCAGTAACTTCAGCAGAATTAGTTGCTCGTGCTGCTATAAGCGATGGAAAGTATGCACAGTCGTTTCCTAGCTTTGGACCTGAAAGAAGGGGAGCACCAGTTCTTGCTTTCCTGAGGATAAGCGATGAATTTATCAGAATCAGGACGAATATTTATGAGCCTGACATAGTAGTGGTGCTAGACCCGGGTTTGCTTCGTGCTGTAGATGTAACCTCGGGGCTCAAGGATAAAGGTAAAATCATAATTAATTCGAAGAAATCTCCAGATGAACTGAAGTCTGAATTTGGTTTTAACTGGCCTGTAGCTGCAGTCAACGCTACGAGGATTGCCAGAGAGATGATAGGATTGCCTATCACTAATACCACCATGATTGGTGCGCTATTAAAAGTTGCTGACGATGTAAAAGTCGATTCTTTAGTCGAGCAACTGCAAGAGCGTTTTGGAGCCCGAGCTGAGGGCAACATCAAAGCTATGAAAAGGGCTTACAATGAAATTGTAATGAAGGAGTAGCAAATGGCAGATGAATTAAGCTGGAGAGATTTAGAAGTTGGCAATATAGTTCTGGAGGCAGGAAATGCTAGCTTCCGTAGGACTGGTGATTGGAGAAGCGAGAGACCAATAATGGATAAAGAAAAATGTAACAAATGTGGCTTATGTTGGCTCTATTGTCCTGATGCAGCCATGAAGCTCCTTGATGATGGATATTACGAGCCTGAACTTTTCTACTGCAAAGGTTGTGGTATCTGTGCCAGAGTGTGTCCAAGAGAAGCCATAACCATGATAGAGGAGGAAGAAAAATGAGTAAGAGAGTGGCACTAGAGGCTTCATTTGCTACTGCCGAAGCGGCAAGGATGGCCGATGTTGATGTCGTTGCGGCTTATCCCATAACACCTCAGACACATGTTCCTGAAAGGCTTGCCGAGATGGTAGCTAACGGTGAACTGAAGGCAGCTTATATACCTGTTGAGTCAGAGCATTCAGCTATGAGTGCTTGTCTCGGAGCCGCAGCAGTAGGAGCAAGGACTTTTACTGCTACTGCAGGTCAAGGATTGGAGCTTATGCATGAAGTTGTTTATGTTGCTTCATCTATGAGATATCCCGTAGTTATGGCAATATGCAATAGAGCGCTTTCTGCGCCATTAAGTGTTTGGTGTGACCATTCCGATGCCATGGCTGTGCGAGACACTGGCTGGATTCAGGTATTTTGCCAGAATAATCAAGAAGCATTTGATATGACCCTCTGGGCCTTTCGCGTTGGCGAGGACCCTAAAGTTCTCTTTCCGGTGATGATTCACTTCGATGGGTTTACTCTGTCACATGTAACAGAACCGATGATTTTGCCAGAGCAAAGCGAGGTAGATACATTCTTACCTAAATTTCAATACCCATTTGCCTTAAACCCCGATAAGCCAATGACCCATGGAGCTTTTGGGCTCCCCGAGATATATTCAGAAACGAAGATAGCTCAAGAAGTGGCGTTCAGGAAATCTAAGGATGTGGCAATTCAAGGATTTAAAGAATTTGGAGACATATTTGGCCGCTATTATCACCTTGTTGAGTCATATAGAACGGAAGATGCTAAAACATTGCTTCTGACCATGGGAAGTTTTACTGAGACGGCAAAGATTGTGATAGATAGGAAGAGAGATAATGGAGAGATGGTAGGTCTCGTCAGTTTACGGCTTTGGAGACCTTTCCCGTTTGAGGAATTTCGCCAAGCAGTAAAGAATGCCGAAACTCTTATCGTTTTTGACCGATGTATCTCCTCTGGAGGCCCTGGAGGCCCAGTTTCCTCTGAAGTTAGGGCAGCCTTATATGATGAAAAAGAGAAGCCAAGAGTGGTGAGCTTTATAGGTGGTTTGGGCGGAAGAGATATGTCGTTAAGCGATTTTGAATATGTTATTGAGCGTGGTAACGAAATCGCAGAAAAGGGGTCAGAGGAACTATTTGAGACGGTGGGTGTGAGAGGCAAAGTAACAGGTATAAGGGGGTAAAAATGGAGGAAAAATTCATAAAATTTGGCAAAAACCTTGTGCCTATAGAGGAACTTCTTGCTCCAGGGCATAGTTTTTGTATTGGCTGCGGCGAAGCTTTAGCATTAAGGCTCGCCTGCAAAGCTTTGGGAAAGAATGTGATAATTGCTAATGCCACCGGGTGCATGGAAATCTGTACTTCACCCTTTCCTTATACCTCGTGGAGGGTTCCCTGGATGCATACGCTGTTTGAAAATACTGCTGCTGAAATCTCGGGTGCAGAAGCAGGTTTAAAGATTTTGATGGAGAAGGGCAAGATGCCTGAGAAGGATATTAAATGCGTTGCTATTGCTGGAGATGGTGGCACAAGCGATATAGGACTTCAAGCTCTATCTGGAGCTTTTGAAAGAAACCATGACTTTCTGTATCTTTGCTTCGATAATGAAGCATACATGAACACGGGGATTCAAAGGTCGAGCGCCACGCCTTATGGAGCTTCAACCACTACTGCGCCCGCAGGAAAGTTTAGCATTGGACAGACTACGCAGAAAAAGGATATGGTCGCTATTGCTGTTGCTCATAATATACCATATGTAGCCACAGCCTGCCCCAGTTATCCTTTTGATTTAATAAACAAGGTTAAAAAGGGAGCAGAGATTAAGGGCCCGGCTTATGTGCATATCCTATCTGTTTGTCCCACGGGTTGGAGGATTGCCACCGATATAATTATTGAGATAGGTCAGCTTGCCGTAGAGACAGGTATCTTCCCTCTTTATGAAGTAGAACAGGGTAAGTATAAATTAAATGTTGACCGACCCAAGCTCAAGCCAGTTGAGGAATACCTAAAGCCACAGGGACGATATCGCCACTTGCCAAAAGAAGAAATTGAAAAGATTCAAGAGAGGGTAAATCAGGAATATACCAGGCTTAAGGCAAAGGTAACTGCTTCCGCAGCTTGAGCCATAAGCGGCTATAAGGTTGGATATTGCCTTGCGGGCAAAGTAAAACGTTTACTATAATATGTTTGTTACCGCGGGGTGTGGCGCAGCGGCTAGCGCGCATGGTTTGGGACCATGAGGTCGGAGGTTCAAATCCTCTCACCCCGACCAAAGTAAAAAAGGCAAAGTGGCTGAGTTTGCTCAATTTATCTGTAATTGCCTTTATAATCTTGACAAGTTTGTATCGTTAAACTTATGATAGCAACATCAAATAAATGTAACCGGAGGTGATAAAGCGTGGCTGAAAGAAAAGCTGGGCAACCATATACTACAGAGGAGATACTCTCTTTTGACCGTATTAAGAGGGCTATGACAGCTAGGATTCTAGACAGAATAGAGGATTTATGGCAAGAAAAACAGCCTATAGGCGTTGAGCAAATGAATGAAGTAATCACTAATGAGTGGCAGAGAGTCAAGGAAGCAGTGCGGTCATCGCCGGCAGCGCGAGAAGCCTTCCGTAAGTATCTGGAGCGTACCATCTCTGAGCAGATAGATAAACTAATGCGAGAAGAGAAAGCTGAGCTAGAGTCATTGGGCGTCGTGGAGAAGAGTTTATAAGCTGGTTTCACGAGATAAGAGTGATACAGTGGCACAAGTTGATCGGGATTTGGATGTGAAGCAGATAGCTAAGCATCTGGATATGCTAGACGAGAGGCTGGACAATATGGATACTGTGATAACATCACTTGTGGAAAGGGTAATGGAAAGACCTCTCACCATAGAAGTCCCTTGCCCTAAATGTGGCCACATTATACAGGTTAATGTAACCAGCAGCGTAAGGCTACACGGCAAAGAGGGCGGTTAGCTCAGTGGTTAGAGCGCTGCGTTGACATCGCAGAGGTCACTGGTTCAAGTCCAGTATCGCCCACCATTGTGGATGTCATAGCAGCAAGGTAATTTTAGTTAGAGCGGAAAGCATTGAAAGAATACCAGCACACAGAAAATCGAAGTCGTCAATTTAATCATATCTCAAGCTCTCAACGAAATTTCTCCTTATGAAACTTCTCGCCTTGGATGCAAGCTTTTGTTGGTGTGATTATTCACTCTGGTATCATTCTGAAGAGCGAAATGGTGAGGAATCTCGGAGACCCTTTCTCTTCATTGCGTTTCAGGGACAGAGTGACATGACAGGAGATAGCTGAGCGTTTATTCGTTGGTTATATAAAAATTAATGGCTACTGAAGAGAAATTGGAAAGGATGCGCCACTCCACTGCTCATATTATGGCAGAGGCAGTGCAATTCCTTTTTCCTGAGGCTAAATTCGGCATAGGACCACCCATCGAAAACGGCTTTTATTATGACTTTGACCTACCACGTCCGTTAACACCGGAAGATTTGACCATAATTGAGAATAAGATGCGGGAGATCATTACCGCCGATTTGCCTTTCACCAGGGAGGAAATGAGTAAAGAAGCAGCACATCGCCTCTTTGCTACTCAGCCCTATAAACTGGAGCTTATCAGTGAGCTTCCCGATACGACGGTGACTATTTATAAGCAAGGTTCCTTCACCGATTTATGTCGTGGGCCTCATATGGCTTCCACCAGTGGAGTGCAGGTATTCAAGCTTACTCATATAGCTGGAGCATATTGGCGTGGAGATGAAAAACGTCCCATGCTGCAAAGAATTTATGGTGTGGCTTTCGATAGCCAGGCAGGGCTTGATGATTATCTGGCTTGTCAAGCTGAAGCAGCCAAGCGCGATCACAGAAAGCTGGGCAAAGAGCTTGACCTCTTCAGCATTCATGATGAAATTGGCCCTGGCTTAATTTGCTGGCATCCTAAGGGTGCTGTGATTCGGCAGATTGTCGAGGATTTCTGGAAGGCGGAGCATATTAAGCGAGGCTATGATATCGTCTACACCCCCCATATAGCTAAGCTAGACTTGTGGAAAACTAGTGGGCACTGGGAATTCTATCGGGATTATCTATACTCACCAGTGGAAGTTGAGGGACAAGAATATTTGATAAGGCCCATGAATTGTTTAGGGCACATCTTGATTTTTAAAAGTCGTACACGAAGCTATCGCAATCTGCCCTTGAGATATGCCGAATTGGGTACAGTATACAGGTATGAACGAACTGGTGTATTATACGGCTTAGCCAGAGTGAGGGGGTTTACTCAAGACGATGCTCACATTTTCTGCCGTCCCGACCAAACTGAATCGGAGGTAACGGAAGTTTTACGATTGGCACAATTCATGCTATCCACCTTCGGTTTCAATGATTACGAATTGCTATTGTCGACGCGGCCAGAGAAATACGCTGGCACTCTTCAAATGTGGGAAGAAGCCACAGAATCTTTGAAGCGTGTTTTAGAGAAGCTTGATTTGCCTTATAATATAGACCCAGGTGAGGGAGTTTTCTATGGACCTAAAATTGATGTTAAACTAAGAGACGCTCTAGGTCATACTTGGCAAGGTCCCACCATCCAGGTTGATTTCAACTTGCCACTACGCTTTGATGTTTGTTACATTGGTGAGGATGGTTCAGAGCATAATGTAATAATGATACATCGCACGGTTTTAGGTAGTATGGAGCGATTTCTAGCCTGCCTTATCGAGCACTATGGTGGTGCTTTCCCTATATGGCTGTCACCAGTTCAAGCTGTAATAATTCCCATAGCAGATCGCCATATTAACTACGCTCATGAAATAGAGAATGAACTTAAGGAAGAAGGCATCCGCCTTCAGGTCGATGACCGACCGGAGAGAATGAACTTGAAAATAAGAGAGGCTCAACTAGAGAAAGTTCCGTATATGCTTATAGTGGGTGATAAGGAGATAACTTCATCCGGCGTGTCACTTCGTTTAAGAAGTAGCGAGGATGTAGGTTTGGAGTCTCTGTTACAAGTTAAGAATAGAATAAAGGCAGCCATAGAGGATAAGTCTTAAACTGTTTTGGGGGGAGAACGGCATAGTTAGAAAGTTACCGATTAACTGGCAAATTAGAGCTAGAGAAGTTCGCCTCATAGGGGAGAATGGAGAACAATTAGGCGTGCTGCCTCTATACCAGGCACGGCAAATTGCCTCAGAGCATAGCCTTGACTTGGTGGAGGTGGCAACAACCACGACTCCACCAGTATGTCGTCTTCTTGATTATGGGAAATATAAATATGAGCAGGAGAAAAAAGAGCGGAAGACGAAGAGGGGACAGAAAGTTGGCTTGCTTAAGGAGATCCGCTTAAGACCGAAGATTGAGGAGCATGATTTGCAGGCGAAGCTCAGAACAGCGAGAAAATTGCTGGAGGAAGGTAATAAGCTAAGGCTGCTAGTAAGGTTTAGGGGACGCGAGCATATTTATCCTGAGTTAGGTATGAAGTTGTTACAGAAGGTAGCTGAGGATTTAAAAGATATAGCTATAATAAGCGACCAGCCCTCTAAAGAGCGAGGGAATATAGCTTTGACCCTTTCCCCAGCTTCTACCGGAAAAGTTAAGGAGGCAAAAATAGATGCCAAAGCTCAAGACTCATAAAGGGGCAGAAAGCCGCTTTCATGTAACGGGAGGCGGCAAGCTCATGCGCACTAAATGTGGCAAAAGCCATTTAAGGCGGAAAAAGGCTCCCAGAACTAAGCGTCTCTATGATGAGATGATTCCAGCCTCCTCCGCAGATAAGAAGCGCGTGAAGAGGCTTTTGCCTTATAAGTAATAAAACCAAAGGAGGATAATCTTGCCACGAGCTAGAAGCGGAAAAGTTACCCATCAACGACATAAGAAAGTACTCGAGTTAACCAAGGGGCACCGTGCCACAAGGCATGCCTTATACCGTCGAGCTCACGAGTCGATGCTTCATGCTTTGGATTATGCTTACTGTCATCGCCGTGAACGGAAGGGCGATTTCAGAAGACTATGGATCACTCGTATCAATGCTGCAGCACGAGCTAATGGGCTTTCCTATAGCCAGCTTATAGTTAGTTTAAAAAAATCAAATGTGGAAGTCAATCGCAAAATGTTGGCTGAAATGGCAGTCAAGAACCCTGGCAACTTCGCTAAATTAGTGGCCTCGGTAAAACCTTGTCTTGAGCAAAGCGAAGGAACCCATAATTAATGCAAAAACAGCTTGAAGAACTTCACACGCAAGCTCTTAGCGAGTTAGAAAGAGTTAGCGAGTCTAGAGAACTTGAGTTGTGGCGGGTTCACTATCTAGGTAAGAAAAGTAAGTTAACACAGCTTTTGCGTTCCCTGGCTACTTTGCCTCTAGAAGAAAGGCAGAGCATAGGCGCTCAAGCTAACGAAATCAAGAAGGCTTTAGAGACTGGTTTAATTGAAAAGAGAGAGATTTTAGAAGAAACCAGCTTGATTTCCTCTTTAGAACAGGAAGGATTGGATACTACTTTGCCCGGTCGGCCCATCTCGGCAGAACGACTCCACCCTGTCACCCAGACGCTTGAAGAAATTTACGATGTTTTCAGAAATATGGGTTTCCAGATTTTTGAGGGACCCGATGTAGAGTGGGATTACTACAATTTCGAAGCTTTGAATATCCCCCAATGGCATCCGTCACGAGATACATTTGCCACTTTATGGGTGGATTCTCCAGGGGAGGGAGCGCGGCTCTTGCGTACCCACACTTCACCGATGCAGATTAGGATTATGGAGAATAGTCGCCCACCAATAAGAGCTATAATCCCAGGTCGCTGCTATAGATATGAGGCAACCGATGCCACTCATGAATCTATGTTTTATCAAGTCGAAGGCTTGGCTGTGGACAAAAATATCACCTTGACTGATTTAAAAGGCACTTTATTTGAATTCTGTCACTCTTTATTTGGCAGCGAGAGGAAGATACGCTTCCGTTGTGACTATTTCCCTTTTGTAGAACCTGGGGTAGAGATAGCTATTCAATGTCTAGCCTGTAATGGGACTGGCTGCCGAGTGTGTAGCTACAGCGGCTGGGTTGAAATTTTAGGTGCTGGCATGGTGCATCCTGATATTCTCAAACGCGTCGATATTGACCCCGAAGTCTACACTGGCTTTGCTTTCGGCCTGGGGGTAGAGCGAATTCCCATGCTCCGCTACGACATTGATGATATCCGCCTGTTTTACAGCAACGACCTTAGATTCCTAAAGCAGTTCTAAATTTAAGGTAGAAGAGGAAAGGAGTGTGTTTAGCTACTCAATGTCACTCTGAGCAAACTTGAGATTCTTCGCTACACTCAGAATGACAGCAAGGTGAGCAATTACAATGAAGGTTTCACTTAAATGGCTTAAAAATTATGTTGATATCAGCCTCGCTCCTAAAGAGCTAGCTGAGAGGCTGACTATGGCCGGTGCCGAGGTCAAAAGCACACAAGCCATAGGCGGCGCTTGGAATAATATAGTAATAGGAGAAGTAACAGCTTTAGCTCCTCATCCTAATGCTGACCGTTTAAAGCTGGCTAGTGTTAATCTTGCCTCACAGCAAGTTACTGTAGTTTGTGGTGCCCCAAACATTAGCCCTGGGCAAAAAGTGCCTTTCGCTCGTGTGGGAGCCCAGCTTATAGACGGTCATACTGGAAAGTCTGCATTATTAAAGCCAGCTAAAATTCGTGGCATTCTTTCTGAGGGCATGGTTTGCTCGGAAAAAGAATTAGGGATTTCCGATAGGCACGAAGGTATTATGGTTCTGCCGTCAGAAGCTCCCGTAGGTGCGCCTCTAGCTGAATATTTAGGCGATGTAATTTTTGATTTAGATATAACGCCCAATCGCCCCGACTGCTTGTCTATAATTGGCATTGCTCGTGAAATTGCCGCTCTAACTGGTGAGTCACTCCATTTGCCCGAATTAGGCTATGAAGAAACAGAGTCCTCGATAGATTCTTTCGTCTCTGTTGACATAATTGAGCCGAGTCTATGTCCCAGGTACTGTGCCAGCTTAGTCACTGGAATTAAAATAGCCCCTTCCCCAAATTGGCTACAGCAGCGTCTGAACAGCTATGGTATGCGCCCTATTAACAATGTTGTGGATGTTACCAACTATGTGATGCTGGAATATGGGCAGCCTCTTCATGGCTTCGATTACCCTAAGCTCAAGGAGAAACAGATTATTGTCCGTCGAGCCAGGGATAGCGAGACAATAACTAGTCTGGATGGCTCAGAGCGAGTCCTTAACCCAAATACCCTGGTTATCGCTGATAAAGAGAAAGCTGTTGCCATTGCTGGAATTATGGGGGGGGTGGATACCGAGGTTATGGGTGAAACTACTGCTATTCTTTTAGAGTCGGCGAATTTCGACCAAGCTGTTATTCGGCAAGGATGTGGGCATCTCGGGTTGCAAAGCGAAGCCTCGATTCGCTTTGATAAGGGGTTGAATCCAGACCTACCACTGCTACCATTAAAGCGAGCCACTCAACTATTACTAGAGTTAGCTGGCGGTAAGGCAGCTAAAGGTATAATCGATGTTTACCCCGGAAAATCAGAGCCAAAGAGTATATTGCTCTCTACTGAGCAAATGAGACGACTTTCAGGTTTGGAAGTTGCTTTTGATGAAATGCTTAAGATATTAGAATCTTTAGGCTTCGAATGCCAGGATACTGGTTCAGCTTCGGAGGTTTCGGCGATTGTTCCTTATTGGCGTAGTGATATTAAGTGTGCTGCTGACCTTGTAGAAGAAGTGGTTCGCATTATCGGCTATGACAGGATTCCTATAACCAGGCTCAGTTCTCCACTGCCTCCGCAAGAATCAGCAATGTCACTGCGAGCGAAGCGAAGCAATCTCAGAAAAAAGCTGCGTAATATTTTAGCAGGCTGGGGCTTTCAAGAAATATTAACTTATTCTTTAGTCAGCCAGGAGAAGCTACAAGGACTTTCTCCGAAGCTCAAGTTGAAGGTTATACCCTTAAAGGTAGCTAACCCAATGACAAGAGAGCAAGAGTATCTGCGTACTACTTTGCGTGCTGGAGTTCTATCGACTTTGTCTCATAACCAGCGATTTGAGCAAGTCGGTATAAGGCTATTCGAAATTGGCAAGATATTCCTGCCGCAGGGGAAGAATCTGCCTCAAGAAAAGGAAGGGCTTTGTGCTGTACTTAGTGGCCCAAGGGCAGAATTATCCTGGCATGGTGATAAAGAGCTATTGGATTTCTTTGATGCTAAAGGTGTAGTTGAAAGTCTGTTAAAACAATTGGGGCTCGAAGGAACTTTTGAGGACAGCGATGATGAAACTTTGCTCCCAGGGAGGGGGACTAACATAATCATTAATGACGACAAAGTGGGCGTTGTGGGTAACTTGCATCCTAGTGTAGCACAAGCCTTCGAACTTTCTGGCACTGTTTGCCTTATCGAAATGGATGTGGAGAAGCTGGTAGACAAAGCGACCAAATTGAAGAAATATCAGCCTATTCTACGCTTCCCTAGCGTAACTAGAGACATCGCCTTGGTGGTAGATAAGCAAATAGCCTATCAACAAGTGGAGGACATCACCCAAAGCTTTTCGCTGGTAAAGAAAGTCGCTCTCTTTGACCTTTACGCTGGCGAGCAGGTACCAAAAGGCAAAAAATCCTTTGCTATAAGGATTGTCTATCAGTCGGCTAGTCACACCTTGACTGATGAGGAAGTTAACCAAACCCAGCAGGAGATTCTGGATAGACTACATCAGGAATTGGGCGCTACTTTAAGAGGCTAATGGGTGGTAAACATCTAAATTGTTAATATATTGGCCAGCTATCTTGGCTATCTCCTTCTAAGGAGTTTCCTTGCTCGTAGAGGCCATTTAGGAGAGCCACAGTAGGAGAATGTCCACGTCCGTAATCTATGATTTCGGTAGTATCTAAAAGATAGTCGGTCATTTCTCTCTAGCACGGGAAAAGTCACGCGCCCGTAATTCCCTCACCCACTTAGCCACATCTTCACTGGTGGCAAACTCAGGATAATCCTCAGTCGTGAGGCTGCCCGCTGTTTTGGCTAGAGCCTCTCCAAGTCTCACTCTTTCTAGCTTTGCCCTTGTCGCTTCCACCACAAATTTGCTTCGCTTTCCCTGCTGGACTAACCTTTCCAAGTCTCCAATTACTTCTAGAGGGAATTTAATCACCTTTTGCTTCACCTGTCTCATATTTCCCTCCTATAACCCTTCAGTATATATCAGAGGTATAACCAATTACAGCAATTTTGCCTTCTACCTTGTTCCATATATTCAATAAGGGATTCTGGGAGAACTCATACTAATGATAAGCAAAGAATTGATAACCGGGCTTTCCATCCATTGCTGAAGCCTTGATTAGTCTGACTCTAGGCTGTTCACATTATCATTATTTATTCGCCTATTCTTCTCTCAATAGCTTGTTGACCTCAGCAGCCACATTCTCTAAAGGCAGAAGCTCAGCTTCCTTTCTCGTACGCCATTTTGCTTCTATGCTTTGCTTTTGTAAGGTGCGTGGTGACAAAGTCAATCGCAAGGGTATTCCAAGAAGGTCGGCATCGTTGAATTTAACCCCGGGGGACTCGCTTCGGTCATCGAAAAGCACTTCAATCCCCTCCCTTTCCAGCTTCTGATAGACATCTTCGGCGGCAGAAGCGACTTCAGGTTTATCCGAGTGGAGGGGACAAAGATAAACTTGATAAGGAGCAACTGAGAGTGGCCAGATAATTCCTTTATCATCATGGCTTTGTTCCACTATAGCTGCTAATAAGCGTCCTAATCCGATGCCATAGCAGCCCATGATAATAGGCCGGGAGATACCATCCTGGTCGAGAAAAGATGCCGCCATTTTTTCGCTGATAAAGGTGCCCAATTTAAATATGTGACCTACCTCGATGCCATGACTGGAGGAAAGCTTACCACCACACCTGGGACAACCATCCCCAGAGTGGGCTAACGCAATATCAGCTACAAGGTCAGCTTGAAAATCCCTAGGATAATTGGCATTCTTGAAGTGGTATCCTGGCCTGTTAGCGCCAGCAACGAAGTTAGAGTCCAAGGTTATGGAATCATCAGCAATGACTTTGACTCCTTTTACGCCTATAGGTGAGGCAAAACCAGCTACTAAGCCAGCCTCATTTAGCTCGCTTTCAGTAGCCAACCTAAGTTCGGAACATTTCAGCGCATTTCTTAGTTTTGTTTCATTCACTTCCAAATCGCCTCGTATAACAACGAAGATAAACTCGCCATCAGCGGAGTAGAATACAGCTTTAAGCGTTTGACTCGTGGGCACACCAACAAAACTAGCCACCTCCACTATGGTATTTGCTCCCGGCGTGGCTATCTCTTCCAAAGGCAGAAGTTGCTTCGTTTCGCTCGCAATAACATTCTTTATCTTTGCTTTGGCAAATTGAGCCCTCTCCGTATTGGCAGCATAACCACAATTGGAACAACAAATAATCGCGTCTTCACCAGACTCGGTAATAACCATAAATTCATGGGATTCTTTACCACCTATAGCGCCGCTATCAGCCTCTACCATCAAGGTGGGCAAGCCTAGTCGGGCATAAATATTCTTGTAGGCTTGAATCATTTTCTTATAGCTTTCGTCCAGACCAGCTTCATCAACATCGAAGCTGTAAAGGTCCTTCATAATAAATTCGCGGACTCGCAGTAATCCGCCACGGGGGCGAGGCTCATCACGGAATTTAGTCTGTATTTGGTACAGGAGTAGAGGGAGGTCACGGTAACTCTGCACGTAGCGATGAATAAGCCCA
>JAUWQI010000003.1 GCA_030611085.1 Dehalococcoidia bacterium | reverse complement strand
CACTCCCGATTCAACTTCCTTGAGAATCCTGAATATCTGTGCCTCCGAGTACCTTCTTACTTTCACTTATGCTTCCTCCTGTTCTTATTTTACAGGAGTCTCGCATTCAAGGTGGTCCTATTTTCGGGGGGCAGGCCAAAGCCATCATTCAACATACCCAGCCAAAACCAGTAAAGAAAGCACTCAACTAAGAAGGCACAATGACGGAATGTGCAGTTTCTTAGCCACCTTCATCGGCGATATTGCCACGAGACAAAATCCCCGATGGCTTTATTCTTTGTCTAAATCTGCCTCAAGTGTTGAAGTGAAATCTTGGTATTTTCCCTCTCTTAGTCTTTGAAAGAATAAGTCATAGCTTTCAGGGGAAAGGAATTTGAAATAATACTGCTGCTCTGATTGCAAGCTATTAACTCGCTTGAAATGCTCTCTGGCATATTTGAGCTTGGCTTTATTTTCTGGAGAAATATCCCCGTCCTGCTTAATTTCTATAACCAAGATGTCGTTGCCTACCTTGATGAAAAAGTCAGGGTTAAAGCTCCCGTGTTTAGGATGCTCGCCTTTTCGCCAGGAATATTCGATGCTATAGATGCTGTAAAAGCCTATGTCAGGAGACTTTATCCAGGCATCTATAAATTTGGCGTTTTCTTCACTGACTAATCTTTTGATAAAATCTCTTTCTGGTTTATAAGAAGCAAAAACTACATTAACAGGGGTTTTAAAGTTGAAGACATTTCCCACCCTTTGCAGAGAGTAAACATGCAAGCTTTCGTCTTCCAAAAGCTCCTCTAGGAGTTTCCTGTCCTCCTCTTCTCCCTCCTTAAGAGAATAATCGTCAAAGAATATGCTGTGCTCTCTCTTCAGTGCTCCCACACCAAGACTACCCTTGTTAATATCTTTTGTGTTGATGCTATAGAGATTTTCTGCCTCTACCTCGTGTCTTAAACTTTTACTGCTTTTTCGCCTTATTACCCCAAATCCTTGCAAAACCCTTTGCTTATTCTCCTGGCTTACTAAATGCTCCCTTTCGCCTATCTTCTCCAACGAGTTGTTTATAGTCGCTAGAATCTTATCAAAGGAAAGAACCTTGCTATAGTCAGTCCCTTCTTCCAAGTCGGGTGCCTTAAACCTATTTAATATATCTTGGGCTACTTCTTCAGCAGAATACATTCTATATTCTATAGGTGTTTTCTTCGTTCGTCTGTCTTCCGTTACAGCTCGCTCATAAGTGGTTTCCTCTTCTACCATTCTTGATTGAGTAGTAAGTGAAAAGAAATCCTTGAACTCATATTCCTTCACTTGTGGAGTTTCCACTACTTTTGGTGTTCTATCATATTTGATATTGTACAGCTCAAAGTTATAGTCTTTGTTTTTAGATATGCGATAACTGGATATCCTTTTCTCAATCTCAAGGACTTCGTTTACTAATCCTTTAATGCTGCTTGACCACTTATCATGGTTAAAGACCACGACTGCCGGCTGCTCTCCTTTGTATTCTGGAGGAATTCGTAAGCCACGCCCCAGCACTTGAGCAATCAGAAGTTTGGAGTTAAATGCTCTTTCCTCATGAGGGACAATCTGGCAGACATTCTGCACATCCCAACCCTCAGATAGCATGCTGACTGAAGTAATCCATTCAACGGGGTTATTCTTATCATCAATCTCTTTTAACTTCGGGATGTTGTTTTTATGTTCATTAGCCGAGGTGACAATTAGAACTTTTCTGGCTGCGGCATCCTTACTGATGTTTTCTTTCCTAGCCAAGAAGTCTATTAAATCCTGGGTTAGCTTTTTACAGGCAGATATATCCTTAGTTATCAATATAGTGAGAGGTTTTATCAGGCGATATTTCAGCGCTTTATTTTGGGAATGGTTATCGTAAATCTTCTGGAATTTCTCATCTTTGGTATGCGAGATATCCTCAGCAACATAGTCAATCGTCTTCACAAACCTTTCTTCTATGGAGTCCCGCAAGGAAAAGCGGTAGATGACATCGGTAAAATAGGCATTGTCCACATAGCAGGTTCCCGAATCACCCACGATATATTTGAAGTTATACTTTGGGTCCAGAAGAAATTCCTTCCACTTCTTCAAAGCCCAATCTCGAGCTGGCGGATTAGCCATGTGGTGAACTTCATCATTCAGAACCAGCGTCCTCTCGCCCTTACCAGTCAGGCTATCCTCAATGGCAGATTTGGTTCTCTTATAAGTAGCGTGAATATTCTCTATGCAAATATCTCCCCTCTGAATTGTTTGAGAGGCATTGATAATTCGTGGATTGGGAATTATTGCTGAGTCTGGCAACACCTCTTTTAATGTTCTATCTCCTGATAAATTACGGAACTTCTCGGTGAGTCCCGCCTCGATAGTATTAGATGGACAGAGTACTAAAACCTGATCTACGGCTCCTTCGGCTAGCATTATGCGAGCAATGCCGTATATCACATAGCTCTTGCCAGTGGCAGTAGCTAAATCCAGAGTGCAGGAAAGCTTATCTGGAAGCTGTAGATGCTTGTAGAACTCCTCTAAAGATGGGTGCAAATCCTGTAATACCGGGTTTTGCTGGTAATTTTCCCTTGCTAAATCTTTTAGACTGTTATATCGTCCTCCAAGAAGATAGCGAAGTGTTTCTCTTATAGCTTCCTTCTGATACTCTCTATCCCCGCAAAGGGCATCAAGGAACGCCTCATATTTGCTTATATCAAACTTCGTTGGGTCAACACTCGGAGAGACCTTTAGCACCAAATCCTGGTTTTTGAGTAATTGTTTATCCATGCTCATCTCACCTTGCTTGGTTAGCGGCGTTACACAGGAAGCTTGCTCATACTACTACCACTGATACCTCGAATTTCTCTTTAGGTATGGGTAGGTTATCCTCTTCGAGGGAGTGAATGTGGCAACTTATAGCCTCTTTGATGTTTTTCAGTGCCTCCTCTTTAGTCTCCCCTTGGCTGATGCAACCGGGCAGGCTGGGACATTCGACTACCCAGTAACCATCTTCACCTGGATGTAAAATAACCTCTCGCATTTCTGCTCCTACCTATTTTATCAAAGTAACTTCAGGGCTAGCGACTCAATCTTTGTCATACAATTCGATTGGAATATCTCGCAAGAACTGAGTAAGGTGGCGATTGAGCATTCCTGCGTTCCTTCCTGTACGCCTCTGCTGTCCACCCCTTCGGTTGCAATAGGTGATGTATAAGTGATGCTTTGCTCGAGTCAATGATACATATAACAGCCGCCGTTCATCATCCATCTCCAGCCCGATAGCCCTCCCGGGAATGTATTCATCCTCGGCAGCAGCTATTATCACTACTGGGGATGTTAGCCCTTTCGCTTGGTGCATAGTCATTATACGAACCTTTCCCGAATCACTAGGATTTTGTTCATACATTCCTAGTGAAGTCTGCAAACTCGTGAGCAATTCCTTAATATCCTGTGCATTGGTGAGAGTGACTATCCCATTAAGGCAATCCTTGACAGCATCTCGTTCATTGTCATCAGCAACGATTTCCCGAGTAAGCATCTTAATAAAGTCTGCAAGTTCAACACCTTGTTCCTTGGACTGCAGCATCTGAAGGTGCTCTTTTATATTTTGAAATTCTATTTGCAAAATCGCAGCCCGAGGGATTTGCTGCTGCCCCTGTACTACTAAATCAATCGCATTATAGAAGCGAATGCTTTGAGACCGCGCGATTTCATAAAGATGGCTTAATGTCTCTTTGCCAATCTGATTAGGGCGGATCTGAAGTAATGTTCGCCAAGCAAGGTCATCCTGAGGATTTTCTAGTAGCCTAAGCGTGCATAATACCTCTCTCCCAGAGGGTTCATCTAAAGATGCCGTAGGATTCTCCAGCGTCTCCGCTGGAATTTGCTCTTGCTCAAGAGCGCTCCTAATCGGCGTAGAGAAACGCCGCTGATAGTCAGAGCGTAGCAAAATAAGTATATCTTCAGGAGCATATTCCGAACAGTCCAAAAGTGATTTACATATCCTAGAAATCCCTCTTGCTTCGTCTCCTTGGTTAGCAAATCCACTCAGTTTAACAACGCCCTCCTCAGCATCTTTAGCGGGAATAAGTGTTTTTTTGATTCGCTGGCGATCTTGTCGTGCGACATATTGCGCAAAATCTAGGATTTTGCGATCACACCTCCTACATACTTCAAGCACCAAATCAGTCGATGGCTTATAGTCTTCATTAAAATTTCGGATGCCTTGAGGGTAGGCCTTCCTGAAGCCATAAATACTCTGGTCGTCATCGCCAGCACCGTAAAGCTCTGCACCACGAGCAACAATAGCCCTGACGACTGCTAGATCACATGGATTGAGGTCTTGATATTCATCTACCAAGAGGTAATGGGGAGGGCCTTCTAATTGGAAATCTGGATTAAGCAAAGCCTTCTTCAACTGGTACACCAGCTCTGCACGCAGCGTATATCCGTAAATCTTTCTATGCTCGCGCCATGCATCTACAAACTGGGGGTCAGGGAACTGACTCTCCCAGCCGCGCTGGTCAGCTTTAAGAGTTTGCCAATCTGCAGAAAGCCTCGCGAAGAGACTCTTAATCTCTTTTACTCTACGATTAAGGAGGACTCTTAACTCTTCAATAATAATTTCCCGCTCTTCGTAATCATCGGCAATTCGGAGGGGATATGGTAAATCGGAAATCGGGGCATTTCGAAGTAATTGACGGAGGGAAAAGGAATGTAAAGTCGAAATTCTTGGCACTTTCCCGATGTTGTTCCCGATAGCTTCCGATACCTCTTTCCGTAATTCAAAAGCTGCAGAGCGTGTGAATGTAGTAGCCAAAATGTCTGAAGGACTAATGCCGCTATCAATAATCAAGTAGGCAATCCTTCGAGTCAGGCAACGGGTTTTTCCTGTACCAGGGCCGGCTAACAATCTGGCATGGCCACCAATATACGAAGCGGCCTTTACTTGCGCATTTGATAAATCGCTATCCCAAGCCATGTCGCTTCTCCTTAAAATCCCCTAGTCTCTTAACCTCTCGCTTCTCGTTGCCGAAGATGTCTATGTAGATGAGCATTATCTGACCATTGAGTTTGTTTGAGTCGAAGCATATTCCATAGCCTTGCTTCTTTAAGTCCTCAGCATAAAAGACTTCGTCGAAGTTGAAAACCTCACCCTCATAGTTGTAGTCCACCATTACCATGGAGAGTGTTTCCATATTCTCATAGTGCAATGGCTTCTTGGAGATGATGTTGCTTTCAAACTTTTTGATTTTAATTACAGCATCCTTTCCGCTGTGCCCTAAGCCTGCTTGTCCTTTAGGTTTGTCCAGGTAATACTCACACTCGACATCGGGAATCTGGATGAAATCAAATCCTACAGCATCAACGGTATCATTAACATCCATCTCGCTGGCAGGCTGTTTTATGTGGGTGAATCCCTTTCGATGTAGCTCGTCAATAATGGAATAAGGAATTCTCAGCACAAAATACCTTGTATCTCCCCTTTCAATATAATCTTCAAGAAAAGCCACACTTGCCGCTGGGGCGATAATGAAAAGTCTCCGCCCTATTTTGTCACCAAGAATAGAATGAAGGTCCTCTATGAAGCCTCTGCCCAAAACGGCGTCCTTATACTTTTGATAGTTAAAGACAAGGACATCATCTGCTCCCAGATAGCCATCCAAATCTATGCCAGCAATTCGGTGTCCCTCTTCACGGCACTGGAAAAGCTTCAGAACGAAATCCCGATATTCCTCCCATGGAAGCTCTTTAACTTTCCGATAATCGTAGAGTCCAGCGTTATATAAGGTAAAAGGCTTGGCTTTTAATGATTTGCCTTTGTTTCCAATTTCTTTTCTGAGGTTGAGGAGGCGTTTTTGCATAGTGTAAATTGCCAGCTTTCCACAATCAATCATAATCCATCTTCTGCCTAGCTTTTCCGCTACAGCTCCAGTTGTTCCTGAGCCAGCAAAAGCATCAAGAACAAGGTCACCAGGCTCAGAGCAACCAACGATAACCCTTTCTAAAAGTTGCTCTGAATTTTCAGTAGGATAATCCCAGTATTGCGAATATCCAGGAATATCTGTCCAATTATCATGAATTTTTTGAGTATCCGATTCCACGCTGATAGGATTGCCATATTCGTTTAACTTTATTTTGTCCAGCTTTTCCAGCTTAAATATGTTTTCCTGATTTATTGCCCAATGCCTACCTTCAGGTGGTAGTATTTCTTTACCGAAGAATATCCTTGCTCTGGTATAAAATTCGCCGTTTCTCTCTACGACATCACTTTTATAAAGATGTAAATATCGCTTATCTATTTTCGTCCATCGAATACCAGGCAAGTGCATCGCACGCCATTTAGGGTTTACCCTAGGGATTTCAAAGTTCCTAAAATAGCAGTTTTGCGTTTTCGAATAGAATAGAAGGAAATCTGTTGATGAGTGATATTGACCAATTGCTTCAGTTGGCCTCCCTGATTTGTTAACTACAATCTCATTCCTGAAGTTATTCTTGCCAAAAATCTCGTCCATTATTGCCTTGAGATAATGCCCGAAGTGGTAGTCCGTCCTCACATAGATACTGCCATCGTCTGCTAAGATTTCCCTTAAAAACACAAGCCTTTTCCTCAAGAATTCTATGAACTTGGCACCCTGTAATTTAGCTGAATAAGCAGGAGCCTCGCCCCTGGCATCATAAATATCCCCTGTGCCAAAAGGTGGGTCAATGTAAATTAGCCTAACTTTGCCTCTGACTTCCGGGTCATTCATTAATGTTTTGAGCACTTGCAGGTTATCGCCAAAGATAAGCTTATTTGTCCAGCCATTGCCATTGCTGCCAAATGTTTTCACTGGCTGTAAAGGCACTGCGAATGTATCGGCTAATATATCCTCTTCCCGCTCTTTGTCAGCATAGGTAAGCTCATATTCCTTCTTTGTCTCAAAGGGGATTATATAGCGATAGCTACCGGGCAAAGGCTTGCCCTCTTTCAAGCACCGAGTAATAAATTCAATTTCTTGTTCGCTTAATCCATTTTCCAAGGCGTGGTTCTCTTTCATCATATTTTGATTTCCTCACCGGTCGCCATTACTTCAACTGCTAGTGGGTCTGAGTCCGTGAAATCTTCTGGTCTATAAGGCATCGGCTCTATTCGCACATCTATATTCTCAGTCAGAGGTGCAATCCTTTTCCAATCAGAGAATCTCATACCCTGAAAGTCTCTGGATATGATTACTATATCGATATCACTATCCTTATGGTAATTACCTCTGGCATAGGAACCATAAAGGTATGCTTTTTCTATCTTAACTCCATACCTATTTAGCTCATTTAGATATCTTTTAACCTTTTCAATCACTAAAACTTTTCCAGCATCCATTGGTAGAACTCCTTTATCCTCTTTAAGTAACCTCCTGCGTAATCCCTGGTACATAATTTGTAAAAGTCGGATTTCTCGCCAGGGTATCTTGCTTCAATATTGAATCTGGTAGCAGTTCGAAGCAGTTCCTTTTGCTCCTCATTTAATTCTAGTGATACTTGCTGAGCTAAATATCTCAAACTATGACTGTAAGGAAGCTGTCTTCAACCAATAATCTATCAGCTTCGTTCTATTTTCTTCCATTAGTGAAATTATTCCTTTTCAAGTTTATAAAAGCTAGCTCACATTCTTTCTTGGTTTCAAAGGGGATTATGTAGCGATAGCTATCAGGCAAAGGCTTGCCTTCCTTAAAGCACCGTGTAATAAATTCAATCTCTCTCTGGCTTAATTGCTCCATGATAATCCTCCCAAGGAATCTTACTCTTCATGAATGCGAAGGCGGCATGGCTCTAACCATATTATAGCACTCCTAGCTTTCTTCCTTTTAAAACCTTTGGGCAGGACGAGGGGATTTGAAGTAAGCTCCTACAAATTGGGAGGGGACAAGCCCCTCCCCTACAAGGATATTTGGGTTAATCGAATTGAAATTGCCTGAGCACTTTCTCAACTATGAGCCTCTTCGCAGAGTTTATCCTGGTGAGCCACGAGATTCTTCGCTTCGCTCAGAATGACAAGAAGCGAAGGACTCAGGGCTTCGGCTCACCCCTCAGAATGACACAGAGAAAGGCTTTGTAATAACATTTACCTCAGCACTCTTTCATCGCCAACGCGACGGGTTATTTTTTGTGCGTCGAGGTATTCCATTAAAGCCAGTGCATACTTGCGGCTAGTTTTGAATAAGTCACGAACTTCAGCTACCGTGATTTTGCCATGAGACTTTATGTGCTCAGTAATTCTAGTCACCATCTCTTCATAGGCGGAAGCGGCGAAGATTATATCATCGCTCACTCTAACTACCTTGCCTTGCTCAATAAGGAAATTAAGCAGTTCAGTGTCGGGAGACCCTAGTCGATAGTCGTTAGTCGCTAGTCCTGACTGGTGACTAGTGACTGCTGACTGCTGACTGCTTGGGGGTGAGTAAGGGTTTTGCTCTAAGGATTTAAGAAGACTGCCCATCGCAACTTCTTGTTCTTTGCTTAGCTTAATTTCGTGCCCAGGCAAACGAATTGCCAATCCTTCTTCAATCAGGATACCTTCATCCTGTAAGTGCTGCAATAAACCAATAAAGGCTTGCTCTGGCATATTCAGCCTGCTTTTTAATTCCCCCTTTGGCATGCCGTGACGGAGAGGGAATTTTTTATGGTAGTTTTGCACTAGCTGTTTTGTCTCTTCTCCCAGATGCTGCCATCCTTCGTCTGAGATGACCAAGGAACTAGAACCTTTCCCTAATATGACTATTCCAGGTTTTTTTGTTCCTGTCTTTGCTTCTTCTTGCCCAATAAATTGGGCAACTACATTCTCGGATAGATTGCAGCGGACGGCTAATTTCTCAAGCTCAAGGAATTTCTCCGCTCTTAGAGTGGCTAAGATAACTTCCTGAGCGTTGTCTGATTCCCTGGCTGCTAAGCTTTCTATAAGCCCGGGGAAGGAGCGACGACGCCGTTTGGCATGGGGGTCGATGATTTCACCGCCGCCTATTGTTCCACCGGCAGAGCGGATAATGAATCTATCTTTTCTCACTACCGCTACAGGCTTTTTCAACTCAATTTGTGCCCAGGCACTTTGACCAGGCTCTAGTTTTCTCCCCTCCAGTAATCGGACTTTCCCCACCATTTCGCTGGCGCCAGTATGAAAAGTCACGATGGCATTATGAGTTAAGGGGCGAGTTATATAGGGAAGCAGACGCAGCTTAACATCAATGGTTCTGGTGGGAATAAGCCAACCTGGATTGGTTACTACATAGCCCCTCTCCAGTTCGTCGGTGGTGACAGCAGCGAGATTGGCTGCTACCCGAGTTCCAGGTGAAGCAGTATCAATCTTTCGCTTATGTGTTTGTAAACCTCTAATGCGAGTTCTCAAAGCGGGAGGCAAAACTTCCATCTCTTGCCCCGTGGAAAGTTGACCATCGATTAGCGTTCCCGTAACTACAGTGCCAAAGCCTTTCATAGTAAAGGCACGGTCAATGGGAAGCCTTGGCCTGCCAACATCTCTCTTGGCTGGTGTCTGCTCCAATAAATGGTCAATGGCAGAAACCAACTCGGGTAATCCCTCCCCAGTAATTGCAGAGACAGCCAAGATAGGAGCTTCAGCCAGCGTGGTCTCCTTTACTTCCTCTCTCGCCTCCAGAGATACCAGCTCCAACAATTCTTCATCCACCAGGTCCTTTTTAGTGATTGCTATAATGCCCCTTCGTACTCCAAGGAGGTCGAGGATAGCCAGATGCTCTCTGGTTTGAGGCATAACACCTTCATCAGCAGCAATAACCAGCAGTGCCAGGTCAATGCCACCTACCCCGGCTAACATATTCTTGACAAACTTTTCGTGTCCGGGAACATCAACGATGCTAATCTCTCTCTCACTGGGCAGTTTAAGCCAGGCGAAGCCGAGGTCAAGGGTCATACCGCGCTCTTTTTCTTCTTGCAAGCGGTCGGGGTCGATGCCTGTGAGGGCATGAACCAGGACGGATTTCCCGTGGTCAACATGGCCGGCAGTACCAAGAACGAACATACTAACTCCTTAGGGAGGGGACAAGCTCCTCCCCTACTTTGAGATTGCTTCGCTTCCGCTCACAATGACAACCGCTATGAGATGTTAGCTTATTATAATCCTTCCCTCAGGTTTGTCCACGATTGTTCCAATGATAGCTGCTTCCTTATCACCCATTTTATGTAGCTCGTTAAGTAGTTTATCCGCTGCTTCAGAGGATATAGAAATCAATAATCCTCCCGAGGTTTGAGCATCAAAGAGAATGTCTCGCATAAAGTCGGGTATCTTAGCAGCGAACTCCACCATATTGGAGCGGAATTCTTTGTTGCGATATGTCCCTGCGGGAACAAGCCCCATCCGGGCAAACTCTATTGTTTCAGGAATAACAGGGACTGCAGCAGAATGAATCTCCATGCCTACCTCGCTAGCCTGAGTCATCTCACAGGCATGCCCCAAAAGGCCAAAACCAGTTATATCGGTGCAGGCATGAGCACCCGCAGCTTGCATCAACTCTGCGGCTTCTCTATTCAGGCGAGCCATATAAGCAGTAACCTTGGTTATCGTCTCTTTGCTCGCTAACCCTCCTTTTATCGCGGTGTTTATTATGCCTGTGCCCAGGGGTTTAGTAAGTATTAGTCTATCACCCACCTTAGCACTGCTATTAGTCACGATTTTCTGGGGATGAACTATGCCAGTGACAGAAAGTCCGTATTTTAGCTCAGTGTCAATTACGCTATGCCCTCCCACCAGGGCTACTTCTGCCTCCTGCATCTTATCCAATCCACCCTTGAGAATCTCTCCTAATATGGCTATGTCCATGGTTTCACTGGGAAAGCAAACTACATTCATAGCAGTAAGTGGCTTGCCACCCATAGCATAGACATCGCTCAAGGCATTGGCAACAGCAATCTGCCCAAACATGTAAGGGTCGTCAACAATTGGAGTGAAGTAATCAATGGACTGGATGAGAGCCAAATCTTCCGTCAGCTTATACACTCCAGCATCATCCATGTTCTCCAAGCCCACGAGCAAGTTAGGATTGGTGGGCAAACTAAGCCCACATAAAGCTTTCTCAAGGTCGCCCGGACCTAGCTTAGATGCTCAGCCCGACCCGCGAACGGATTCAGTAAGACGAGGTGTCACCTCTTCCATCCTTTTACCTCCCCTTCTCCATGATTTACGAAATTCTTTTATCTTCTCCCTAACTAGAGGCTGCTTAATTCTGCTCTCTCGCTCAATCTTAGGCATTTCATAGTTGCTTGATTTATCAGGCTTCTATTGCCCAATAAATTGGGCAACTACATTTCTAAATAGCCATCCAGGACTGAGCTTGCCACGCTCTCCCTTCGCCGAGTTCATCCTGAGCGAGATTCTTCGGTCGCTTTGCTCCCTCAGAATGACAAAAAGCGGAGAGCTCAAGGCTTTGGCTCACCACAATGACATCGCAGCTATTCTAGCTTAAGAAAGGAATTTTGGCTAACTTTTCTTTTGTGGGCTGAGCAAGAGATGAAAACCGTCAGGCGCTTCTTTCACTTCCACAGAACAGCCTCGACTTCCCGCCAATCGTGACACATTTTCCTTTGAGACTTCGCTCTCCACCAGCACAGTTACAGGTTCGCCGGGATTTTCGTCGAGAGCTTTCTTTGTCCTGACCACCGGAATGGGACAGGAAAAGCCACGCACATCAACCTCAATCATCATTTTCTCCTTCTCCCATATAGCAGACTCCGCTCCAGCTACACAAATATTTCTTGAATACGAGCGAGAATTGCTCAATAACTTGCCCTATCTTAGTAGCTGGGGTAACCTGGGCAAACTTCCCTGCCATGCGATTCGATTTAGCTGCTATTATAGCTGCCTCATGTAACTCCAATCCGGCATAGGCAAAGGCAGAAACCAAACCGGCAACGGTATCACCCGTGCCTCCAATCGCCTCCAGTTCGGGCACATCGGGCTCACTGATAGTGGCTACGATTTTCCCTTCCTTGACTACATAGTCAATCGCTCCCTTGACCAGAAGTATCTTAGCAGCACTCTTATGCTGGTAAGCAGCAGAAACCAACTCTGGAGTCTGGCTAATGTCAGTGTCGAAAAGATGCTTGTTGATATAGGCAGGATGGATAGCATCGGGGTCAGCGAGGAAAGCCATTTCAGTAGCATCGGGGGTAAAGATATCAAATCTCGAAGCTAGCCCTGCCGCCTTAGCCACATACATAGAGGCAGCGTCAGCAACCATAATCGGCTTTTTGCCACAATCCTCCACCGCTTGACATAGCTTTCTCATCAAAGCCATATCAGGAAGGCAATAATGGAGCACCAGCACATTTGGTGCTAGATGTGAGATATTCTGAATAAGATATTCGTAGATTGCTCTGCTTCCCTCGCCCCGACCGGTATCCCCAGCCAATATAACCTTTGGAGGCTCGAGCTTGAGATAATCGGTGACAGCTAGCGCAGCTTTGACCAGGGCTCCAGTTCCCTGGGCACAGGGAATTTGGCTTCCGTTGACGAGCATAGCATTTCCACTAGCTTTGACCTCTCCCGTAGTGAGAGGTAAATCCTGCGGAACTGTTCCCGCAATGAGCATCATGTTTCGCCTCCCTGCCAGATAGTAAGACACTCTTCAAGAGCACGCTCTAACATTAAGGCGCAGAGGGTAAAGCCAATATCCTTTGGTCGTGGTGCCTCGCTGAGCTTCTTACCCACTAACTCAGCGTGAAGATAAGGGATATCGGGACAACCACCACCGGAGGTGTTAGCAATAATACCACTCCTTTTATCGAAGGCAAGTTTCATATTCCCCGCTCTAACCATCACCCAGTCGCCAAAATCAACTACCTTAACGATTTCCAGAAGCTCCTGGGCTTCTCCTCCAAGTGGGGTGATACCGAGATACTCAGCATTTTTCTGCCTAAGCGCCCGCTCAATGCCCGGCTGTTCTGCCAGGTTTATTCCCAGAGCTAAATCACAACCTTTTCGCAAAGCCGGGGGTGGAGCTACCAGCTTTATGCCATAGCCAACACCCTTGAGAATCTTTTCCGCCCCCATAGCACCGGGCACATCGGCAAAGAGTATTAATCCTCCACCTTCGAAGGAAGGCTTCTCCTTTCGTCTCAGAAATGTCACTTTTATTTCTCCCGCATTAGGAAGCCGGTAGCAAGACAAAAAGCCAATCCTATAAGCACTGCTGCAGGTCCGAACTCTCCAACACCTTTAGGACTTGAAGCCAGCAGGAAATTATGGGCAAAGCCAGCCCCCACAGTAAGCCCAAGAATAGTTACGGCGGCATCGGTATCGCCCTCACCAGCAAGAATAGTCTGCCGTAGAGGACAACCACCCAACAGGGTAGCTGCCAGTCCTGCCAGAACCATGCCAAGGAAATTCCATAAATGATTGTCCTGGGCTACTGGCTGCCCCACAAAGCCCCAGTGGTACAGACCGCCAGCGGCAAAATTGCCCAGAGCAAAATTTGTCACCAAAGCTCCAATGAAGAAGGCAGCAATGCCAGTAAAAAGATAGGCGTCTTTGACAAGAATCAAGTCTCTCCAGCCGCCGACAAAGCACATCCGTGTCCTCTGTGCGAGGAAGCCAACCAGGAGACCAACCAGAACTGATATCCACAAGGCAGCATGCATTGAGCCAGGTCCTTCTTCGCTGAAGGAAATAAAACTGGGGGGAAAGATAGCTAGAAGCAGCAGCCCAAACATGCAAAGTGGCATCAGCCATCCAGCAGCGGTGAGTACCTTAACAGAGCGACCAAGATTAAAACCCCGCCGGAGAAAAAAGATGCCGATTGCTGCTCCGGCAACGACTCCCGCTAAGGCAGTGATGCCATTAAGGTCGCCACCGGCAAGACGAATCAAAGCTCGGATAGGACAGCCAAGGAAGACCAGTGCCCCAATCATGAAGAAGGCGCCGAGCAGGAAGCGAACTAAAGGAGAGGAACCACCTCGAGCTCGAAATTCACCGAAGGCATAGGCTGAGGTGAAAGCACCAAGCATAAAGCCGGGAATTTCAGGACGGAGGTATTGCACCACACTAGCATGATGTAAGCCCAAAGCGCCGGCAATATCACGGTAAAAACAGGCAACACAAATGCCCATATTGGGTGGGTTGCCCCACTTTGTGAGCAGAGAGGCAGAAATACCGAAAATAAGGCCGGCAAAGATAATTAATCTTTCTGGCCTAACTAAATGTGCTAGTTTCACCAAGCGGTAAACCTAGCATAGATGAAATGGATTTGACAAATAGAAAATTTCAATAGAATGGTGCTTCTTCCTTAGAATTTGCTTATAAGCCCGCCTTCTCTCTGCTCCTGTATAAACTGTAAGAAGGTAGATGCCGCTGGAGAAAGGGTCTTTTGCCGTTTATGAACAAGGAAGAAGTCTCGATTCATTTCCAAACCTTTCACTGACACTTCTTTCAGCAAACCCAGCTTAATCTCAGTCTCCACCGCCCTCTCAGAGACAAAAGAAATTCCGCCGCCACACTCAACTGCTTTCTTCACCGCAGTAGTGCTTCCCAATTCCATGACAATATTGAGCTCTTCCTTGTCTATGCCCATCTCTTTTAGTTTTTGCATTGCGCTAGTTCTGGTGCCAGAGCCGCTCTCTCGCAAGATAAAAGGCACATTTTTTAACCCATCCAAAGTTATGACCTCACGCTTGAACCACCTTTTATCAGGAGGCGTGATTAGCACCAATCTATCAGTAGCCAGCTTGGTAAACACCAACTTTTCCTCTTCCTCCCTCGCCCCCACTGCCCCCACCTCTACCTCATTATCCATCACCTTTCTGATAACCCCTCTGGTATCGGAAATAGTTAAAACGATATCGATACCGCTATACTTTTCCTTAAATCTATGCAGAATAGGAGGCAGAATGTACTCCCCAGGAATAGTGCTAGCGGCTATAACAAGCTCACCCCTGAGCAACCCCTGGGCTTCATCAATAGCCTGCCTCGCTTCCCGAGTTAGCTGAAGTATCCTGGAAGCATATTGAAGCAATACTTCTCCGCTTTTAGTAACCGTTACCTCTCGCCCATCTCGGTCAAGCAACTTTGTCCCTAATTCTTTCTCTAAGGAAGCGATTTGGAAACTTACGGTTGGTTGAGCTAAGTGAAGCATTTTAGCTGCTTGGGAAAAGCTACCCTTTTCCACCACCGCACAGAAAATCCTTAATCGCTTGATATCCATTGAACACTCCTCGAACTTATTCTAGCATGGAAATTATAGTTAACCACAAAACCTCTTATAATTTTATAATTCACCCTCACCTCGTATCTTAATCCTCTCCCATCAAGGGAGAGGGACTTTGCAAGAAACGCAGAATGCTATAAAACAACATGAGTTGTAACGAGTCATACAAAACTGGCATAATATGGCATAAATGGAGAGTAAGCTCCGTGGTCTGCCCAGCATAGACAGGTTGCTATCTGACCCTCGTATCAAGAAATTTGAGGAGGCCTACTCCCACTCTGCAATCACAAGCTTAGCACGCCAATACCTCAATGAAGTTCGCCCCCTTATCAGCTCGGGCAACCCATGCCCCTCTTTTGACCAAATGATAGAGGCGGTTTATGCTCGGGCTCAAGCTCTGCAACAGGTAGGACCAAGTCCAGTGCTCAATGCCACAGGGGTTATACTTCACACCAATCTAGGGAGGGCGCCACTTAGCCAGGAAGCTATGACGGCTATGCGTTTAGCTGCTACAGAATACTCCAACCTGGAGCTTGAGCTTGATAGCGGCAAGCGAGGCTCTCGCCAGATTCATATTCAATCACTTTTATGTCAAGTTGCTGGGGCTGAAGCAGCTATGGCAGTAAATAACAATGCTTCAGGAGTACTCCTAGCTCTGGCTGCTTTAGCTAAAAGCAAGGAGGTAATTATCTCACGGGGTGAGGAGGTAGAGATTGGCGGTGGATTCCGTCTGCCCAAAATAATAAGGCAGAGTGGAGCAAAGTTAGTAGAGGTAGGGACAACCAACCGCACTTATTCAACAGATTATGAAGAGGCAATCACTACCAGGACAGCAGCTTTATTAAAGGTCCATTCCAGTAACTTTGAGATGCTTGGCTTTACCCAGGATGTCTCGCTCACTGAACTAGTGCAGCTCGGTCATCAGTATGACCTCCTGGTGTTACACGACTTAGGCAGCGGCTGCCTTCTGGACACTACAAAGTTTGGGCTAGCTTACGAACCTATGGTTCAGGAAAGCATCGCTGCTGGTATGGATTTGGCTTTCTTCTCCGGAGACAAACTGCTTGGCGGGCCACAAGCTGGAATCATCGTGGGAAGGAAATCTCTTATCGACAAACTGGCAAGGCATCCTTTGGCACGAGCAGTGCGCATCGACAAAATTAGACTGGCAGGGTTAGCTGCCACCTTGCTTCACTATCTCAAAGACGAGGCAACAGGCAAGATTCCAGTATGGAAAATGATTGCTACTCCATTAGAGGCGATAGGAGAGAGGTCCCAAAAATGGACCAACTCACTTAATGGACTGGCCACGGTAATTGATGGCGAATCTACAGTAGGAGGAGGAAGTTTGCCCGGAAGCACTCTGCCTACTAAACTTGTAGCTATCAAGAGAAAGACGGGAGGCGCGGCTGAGAAGCTAGCTCGCAGTCTACGCTCACAGCAACCACCAGTGTTAGGACGCATCGATAAAAATGCCGTGCTGCTTGACCCACGCACCATTTCACCCAATGATGATATGGCTTTGCTCCATGCTCTCAGTAAGGTCATGGTTGATGAGCACTCACAAAAACCTTGAAAATATAGCGGGTAACGAAAGTAAAGTATAGGAGGGCGTTTATTAACTACTAAGAAATGTCACTCTGAGCGAAGCGAAGAGTCTAAAAGAGATTCTTCGCTCGTAGGGCTCAGAATGACAAAATGGGTTGCTAAACAATTTCGTATAGGGGTATAGACAAGCAAGCTTCAGTAATGGTAATATAAAGCCTTTACATTAGGAGGTAGCTATGGACTTAACTCGGAGAGATTTCCTCAAACTAAGTGGGGCAGGGGCAGCGGGAGCTGCCTTTTTGGGAATACTGAATTGGGATTCACTCCTTGAAGCTGCTCCCATAGATATCCCGCTCAGAAAGAAAATCGGCGAGAAAACTACCATTTGTTGTTACTGTGGCGTGGGCTGTGGGGCAATCGTGGCTTCTGAAAATGGTAAAGCCATAAATATCGAAGGCGACCCAGACCACCCCATCAATCAAGGGGCATTATGTAGCAAAGGCGCTGCCCTAATCCAGGTAACTAATAATTCTCGTCGTCTCGACAGGGTCTTATATCGGCGTCCCGGGAGTTATGACTGGGAAGAAGTGTCGTGGGATTGGACTATAGAGCGTATCGCCAGAAATATTAAAAAAACACGGGATGAAAACTGGGAGCATACAGATAAGAAGGGTCGCATCGTCAATCATACTGAGGCTATCGCATGGGATGGTAGCGCCATGGTCAATAATGAGGCAGCTTATCTATTCACAAAGTTCGCTCGCACTCTAGGAATAACTTATCTGGAGCATTGTGCCAGGCTGTGCCATTCCTCCACTGTAGCTGCCCTAGGAGCATCATTCGGACGGGGCGCAATGACTAATCACTGGATTGACATCAAGAACAGCAATTGCATCATGATTATCGGTAGCAATGCCGCCGAGAACCACCCACTTTCCTTCAAGTGGGTGACTAAAGCAATGGAGCAGGGCGCCAAGCTTATCAGTGTTGACCCTCGCTTCACCAGGACATCCTCTAAAGCGAACATTTATGCCAAGATGAGGTCGGGGACGGATATTGCCTTCATCGGGGGCATGATTAGATATGTAATCGAGGATATTGAAAGGCATCCTGAGAATTATAATATGACCTATATAAAGGAATACACCAATGCCACTTTGCTTGTAGACCCCAAATTTAAAGGTCCCGCAGACCTGGATGGTCTCTTCTCTGGATATGATGACAAGAAGAGAAGCTATGATAGGTCAACATGGGTGTACCAGCTAGATGACAAGGGCATTCCCAAGAGAGACCTTTCCCTCAAAGACCCGAATTGCATTTTTCAACTCCTCAAGAAACAGTTCTCCCGCTATGATGTTGATACCGTATGTAGTATTACGGGAACACCTAAAGATGTCTATTCCGAGGTGTGCAAAACTTATGCTGCCACGGGCAGGCCCGATAAGTCTGCCACAATCATTTATGCCATGGGCACCACCCAGCATACCTACGCCACTCAAAATATTCGGAGCTATGCCATCCTGCAATTCCTGCTCGGCAATATAGGTATGGCTGGTGGAGGAATCAATGCTGCTAGAGGGCAATCCAATGTTCAGGGCTCGACAGACCACTGTATCCTGTACCATATTCTCCCTGGTTATCTCAAGACACCTCAGCCTGAGGATGTGGACTTTAAGACCTATCTCAAACATTACACTCCCACAACCAAAGACCCCTTAAGCGCTAACTGGTGGCAGCATTATAAAAAATATATCGTTAGTTTGCTCAAGGCATGGTATGGCGATGCTGCTACTGCTTCAAACGACTTCGCCTATGATTATCTGCCTAAGTATAGTGGCGACCATTCACACATTGCTATTACCGAAGCAACACATAAAGGCATAATAAAGGGACTTATATCACCGGGGCACAATACCGCTGTTTCTGGGCCCAATTCGAATATGGAAAGGGTTGGTCTTGACAAGCTTGATTGGCTGCTAGTAACAGACCTGTGGGAAACGGAAACGGCTGCCTTCTGGAAAAGACCCGGGGCAGACCCATCCCAAATAAAGACCGAGGTTTTTCTTCTTCCTGTTAAAGCTTCAATGGAGAAGGATGGCAGTCTTACCAACAGCGGAAGATGGATGCAGTGGAGGTACAAATGCTGTGATGGTCCGGGCATGGCAGAGAGTGACCTGTGGATAGTCACTCAGCTTGTCATGAAGCTGAAAGAGCTATATGCTGGGGAGGGTGGTAAGTATCCCGACCCCATTTTGAATTTGACCTGGGATTATGGGGATGAACCCGATGCGCATAAAGTAGCTAAGGAGATTAATGGGTATGACCTTAAAACTGGTAAGCTTCTCCCAAGTTTTACCAATCTCAAGGATGACGGCACAACCACCTCAGGCAATTGGCTTTATTGCGCCAGCTATACCGAGAAAGGAAATATGGCAGCGCGGCGAGACTCAACGCAAACACCGGCTCAAGCCAATATTGGGCTTTATCCCAATTGGTCATGGTGCTGGCCAATAAATCGCCGTATTCTGTACAACAGAGCATCAGTGGACCTCGATGGCAATCCTTTTAACCCCAAAAAAGCAGTCGTTAGCTGGCATCCCTTGCTCAAGAAATGGGAGGGTGATATTCCAGATGGGGGTTGGGCTCCCATGTCCCAAAGTGGCACCAAGCTTCCTTTCATTATGACCTCCGAGGGGCGTGGGCATCTTTTTGCTCCCGGCGAGGCTCTTAAAGATGGACCTATGCCGGAGCATTACGAGCCCTGGGAGAGCCCGGTGAAGAACCTTTTATCTGGTACTCAGAATGACCCTGCCATTACTATCTGGAAATCCGACATGGACAGCAAAGGCGACCCGAGTAAATATCCCATCGTTTGCACCACTTATCGCTTGTCAGAGCACTGGCAGGCAGGGCAAATGACGAGGAATTTGCCCTGGTTGGTGGAGCTTATGCCTGAAATGTTTGTCGAGCTGAGTCATGAGCTGGCAGAAGAGAAAGGCATTCAAAATGGCGGGCGAGTTATTGTGGAATCGGCGCGGGGTAAGGTAGAAGCTGTGGCTGTGGTTACCAAGAGGTTCACTCCCTTTTCAATTAACGGGACTAAGGTGCACCAGATTGGCATGCCGTGGCACTGGGGTTATATGGGACTATCCAAAGGAGATAGTGCCAATCTGCTCACTGCTAATATAGGCGATGCCAACACTACAATTCCGGAGTATAAAGCTTTCCTGTGTGATATAAGAGCTAAATGAATAAGAGTAAGTGTTCATCCATTCCCCATGTCACCCTGAGCGAAGCGAAGGGTCTCCAAGATTCTTCGGTTGCGGCGCCCATCCTGAGCAATATGAGATTCTTCGCTATGCTCAGAATGACAGGAAATCGAAGTGCTCCCTCAGAATGACACCAAGGTAAACGGTTAGGAGGAAGATAATGGCTAAAGCGATGCTCATAGATGTCAATAAATGCATTGGCTGTCGTGCCTGCCAGGTGGCTTGCAAACAATGGCATGAGCTTCCCGCAGAGGAAACTACTAACCGAGGCACTTATGAAAACCCTCCCGACCTTTCCGCTGACACCTGGACCAAGGTTATATTCAAGGAGTTTGGGGAAAATGGCACACTGCGGTGGCTTTTTCGGAAGGAGCAATGCATGCATTGCACTGACCCGGCGTGCGTTAATGTTTGTCCTGCAGGTGCGCTTACTCGTCATCCAAGTTTGGGATTCATTATTTACAATAGGCAGAGATGTACTGGCTGTGGTTACTGCGTTGAGTTCTGTCCCTTCCTTATTCCTCGCATGGACAAGGAATCCAATAAACTGCTCGGTTCGGGGAGGATGGGAGGTAAATGTGATTTTTGTTATGACCGAGTTAGCCATGGTTTAGAACCCGCTTGCGCCAAAGCTTGCCCTACGGGGGCAATAAAGTTTGGTGAGCGTGATGAACTAGTAATTGAAGGAAGGGAAAGAGTTATAGAACTACAGAAAACTCACCCCGATGCTAATTTTTACGGTGAGCATGAACTGGGAGGCTTGCATATGATGTATGTGCTTGATGAGCACCCCGAGATTTATGACCTTCCTGTGAACCCAGAGATGCCTGCCGCTGCTACGGCGTTGAACGTCGGAGAGTGGACTGGCGTGGGTCTTGGTCTGCTTGCCGGGGCAGGAATGCTTGGAGCAGCCATGGTTGCCCGAGCTAGAATGATTGCCGAGGAGAAGAAAAATGGAAAAGAATAAGAAAGAACAGGGTCTTATAGCATCCATTTTCGGCACCATTGGAGATATTATAGGAACTTTCATTCATGATATCCTCTTCGATGACCCTGGCAGACCCGGCGTTATGCGCTTTAGCTTGCCGGCGAGAACCTTTCACTGGACAGTAGCAATATTGGTTGTATTGCTAGGTGTAACAGGCTTGATATTATTTGTTCCCGGTTGGGGAGTAGCTGGCTTAGCATGTTGGACTCGCATCACTCACCGAGTTTGTGCCTATGTTTTTGGGACCGTTCTAGTGCTCTACTTCGTCACCTATCGAAAAAACAGCTTATCCTATATAAAGGAATCCTTTACCTGGAAGAGAGAATACCTGGGCTGGCTAAGAGCGGCTATCGATTATTACACTGGCGGTGATGAGAGCAAAATGCCTCCTCAAGAACATATAAACCCAGGGCAGAAAATATGGCAACTCACTACTATTATCTGCGGCGTAATCCTTTTCGTAACTGGAGCGATTTTGTGCTTTGCCAAGGGTGCTGTAGCCCCAGGTGTCTTCCAGTGGAGTCTTTTCACTCATGCCCTCGCCTTTATCATTGGTGGATGTATGCTCATCGTGCATGCTATCTTGGGCACCATACATCCGAGGATGAGCGAATCCCTTCGCTCTATAATAACTGGCAAAGTATCTGAGGAATACGCTAAAAACCACTACGGCAAATGGTATGAGGAAATCTCCAAGTGATAAAACACTGAAAAGTATAGCTGTTTAGTTCTCCTGAGTAATTAGCGAGAAAATGGGGTTTTTCACTTTTCTCAAAATAACGCGTATAGCTTGGCAACTAAATTTAAAATGACTATACAGGCGGATAATAAAACAATAGAGCAGCTAGAAAAATGGCAGCACCCATATATGGAGCTTTATCGAAGGTTGCTCGGGCTCAAGGTAGAAGATTCACATTTGCCCACCCTGAACTCACATATCGAGGAGATTGTCAAGAAGTTTTCCCAGGCTAACCATACCCTCCAACTTGAAGATTTGCTTCCTGGCTGGGAACCATTGGAGAAATTACTCCAGCAAACAAGCTCAATAATCGCTGAATACTCACCTGACACCAACCTTGCATTGAAGAAACTTATCGCCCAGCCTTCGATTATAAAAAGGGGAGCTAAAGCTTGGTACCAATACTCCACACTGCACAGTATTGCAGATGAAATAGGCATTGATTGGGAAATGCTTTCTCTCTGCTTCCAAGCCGCGGTTCATCCCATCTTAATTAGGTACTCAGAGGCACTGTCTCCTTTAATAATCCAGGACTCCTGGCGTCAGAGAACCTGCCCTATCTGTGGAGGCAAACCAGATTTAGCCTTCCTTAGCAAGGATAACGGAGCTAGATGGCTAGTATGCTCCCATTGCGATACCGAGTGGCTCTTCTTCCGGCTTGAGTGCCCCTTCTGTGGTAATCGAGACCAGGACTCTCTGGCTTATCTCACCAACGGAAGTGAGTTATACCGCCTTTATACTTGCGAGCAATGTCACAAATATATTAAGGCTATGGACTTACGCCACGCCGAAGGTGAGGTATTATTCCCTGTGGAGCGTGTTCTTACCCTTGATATGGACAGACAAGCACATGAAGCTGGGTACGAACCAGGGTGGATAGCTACCGAACCCAGCTCGGAAAATTAAAAATTATACGATGGTAGCTATTTTACTTGCTCTAGCTATAGGGTTCCCCATCCTTACTGGTGTTATTTGTCTTGGGATTAAAAACCATAAGGCAAGAGCTGGCGTTGTTTCCCTCACCACTCTAGTTCTTATAGTCACATCTATCCTCTTTCTGAGACAAGGTTCTTTCCCGTATTCTCCTCCCCCCACATGGGATTGGGTCATTTTAGTCTTGGATTATGTAATATTGGCATACTTTCTCTTTGTTGCTATCAGGGATTTTATCCAACGAGGTATGTCCCGACACAATGTCCTTGCTATAATTTTGACTCTTGCTTCTGGTATTCCTCTGGCAGTTTTTGAATTCTCCAAGGCAGGATATTTGCCACTCGAAGCTGAGCCCACTCTGTATATTGACCATCTATCTATAGTCATGTGTCTCATCATCTCTATCATAGGCTCGCTTATCTGCGTTTATGCCATAAGGTATATGAAAGACCATGAAGAGCACCTTCATGTGGAGAAGACAAATCAGCCCAGGTTTTTCTTCTTTATGCTTATCTTCCTTGGTGCTATGAACGGGTTGGTCTTCTCCAATAACCTTCTGTGGCTAGCGTTCTTCTGGGAAATGACTACGCTATGCTGCTATGCCTTGATTCGTCATGATGAAACTCCTATAGCAATAACTAATGCTTTTCGTGCCTTATGGATGTGTTTGATTGGTGGAGTTGGCTTCACTTTAGCCATTATCTTTGCCTGGAATAGCCCACTTCATACACTTTCGCTTATGACCATTATCGAGAGTGGCGCTGTAGCCTGCCCTGTTCTTCTTTTGCCTTTAGCTTTGCTATGTCTTGCTGGTTTCACCAAGTCAGCCCAGGTTCCCATTCAGGGCTGGTTACTCGGAGCTATGGTAGCTCCCACACCCGTTTCCGCCTTGCTCCACTCCAGCACCATGGTTAATGCTGGAGTTTACCTTCTGCTGCGGATAGCCCCTGGCTTCCAGGGAACCAACCTCTCCACCTTTGTGGCTGTTTATGGTGGCACGGTTTTCCTGGTCACCTCCATATTAGCCATAAGCCAGAGCGAGGGCAAGAGAGTCTTAGCCTATTCTACTATAGGTAATCTGGGCCTGATTATACTCTGTGCTGGCATAAATACCCCATTAGCTATAGCTTGTGGCATCATGCTTATAATCTTCCATGCCATATCCAAGGGCCTTCTTTTCTTGTGTGCCGGCGCTATCGAAAGCCATATTTGGAGTCGAAACATAGAGGATATGGAAGGATTAGCCGCTAGATTGCCGATTTTAGCTGGCATAACAATTGCTGGGATGCTTTCCATGCTTGTAGCTCCATTTGGTGTTCTTATCACCAAATGGGGAGCCATGGAGGCAGCATCTGGAATCGGTGTATGGTCAACTCTTGTGGTTATATTGCTTATGGCTGGCTCGGGAGCCACCACCGTTTTCTGGACAAAGTGGGCAGGTAGGCTTTTGTGCCATAGTCCCTTGCCTGGACCGAGAAAGCCAGAGCCTATTATTCCACTTTATCATGGCGTTTTAATACTACTTATCGCCTGTGCTGTGGTATTTAGTATCCTCATTACCCCGATATATAATGGTGTTGTAGCTCCAGCATTAGCTGAAGCTGGCTATGGCGTAGCCTTTACCACAGGCCATTGGTTCTTAAAATCTCCCATAGGTATCTTTGCTGCCTGGCCGATTTTCGTAGTGGTGGCACTAGCTCTAATTATTCCCTCTCTTAGAATCAGGACAAAACCAGAGGAAAGCCAGGCTGCTTATATGTGTGGTGAAAATGTGGAGATGGGAGCGGATGAGTTTGTCGCTGTAGCCGACGAAAGGACCCCGCTCAAAACAGGTGGTTTCTATGTTGAAACTGCCTTGGGAGAGAAGAATCTAAATAGATTTGTTATCCCCATAGGAATTGTGTTCCTTATAGTTCTATTTGCTATCTCAGTTTTTCCTCTCCCTTGAAGGGAGAGGATTACGGTGAGGGTGAAATATGAGTACAGGTTGGTTAGTAGGGAGTGTTGTAATCGCTGTTATAGTAGCACCTTTAATTGGCGGCTTACTTCGAGGTATTGACCGCAAACTAACCGCCCACATGCAGGGGAGGATAGGGCCACCGATAATTCAGAATTTCTATGACCTGATAAAGCTTTTTGGGAAGAAACCGATGGTTGCAGGCAAGCCACAGCTTGTTTTCGCCTGGGGATATCTTTTCTTAATTATCACTGCTGTAGTATTTTTCGCCCTAAGGCAAGACTTACTGGTAGTGCTCTTCATCCTCGGATTTGCCGGCGTCTGCCTTGTCCTTGGAGCTTTGAGCGTAAAGTCACCCTATAGCCAGCTTGGAGGTCATCGAGAGCTTTTACAGATGCTTGCTTATGAACCCATTCTGCTGTTGGCAGTAATACCTATAGCCTTAAAGACAGGAGGCTTCCCTATCACAAATATATTCGAGTATGGTCAGCCACTCCTCCCCAATTTATGGTTAACCTTCATTGCCCTAGTTATAGTTCTAGATATCGTTATGAAGAAATCCCCCTTCGATATATCCAGTTCCGAACACGCCCATCAGGAGATAGTCAGAGGTGTGCTCACCGAATATTCCGGTCCTTACTTAGCCATAATAGAGTTAGCACATTGGTATGAGCTTGTTTTGCTCCTCGCTATTCTAGGGCTCTTCTGGATAGTAGGCAGCTTATGGTGGCTATCAATACTTACACCTTTGGCTATTTGGTTTATTCTATTAATCACAGATAATATTTGCACCCGTCTCACCTGGTCCTGGATGGTAAAATTTGCTTGGGGCGTTGGGATAAGCTTGATAGCTTTAAATATATTGGTTGTTAATTTAGGTTGGATGTAAAAACATGTCATTCTGAACGGAGTGAAGAATCTTATGAGCATTTTAACTAAGTCACGCATAAAATCACCCTGGCTGTTACACTATGATTGTGGTGGCTGCAATGGCTGCGATATAGAGGTGCTTGCTGCTCTCACTCCAATTTACGACATAGAGAGATTTGGCATCGTCAATATAGGCAATCCCAAACACGCCGATGTTCTCCTCGTCACTGGCCCAGTTAACCACCGTAACAAGCGTGTATTGCGTAACCTATATGAGCAGATGCCCGAACCCAAACTTGTGATAGCGGTGGGTACCTGTGCCTGCACCGGCGGCATATTCTATAACTGCCCTAACACCTTAGGTGGTATAGACAAGATTATACCTGTCGATGTATACATTCCTGGTTGTGCTGTTAGACCCGAGGCTATCATCGATGCCGTAGTGATAGCTTTAGGAAAACTTAAGGAGTATAAAGGATGAGCTTGGAAAAGGAAGTTGTAGTAGATAAGGCTGAACTTATTCCTGAAGTGCAAAATTTGCTGGCACAGAAAGCTAGATATTGCAGTTCAACCTGCCTTGACTTAGGTGATAAATTTGAGATTATCCACCATTTCCAGCTTGAGGATAGTGTAGATTTCACCAAGCATATCAAAGTTAGGATAAACAAAGAAGACACCTTGCCCAGCATATCCAACATCTACCTTGCTGCTACCTTATGTGAAAATGAGATGCAGGATCACTTTGATATAAAAATAATCGGCCTTGCTATTGACTTTAAAAAGAGGTTCTTACGAGCAAAAGAGAGCCCTGAATTTATGCTTACTAAAGAGAAAAAAGAGGAGGTGTCACCATAGCCAGAACGGTCATACCATTTGGTCCCCAGCATCCGGTGTTACCCGAACCCATCCACCTGAAGCTTGAATTGGAGGATGAAACAGTGGTTGGTGTCACTCCCATCATAGGCTATATTTATAGGGGGATTGAGAAAGCTGGCGAACTTAATCCTTTCCGCAACAATGTTTTTCTTGTTGAAAGAATCTGTGGCATTTGTAGTTTCACTCACGCCTTATGCTACTGCGAGGCAGTAGAGAAACTAATGCAGGTTGAAGTTCCGCCAAGGGCTAGGTTCATTCGTCTTTGTTGGAGTGAGCTTTCCCGAATACATTCACATCTCCTTTGGCTAGGACTTTTTGCTGATGCCATGGGCTTTGAAAGCCTCTTCATGCAATGCTGGAGAGCCAGGGAGATTATTTTGGATATCTCTGAGATGACTGCCGGCCATAGGATAATCCAATCTACTTCCATAATCGGTGGCATAAGGAGAGATATAGATAAGGAGATGGCTAAAGAGGTAGAGCACAAGCTTAGCGATTTTAAAGAGCTTATGGATAATACTGTTTCCCCCACCGTGTATAATGACCCTACTATAAAGCGTCGCACCGTAGGCAAAGGGATGCTATCCAAGGAGCAAGCCAATCTCTTGGGAGCTGTTGGTCCTATTCTGAGGGGAAGTGGTGTTCCTTTAGATATAAGGCAAACTGGCTATGCTGCCTATAAGGAAACTGGTTTTGAGCCCATAGTGGAAAGCGACGGAGATTGTTACGCTCGAACCATAGTCAGGCTCAGAGAGATATACCAGTCCAGAGAGCTTATCTTAAAGGCTTTATCGCTTATGCCTGAGGGGGATATATCCGTTACGGTGAGGGGTAACCCTCCTGAAGGAGAGATGATTCACAGAGCAGAACAGCCGAGAGGAGAGGTGGTTTACTATATTAAAGGAAATGGTACCCGCAATTTGGACAGGTTGCGGGTAAGAACTCCCACATTCGCTAACATACCTCCTCTTCTAACTATGCTCCCCGGTTGCGAGTTAGCCGATGTACCAGTGATAACCCTTTCCATCGACCCTTGCATTGCTTGCACTGAGAGGTGATTAGATATGCCCTGGATGTTGCCCACAATTTGGAAAAATTTATTCTCTAGACCTGTCACAAGGCGTTACCCTTTCAAAGATATAAGGGAGCCTTTCTCGGGATATAGAGGAAAACTCCATTTCGATATGGAGAAATGCAATCTCTGCAGTGCTTGTGCCCAACTTTGCCCTTCAAATGCTATAGTCGTGGATAAAGAGGCCAAAACTCTTAAATATAATCCTTTCGCCTGCATCTATTGTGCCACTTGTGTTGAAGCTTGCCCCAGAAAAGCTATCACTATGGATACACATTACTCCCCTCCAGCTACAGTAAAGAGCGAAGAAACATGTAGGCCCTGAACCACAAGCCTAGCTCAGTTGATAATTCTTAGCCCATACTATATCATCATTATGATGAACTTTATGATAAAGGAATAGGAACTATGAGAATCTCTACCAAAGGACGCTATGGAACGATGGCAATGCTTGATTTGGCCCTTCACTACGGGAATGGACCTATCCTGGTAAAAGACATCGCTAGAAGGCAACATATTTCTGGGCGATATTTGGAGCATTTACTTATTTCACTCAAAGTGGCAGGGATGGTAAAGAGTAGTCGTGGAACACATGGCGGGTTTACTCTGGCTAAACCACCTTCCCAAATAAGGCTCAGCGAAATTATCCAGGTTACGGAGGGGTCTATGGCTCCAACAGAATGTGTCGATGACCCTGAGACATATCCACAAGCAGCTCTCTGTGCAATCTATGATGTCTGGGTGGAGGTGAAAACGGCGATAAATAGCATACTAGAATCCACGACTCTACAGGATTTGCTTGAACGGCAAAGACAAAAGTGGAGCATTCAGCGGTCAGCAGTTAGCTGAAGACTGATGGCTAGTTAAGGCTGTTTAAAAATGTAGTTGCCCAATTGACTATAAATCCTGAGCTCTAAATACGAAATGCTAAACAATATCAAAGCACCAATGAATGACAAAAATTCAAATTTAGGATCTTATAGGAGGTAGAACAATGCGAGAGAAGGTAGAAGTAGCCCTGGCTCAAATAAGACCTGCTTTGCTGGCTGACGGCGGTGATATTCAGCTAGTGGATGTGAATGAAGGCGTAGTCACAGTGAGGCTGACAGGTGCTTGTGGTGGCTGTCCTATGGCAGCTATGACTTTGCAGCACGGAATTAAGCAGGTGCTTAAGGAACAGGTGCCTGAGGTTAAGGAAGTGATTGCTGTTTAGGGACTAAAATGCGACAGCCAACTTTTATTTGCCATTCTTGTGGTAAAAGGTTGGAGTATGCCACGGGAGAGCGACCTTGTGAGGTACTCAGCAGATGGCTCACGGTTTCTCAATGGAAAGGACTAGGAGCGGTTGAGCACTATAATTTCTGCTCCTTTACTTGCCTTAAAAGATGGGCAGATACCCATGTTCCTCAAGTCCCCGAAGCATTCTTAAAAGCCTTTGAGGAGGGGAAAGGAGGTAAAAATGCCTATCTATGAATATTTTTGTCCTCAGTGTAATCTTAAGTTTGAATTGCTTCGCCCCTTAAGCCAGCCTAGCCAAAATGCTCTTTGCCCCTATTGCCATAATGACGCTGAACGAGTATTCTCTTCTTTTGCTTCCTTCTCCAAAGGCGTGGAAGAAGTATCTGCCCCAATTGGTGGAAGCTCCCCTTGCAGCACATGCTCTGCCACGAGTTGTACTGCTTGTAGGGGATTTTGCTAATTATGAAACATTCGCTGAAAGTAGGATTTAGTTTTGGTCTAACCTCTGGAATAATCACAACGCTTGGGCTAATGATTGGCTTATATTCTGGCACCCACTCAAAACTCGCTGTTCTTGGCGGTATATTAACAATAGCTATAGCAGATGCAATTTCAGATGCATTGGGTATTCATATTTCTGAAGAATCTGAAAATAAACATACTGCAAAAGAAATATGGGAATCAACAATTTCTACCTTTTTCTCTAAGTTTATTTTTGCATCAACATTTATTATTCCAGTCTTGTTATTTGAACTTTCAACAGCAATTGTGGTAAGCATAATTTGGGGCTTATCCCTGCTAAGTATCCTCAGTTTTAGTATCGCTAAGAAACAAAAAGGGAAACCTTGGAAAGCAGTTGCAGAGCACTTGATTATTGCAGTAGTAGTTATAGTTGTGACATATTATGTTGGTGATTGGATTGGGGCAACTTTTGCTTAGGCGCCCCTTACACAACAGCAGGTAAAAGGCAAGCTATGTCAGGAATGTTAACTAAATTTTAAAGCACCGGCAGCAAACTTAAAGAGAGACGAGACAAATGTTGGAAATGAGGAACCTCAAACTAACGCTAAATGGCAAGCCTGTAATTGATGGGTTGAATCTGGAAGTAAAGGAAGGGAAGATACATGGCTTGTTGGGGGTAAATGGAACCGGAAAGACAACTCTGGCTAGCTTAATAATGGGGATAAGTTATCCTGATGAGGGAAACATAATATTTGAGGGTCAAGATATCACTCAGTGCACCATTTCACAGAGAGCAAAAATGGGGATAACCCTGGCTTGGCAGGAGCCGGCGAGGTTTGAAGGGCTTAGCATAAAGGAATATCTGAACTTAAATAGAGATTTGAGTTTAAGTGAGATTGAAAATTACCTCTGGATGGTTGGACTTCCCCCGACAGAGTATCTAAACCGAGCCATTGATGTGAGTCTAAGTGGAGGTGAGAGGAAAAGGGTGGAGCTTGCTTCTGTCATGGCTATAAAGCCGAAAGTAGTTATATTAGATGAGCCCGATTCCGGCATAGATGTAGTCTCATTGCCCCATATTATGAATGGGATAACCGAAATGAGTAAACAAGGCTCCGCAGTGCTCTTAATCACGCATAGCGAGGAGGCAGTGAGTGTAGCCGATGAGGTGTCGGTAATGTGCGCAGGGAAAGTAATCAATACCGGACTACCTGAGGAAATGTGTCAGTGGTTTAAGAGTAATTGTCAAACTTGTAACCACATTGGCACGCTAGAGGTATAAGAGAGTTTAAGAAATGATTGTTGTTAAAGAATATGAAGCAATGCTTGAAGCCTATGGCAAGGCAGGTGGTAACCTGAATGCCTTGAAAATCAGGGATGCAGGCAATCTTGTTATCCATAAAAATAAAGTCCTCAGCGCTAACGAGGCTGCGGGAATAAAAGTAGAGACAGAGGAGACAGAAACTGGCGTTAATATCTATTTCTTAGTGGAGGAAGGGGTAAAAATTAAACACCCTGTCCATTTGTGTTTTGGCGTTTTGCCTCAGGAGGGATTGCAAGAAATCACATTGAAAGTAGAGGCGCAAGCTGGCAGCGAGGTAAATGTTATTGCCCATTGTATTTTCCCCAACGCCGTCGCCGTAATACATAAGATGAACGCCGACATAAATATCGGGGATAATGCCAAGTTTAGTTATCATGAAACTCATTATCATGGAGAATTCGGTGGGGTTAAGGTGATTCCTAAGGCAAAAATCAGGGTGGGCAAGAAAGGCGTTTGGCAGAGCACCTTCGTCTTAATTGAAGGCTGCGTGGGCATGCTGGACTACGATTTTGAGATTTTTGGCGAGGAAAAAAGCAATAGCGAGCTCATGGTAAAAGTCTCTGGCAAAAAGGAAGACGACATAAGTATAGTGGAGAAAATCCATCTGGATGGCGCCGAGGCTCGCGGTTTGGCAAAAAGTCGTTTGGTATTAAATGATAATGCCAAAGCAGTAGTCCGGGGTGAAACATATGGCAACGCCCCCTTCGCCCGAGGGCATGTTGACTGCCTCGAAATCGTGAATGGAGAAGGAGTGATAGCAAGGGCAATACCGATGGTATATGTGAATGATAAGCAGGCGAAGGTTACTCATGAAGCTGCCATCGGCAGTATAGATAAGAAGCAAATGCAAACATTGATGGCAAGGGGATTAAATGAGGAAGAAGCAGTTGATGTTATTGTGAGAGGCATACTGAAATAAGCACCAAATACGGATAAATTCTAAGCACGAAATTCAAAATACTAAAGGAAAGTCAAAAAGCAAAAATCAAGATGCAAAATGACAGAGCAAAAGTTAAAAATCAGTTTAGTAAAGCCTTTTTACATTTTGAGTTGTAATTTTATTTGCCTTTGGCAAAACTAAAATGAATGTTCCTTATTTAGTCCCCTTTTTGCTTCGCAAAATTTTATCTTTGATTTTTGATATCTGGTAGGATTTCTCCGAAGGAGCAAATACTAAGATGGTAGAGATAAGAAGAAACGACTTCTCCGTCGATGAAATAGTTAAGAAGATGAAGAGCCCAAGAATAGGCGCGATACTATCGCAGAGAACTAGCATTTGAAGCTTGCAGAAGCATGATGGCTCTAGCTTTAGGATGTTCCTTTTCATTGATATAAGCTTGGCTAAAACTCTCACTAAGCATAAAATACAGTGAGCTTTCAATATCAGATAGGGAATGGAACTTTAAGACGAAGGAGGGTAAGGAGATCTAGATGGAAAAGCTGGGCATTATGAATTTCGACGAGGTTATTCTGGAGGCAAAAGAAGTTATTTCTGAAGAAGAGGATGAGAGGGAGCAACGCAGACTTCAAAGACTGGTTACGAAATTAGAATCATTAAAGGAAATAGACCAAAAAGTGAGGAAGACGAAGGCCGATGTAAAGAAAGCAATGAGCGTTACCTGTTATAAAAACATAGGTTACTGCTGCGGGCTTGCCAAAGACTGTATTATGCGTGATAGCTGTAGGCAAGCTCTTGGTATTGATGACGAGACCTATGTGCGGGTGAAGGAAAAGGTGATTTGGGAGATGATAGGAATGTTACAGGAGGGAAATCCAAAATGACAATAGTTATAAGCATCAAATGTGTTGACGGTATCGTGATTGCATCTGACAGCCAGGTCGAGTTCAGCAGGGGAGTTCCCATCAAGAGGCTCAACGCAAACAAGATGTATCAGTTGGATGACAGCTTCATAGTTGCTGGTGCAGGAGCAGTTGCTCATATACGCAAAGCTGTTGATGCTATAAAGTTTACGCTTAAAGAAAAGAGGCGTGAGAAAGGTTCTACCCTGAGTGAAGACGAATGCGTGGACACCTTGGAGAAGACGGTGTTGGCTTTGCACAAGGAATATAACATAGAAAGGTCGAAATTATTAGATATAGATGAGAGGGAATACTTTTCCCCTATTTTAGTCTTTGGTGCCAAAGCTATAGAAGAAAACGAGACCGAGTTCTATTCGGGGATTGTTCACGGAGACGGAACTGTAGAACCAGTGGAGGACTATGGCACTGTCGGTTCTGGTGCAGCTTTTGCCGAGATGCTTCTAAAAAATCTCTGGATTCAGGACATCACCGTCAATGAAGCGATGGCTGTAGCTGCTTACACCATAAACGAAGTTATAGAAATAGCTCCCGATTGTGGCGGTCTGACAAAAATAGGTGTTTTGCAGAAAGACAGCGTCAAGATGATAGAAGGACCAGAAGTTGCTGGCTTGCTACAGAAGGTTCAGCCAGCTTTGCATTTGATAAACGGGGAATTAGTTCCAAGGATACTCAGAGGAGACGCCTTAGAGGAAGACATCAAAAGACTGTTAGATGAGAAAAGGCAGAAATGAAGCAGCTTGACACTTTTCATTATAGACAGTTGAGAGGAGGTTAAAGGTGGACAACAATAGAGATTTAATAGAGCAATTCGTTGATAGTTCTGTTCTCGCTAAGAGAGATTACACGCTTTTGGATATCTTGTGGGTCTTCTCGTATTGCTTGCCGTCAAAGACTGGATACCATAAGCATGAGAGAGAATTCAAGAAGTGGTTAGGAACTACTTGCAAGAGGAATCTTCAGAAAAGGCACAATTTGCTGGTCCCACAAATCAAGGAAAAGATGAACATATTCATAGAATCTTTAAATAGCATGCCTGATTTTTTATCCTATGAAACATATGATGAGGATACAGACTCGCTGGATAAAATATTGATGAATAGGACTTCTAGGATGTTAGCTGAAAACACAGAGGAAAGGCTTAAAGTAATCTCTTCTGGATTAGATACGCAAATACTGTCCTTTGTATTGAACTATATCCCAGAAAAAATCCAGGAATCTTTGCATAAGGCTGAAGAACACAGGGCAAGAGATGAGTCGTATAGTGATAAATACGAACTGCTTTTGGATTTTCCTATCAGAGTAAATGAGGAAACGGGGGAAATCTCCTACTTTGAAATTGATACAAAAGAATGGACATATCTATTCAATGTGATGTTTGCTCAAGAATTAAAGGAATACAGATTCAAGAAAATCTCACGTCCCAGTGGCTTGTATTTAATCTCTCTATATGAGCAACACGAATATAGCTTCTGGCAATTTGGGGACGAATTAGTTAAGTTGGGCATTGGCTATTGGGTGTTTTACGTGAGTGCAAATGGCAATGTCAGCATAGATTTCATAATTCCTAAATTTATATATGATGTGATGCAACCTTATAAAGAGAAGCTTCCTCAGATTGAGGGTATTTCCGACAAGGTCTCTCAAATTGCAAAGGAGCGAGTAAAAGATGAGTGGGCTCTTGGGGACTTGGAAGATACTGAAGTGGTGAGCGAGGTGTCAGAATCAGAAATAGAGGACTCTATAGTATCAAATCCAGGTGTATTGGAGGAGGGCTTAGGGGTGGTGGGAAGGCAATACCCAACCTCTGTTGGTTTTATAGACATCTTGTGCAAAGACAAAGACGAAAACCTTATGGTGGTGGAATTGAAGAAAGGCAGCGGGTCTTATGAAGTGGTTGGACAAATCCAAAAATATATGGCTTGGGTTCATGAGAATCTTGCAAAGGGAAAACAGGTGAGAGGCATCATTGTAGCAAAGACAGATGATAAACAATTGGAATATGCAATCAAGGGCTCAAAGTTTCCAATTGAAACCAAGATATTTGGACCTGAAGCCCCCATACCAGAGAATATCAAATATTGTAATTTTTGCAGAAAACCGAATAGGATATCTGCTAAATATTGCGAGAGGTGTGGAAAGGAGTTTTGGCTATAAAGGCACATGGGAGAAACTTTGAACATTATGAGCTTCGCTTGCCCAAATGCCTTCGGCACTTTACAAACGCAAAAATGTTATATGAAATTGATAGCGACGATTGTGGATAGAGTTGCTTTGGCTTTGTCGCACGATCTTTGAAACATAAAGAAGAGGAGGGTAATATGCCAAAAGATGATGAGAAGTTATTAGGTTTGTTATTGCTTAGTTTGGTCGGCTATGGTGTAAAGAAAGCCATGGAAAGACCTTCCTTAGAGAAAGGAATGAAGAAGACTATAATGTCTGATGCCACACTTCCTGAAATTAGGAGAATAGCAGCCCAATTGACGGAAGGCTGCAATATGAACGAGATATGCAGGATTGAGAAAATATACAGATTTGTTGCTGAGCAAATCGATTACATGCCAGACCCTTGGGATGAAGACTATTTCGCTGACGCACTTGAAACTATATATGTCGGTGCTGGAGATTGTGATTGTAAGTCTATTCTTCTGGCCACCTTACTGCGGGCAAATGGTTTTAGGGTCGCTCTCGTTTTTGTTCCAGTCCATGTATTTGTTGAAGCATATGTAAGCCCAAACTATATTGCCCAAATACCAACAAATGCATATACAAGGGAGATTCCAGAAGAGAATGGTAGGTGGATATTGCTTGAATCCACAGCTGCAGGAGCCGAGATTGGCTGGGTGGGTGACGAATTATATCGTCAATATCTAAGTAGAGGTAAAGAAAGAAGGATTGAAATTTAAGTGTTCGCTCGCTCAAATGCTTGGCATTTGGCAATGGAGCTTATATCTGGCTCGAAGGGTAAGGGGGTGGGATATGCCTAAATGGGAAATCCACAATAAGTGGGCTGAACAAATGGGAATATCCAAAGAAGTCTCTGTCTTTATTAATCTGATAATCGATTTCCCTCAAAAATGCCAAGAGTTCTTAGATTTTTGCGATAGAGACCCAGATGCAAAAATTTATAGTAAAGGCAGACCAACCCACATTACTATAGGACAGTTTATGAGGCATGATTCTGGCAGAAATAAAGAATATGCCAGGAAAATCCAGCTAAAATTCTTGCGTCAAAAGGGGGTGGAGTACATAAAGGCTTGGTATTTACACCATATCCTCGATTATATAAAGTGGTGGATTACAGAAACGCCTTCTGAATCTATCCCACGCATTGAAGACATTCTACAAGCAAAAAGATTAGAGAAGATGTTTGGCTCCTCTGCAAAGCAGGAATTACAGACCATCACGAATTTTGTAACGAATCACTCAGAAGAAATACTACAGGATTGTAGATAGTAAGAGGCAATTTTAGGATATGGATTTTTGGCTAAAACAAGCTTATAAGTCCTAGCCCTTAGGTAAGGGCTCAAGCAGTTCTTTTAAGTCATTGTGAGCCGAAGGCGAAGCAATCTCACGAGGTTGATGTTATTGTAAAGGGATATACTGAAATGATTGAGATAAGAAAAGGCGATTTCTCCGTCGATGAAATAGTTAAGAAGATGAAGAGCCCAAGAATAGGTGCCATACTAACTTATTTGGGCACTGTGCGTGAATTCCCCGAAGGTTCAGGATTGGAATTCGAGGACAATGAGAACGCCGTTCAGAAACTAAAAGAAATAGAAAAAGGAGCCATTGATAGATTTGATATAGAGGATGTTGCAATAATACATCGAGTCGGATTTCTACCAGTATCAGAAAGCATTTTACTGGTAGCGGTTTCAGCGTCCCACAGATGGGCAGCCTTCGATGCCTGCAAGTGCATAATAGATGATATAAAGGACTTCCATAAATCATGGAAAAAAGAATTTCGGAAATAGAAATCTCTGTGGTTTCCAAGGATGATACACCTATATTCGTAGGCACGGGTCTTCAGACCCGTGCTGAGAAAAAGGTGGATGAGGTCATCCGTGAAGAGGAGGTTGTTGTTAGAATAGACAGAGAGATCCATAAATTCTACTGTATCTCAACTGACCTGGAAGAAATGATACTCGGCAATTTGACATCAAGGGGTATAAATCCTTCCTTCTCCCAGATCAGGAAAATTGCAGACAATGAATTTAATGTTGAGCTTTCATTTGTTAAAGGGTTACTGAAGACTCCTCAACCATGCGAGTCCAATAAAAAATTAACCAGCAAAGAGATTTTTTATTCGGTAGAATGCTTAGCTAAAAATAGTTTCTTGTTCCGAAAAACTGGATGTACACATGTTATTGGGATTTGTGGAGATATTTTGCCGAAGGGCAAAAACCTCGAAGGAGTTACAGTGAATCAATTTGAGTTTGCCCATTCGGGCAAATTTGTCGAGGATATAAGCAGGCATTGCTCCATAGACAAAGCCATCGGTCTGGCAATTAGAGACGGAATCGATTTATCCGATAGCTTCCTAGTTACCTCCTGCCGACAAACGGCTTCCACGATAAAGAAAGCAATTTTCTGCGGCATACCCATAGTCATAAGCATCGCTGCACCCACAGACTTAGCTGTAAAAGAAGCCAATAAATACAGGATAACACTTATAGGATTTGCCGATTCAAAAAGGTTCAACATATATTCTCATGGTTGGAGGATTGAAATTTGAAGATAGTTTTCAGCTAATAGCTATCAGCTATCAGCTATTAGCTTTTTTATATTACCTTTCCTAGCCATAGGGTCTTTCCTAAGCTGCGGGTGGGGCTAAACAGGGGACCCTAGAGATTTTAAAAGAAAGGAGGAGTAAAGCATGAAAATTGTAAGCCTATGTAGTGCAGGCTCGTGCTGCCCGGTGGTCAAGATAACCGATGAGCGAGTGGAAATAGGAGAAAGAGACAACACCTGCGTCCTTACCAGGGAACAGTGGGACACCCTTAAAGGCAAAATACTGAACAAAGAACTCTAAGCCAGGAAAACACAAAGTTAATGCTCGCAGCCCCACCCGCTCAAAAGAGAGTAATCGCAATCATAACTTGTGAGTAAGAAGATGAAAATAGGCAGACAAATAGCAGAAAAAAATCCTGAGCCACTGCAGCAAATGTGGAGGCTGCCCAGTAGCCAAGCTAATGGATACGCAGATGGAAACAGAAAGGGAAGGACAACTCCCAGCAAAGAAGACCCTAAGGCAGGGAGTCCAGAGTCAGTGTCCATAGCTCAGCCATCCAAAAGCGAAGTTGCCCAAAATTATTCAGGGATAAATCAACATCCAATGGTAAGTAAGTTGTTGCATCAGCAACCTATTGGCAATAATTTTCTTATCCTGATACAATCAATTTCAAAATGAGTTGCCATAAAGGTCTCCAGGAAAAAGGCTATCGTGATTATAGTTTTTATGCTGGCATAAGGCATCTAGCTATTTCAAGAAAGTGCCACGATTGCCAGGTGGGAGGCTAAGTTTTTTTGCCTCGCTAATGCAATTGATTGCAATGGCAATCGGTTGTAATAACTTTAAGGATATGAGAAATAATCCGAAGTCCGCCAAATTGGTAATACCCTAGTTAGCTGACAGCTTGCAGCTTAAGAAAGTAATTTTGAGGAGGTGTTTCTATGCATATACCTGATGGTTTTATTACTGCACCAGTAGCAGCGGCTGGCTGTGTTGTAGCTGCCGGTTGTGTAGCCTACGCTGTGAGGGCGACCAATACAATAAAGGGGGTGAAAATGACAATGTAAAGGCAAAATTTTTATTAGTGCTTATCACAATTAATCACAAACGTTAAAAGGAGGTAAAAAAAGATGGCATGTTTTCTTATACCTATGGGAGAGGCTATTGTGACAACCGTTGTGCAGAAAGTTGTGGAGAACAGAGAAAAGAAAGTTGGTGGGAAAAGGACTGATAATGCAGGGTTGAAGTGGAGCCAGAGATTGAGCTGGCTGAATAAGCTATTATGGGGTGGAACTGCACTGCTGGCGTTGGAGCATGTATGGCATGGAGAGGTTGTCCCATGGCCGCCCTTTTTGACAGCAATGGGAAATCCGGCAGATGTAGCTCCAATGCTTCATGAAATGGCGATATTTGGTGTAGCTATGGCCATAACCGTAACAGTCGTCTGGGCAATAATAGTTATGGTTGTTGAACTAAGGGCCAAGGCTATGCCAGAAGCAAAAGTTAAACCTACCAGCGGAGGTGAATAATGTGGCTCATCATGACCGCTCTAGCAGCGGTAATCACAACTGCAATATGGTATGTAAAGGCTCCAGAAGACAAATATAAGTTGGGCTTATTGAGTTTGATATTCTGGGGGGCAACACTCATGTGGTTCGTTGACCACGTGATAGCATATTTAACAGAAGGGGGAGAGTTTTTTGAAATAAATCCAGATGCAACGTTGCTTGGACTTTCTGTAATCATTCTTGCCCTCTTAGTGTGGGAAATTGTGCTACTGGTCAGTGACCCCAAAGGAATTTTGAAAAGAGCCTTAAAAAGGTAGAGACGACTGTAGGCTACCGCTGCAGTTGGTCGCAGCTTATGCTGCCAAAATCTGTGAGGAATGTAAAAACGGTGAAAAGAAAAGGATTGCCACTGCTACAGTTCTCTCCCTGAGACCGGAGCTTCTGGTTCTAGATGAGCCTACCAGCAATCTTGATCCCAGAAGCAAGTGGAGTTCAATTGAACTGTTGAGGCAACTGCCGGTGACTAAGATCGTTGCCGCCCATGACCTGGAGATGGTAGGGGCATTATGCCAGCGGACTGTGGTGCTGGATGCAGGAGAGATAGTTGCTAATGGCAGCACAGAGAGGATTTTGAGTGACATTTCTTTGCTCAGAACTCATGGCCTTGCTTCCAAGGATTCATGTAAAATTACCCAGTATAATTGTACAGGGAAATGTAGAGGAATATAATTTAATTGGAAGGTCATTGCTTGAATTATCGGAAGATTCGCCTGCTTACTTATCTGTTAAAAGGATACTGGCAAAAGCAGGCTATAGGAGTAATTAGGAATTCTATTTGTCATTCTGAGCCCTACGGGCGAAGAATCTCTTTTAGACTCTTCACGGAGCCTGTCCTGAGTGAGATTCTTCAGTCGCTTCCCCTTCGCTATGCTCAGGGCTTCGGCTCATCCTTCAGAATGACAGGTAGCGCAGGGCTCAGAGTGACATTCACTACTAATTAGTAAACAATCTCATCTCCAGTCGCTTGACAAGTAAGATTTTCCTGATATAGAATAGCCAAGTAAATGCATTTATGCACATATAACCATATAAAATTAAACCATGAAGGATTTTATCAGAGCAGTTAAGGCAATATCCGACGAGACCAGGGTCAGGATTTTGAAAGTCCTATTGGAAAGAGAATGCTGCGTTTGTGAGATAATGCAGGCGCTGGATATCTCCCAATCCCGCGCCTCGCGCAACCTGCGTATTCTTGAGAGCGCTGGTTTTGTTAAGTCCAGGAGAGACGGATTATGGATTGTTTACTCTATTGATGAGCAAACGGCAAACAGCTATGCCACCTCTTTAATTGAAATGCTCCGCCGTTCGCTCGTTAACGAGGAGATTATATCGCAGGACAGAGAGAGGCTAAGTCGCGCTGTGCGATGTGGGCCGAGGACAGTGGGCAAATAATTTTTTTGACAGTTATATTTGGCTATGTGCATAAATGCTTCTACTTTAGGAGAATGGGATGGCTGAACAGCTTTTACTGGCTGGGCTAAATGCACTGAAAGGATATATTGCTTTGCATGTGCTCACATGCCTTGTCCCGGCATTTCTTTTAGCCGGGGCAATAGTATCCTTTGTTTCCCGAGAGACAATTATTGGCTATCTGGGCAGCGCTGCCAGCAAGATCAAATCCTTTGGTATTGCTGGCGGCGGAAGCTTCTTTGTATCAGTCTGCTCGTGCACTGTTATCCCTGTTGCCAGCGGCATTTATCATGGAGGGGCTGGAATTGGTCCCGCTTTCATCCTCCTCTGGGTTGCTCCAGCAGCTAACATCTTGGCTCTAGTCTATACTGGTTCGATTCTCGGTTCTCAAATGGTTATAGCCAGAGTGGTAGCTGCCCTATCGGTGTCTTTCATCGTTGGTGCAGTGATGTCCCTTGCTTTCCGCAAGGAAGAGCATCAGAGAGCACTAACCATCAAGGCTACTGGGGGGAAAATGATGACCAAAAGGGACATTATACTGCTCTTACTGTTAGTTGCCACCCTTCTGGCTCCCAATTATGCCGTGACGGGAGGCTCCTATCTAGCTAAGGTTTATGTATGGGCAGGGGCGACAGCAGTAGCTGCTCTTTATGCCTGGCGGGTGAAAACATGGGGTGAGATAAAGGGATGGCTGAAAGAGTCGTGGTGGTTTGTGCGCACGATATTCCCCCTTCTTCTAATTGGCGTGTTTATAGTCGGGGTCATTGGCGCTGCTCTGCCACAGGAATGGATAGAGACATGGCTGGGTGGAGCCGGGCTAAGGCAATCTTTCCTTGCCACTATGATTGGTGCAGTTACTTACTTTGCCACTATGACTGAGGCTCCATTTGTGGATACTCTGATGGGTCTGGGAATGGGCAAGGGTCCTGCTTTGGCTTTGTTGCTTACTGGCCCAGGTATCAGCTTGCCCAACTGGCTAGCTATAGGAAAGGTATTTGGATTTAAGAAAGCTCTGGTTTATGTCCCGACCATCATTATTCTAGGAACCCTGGTTGGCTGGATAGCTGGATTTATCTTGACTTGAGGAGAAAAACTAAAATTTAAGGAGGTGAGCTAAATGGAGGTCACATTAAAAGTTTTTCACTCAACGCCACCATGTGCAAAGTGTAGGGAGGTAGAGAAGGTAGCTACAAAGGTGGCTGAGAGATATCCTGAGCAGATAGAACTAGCCAAATTTCCTGCTATATCGGACGAGGGGAGGAGATACGGCATAATGTTTACGCCCTGTGTAGTAATAAATGACAAGGTTATGGCTGCAGGAAAGGTCGTGTCTGAAGGTGAATTAGAAAAGGCGATTAAGAAAGAGTTGGGAGAACAGTAATGAAGGTAAAAATGGAGGTGTTCAGTGGAGACCCACCCTGCCCGGGATGCCTCGCTGTTTTAGCACTTGCTGATGACTTTGCCCAAAAATATGAGGGTCAGTTGGAGGTAATCAAGCTTATTGGGGAGGAAGCCACAGCCAAATTTGAGGAATATAAGCTTAGCTGTGTACCCGCAGTCGTCATTGATGAGAAGATTAGAATTGAAGGAATATGTCCCAGTCGAACCACCTTAGCTAATGCATTAAGGGAGAGCGGTCTATGCGCAAAGTAAAGATTGAGGCATTTTTATCAGTACCAACTTGCTCCGGTGGTATCAGTCTGTCCAAACTGCTGAAGGAAATTGAAGAGGAATTTGGTGACAAGGTGGAGGTAATTACCTATAAAGGACGCAATGAGTTATTCGGAAAATACAATCTGACCGCAGCACCAGCAGTAGTTGTTGGAGAATTGGTCAAAATAATGGGAGTCTGTCCCAGTAGAGAGTCCTTAATTTCCGCCCTGCGGGAAGCAGGAATGAAGTAATATGGAGGTAAAGGCTTTCAGGACAAGGAGCAGGCGAGTAAATAAGCGGCATGTGGCAGCTTCGGCTGTCTGAATTGCCAGTAAGGAGGTGCACTATGAAGATTGAGATTTGTGGACCAGGTTGCCCTAAGTGCCATGCCACCATGAAAAATGTGCAGAAGATGGTAAAGGAGATGGACTTGGAACAAGAGGTAGAGGTGTCGGAGGTAAAGGACATAATGGCTATCACTACTAAAGGTGTACTCTTAACCCCTGGCGTTATCATTGATGGCGCCAAGGTATCCGAAGGCAGAATTCCCAGCCCTGAAGAGATTAAAGAATGGATTGAGGAGAGGAAGTAGCAAACAGATTGCTTGATTTGAGAGAGTAGGAGCGACAATATTAAAACCTAAAAATTAAGGAGATGCACTTATGGCAGAAGAGAAAGAATGGCAGGAAGGTATGCCAACTCATGAGAATGTAATATTCTCCTGTTTTGGCGGTTTTTCAAACACGGGTATAACTAGCGGCTTAGCTTGCCTGGAAGCGGTTAAGGAGCTTGGCCTGGAAAAAGTGGCTATCGGCCTGCTTGCCACCAGTGGCACTAAAGGTAAAGCCTGTTCTAGGAAAGACTAAGGCGGCAAGGAAGGTCATCACTGTTGATGGTTGTCCCTTGGGATGCAGTCAGAAGATTGTAGAGGAGGCTGGGTTCAAAGTAACCAAGAGCATTGTGTTGGTCAGGGATATAGGCATGAAAAAGAAAGCCCTTCATATGGATATTGGTAAAGGACTAGGACTTGATAAATACATCTCTGAAGAGGAAGTAGAGAGAGCAAAAGAGCTTATTATTGATAGTATTTTAAGGGAGTAAACGCAGTTACAATGAATAAAGTAATCAGGATTCTATACCCTCTCATCTTACTATGTTTAGCCTTGTCGCTAATGGCAGGTTGTGCAACATCTTCTACTGCGCCTCCCATAACAAACGGTGGGGAGCTATCACCTTTAGGTCCGGCTGACAGGGTTGATGTTGTTTATTTTCACCGTACACAGCGCTGCCATTCCTGTCTATACGTCGAGGAATGGACGCGCTATACCATAGAAACTTACTTTAAGGACGAACTGGCTAGTGGCAAGGTGACTTTTAAGACGCTCAATGTGAAGAACGAGGAAAATGCTGCCATTGTCGAGAAATATGGCGCTTTTACCTCATCCCTGTTTATTAATACGATAAGAGATGGCACTGACCATATTAAAGAGGCGACAGAGATTTATACTCTTATTGGCAAGGACGAAGCGTTTGTCGAGGCACTGAAGAGCAAAATCGAGAAAAGCTTCAAGGGGGAGGGATGATGGATTTGGGGGGCATTACGGGAAACATTAATATCCCGGTGCTCTCAGCGCTGTGTCTGGGATTGCTAACTGCCATTAGTCCCTGTCCTATGGCTACCAACATTGCTGCTATAGCATATGTTAGTCGCAGGGTGACAGACCGCAGGTACGCTGTCATGACTGGAATACTCTATACACTGGGGCGCATGTTTTCCTACTCCATCCTTGGTATCTTGATCATTGTGGCTGGGCTTGATATCCCTGGAGTTGCTTCATTTCTTCAAGATTTTGGTGAGCGAATCCTAGGGCCACTTCTGATAGTGGTAGGGCTAATAATGCTAAACATCAATAAGCTTTCTTTTGGTTTGGGAGGTGGAAAGCTATCTTCGGTAGGAGGAAAAGTCGCTGACTGGGGCATGATAGGTGGGTTTCTCCTGGGCGTTCTTTTCGCTCTAGCCTTTTGCCCTTATAGTGCTGTTCTGTTCTTTGGAGTATTGATACCTTTAGCTCTTAAATCTGACGGCGGTGTAACACTGCCAGCGGTATTTGCTATAGGCACTGGACTCCCCGTTTTAGTATTTGGCATTCTTATATCTGCTGGCGTGGCCAAAGTTTCTACCTGGCTCAACGCGCTCACCCGCGCTGAGAAAATCATTCGTGTGGTAGTTTCCATTATCTTTATAGGGGTAGGGATATATTATGTGGTGCTCTGGATTCAAACTTGAGTGTGTTACAATATTACACCTCTCCCTGTCGCTTTGGGCAAGCAATTGAGGTAGCAGCCTTGATGGGAGTGAATTGAGTTATATTTAGTTATGCACATTATGAAACAAGAGTTAAAAAGCGGCTGGCAAAGGAACTTGATAATCTTGGGACCAAGCATATTTTTGGGACTAACTCTATTGGTCTCCGGCACTGGTAAAATACCAGGGCAAACAGAATTTATCGACCTCTTATTGCAATCTTTTTGGACTCCCACCGTGGCTTACCTTATCGGCTATTGCCTCCCCTGGGGGGAGATAGCTCTAGGAATTCTTTTACTCCTGGGCGTGCTCCCCAGAGTCGCCGCAGCTTTATGTCTTCCACTTACGATTGGATTTATGGCCAGTAATTCTTGGGCAGTGAGCCAGGGTATAGAACAATTTCCCGAATGCGCCTATTGTTTTGGTATATGGGAGGAATTGCTGGGAGCGATGTCGCCGCTGCAAGCTCTATTTTTTGATATTGTGCTTTTTGGTTTAGCTTTGGTTATTCTGTTGTTTCATCCCAGCAGATTTCTAGATTTTCGGCCCTGGTTTACCAAGAGGAAAAGAGAAGAGCTCAAATGAAGTCAGTTTTCTCTAAACCAAATAAAGTGATGCCTTGCTTTACCATTTGGGCCATCATCATTTTTCTCATAGCTGGCTGTGCCCCAGCCCCAGCTAATCCTTCCTTGAGTATCACTAGCCTCCAAGCTGAGCAAGAGATAGTTCTGCCTTCAGGCAGTTGCCAGATTGAGTGTACTGTTTCAAATCCAGAGGGTGGCGAGCTAAACTACGAATGGCAGGCTAGTGGAGGGAGTATCTCGGGGGAAGGTGCTGTAGCTATTTGGACCACTCCCGATGAGCCCGGTGAATATATCATCTCGGTCAAAGTGACTGATAAAGACGGCAATAAGGCTACACAATCAATCACTATCAGCGTAAGAGAAAATCATCCACCGCAAATTAACCCCTTAAGCACCAGTGATGAGCGGGTTATCCCCCTGGGCCACTGCACAATTACTTGCGATGCTTTTGACCCCGATGACGATAAGTTAAGCTATGAGTGGTCAGCTAGCGGCGGTAGCATTTCCGGCACAGGTCCCGTAATCACCTGGACCGCTCCTGAAACGGCGGACACTTATACCATCACGGTTGAGGTGAAAGATGACAATGGTGGTGAAAGCACAGACTCATTGACTATCAACGTAGCGCCCAACAATCCGCCGATTATCGAGAACCTAATTGCCACCGCTGAACATAGATACCTAGAGGAAATATCTACGGGATATAAAATCTTGAAAGGCAAAAACTGTAACATTGAGTGCATTGCTTCTGACCCAGATGGCGATGAGTTGAGCTATGAATGGGCATATGATGGAATATACGGTAGCGGCAATATCCCCGGGGAGGGACCTGTAGTTACCTGGACTGCCCCCCTTCGAGGAGGCCAAGTTACTGTTACGGTAACAGTGTCTGATAATTATGGGGGCGTAGCCACTAAAAGTATAGTTTTCACGGTAAAGACCTGCGGGTCATGTGCGTTTTAGATGAAGGCAAAGGTAAATATATGGCAATCCTAGCCAGATAGCCTACAAGCCTTCCAACAACACCATCAATTCATCCTCACTACCAAAGGCACCCCCCCTTATATGGCAGATAATCCCTTTCTTATCTATGAAGAAAGTAGTAGGGATGCCCCTGATATTATAGGCACTCCCCACCCCTCCATTTTGGTCCAGAGCTATAATAAAGCTTATTCCCATATCCTGAGCAAACTCTCTAGCTCTTCCTTCACTCTCTCCCAGGTTGATAGCAATAAACCTTACTTCCTCCCCCTTTTGGTTAAAAGCCTCTTGAAGGTAGGGCATTTCCATACAACAGGGCCTACACCATGTAGCCCAGAAGTTAAGCACCACTGGCTGTCCCCTCATTTCGTCCAAGCTCACTGTCTGCCCATCAAGAGTGGGGAGTGTGAAGCCTGGGGCCAAGGCTCCCACCTTTGGAGCTACGCTTAGGCCACATCCGGAAAAACAACAAATCAATATTAAAAAGACAGCTAACATGCTGAGTATTGTTCGTTGTTTTACCTCTCCTCGATACATAATAATCCTCCACATTCACAAAGTGAAATGGACAATGTTGGCAAGCATTAATATACCTACTGCTATAAGCAATAAACCACTAAGCACTAAGATTATGTTAGCATGGCGGCTAAGCCATCCCATCAAGGGAGTTGCCGCTCCCAGCGCTAGCCCAACAGCGATAAAGGGTAGCCCCAACCCTAACGAGTAAGCAGACAATAGGCGAACCCCTTGCCATGCTGTCTGCGAGCTTGAAGCCAGGGCTAAAATCCCAGCCAGTATAGGACCTACGCAAGGCATCCACGCTAGAGAGAAAACAGCCCCTACCAGGATGGAGCGTAAGTATCCTGTGTTACTGCCAAAGGAGTGTTTGAGACGCGCCTCATAATTGAGCCAGGGCAGCTTGACAGCAGCAAGTAAGTAGGCTCCGAATACTAGAAGCAGAACGCCGGCTATTTTACGAAGCAAGCTAACGGGGACAACCGCACCTACCAGCCCTGCGGATGCACCCAACCCAATAAATACCAGAGAAAACCCCAGTATAAAGCTAACAGCATGGAGAAAAATGTGCCAACGGCTGATTTTGAGAGTCAGGGAGGAGGCGCCAGCCAAGTTGGCTAAATAGACTGGTACCATAGGTAGCACGCAGGGGGAAAGAAACGATAACAGCCCTGCAGCAAAGGCAATAGGCAAAGATATTTCTTCCATAAAGAATACCTAGTTGTTACAAAAGGCTCTCAATTTTTGTTTGGAGAACTTTTTCAGTTACAGCCCCGACAACCCTATCAGCTACCTCTCCATCTTTGAAGAACATTAGCGTAGGTATAGCCATGATTTGATATTTTATAGCTACTTGGGGAGCCTCACCTACATTCAATTTACAAAACTTGAATTTGCCCACATGGCTTTCTGACAATCTCTCAACGAGGGGAGAGACCGTCCGACAGGGACCACACCAGGGTGCCCAAAAATCCACCAGCACTGGCAAATTGGATTTTAACACCTCTTCGTCAAAATTTTGGTCTGTAGCCTCAATAGTCATCTTCGCTTTCCTCCTTCCTTGTGGAGAGGTAGCTCAATCTCGATTTCCTGTTCAAATTTAGGCTCTCCAGAGATACTCCACCCTCCCTAATTAATTCCTAATTTCTAAGCTCTAAACAAATTCAAAACTTAAAAATGCTTTTACCTTTGCCCTGTCATTTTGCATTTTTACTTTTGCAGGTAAACTCAGCTACACTTGCCTGCAACCCTATTTACTTACTATAATCTAGCCTACTATATAGGATAGCCTTACTGCAAGTTTGTAGCAATAGAAGGGAAGAGAGAGATGCTTGCTATAGCAACGGTGGCACAGTAGATTCCCTCAATAGAGAGCATCCAACAACCTTAATTGGGGATTTTGACGCTTGAAGCTTGCAATGCTAGACTTCCTTTATCTATGAAGCGAGTTGGCATTCTGTATCACCCCCAAATAGAAAAAACTCAGAGCCTGGCTAATAAACTGGAAGGCTTATTAGCGGCGCAAGAAGTTTCCTCCTGGCGATGCTCCGCCTGGGATGACGATAAAGCTAGACCTCAAGTAGCTGGCACAGATTTAATCTTAAGCCTTGGCGGGGATGGCACCATCCTCCACACTGCTCGGATTATAACCCCCCTGTCAGTGCCCATTGTAGGAATAAATTTTGGCAAGCTCGGATTCATCACTGAATTAAGTGGTGACGAGATATTAGCAAACTTGCCTGATTTGCTTGATGGTAGTGGCTGGATTGAGGAGAGGGCTATGCTTGAAGCCCAGCTTTTGCCATGTCATTGCGAGCACAACAAAGCAATCTCCCTTCCCGCCTTAAACGATGTGGTGTTGCGAAGCACCACTGTCCACTTAGTTAATATAGAGGTGGAAATAGATAGCGAAGTAATAACTACTTATCGCGCTGATGGGATTATCATTGCCACAGCTACAGGTAGCACTGCCTATTCTTTAGCCGCCGGGGGGCCGATTCTTCCTCCCCAATCTAAAGAATTTATCCTCCAACCAATATCCTGCCACCTTGGTTTAACTCACTCTCTAGTATTATCCCCACAAAGCGTAGTTAACTTAAGGGTCGCTAGTGAAGATAAAGCTGTGCTTAGCCTTGATGGGCAGGTTAATTTGTCTCTATCTGACGAGCAAAGTGTCAGGGTAAAGCTCAGTCCTAATACTGCTCGCTTCTTAAGAATTCATCAGCCAGCTTATTTCTATGGCTCACTGTGGCAGAAGCTGAGAGGGAAGGCAGCATGAAAGTCAATAAAGCAAAGGTAGGCGATGCCACCTCAATGCACCCATTGATTAATCACTTTGCCGACCAGGGTGAGATGTTGCCTCGCGCCTTATCTGAGATATATGAGAATATTAGGGATTACTTTGTAGTTAGAAATGAAAACCAAGTCACCGGCTGCGTTGCTTTGCGCATTAGCTGGCTTGATTTAGCTGAAATTAGGTCCTTAGCTGTTGACGAGAGAAACCAAAATCAAGGAACCGGCTCTTTACTTGTTCAGGCTTGCCTCACTGAAGCTAGGGAGTTAGGCATACCTACCGTTTTTTGTCTCACCCGTAAACCAGCTTTCTTCGAGAAGCACGGATTTCATCTGGTTGACAAAATGGAATTGCCACGCAAGATATGGGCGGAATGCTACCGTTGCCCTAAATTTCCTGACTGTGACGAAGTGGCCCTTATTCGCCACCTCTAATGTCATTGCGGTGAGCTGAAGCCCTGAGGCCTTCGCTCCTTGTCTTTCTGAGAGAGTCCTGAGCGTGAGCGAAGGAACTCGACCGAAGAATCTCGCTCAGGGTAAACTTCGTGAGGAGGTAGCGAAACAACTTCAACTAAGGAGCAAGACTATGTTAACACCAGAAAAGAGGCTATCTAGCCAGCAGGTTTACCATGGTCGGGGAGTAAATTTACATATAGACACTGTGGAGAAGCCTAGCGGCAGAAAAACTACCAGGGAAGTTGTGGTGCACAGCGATTGTGTCGCTGTGGTAGTTCTTGATGACCAAGATAATGTGCTTTTGGTTCGCCAGTTTCGCTATGCTGTAGGCAAGTTCCTGCTAGAAATACCTGCTGGCGGCATTGAACCCGGTGAAGAACCTATTGACTGTGTCCGCCGTGAATTGCAGGAGGAAATTGGCTATTTGCCCCACAAAATAGATAACCTGGGTGGCTTTTACTCCATTCCCGGCTATGGCACGGAATACTTATACTGCTATTTAGCTACCGACCTTGTGCCCAGCCGCCTTGTAGCTGAGGATACTGAAAGTATTGAGCTAGTTCGAGTCTCTCAAAGCCAGATACCTCAGCTCATTGCCTCAGGTGAGATTTGTGATGCCAAAAGCATCGCTGCCTTACTCACCTTCCTCTTTATGCAGCGAGGGGAATGAACTTTGGATTCTTCGCTTCGCTTAGAATGACAGGTGGGGGAACTATTCTTTTCTTAGGTCAACGATTTTATACTCCAAGTTTTCTTCATCTAGGCTTTGCATTAGCCCTGCAACACCGTCTTCGGCACAAATTATCAGGATAGGCAAGCCACAATAAGCTGCCTCTATGGCTGCTCGCTTAACGCCATAACTATAATCAGGCTTTATACCTGCCTGCTTCAGTGCTACCATAGCCTCGATGCCAATCGCTCCCACTAGCATTCCCTTGCTTATTTCCTGTTTCAATCGAGCAAGTTTGATATTTCGAGACCCTCCATCTTGCACATTAGGCACTTTGCCTATGGTGACTTTACCTGTTTTCAGATCTATCACTCCTTCCACACTGGAGATACCAACATCTTCACCTTTATTAGCTGCAGATACAACTACCCCCCTAGCCCCCTCACCACTTGTATCGCTGGAGGCAAACAATAAGCCATTTTTCATATGCAAAGATGCTGGCTGGCCAATGGATAAATCACCATCGGCTATAGCAGTAGAAGTTGAAATATCACTTAGCACCTTGCCCACAAATGAAGTGTAGCTCCGCAACTGCCTTGCCATCCTTAAAATCCAATCTACACCTTCCCGAGTCACCCTGTATCTAGAGCGACCCTGGGAGCTAAGCCAGCCATCCTTTATCAATTCCCTGACATATTCAGAGACTGCCTGAGAGGTAATATCCAGCTTTTTGGCAACCTCTTTCTGCTGTATATTTGGCTGATTTGCCGCTATTTCCAGCAATATCTGGAACTTAGTAGCCAGATTTTTACTTCGTAATATCTGTGCCATGCTAGCATTATAACATTTGCGGAGTTTCGGAAGATACAACTGAACTGGGGCATCCGTCTCTTAATACACATTCACCACAGTGAGGCTGCCGAGCATGACATACTCGCCTCCCATGCTCTATTAAGTGGAGATGGAATTGATATACCTTTGCGGCTGGGATTTGCTCTTGCAGCAAATCATGCGCTTCCTCTATGGAAACCTTGGAGCTAATCAGCCCCAACCTTTTAGCCACTCGAAAAACATGGGTATCCACCGGCAAGCACGGCTTCCCCAACCCAAAGAGGAGCACACAGCTAGCTGTTTTTGGACCCACTCCGGGCAACCGCATCAAATAATCCTTGGCTTCAGTCACATCCATCGCGCCGAGCCAATCAAGGTTAATGCGACCCTGCTCCTTTTCAAGCTTAGTTAGTATCTGCTTAATCCTCACCGCCTTAATTCGAGACAGTCCACCAGATTTAATAGCCTGAGCGATTTGCTCTACAGGGGCAGCAACCACATTCTCCCAGCTACCAAAAGTAGATAGAAGCGAATCAAAAGCTCGTTTTGAATTAACATCCGAGGTATTCTGAGAAAGGATTGTCCCTATAAGCACATCAATAGGCTCTCTGTTTGGCTGCCACTGCCAAGAACCATATTCCCGCTCCAATAGCTCGATGACTTCTGTGACAATCATTTTGATATACTCTTGTCTAATAAACGATTGTGGGTGCATTATTGAACATCTCTAGCCGTGGTGTCTAATTTTTTGAATTCGTTGCTCCTCATTAGAGACCAAGTATATTCTTCGCTAACAAGTAAACTTTACCCCCAAAATTTGTTGCTTGATGATAACCGTCGACAGTTGCTATCCATCCATTATTGTTAACTTGGCAAGGAACAATGTGATGCATTCCGTCTGCATTCCAACCGCTGCCATCTCCTTTTAGGATAGGGCTTTTACCAACTATCTGCTCTTCGTACATGGCTGGAGTAAGTTTGGTTATTTGGAATGCCCACACTTGGTTCCCGTAGGCAGGGTCATCATCTTGTGTGAATCGTATAATTCTCCCATCGAAAGTAGTTACCTTGCCTCCCGGTCTAGCTATATTCGCATCTTTGTCTATAATAGGACTTTCAGGATGCTCGGCATAGGGACCTCCCAGTTCTTCCGAATAGTAAAGGCGCAAAGTATCATTATTGCCTGTCTCGACAAAAATGTACCCCATATTTCCATGATAGAATATTGAGGGATCAGCAAGTCGTCCCCCGCTAATTAGAATTTTAACAAATGACCAACTATAGGGAAAATCATCCGCCTTATATAATCTGACAGAATGTGCCCCGGTAGTTTCTGGCACCATATAGTAGTCGCCCTTCCACTGAAATACATAAGGGTATGACAAATGAAAAGGCTCATCGAGAATAATCTGACGATAAGACCAATTTAATCCATCACTACTTACTGCTAACCCTATATCACCCTGGTTGTTGATTTCATTTAACACTTCGAAGAATAAAAACCAAGTGCCCTAATCATGAAACAGAAAGGGATCGGCAACAAATTTTGCCGGAACATCAGATACATCATTAGCTGTCAGAACTGGATTGGTTACATTTTCATCACTAAAGTTGAGAGGAGCTGAAGAAGAGGATGAATAAATCCCAATTGACCATTCGGTATCTATACTCACAAGGTTAATGATTCCGTTTACTTGTAAAACCGCTGCAATGGAAGTAATTGCAACCCCTACTAAAAAACCTACTAGCACTGCTATAAAATAACGAGTTTTCATTCATGCCTCCGTCTAAACAAAGTTCTTAATTAGCCTCAAGCATTTTTTGCTGTCGCCGAGGAGTATTCTTTACGTCACACATTTATCCAAACCATTAGAGTTCACGTTCTTAATATCCTTGGGTTTCCACATATTTTTGCAGTATTTGTCAACTTTTGCTTACCAATTTATACTCCTCCCGAATTTTATGATAGTGTATCTCCTAAAACTTAAATGAAAAAGAGCAAAGTCAGAGATTGTTTATTAACTACGGATAAGTGTCACTCTGCGCGAAGCGAAGAGTCTAAGAGAGATTCTTCGCCCATAGGGCTCAGAATGACAAAGCGGGTTGCTAAACATCCTCAAGTCATTTTGGATATGGACCCTGGCATTGATGATGCTTTAGCTTTGCTTCTTGCCTTAAACTCGCCAGAGATTCAAATTCTGGGTATCAGCACTGTGGCGGGCAATGCTTCGGTGGAAATGACCAGCGCCAATGCTCGCCGAGTATTAGAATACATGGGTGTGACTAATATACCAGTTGCAATGGGCGCAGCAAAACCCTTGGAACACCCTCTAGTCAATGCCCTGAGCTACCATGGCTCGGATGGGCTAGGAGAATGTGGCTTACCCTCTCCCATGCTTTCACTACACCCAGCAAAAGCCTGGGATTTCATAGCTCAGTTGGTTTCAGGCGCCCCCGGTGAGATTACACTGGTGGCAACAGGTCCTTTAACCAATGTAGCTCACGCCTTTAAGCTTCATCCTGAACTGCCTAAATTTCTAACCAAACTGGTTTTCATGGGAGGGGCTTACGGACTCACACCTTATGGCAAAGGAAACCAAACCCCCCTCGCCGAGTTTAACATCTGGCAGGACCCAGAGGCAGCCTATATAGTGCTTAATTCTGGAGCAGTCATCTACGCTGTAGGGCTAGATGTGTCCACGAATCCCACAACTTGCTTGAATAATCAACATCTAGAACAACTTAAAGCTGGCCATACCCCTGCGGCGCGCTTGGCAGCGCAACTGGCAGAATATGTTATAAAACGCCATGGACGGTGCGAACTTCACGACCCTCTAGCTCTAGCAGTGCTGCTAGACACTTCCCTATTTAATTTCATATCAGTGCCAGTAGAGATAGTTACCAGAGATGGTTGGGATAGGGGAATTACCCACATTTCACCTTCTGATAGCTCTCAGTTAATCCATGTAGCCGCCGGTGTAGATGGAGCTCGCTTCCTGAAGCTTTTCCTATCACGCATATTGAGAACGCCTAGTAATACTACTCATCATTCTGGGCCCTTCGCTCGCCCTATCATTCCGAGCGAAGCAAAGAATCTAGACCCTTCGCTATCGCTCAGGGTGACAAAAACAACATCCAAATTGGAGAAATAAGATGACCAAATTGGCAGTATGTGGCGCCATAAACTGGGATATCAGTTGTTTCGTAGATCACTTACCCACGCCTGGGGAGGAAGTCACCGTAAAACATATCACACGGGTTTCTGGAGGGACAGGGGGCAATGTGGCGGTAGCCGCAGCACGGATTTTAGAGGCTAAAGAAGTTGCCCTGATAGGCACTCTAGGAGAGGATGACATTGCCCGACAACAGATAGCCATCCTCGATGCTGAAGGAGTCATCACTGAAGGAATCAACTACATATCAGGTGAGGAGTCAGGGCAAGCTTATATCATGGTTGACCAAAAGGGGCAAAATGTTATCGCTAGTTGTCTCGGGGCAAATGCCCAGCTACAACCCGAACACTTAAATAAGCCATCGGTCAACCTCCTATTGCAAGAGTGCCACGGCATAGTCCTCACCGACCCTCCTTTAGATGTAGCGGAAGAGCTAATAACCCTGGCGAAAAGGCGTAGAATCCCCCTGTTGTGGGACCCAGGAATTTTGGTAAGCCAGGGATGGGAAGCGCTGCAATCACTTGCCAGACAAGTAGAGATTCTCTTTTTCAATGAAGCAGAGGCAACTGCCTTATTCGGAACTGCAGAAGTAGCTATGAGGTTGCAACATTTGCAAGAGCTGGGATTTAGCAACCACACAGTGCTCAAGCTCGGCGCTCAAGGAGCAACCCTGCTTGAGCCAGCTACCGGCACGGTAATCGAAATTTCTGCCTTACCCCTCAAAGATTTAGGCTTAACTGTAATTAACACAGTAGGTTGCGGAGATGTCTTTGTGGGTGCCTTTGCTGCCTATCACATTCTGGATACCAGCCTGCAAAAATCTCTTATCATGGCTACTGCGGCGGCAGGGTTTAATGCCACTCAGACTGAGACCCGAGGTGGTCCTGAACGAGCAACTTTAGAGGAGATAGTGCAGCGCAGTCGCAATCTTGACTTTGTGATTCGGGAGCGTAAGCTCTCCTGATTCTTGTAGTTGCCTGATTTATCAGGCAAAATCACCTTTATATAGTCGCCTCGGGTAGTTAGGCAAACTCGCCCAATAAATTGGGCAACTACATTTTTTGAACAGCCTTTCTACTACCTGACTCCTTGATAAGCCTTAGTATCTACCTCCCCGCGAGTATAAGCTTCATGCCATCCTTTAGGCACGGGCATTCTCTTGTACCAGAGAACTCGTTCTGCCTCAAGCAAATTACGCTTTCGCCCCATGAAGTCGGCAGCACAGATAACCCTGCGATGTAGGCATGGGTCTTTAGACCCGTGCAGAGAGGAACCCCAATCCAGCCATTTCTCCCCTTCCTTGGAGCGCATCAGCTGATGGTCTAGAATCAGCGTATCCACCTCCTTGGCTAATTCTAAAGTCCTGCGCAGCGCGCCTTCTCGCCTTTCCGAAGTCAAGCTTGGTAAATAAATAGGCGGACCCGATGCCAATACCACGGTCGGCTGCCATTCAAGTATTTGCTCGATTGCCTCATCATTAAGCATCTGAATATCCGAGGCGTGCACGAAAACCTCGTTCCCCTCCTCGATTCTAGTCATCATCACCGTACCACCCCTGCCTCGTTCACCATGAGGGACCGGTGGAGAAAAGCTCAGGCATCCATCGCACAGCCCTTCCGAAGCTGGAAAAGCCCGATTGAGCCTCTGGGCTAAAGCCTTAGCCCGACAAACCTCAGTAAGAGAAAGATTCTGCATCCCCTTCGTCCATAACCTGGGATGCCTCAAAGATTCAGCAACCCTGTCCACCGAAAGCTGGTAAGGATTGGCATTGACCATCGGGTAATGTTCACCATGATAATGGCTAATCACCACATCGGTTGCGTCTTTTAAGGCTTTTTCGATGGCGTCTTTAACTCTCTCAGAAGCCGCAACCTGAACTGGATGGGGCAACAAACCATGTCGCCTATACCCCAGTGCCACTCCGGGGTCGATAACCACTTTGCGACCTTTAGTTTCAACCACACAGCATAAACCACGAACCCCCAACGATTCTGCCCCGATTATCTCTATTCGCACTCCAAAACCAATATTACACTAATTACCTCTGATTATGATAACTTTATAAGAGCAATGAGGGCAGAGAAAAAAGAAAGGTACTGGATAAGAATTAAAAGAGTCGAAACTGCTTTGCTTAAGTTTGGTATTAGCGCTGGCTCGGTTAGAAAGCTTATTTACTGTTACCCGCTTGGCGTCTTAGAAAAGCTTATCAAAGCCACTGAGAAACGCCAACCCAGAGAGCCAGCCACCTACTTTCTAAACGGTCTCAAGAAATCTAGAATGAAACATAGGCCTGAACATAGTCCAATCAGAGATGAAGATAGATAAATTGCAATGATAATAATAAAGTGCGCTAAGTGTAGGGTTAAAGTCTTCAAATACTTGAAGGTGGGAAAGGGGCGAATATTACACTGCTGGAAAGAGCGAATAATCGAGGATTATAGCATTCGAGATGGAAATGAAATTAAATGTCACTGTGGCAATTTAATTGGGATTGATGAAGGAAAGTGGATTAAAATGAAACAACGCTCTTTCACCTATTCAGGAACAAGAACAAAGAGATAGAATGCCTTGATGAAACTTATAAGCGCCTGCCTATTGGGAATAAAGTGTGCCTGGGACGGCAAAGATAATTACAAGAGCAATAAAGCAATTGAACTTTTACGCTCTGAGACTCTAATTCCTGTTTGTCCCGAACAGCTAGGAGGATTAAAGACTCCTAGAATAGCTCAGGAAATTCAGGGAGGCAGCGGCGAGGATGTCCTTAATAGGAAATGCAAAGTGCTAAATAGAAACGGAGAAGATGTTACTCAGGAATTTATTAGGGGAGCAGAGGAAACCTTGAGAACTGCCAAACTATTTCATATTAAAGAATTTATAGGGAAATCCAAAAGCCCATCCTGTGGTTGTGGACAAATATACGACGGCACATTCTCAGGAAAACTAATCAGCGGCGATGGTGTTACAGTTGCATTATTGAAGAGAAACGGAATCAGGATTATAAACGAAGAGGATTTGTAGCGCTTTCCTTGGAAAACAAAATCACTTGCATGTTTTATGACGACTTGGAAGCAGGATTTTCCAGATATAGCCACCGAGCTAGCCTTCGCCTCGAAGAGCTTCACACCCTATGCCACCTCCCACCAAGCGAAGAAAGGCAAATGTATTAACCTTTAGTAAGTTTGAGCTTGCACTGCCAATTGCTCAAAATGCCCTTTATTCCTTGTGCAGACTATTTCTCCACGCCGACTAGCCACAGCCCCAATAATTGCATCTGCAAAAAAAATTCTTTAAGAAACTCCTTTCGTGCCTTTTCGTCAAGTTTTCCAACAGATTTCCCAAGCAATATTCCCGCTAGCTTTGCATCTTCATCCGAAATAGGCGCCGGTTCCATTAAAGTAAAGATGGCTTCATACTTAATTTCCTCCTCGCGCCTAAGTCCCTCCTTAGGGATCGTAGATATCCCAATCCACAATTCAGCCAACGTTAAGGCACAATAAGAGGCAGACATCTTGCTATCAATGAGACATCCAACAAGGGACTTAGCCCCTGCATCACCCCTGTGATAATCTATAAAAACAGTGGTATCAAATAAGTAATCAGCCACTTTCCCCCGATGACTTGCTAAATATCGACTCCCCCAAAGCCAATCTTATATCTCTCACATATTCGCGACCCTCAGATAGCTCAGGGCGACTTCCAAAAGAATCTTTTACAATCTCAATTGCCTGCTCTCTAGTTAACTTAATAGGGGCACCGAAGGGCTGAGTTAACATCTCTCTTACCTCAGGACTTTCCCAAATCTGAGCTTCCTTGATTACCTCTACATTTGGCTTCGAACTCCTCACACGCATATCTCCGCTTCCTTAATCGCTATTTGCAATTTGCAGAAAAAATTATATCATTTATCGGCCTTGATAATTATACTATAAGCCCGTCATTTATCTAAATCTACAGCTAACACTTAATATCCCACATTAACCTTGCCCAATCTCAATAACCTTATTCTTGCTCTTAAAGCCGCTCAGAATCTTCACCTGATTTTGGGAAACGCCGAAATGCTTCGCCAGTAATTTAATTACTGCCTGGTTCGCCTTGCCCTCCTTGGGCGGCTCTTTGACTTTCACTACAAAGCTATCCCCTTCCTGGCTAACTTCCTCAGTTTTCGAGTTGGGTTTTACCTTGACTTTAAGGGATTTCATAATCTTTTTAGCCCTTGCCTGTAACGGCTACAAAGTTCAACATATATTTTTTTACCGTATGTCCATCTCTCCCTATGCTCCTCAGTTACCTCTCCAATTACTTTAGCTGGATTACCAACGAGCACTTTTCTAGATGGAACTTTTTGATTCTCAACTACCACTGCACCTTCCCCAAGAATAACCCACTCTCCAACTACTGCGCGTATGCTTACTACAGCGCCCATACCAACCACAGCAAAATCTCCGATTTTGGAGGAGTGGACTATAGCCCCATGCCCAAAGGTAACGCTTTTACCAATCTCACATATCTCGCCTGGCGGACAGTGAATAATACACCCCTCCTCTATTGCTGTCCCCGGGCCAACCCTTATACTTCCGTAATCTCCCCTTATTATCGCTCCAGCTCCAATATAACATTCCTGGCCAATAACTACGTCTCCGGTAATATTGGCAGTTTCATGAACAAAAGCGGTTTGGTCTATCTTCGGGACTTTGCCTTCGAATGAATAAATCGCCATTAAGTAAACCTCCTATCCTTCTTTTGCATATTTAGCTTTGCCCCATCCATGAGGAATTAACCCAGGGGGCTTAGCCGACCTTTCTACCCTATTATAATCCTATAGCATCGTATTTTCCTTCCTTGCTGGATTTCACCAACCTGGATTTTTACTGACTAATTCTCTCTAGATTCCTGATTTGTGAAATCCCGCTAGCTTAACTAATGCTATTTTATTAGTTAGCCCAAAATATACGCTATTCCTAAGATTTGTTTCCCCTCTGTAAAACAAGCATGCTTCGCTCCAGGAAAGGTGCTAAAATTGATAGAAGATAACGAATTTGAAAAAGGCGAGTGAACCTGCTACAAATTAGGTTAACAGGGAGGGAGTGAAAATGGGTGATATTATAGATAAAGCTGCAGCGCTTATCAGGTGCAAGGAATGTCCCTGGTATAAGAACTGTATAACTCCGATTCAGGTTGGTGCTGAGGAGATAGGGCAATTCAGGCTAATGCTGCAGGGGGCAAATCTTCCTGAGCAAGCTAAAACTGAAATGGAGCAGATTCTAGAAAGCATAGCTTCTACCAGCCAGAATATGATTCTCCAGAGCTGCCCTGTATTTACTCAGCGTCTCAAGGACAATCCCAAGCTTGCCCAGCAAATCAAGGAGACAATGCAGAACTGGGGGAAGGAAGAAGAATCGGGCAAATAGCAATGACAGAGCAAGTAGGCAAAATAGAGAAGCTACCTGTAGAGCAATTTAAGCAAGGGAAGAAGCTTTACCTTGTCCCTCTTATATTCTCCAATGAGGGCGTTCCTTCTGAGTATAAGGAAAAATACAGCCGCTATTGGCAACAGGTAACAGAACAACTAGGCAACTTAGAAAAGATTGGAAGGGTAAACCGAGTTTATCATGAATCAATCTCCCAATCTGGTGAGGATGGCATGAAGGTCGTGGAGAAACTAAATCCGAGTAGCTATCAAATTGCTAAAAATAAGTGTGACAACGGCGCAGTCTTTGAAGCAATTGAGGAGAAAGAGTTGCTTGAGGAGACTATAGATTGGGAGAGATGTCTGTTCATTGGATTTGTAAGTGAAAAGGTAGTAAGTAAAGTTTCTGAATTTTATGCTGAGGCAGCAAAGAAGAGATATGAGCTTATGGCTAAGAGAATAAACGAGACGCTTAAGGACAACGAGGCTGGACTTCTATTCATTAGAGAGGGGCACAGAGTGCAATTTCCCAGTGATGTAGAAGTATTCAGCGTTTTCCCACCGGTGCTGGATGAGATTCACCGTTGGCTCCGTGACCAGGCAGTGACAAAGGAAGAGGAGCCAAAAGAGGAAACTGAAAAGGAGACCACAGAGCAAAATTCTTAAGGATGTGGCCGTTTAAAAATGTAATTGCCCAATTTATTGGGCAATTCTGCCTGATGAATCAGGCAACTACAGAAATTAAACGAGAAATCAAAATTAAACAGCCTTGAGTGAGGTCGGAGGTGTCTTATGAAGGTGAGGAAGCCGGTCGTAGCAGGCACATTTTATGCTGGCACTGCTGGAGAGCTAGAAGAGCAAATTGAATGGTGTTACAACCATAAACTTGGCCCAGGAACTGTGCCTCAGGTAAATGAGGCAGGTCCAAGGGAAATCATTGCTATCGTTGTCCCTCATGCTGGTTATATTTATTCTGGACCGGTGGCAGCCCATGCCTATAAGGAACTTGCCAATGATGGAATATTCGATACCGCGGTGATACTCGGTCCCAACCACACCGGTTATGGCGCCGCAGTTTCCTTATGGACGGGAAATGCCTGGAAAACTCCTCTGGGGGAGGTAAAGATAAACAAGGGGTTGGCTCATAAACTTCTAGGGGGAGTGCTCCAGGCAGATGAGACAGCTCATATGTATGAGCACAGTGTCGAAGTGCAGTTACCCTGGCTTCAGCATTTGTATAAGGAGATAAAGATTGTGCCCATAACTATGATGGCTCAGGATATAGAGACAGCTCGGGCGGTTGGCAAAGCCATTTCTAAAGTAGCCAATAACATCATAGTCATAGCTAGCAGCGATTTCACCCACTATGAGCCTCACTCTGTAGCCGCTGAGAAAGACAACTCTATGATAGAGGCGATAATTAACCTTGATGAGGAAGAGTTATATAAGCGGCGTGAACTTCTTGATAGCACCATGTGTGGCTTTGGACCTGTGGCTGTAGCCATCGTAGCAGCTAAAGAAATGGGAGCAAAAACAGTGAAGCTATTGAAATACGCCACTAGCGGAGACACAACTGGTGATTTCTCTCAAGTGGTAGGCTATGGCTCTATTGTGATAAGACGATAAAAGTTGGCTATCACTTAGAGCTTATTATTTCCCCTTTGACCCTCTCACCCTCAATTGTAAGGATGCCAAAAGAGTTTGTTGCCTTTCCCGGATTGAAGAAAAGAATGCCTTCGGTGACCTTATTTTGGGGTTGGTGAGAGTGACCATAAACGATGACATCCACTTGCTCTTGGTCAAATATTCTTCTCACCTTATGCTCTATCCTCCACGGGCTGCCTGAGCCGTGAGTGATACCAATCCTTTTGTTTCCTGCTTCAATTACTTCTTTGACTGGAAGCATGCTTCTTATTTCAGCAGAATCCATGTTGCCCTGAACCGCCCTCACCTCCCCTAACTGCTTCAGTCCATTAAGCACTTCTATGGTAATGAAATCTCCAGCGTGGATTATCAAATCCACAGTGGAAAAGGAGTCAATTATCTTTCGAGGAATGTCTCCAAACGAATACATATGGGTATCAGCAAGTACGCCTATTTTCAAAACATAGCTCCTCGGTTCGGCATTATCATAGTATAGTATCCCGCATGAACTCTTACAAAATTTCCCCGCTTTGATGGAAAGTGAACCCAGTCCTGAGCGTGGGAGCTAAAGCACTGAACCCTTCGTTTCCTGTCATTCTGAGCAGGGCGAAGAATCTCTAGACCCTTCGCTACCGCTCAGGGTGACAAAATGAACAATCTCTATATCAGAGGTTTTATAATTAACTCTAGAGCAAATTCTTCGCGTCAGCTGCGAGCTGAAGGCAGGGTATTATCTACCTGTTGATGGGCTTGAAAGGTAACCTCTTTTACCAGTTGTATAGTTTTGTCCATGCTAGATAGGGAGAAGGATAACCCTAGTTGTTTTAGCTCTTGGCAGCCTAATCCTCGGAACAATTTTCTCCCTGCGACTCTGGTCATTTCATCATAAATAGCTGGCCACTCTGGACTCCGCCTCTGGGCGCAGAAAAGAACGAAATCACGAAGTTCAGGTGATAAGTTATCCACAAGTTATTATTCTACGCTCAGGATGGGAGTTCAGACAAACTTGCTCATGACTGGTGAGATTCTATCTTCTCCCTTGTTTTTGCCTTAGATAATCCCTTAATCAAGGCTTCAGTCTCAGTTCTGTCCTTTGACACACACAAGATTATTGAGAAAATATTTTTGGGGGAAGTAAACCTATAAGCCGAGTTCTGTACTCCAAATCTGTACTCCAAAAATGAAGTGGTGACCATCCATCTAGCCCTAATGTTACCATCAGGGTCAAGCGACCAACCCGAGGGCTTCAGCCGAGCGCTTCAAACGCCCTTCTATTCGGTCTTGCTCCAGGTGGGGTTTGCCCAGCCAACCAGTCACCTGGCTGCTGGTGAGCTCTTACCTCACCATTTCACCCTTACCCTGTGAAATAATATCTCGCAAGGCGGTATGTTTCTGTGGCACTCTCCATAGGGTCACCCCTCCTGGGTGTTACCCAGCACCCTGCTCGGTGGAGCTCGGACTTTCCTCCCTGTAAGTTAAATACAGAGCGGTCACCCGGTTTACTTGCCCCCGAGTTTAGTTTATATGTGATGAATTTTGAAGTCAAATTACCTCTTGTAGGCTTCGCCACTGTCATTCTGAGGAGCGAAGTGACGAAGAATCTCGCTCAAGGCAGGCTCTGCTCCCGAGGCTAGCACAACTTTTTGGTCTTGGTATATGAGACTCGTATCTTTTGCTCGCCCAGAGTGCCCACAAGCTCTATTAGCTCGTCTTCTTCAGGGATGTAATCGGAGAAATTGGAAGCAGTGCGAGTCAGCAAATAGCGACCGTCTTCCTGGTCCAATACATCCAGCCCCACATTGTACTCTGATGGCCCAATTTCAACCCCGCCCAGAACAAAAGTCTCACTGCAAGAATTGCTGACCCCCAGAATGCCCCCGTTACAGTTATTCACCTCAATCGCCAGGCAATCAATTGGCGGCTCCACTTTGAGGTCCTTAATAATGCTCTTGCCAAAGCAGCCTCCCATCGGCGCAAACGGCCAATATTTGACGCATCCAGGTGCCGGGCTATCCTTGACCACACAGCCAGCAGCAGTACCCAATAACAACAGCAGAAGGGAAAGAGTTAACAACTGCTTCTTTATCCTAGGCAGCTTCATAGCACTTCTGCTCAAACACTTGACCTGGAATGTCCTCAAGGCTTCAAGGCTTTAACTGATTGGCTCCTGCCCTCCTCCTCAAGGAATCCTTATCAATGGGAGAATTTGACAAGATAAAATCAGATTACCAAGGCATAGATGATACCTGCTATGCCAGCTATAATGAAGAAAGCTGCTACCAGGTAGTTAAGAATCTTGGGGAAAACAGCGACTACAATACCGAAGATAAGACTTATTGCTCCTCCGATGATAGACCATGTGGTCGTGCTTATATCCATAGTCTCGCCTCCTTAAGCTAGATTTGATGTCATAATACAAAATTTCTACTTCAGCAAGTATTCCATAAGGATATTGTGAGCCCGGTGAGCTTTGTCGCCTCCTCTGAATTCAAAGGTTTTCGCCTCAAGTCCTATCGGGGTGATGGTGAGGGTATCGCTGACAAAAAAACCACTTCTAATCAGAAAACCTTTGTGGTCCTCACTAGCCACAGACGCAATGCGATTATGAGGTACACTGACAAGGGCCTTTTTCTTCTTCAGGAAAGCCTTGTCATAATAGATAACCCGCTTGTCGGTAATCCCAATAAATCCTGTGCCCCTGCCCTTCAAGTCGAAAACAGCCCGAATAATCTCATCTGGTAAGCATATGCCCTCGATTTTCTCCAGCTGGTCTTTCTTGTCCACCATCATGTCTTCAGCGTGTTTTGCCATTATTCCATACCTCCTATATCTGCAGGTATTCCAGGCGGGATAACATCAGTATCTAGCATTGTATCATTTTGCCTGGAATATGGACTTGACCCAGTTGACCAAGGAATCTGCCAGACCCTTGAGTTTCTCAAGCAGACTGCCTCCAGAGATAGAATCTGACTCCTTGTCTTGGGAGTCACCATCGCCCTGTGTTGTAGATGTGCCACCTTCGCCAAAGCTCCTTGTTCCGTCAGGCTGATAGACCCATTCAAACTCATACTCAGTAACCGAACGGAGCTGTGGACTGAATATATCCTCAATGCGAATCTTTCCATATTTCCCCTGCGACCTCATAGTATAAGAATGCCCTTCGATTGGCTTTGCCGTTTCCTGATATCCAGATTCCGGCGCCTCTGTAATAGCATCAAGTGGTACATCACCCATATCAATTATTCCTGGCGAGTCAAAGACATGGATTATGGAGCCCTCTCCTCTGTCCGCAATAAAGAAATCGCCAACTCCTTCTTCTGAAGTAACTTCCCCTAGTGAAAAACTAAAAGCTTCATGTGCCTGGTCCCAATCTCTAATCGTTGCATAGTCACTTGGAAGTTCAGAATTGGCCTCGACAGGCAGTGCCACGGGCATCAGGGCAAAGAGAAGCGTCACAACCAGAATGTTCATCAATACGACATTTTTTCTCATTCTTTCTACCTCCTGTATCTGCAGGTATTCCAGGCAGGATAACATCAGTATCTAGCATTGTATCATTTTGCCTGGAATATGGACTTAACCCAGGTGATGAGGGAATCTATTAGACTCTTGAACTTATCAAGCAAACTGCCTTCAGAGGCAGAATCTGGCTCACCCACCTTTATAGATTTTGGTGTTACCTTGCTCCCGTCCGCAAGGGTGAGTTCGTCACCTTTCTCTGGCTCCATGGTTAAGATAGCTTGCTCACCAGCAGCTATAGGGTTTTCCCCGTAGTCGTGCACATCCTCGCCTGGAGTGTATGCCAGAAGGTTAAACTTTCCCGAGCCGGTTCCAGTGATGCTTACCTCATAGGTATCATCAGGCAAGGAGAAAAACCACTGTTTATCGCCCTTCTCATCCTCCCAGTAATATGAATCTGTAGGCTTAAATTCTGAAACCTTATCACCGTTTGGAAGTACACCCAGACGTTGACCCGCTGAATTGACGATGAGCACGTCCACTGGGCAGAAGATGGCACCACGGTTATCCTTGAGATTGAAGCGAGTGGGCTTCTTTTCGCCCGTAGGATTCCACGGTGTTTTCGTGCCACTATAGACACCAAATATATCTTCATCGAGCTTCCAAGGAAAAATCGAAGTTTCTGTACTACAGTAGTGTGGCTTCTGTTTTCCATGGGGATCCAGAATAATGCCAACCCTTTTCCAGTCCTTTCCCTTTTCCCATATAACAACAGCATTGTGCTCTGGATAAGGCGGACATACACCATAAACTGCACTGTATTCCCAACCTGTTAGCTTACCTGCACGTTCAAGGTCATTCAGAAACCACAAGACCTTATACTGCATGGCTGTACAGGTGAATCGACAGTATTCAGTATAACCCAAACTACACCAGAAATTGGCCGAGGCACCATTCCACGCTGGCCCTGTTAAAGCTTTCTTGTCTGTCGTTCCGTCCGGCCAAGTATGTGCGCTTGTGCCAAATGCCTTGTACGCCTTTAGAATATCTTCCAAAGACATCACTTCACCCAGTGGTGCTACGCCCTCGAGTTTCCCTTCATAGCCGGTATCGTGATGGAATGTCATGGCGGGCCAGGTTCCTGACCAATAATGTTTGAGGCTGGCTCGGATTCTCAGCGTCTTTCCCGCGTATTCCAGCGGGATGGTGCCCTCAAATTCCGCTGGACTCTCTCCTATGCCGAAGCTGGCGATGGTCACAGAGATTATGCCCACCCCATAATATTCTTTCTTGGTCATGGTGCCCCCTGGACCGCTACCTTCGGTATAGGGTGTCTCAGCCCCTGCTGGCGGGCGCACATACCAGCCCTTCGGGAGTTTTGGATACACGGAATCGGGGCCTTCCTTGATGTCGGCGATTACACTCACTGTGTTAGATATATTGAGCTGGCCCTCTGGATTGAGGTTGCTCCCCGTCACTGTCCCTTTCACCACAAAGCCTTTGTCCGTCTTTTCAATCTTGGCGAGGTTCAGGCTCACAGATTGAGCCGCCACCGGACTCGGCACAGCCACACACAAGAGGCTCATTATGAGAGCCACCACGATTAACAAAAAAGGTCTTCTTTTCATTTTCTTCCTCCCTGGAAGATGCTCTATTATACACTTACTTCAAGAGAAACCCCTTGATATCGATTTAATGCCCAGGCAATGCCAGTATGAAAATGGCAAAAAACTCCTAATCAAGCTATGACCCGGAGCTAGTCACCGTCTCCGTCTCCATCTCCACCGTCATCATCACCACCATAGTCCTCGCCCCTAGCACCTTTCCCCTTACTCCTCTTTCTAGATGCTATGGCTATCCCGATTATTGCAGCTATCACCAGAATAGCTATTACTATTTCCATCTTACGCCTCCTTTTTTTCTACTACTATTATATCAGCAAGGTCAAGCATTATGTTCCCGAGAGCGTTTATTAACGGCAAGCTGTTGCTCTTCTTGTTGTTATTCTGAAGCGGAGTGAAGAATCTTTGAGATTCTTCGCCTGGGGCTCAGAATGACAGAATGCAAGATTGCTAAACACTCTTATGTTCTGTGGCTTTTGGGAAGAAATAGAAAATCTACCGGGAAGAAAAATAAGCCGGCTGCTGGTCAGGAAAAGCCTCCCTCCTTGACTATGATAACGATTATTAAGCCGCCTGCTAGACCCCGTGTATCAGTTCTAAACTGAGATGTTCTACCTCACCCTCTTTAACTTCAATGAATATGTCTCCTGTGTAACTACGTTCTCCATAGAAAGCCCGAATAAAATATCTGCCCGGATCCAGGTCCACCTGCCAATAGCCGTCTTCCCCTGATTTCACTTCGGCGACCATTTCACCAACATCATAGTTTATCCGTTCGGGTTCTTCTTCACTTAACTTATAGGTCCCCGCTTGCACCGCCTCGCAAACCGAAATCGATGCCCCTTCGTAGGTCTGCAGTGTTGCCCCCGGTGGCAAGAATTCCTTTTTATCAGTAACAACTCCAATAACCCTTCCCTTGCCCGGCTCTAAGCCCAATCTGTCTAGGTCGTCTGTGCCAAGGTCTCCAGGGGACAGCCACCAGCAAGCGACGCCCCCACAGACCAAAACCGTTACTAGAGTGATAACTGAACCTATGACTACCCACCTTTTCATAATTTATGTGTGTCTCCTATCTATCTGGATTACATCATGTCCCCTAATCCTAGATTCGATGAATTTTAAGTCCAACATAACAGTTTGGTCTTACCTATATATTACTAAACCGGGAAAATGGGACTCTGCCTGGAGTAAAAATTTTGCAAGAATTTAATCTGCTCTCTGTGATTAGCTTCGGAGGACGTTCCACACATCCCTGCTATTCTACATACAATATCCTGCCACAGCTATTGCATTGGATTAAATCACCAGCTTTAGCCTTTTGCCATTGGCTTATGGGTAAGGTGATATAGCATCCCTGACATCTTCCCTGCTCTACTTTAGCTACAGCAGGCTTTCTTGTTAGCCCAATTTGCTCATAGAGTTCCAGTGCTGCGGAATCAATTTGTTGCGCCAGTTTGTGACGGGCTAGGCTAAGCTTAACAATCGCAGCTTCAACTTCAGTTTTCCTTCGCCCAAGATTCTCCTGTCCCTGTTGCCATTCTCGCTTCACCCGCTCAAACTCACCAGTACTAGCCTTTACCTCAGCTTCCATCCCTTCCACCTGGCTCATTAGCTCCAATAGTTCGTCTTCTTTCTTGCTGATTTTGCTCTTAAGGCTCTTGACTTCACTTTCAAGGTTAACTAGTTCCTTGGGATTCTTAGTCGTGCCACTATAGAGCTTGCCACCGAGCTTGCTGACCCTCTCCTGGAGGTCATCTAACTCCCATTCAGAGTTCTTTTGCTCTTTTTTCACCCCTGCCAGTTGCTCTTTTTGTGAGGCAAGTTTGGATTCAGCAGCGACCAAAGCCTTATTGTCATTTAGCTGATTTTCAATCTCGTTTAACTCTTGTTGCCTTCCCTTAAGTTCTAAATCAATCTGCTGCAACTTATAAAGCTGCCCTGGCAAAGTCATAGCTCCACAACCCTCGGCTTCACGCGGCACTTCTCGGCGACAACAATGGCATCAATTTGGGAGATAATATCATCGATTTTACCCTGGTGGCTTGTTATGCCATAATCGAAGAGCGGCAAGCTTTTCATTTCCTCTTTAGCTTTCCCCAATCTTAGAGCTAAGTCTGCTGAAGACTCGCTGCGACGCTGCTCCAGTCGCAGTTCTAGCTCCCCCATTGAAGGAGGCATAAGAAAAATGAACATCGCCTGGGGCAGGATTTTCTTAATAGTGGCAGCGCCTTGAACATCCACCTTGACTATAGCATCCATCCCCTTAGATAATGCCTGGCTTATCTCATCCTTAGGCACACCATAGTAGTTGCCATAAACCTCAGCCCATTCCAAAAGTTGCCCTTTATCTTTCATCTGCTGAAACTTCTCTCGGGAAAGGAAATAATAATCTACCCCCTCTTTCTCTGTGGCACGCCGTGGGCGCGTGGTAGCAGTAATAACATAGTGATAAGAACGTCCCAGTTTTTTCATTCTGGCAAGAACAAAATCCTTGCCCACTCCCGAAGGTCCGGAAAGAACGATGAGCAAAGGATGAGATTCTTCCCCTTCACGGAGTTTACCCTGAGCGAGATTCTTCAGTCGCTTCGCTCCCTCAGAATGACAAGGAGCGAAGGGTTCAGGGCTTCGGCTCACACGCTCAGAAGGACAACCTCCTTTTGTCACCCTGAACGAAGTGAAGGGTCTCTGGGATTCTTCGCTACGCTCAGAAGGACAGAAGGCGAAGGGCTCAAGACTCCGGCTAGACATCTCGTTATTCAATTTTCTCCTCATCGGGCGAAGATGGAGTAGCTAATCTATGAGCGATAGTCTCCGATGACACGGCAGCCAGCATTACATGCCCGGTGTCAAAGACAATAGCAGTCTTAGCTTTTCTGCCATGAGTAGCATCAATTAAAAGTCCTTTCTCTCTTACCTCCCGAATGAGACGTTTGACTGGCTGTTGATTCAGAGAAAGAAAAGCAATCGCTCTATTTACAGCTATGACACTGCCAAAACCTATGTGAACTAACTCCGTAGCCATATCACCCCCATTAAATGCTAGATTTTAATTTCTAAACTCTAAGCTCTAAACAAATTGAGATTGCTTCGTTCCTCGCAATGACATTATTCCAAATCCAAATACCAAAACTTGTTTTGTTTTGAATTTTTGTCATCGGTGCTTTGATATTGTTTAGCATTTCGTATTTAGAGCTCAGGATTTATAGTCAATTGGGCAACTACATTTTTAAACTATCCTCTCATTAACCACCCTCACCAAAGAGATTCTTCACTCACTTCGCTCCCTCAGAATGACATGCTTGAGGGACAAGGGAAACCAAATCCTGCCAGAAGGCAGGATAGGAGATTTCTGCTGATTGAGCCTGGGCGATAGTTGTCTCTCCCTTAGCTATCAACCCAGCTATAGCAAGACTCATTGCCAAACGATGGTCCTTATGACTATCAACCTCCGCCCCCGATAAAAATTCCCCTCCATGGATAACCATGCCATCGGGTAATTCCTCAACTTCAGCACCTAATCGAGAAAGCTCTTGTGATACAGCAGCAATCCTATCTGATTCCTTCACTCGTAACTCACCAGCATCTCTGATAACAGTTTTGCCTTTAGCCACACAGCCAGCTACAGCTAATACGGGAATCTCATCAATGAGGCGAGGGATACTACCACCACCAATCTCAATTCCCTTTAGCTCACTAGATTCTACCACAATATCAGCCAGGAGTTCATTAGCTTCCCATCTCTCATTCTCTATTTCAAGCTTAGCTCCCATAGCTATAAGAACATCTATGATTCCAGTTCGCGTAGGGTTGATGCCGCAATCTCTCAGGATAATCCTGGCATTGGGATGAATAGCTCCGGCAACTAGAAAGTAAGCTGCCGAGCTAATATCGCCAGGGACACGAAAGCTGAGAGGAGATAAGGGATTACTCAAAGGCGTCAAGGAAATCGAATCTCCTTCGCATTCTATCCTAACACCCATTTGTTTAAGCATCCTTTCAGTGTGGTCTCGCGAAGGAATTGGCTGGTGTAATACAGTGTTGCCCTGAGCGAAAAGTCCGGCTAATAAAATTGCCGATTTTACCTGAGCACTGGGAATGGACAAGGTAAAATCTATGCCATGCAGTTCCCTACCCCTAATTACCAAAGGGGCAAAGGAATCCTCACCTCTTCCCCAAATTTCAGCGCCCATGGACCTCAGTGGCTTAATTAACCTTCCCATAGGACGGGAGCGAAGGGAGGCATCACCAGTGATAACAGACATAAAAGGCTGGCTGGAAAGGAGACCACAGAGAAGACGCATAGTGGTGCCGCTGTCTCCGGCATTGAGCACTCTGTCTGCTTCCTTGAGACCATAGTCACCAGTTCCCGAAACGGCAAGAGTTCCTTGAGTTTGTTGGGTTTGTTGAGTGCTCAGAATGACCTTAGCGGGAAGGTTTCCAAACTTGCTCTTCTTCTCAATTTCCACTCCCAGAGCCCGCAGACATCTAACTGTAGCCAAGCAATCTTTGCCTGGGGCAAAATTGCCGATTTCGGCTTTACCTCTCGCTAAGCTATTAAGTATGACAGCTCGATGGGAGATAGACTTATCGCCAGGCAGGATAATCTCCCCCTCCAACCTGGGGCAAGGTTTGACGGTTCTTATTGTGTCTTGTTTAGCCATTCCTGTCTTGTTTTGTTAGCCCTGGTTAGAGCTTCTTCCAAACCTTTATCCCCTACCATCACCAGTTGGCGATAGCTCTCCAATTCCTTGCTGAATTTATTAATCCACTGGACTATAGCTTTCTGATTGCTACTACAGATATGAGCATTTACCTCAGGGTTCCCCGAAGCCAGACGAGTAAGGTCACGATAGCCAGAGGCAGCTAGCCTGGACATCTTATGCCACGAGGCATCCTTGGCCGTGGCTGATACCAGAGCCGCTGAGAGCAACATGGGCAAATGACTGATGCCAGCTACTAAGTCATCATGTTCTTGAGCATCTATTAAAAAGGGGCTTGCCCCCAGCATTTTTACCATATTGGTCACTCTATCTATCGCTTGGGGCGAAGCTTTCTTTGCTGGGGTAAGACAATAAGTGCATCCCTGAAACAGTCCCGCTTCGGCAGCCCGGATGCCATAGCTTTCCTTCCCTACCATAGGATGCCCACCAACAAAATCCACCGTCGGCGGCAATATCTCCTCAGCCCATTTCATGACCTGAAGCTTGGTGCTCGCAGTATCGGTGACTATAGACCCGGGGGGAAGGTGATTTGCTATCTGTGCCAGGATTTCCTTTATAGTTAGAACTGGAGTGGCAATGATGATAATTTCGGCTTCTCTAACGGCATTGGCTAAACTTGTTTCTGCTGTATCAACTACCCCCAACTTCAAGGCAAGGGAAGCGACTTCACGACGGCGGGCATATCCAACTATACTCCATCTCGATTTAGCTAGCTGCTTCAGGGCAAGCCCTATAGAGCCGCCGATGAGCCCCAGGCCAATGATAGCAACATGCACTTTCCCATTATAACATGGACAAGAAAAATCCTAAGCACGAAATGCGAAATCCTAAACAATACCAAGGCACGAATGACAAAAATTCAAAACAAAACAAGTTTTGGTATTTGGAATTGGAATAAGGTCATTGCGAGGAACGAAGCAATCTCAATTTGTTTAGAGCTTAGGATTTAGAATTTCCTCATAATCTTATGCACAAGTATTTATGTCATCACATATAGTTACTTGCCCTTAAAGACAGGTGGCCTTTTCTCCAGAAAAGCCCGATAACCTTCTATATGATCCTCTGTGTGCATAGTGAAGAAAGCAAGGTTTTGCGAATACTCCAAGGAACCTTCCAAATCCATATTCATAGATCTATTCATAGCAATCTTATACATAGCAATAGTCTTAGTAGGGCCTTGGGCAAGTTTTTGAGCCAACCCCTTTACATGCGCATCAAACTCGCTGCTCTCCACTACCTCATCTACCAAGCCAATCTCTTCTGCCTTCTTCGCATCTATAAGATCCCCAGTAAATGAAAAAAGCTTAGCCCTACCCAAACCGACTAGCCTTGGAAGGAAATAATTTCCCCCGAGTTCAGATATTATTCCCATTCTTATATAGCCTGCCCCAAACCTAGCCTTATCAGACGCTATTCTTATGTCGCAAGCCATAGCCAAGTCACAACCACCTCCAACAGTTATTCCATTTATCGCAGCGATTACAGGTTTCTCCATCCAGTAAATCTTTTTAATCGCATTGGCAAAACTTGCAATGTATTCGCGATACTCAAAAGGGGTTTTCTTTCCCACAAGAGCAACATCCTCAGCAACATCTCCCCCGGCGCAAAAGGCTTTCCCCACCCCCGTAACAACTACTACTTTCGTTTCCTCATCTTTTGATGCTGCCTCTGCAGCTTCGCTAAGGTCAACCATGAGTTGTGGAGACATAGCATTAAAAACTTTAGGGCGGTTCAACATAATAGTAGTTATCCCTTCCTCCCGAGATACCAGAACAGTTTCAAATTGTTTTTTAGATATACCCATTGCAATTTACCCTCCTACAATTTAATGTTTTAATGTTACGCCGACTATCCCATAATAGCAACATGCACTTTCCCATTATAACATGGACAAGAAAAATCCTAAGCACGAAATGCGAAATGCTAAACAATATCGAATGACCAAAATCCAAAATGAGCTAAGTTTTGATATTTGGATTTGGAATTTTGAATAATGCCATTGCGAGGAACGAAGCAATCTCTTTAGGATTTAGAGATTAGATATTAGAATTTGAATCAGAGCTAGTAAGGAAACTCACTCCAAAAAGGAGAATGGCACTTATAGCAAAACCTATGAGCCCAATGTCCCCTTTAAGAGGGATGTCCAGAAAGGGAATTTTCCCCAACAACCCTATTGCTCCGCCACCTATAAGAGCAGCCAGAGCTCCCTGTGAAGTCACTTTTAGTTTTTCTTTGTAAAACCCAGCAATCACGGGGACAACTAAGCCACAAGTGAAGATGGTGTAAGCAAACATCAGGGACTCATAAACTTCTTTAGAAGCTAAAGCTAACACTAACGCTACAGCACCTAGCGTGACCAAGCTCAAGCGAGTTAATAAAACAGTCTTTCTTTCATCAAGCGAGGGGCGAAATCGCTTAAATATGTCCTCGGTTAAAATGACGCTCTGGCTAAGGAGGCAAGTATCCGCTGAGGACATCAGCGCAGCAATCACGGCAGCAAGGATTAATCCTGATAAACCAGGAGAAAGAACTCCGCTTACTACCTGAGGAAAAGCTTGCTCCGGAAGAATCTCAGGATATAGAACTTTGGCACTCATTCCTATCAAAGCAATGGCAAAAGCCAAGGGAATAAAAAGAAATGCCGATAAAAAGGCTGATAACTGGGCTGTTTTTTCTTCTTTAGCACAGAAAAGCCGAGTATATATATCTGGTCCCACTACATAAGTTGCTCCAACGAGAATTAAAAGGGATAGGAGCGCCTTCCAACCGAAATCGGGGCTTACGGGGAAAGAGAAATAATTTGGGGGAAGAGAAAACCTTAAACCATCCATCCCACCCGCCTGAGAAAAAACCAGCGCCAAAGCCACAAAAATCCCAGCAAAAACTATTGGTGCCTGAAAAAGGTCAGTGCGGATAATTGAGAATTGACCACCCAAGATAGCATAAATTACAACAGCCACAGTGAAAATCGCCATCCAAAATGTGATAGAACCTATCCCTAAAATAGATAAAAAAATTCCCGCAGCTACAATTTGCCCTGCTACCACACCTATCCAGGCGATAACGATAAGAATTGAAGCGGCTAAGCCTACACGGCTGCTATACTGCCTTTCTACCAGCTCAGGGAGGGTATAGAGGGCGGCACCTCTTACTTTCCTGGCAAAGAAGAATCCCAAGATTAGCAGACCAACAGAACCAAAAAGAAGCCACCAAGCACCTGTCAGACCATATTCAAATCCCAGTTTAGCCGTTACCGTAAGTGCTGAACCTCCCACGGCAGTGGCCAAAAGAGAGCCCGTGATGAAAGGCAATGCCCCTTTGCGATTAGCAACAAAGAATCCATTTTGACTTCCCGCCCTTCTCCTGCTCCATACCCCTATGCCAATTATGGCGAGAAAATAAACGGCAATTATAGCTAACTGTAACATTGCTCCCTTCGATTACTTATTAGGCTGTTTAACTCCCTTTTCACGTTTGGGTCTGGGCATTCTGGAGCGTCTTCAGCCCAAAATTTTTGTAGTTGCCTGATTCATCAGGCAAAATCGCCCAATAAATTGGGCAACTACATTTTTAAATGGCCTTATTGTTTTTGATAACCAAAAATAATTATTGGTTAATGCAGTAGTTAAAAAAATTTTACCTCAGGTGGATACAATCTCCAGCGATAGCGGTCCTTAAAGAGCCATCTTTGCCTTTTACTATAAGCGCTCCAGTGGTATCAATATCAATTGCTTGTCCCACTATCACCTCACCTGGCGTCGCTATTCTTACCTCCCTATTCAATGTAGCGGAAAGACTTTTCCACTCTTCAAGTAAATCTGCTTTAGCTAATAGAGCTTGTTTCTGAGCCCTTCGCCTTATGTCATTCTGAGGGAGCAAAGCGACCGAAGAATCTCGCTCAGGATAAACTCCGCGAAGAATCTCTGTTACCACTGAGCGAAAAAGTTCCTTCCTGGAGATTTCCCTCCCCAGTACATCCTTCAGGGAAGTTGCCGTTTCTCCAAACTGGGGGACAGAGGAATTAACATTTATGCCTATCCCCAAATTCACAAAATTTATAGCGTCCATTTCTGCATCCATCTCAGCCAGTATGCCACACACCTTCTTCCCCTGAATTAAGACATCATTGGGCCATTTCAATTCTGCCCTTAAACCAAAAAGCCTTTTGATAGTTTTTGCCACAGCCACCGAAGCCATCAGGTTTATTCGTGGAGCATATATCGGGCTTATCTCAGGTCTTAAAATGATGGTGAAATAAATTCCACCCTCTGGGGAAAGCCATTCTCGTCTCAATCTTCCTCTTCCTCGACTTTGAGACTCAGCAACCACAATTGTCCCTGTCTCCACCCCCCTTTTAGCCAATTCCCTCGCTACATCCATCGTGGAAGTAGCTTCCCGAAGGTGATGAATTTTCCCCTCCAGACTGGGAAATTCGTAAGGAAGCAATAAATCTGGTGAAGAAATTAATTTATATCCCTTGGGCGAAGCCTCTATTATGTAGCCGTCCTCTTTTAAGCTATGAATATGCTTCCAGATGGAAACTCTGCTAATGCCAAGCTCTTTGCTTAGTGTTTCGCCGGAAACATAACCTCCGCTCCCTCGAAGAGCTTTCAATATCTTTCTCTTCATTTCGTTAACCTCACTTTTGGGGATGTTAACCATTATGTGGTCTTTTGTCAAACCATTCAAGAGCCTTTCATAGAGATTGTTTAGCAACCCTATCTGTCATTCTGAGCCCTACGGGCGAAGAATCTCTTTTAGACTCTTCACGGAGCCTGTCCTGAGTGAGATTCTTCAGTCGCTTCCCCTTCGCTATGCTCAGGGCTTCGGCTCACCCTTCAGAATGACAAGAAGCGAAGGGCTCGCAATGACAAGTGTAGTTGCCCAATTTATTGGGCTACCCTGCCTGATGAATCAGGCAACTACAAAATTTGGGGTGAAACCTCTCTAAAATGCCACTTTATATTGCTGGCAAAACAGGCTAAAATTACTGATAGTAGAGGCTGTTTAAAAATGTAGTTGCCCAATTGACTAGAAATACTAAAGGAAAGGCAAAAAGCAAGATGCAAAATGACAAAGCAAAGCTAAATAAAAGATTAAAATGCAAAATGGGAAAGTACAAAGGAAAGGTAAAATTTTTGAGTTTTAATCTGTAATTTTAATTTTTGATATTTGTTGGAATTTGTTTAGAGTTTCGAGATTAGCATTTAGAATTTCCTGACATAATTAGCGAGATATTACCTATGAAAGAAATCAGAATACTGTGCTGGAATGTTAATGGAATCAGAGCAGCAGCGAGAAAAGGCTTCTTCGACTGGCTACACCAGGAGTCTCCCGATATTTTATGTCTGCAAGAGATAAAAGCCCAGCCAGAGCAACTTACTCCCGAAATTCAACAGCCGCCTGGATATTATACCGGCTGGAATTTTCCTGAGAGAAAGGGCTACAGCGGAGTGGCTACTTTCTCCAAGGAAAAGCCAATCGAAGTTAGCCATGGTTTTGGCATCGACCAATTTGATATCGAGGGAAGAGTTACAATCACTCGCTATCCCCAATTCACCCTTTTCAATGTATATTTCCCTAATGGCAAGATGAGCCAAGAGCGGTTGAAATATAAGATGGGCTTTTATGACGCCTTCCTCGACTTCGTTGACCTCATTAAGGCAAGGGGCGGAAAAGTCATCGTTTGTGGCGATTTCAATACTGCCCATAAGGAAATAGATTTGGCTCGACCTAAGGAGAATGAAAATGTCTCAGGATTCCTACCTATGGAGAGGGCATGGATGGACAAGTTTGTGGCTCACGGTTTTGTAGATGCTTTTCGCCACTTTAATAAAGAGCCAAATCACTATACCTGGTGGAGTTTGAGAACCAGAGCCAGGGAAAGGAATATAGGCTGGAGACTGGATTACTTTTTTGTGAGCGAGAATTTACTGGACTTGGTTAAAGAAGCAAATATTTTGTCTGATGTAACGGGCTCCGACCATTGCCCTGTGGAGATTAGGTTATCAATCTAGCTAATGAAAACTTTAGTGCAATGCGATTTCGATGGCACCCTTACCGAAAGGGACACTGCCTTCTTTCTTCTCGACGCCTTTGCCCAGGGAGATTGGCGGCAACTGCTGCAGGAATATAAAGAGCACAAGATATCCGTAGGACAGTTCAACACCCAGGCTTTTGCTATGGTTAAAGCCGATAAAGAGACATTGCTCAAGGTTGTGAGAGGCGAGAGCAAAATGCGAGACGGGTTTCAAGAGTTAGTAGCCTGCTGCTCAAAGAGGGGCTTCAGATTGGTTATCGTGAGCAATGGTCTGGATTTCTACATAAAGGCAATGCTGAAGGAGATTGACCTGGAGAACATTGAAATACATGCGGCGCAAACTCAGTTTCACCCTGAAGGGATGAATGTCCAGTATATAGGACCAGATGGTAAGCAGTTAAACGATGGCTTAAAGGAAGCATATACTAAGTTATTTTTGGAGCAGGGCTACAGGGTAGTATATGTGGGCAACGGTGATTCCGATGTATACCCAGCAAAATGTGCCCAGTATGTTTTCGCCAGAGGCGAGCTATTGACCTATTGTCAGGAGAATAACCTAGCGTGTAAACCCTTTGATACCCTCATTGATATCGTTAAGGAACTAGAACTTTTGTAGCTTCATTATTGTATTGCACAACGAAATGTAGTTGCCCAATTTATTGGGCGAGGTTTGGCTTGATAAATCAAGCAACTACAGAAATTGTATTGAAGCGGTGGCAGGCTAAAGTTTAAATGCGTAGTTGCCCAATTTATTGGGCGGGGTTCGGCCTGATGAATCAGGCAACTACAAGAGGGTAAATCCTGAAAAATTAGGGTAAGCATTCAGCCCGCTTATGTCACCCTGAGCGAAGCGAAGGGTCTCTGAGATTCTTCGGTTGCTACGCTCCCTCAGAATGACATTAGGGCGAATGGTTACAATTTGGAATAATGT
>JAUWQI010000027.1 GCA_030611085.1 Dehalococcoidia bacterium | reverse complement strand
TGACCCTTCAGGATCGTGCATATCAGCGACTAAGCGTGAGGATGCCTTGCTTAAAGTCTAGCCCGATATTGAACTGGCGCAAGAAATTCAATCCAATAACGCCATCAATGCCATGCTCCTCAGGGAGGGCATGGATAAGGACATCGAGGTTATCAACTTTAACATCAGCCAGGGAGAAGGACTTGAGGGTGACTTTGGGAACAATATGGGTTTGGGAGGCATCTCCAAAAGAGATAAACTCAGTGATTGAGTCGATAGGGTATCCAATAGCGATGAGTGAGCTTTCTCGAATGATAGTAAAAGAAGATCCGGTACCCAAAGCAAGCAGGGTTGTGCGGATATCTTGGTATTCAATAGTGCAAGGGAATACAAGCAGCATCGCTTGGGGATCAAAATGGAGCTGCGTCATAATACTACTGCCATCCCTTTCCTTGGTTTTTGCCCGGCGTAGACTACATAGGAATGATGACAGTGCTGGACTTTTCTCTCCCAGTATTCATCCAGAGCAGCTCGGCTGGGACTATGAGCCAGAAGCTTACCTTTTATGGGACGACCCAATTTATCAACCTCATATACCTCAAATAGAAGCCACTCATCGGCATACTGCTTCTCTATCTCAAGAATATCAACTTCAGTCACTTTCTCACTTCCCTTAATCTAGAGAATAGCTGGGAGTGCCAACGCTTGTCAAATTATAAAAGTTAAAAAGGGTTGGTTAGGATAGGAGAGAAATTTATAAAATTAAGTAGCAGTAATTGCTATCCTTCTCTATATTGAACTAACCTTGCATAACCCAGCAAAGCCGTTTGGCGAAGTAATGTAATAGGAAAACTCAAATAGGTGAGACTAGGATTGCTTGTGATATAATGTGAATGGACAAACAAGAGGTGAAAGAAAGAATGGAGTTTGCAGTTAAGGTAAATTTTGAGCAATATATACGGTTAGCTTTAAGCCATGCTGAGTTCTCCCAAAATGAAGATGGCTCTTGGACTGTTGAGATTCCCGTATTACCTGGTTGTGTTACTTGGGGGGCAACACGAAGCGAGGCAGTGGAGATGGCTAAAGATGCTGCAGAAGCCTGGGTTCTTACCGCACTCCGTTTTGGGGATGAAATCCCGCCCATAGATGGCAATTCCCTTCAATATGCGGTAGATGAGATTGGAGCAGAGGTATAAGGGATATTGCACCCAGAGAAAGCTAGCAAGGTTATCGGCAAATTGCGCCGAGCTGGCTTTGAAGGCCCTTTTGGCGGTGGGAAGCATATAGTCATGCGCCACCCTGAAACAGGAAAGAAAATATCCATACCAGTTCATGGTGGACGAGATATCCCGGTGGGTACTTTAAGGGCGATTTTCCGGAGAGCAGAAATCTCCGTAAAGGAATGGGAAGAACTTTAGACTGGAAAATATGCTTCCTTCATATATTGAACTAACCTTGTATAATCCAGCAAAGCCAATTGGTGAGGCTGGCTAGCTCTACCACCTTGGCTTCCAGCTTCTTATATCTTTAACCCGTTCAAAATCACTGTCGTTAGTAGCCATATCAGAGAGATAATTGCTCAGCATACTATGTAGATTTAGAGAATCATTTGTCAGCAGTGAGTATTTCCGCCGTAGTTCAGCACTTTGAAAAATAGCTTCTTCAGGGAGATGAAAAAACTTGATGTTGAAGTGGGGGATTTCCTTAAGGGCAGTTTCGGCTTTCTCAAGAGATGGTACAGTCTCAGCCTTTTTAAGGAACGCGAGAGCATCCTTTGGCTTAAGATTATACCTTCCCACAACTTCTGCAATCATTAGTCTGTGTAAAACCTCAGCAAGTACTATAGTGGAAGTGTAGGCAATAATATCTTGGCTTTCTGCCCTAGACAGAAAACTGGTGCAAGATTCCGAAACGCCTAAGAAGTGATAAATAAAAATATTTGAATCTACAAATACTCCTGTCCCTGCCGGAATTTCATCTAGGAACATTTAGGTGCTTAAAACAGACAGCTCATCGTTTTGGGCTATTTCTGCAACTAAGTCAGGGTTTATTTTGATAATCCCTTGAGTTTTTTGAACATTACTGGATAGAATTTCTATTTGAACCTCTTCTTTCTCTCGCAGGTTAAGTTTTTCTTTAGGCCTTAAAACTCCCTTTTCGTAAATTACCTTTACTTTCACTTCTTCCACTACCTCCTTCAAATCCCAAATTACGCTATCAACCGCAATTTCTCGTAAGCCAAACTCACTTAATTGTAAATTGATTATACGCTATTTGACTAAACTGAGCAAAGGCTTTTCAGACTGAATAAATGAGATGCCCTCCCCTATATTGAACTAACGAAGAGCTTCAATCTACGAAATTTATAAGCTAAGGGCTTCTCCCAGTCGCCTATCAAGTTCTTTTTGTATGGCGGGGCTGACCTTACCAAGACGGCGAATAATCTTGGTTCTTTCAATAGTCAAGAGCTTCTTCATCTTGAATATCGAAGCCTTCTTTAGACCAGTTTGGTGGAAGTCAGGGTGGTTTGGTGCTAGCGGAAAATCAGCCATCGGCAATTCTCCGGGCGGCACTACAGAGGAAATAAAGGCAATAACAATATCAGATTCCTGTGGCTCGGTAGAAACTATAACCGTTGGTCGCAATTTTTCAGTAGTCAAGTCGGTAAAAGGAAAGGGGACAAGCACAATATCACCACGCTTAAGGCGAGTTCCTAACAGGTTAGTCAATCCCTTCCCCATCTTCGATGGTATAAATATCTTCGCCAGGATGACTAAGGAAAGTGTAAATGCCACTCTGCTCAGCTATCTCAGCAATAAGGGAAGAGGGCAAATCGTCGGCTAAAATGATAATTTCAACCCTTTGTCGTTCGGGAATGTCTAACTTCTGCAAAGGTTTAAGAACCCCATTTTCATAAATTGCTTCAATCGTTGACATTACCACCTCTACTCTGAGGATAGCAAAAGGGAATAGAAAAAACAAGAGCAATGACTGAGACGAAATAAAAATGCAAAATGACACAGCAAAATTCAAAACTGTAGTGGCGGGGTTTATCCTCGCCTTGTAAGGTTGCCACACTCCGCTCGTAATGGTAATACGGAGAAGCTGCAATGACACTAAGGGGATAGCACAAGGCTAAAGTCTTGCACTAGAAGGGTGCTAATAAGCTCTGGGAACAAGCTGGTTTTGAAGGTCTTCCCTTTGTTAAACTAAGCATATATACTAGAATAAATGGTGTTGGCGGATGGGTATGAGCTTGATATTGTAACCAGGAAGCTCAGACCCGCGGAATTGCTTATGTTATGAAGATAAGTAAAGCAACCAGGTGGATTTTAACTATTGGCATTGTGGCTATTCTTCTCGTTGGTTTGGGTGTCATATATTCCCGCCATAAGGTGGAACAAAGTGAGCTAGCTGCCAATATAGCTCAGGCCCGGCAGGATTTCACCAAATACACCACACAGAAAAAGGATTTGGAAGCAAGCCTCAGTAAGGCTAAGTCTCGCATTGCCACTGCTGAGGGCAAATTCCATAAGTCTATCGAATCGATAGAAATCACTACTGTTTTGTTTGAAGCTGCTGACGATGCTAATGTCACCATAACCGAGCTTACCTCTTCACTTCCCGAGGAGGAAGTAATAAGAACTGAGGAGGTAAAAGGAAGCAGCAAGGAAGAAGGCGTTACTTTCCGAGTTTTCTCCATCAAGGTCACCGCCGAGGGAGAGGTGGTAGCATTACTCAACTTCAGCAGGAAGGTAAGCGAAAACTTCGATGACTACAGTATAGAGTCAGTGGAAATTGAAGTGCCTCAAGTGGAAGAAGAAGGAGAAGGCGGAGGAGAAGAACCGGGAAAACCATCAATTACTTTGAGTTTCAAGATTTATGCTTATGAAGGCGACTAAAGATGGCTAAAGAAGCGACTACGATTTATATAGACGGCTCGGCTATCTCGGTGCTGGTAGCCAGAGGCAGGAAAGTGGGGCAATGGGCAACTATGCCTCTAGAGCCAGGCTTGGTTAAGGATGGCGTCATTCTGAACAAGGATGCCGTGGCTAGCAAAGTCAAAGAGCTATGGCAAAATCAAAGAATTGGAGCCAGAAAAGTAATCGCCGGCATCAGTGGCATTAATTGCCTTTATAGGTTACTCACGCTTCCCGAACTGCCCAAAGAGATATTACCTGAGGCGGTGAAGAGGGAGGCGGGCAGAGTTTTAGGAGTTCCTCTAGAGCAACTTTATCTCTCCTGGCAAACCCTTCCATCGCCAAGGGGAGAGACCTTAGTTTATCTGACAGCTTCACCAAAGAACTCCATAGATGCCCTAATCTCAACTTTGCGCAAGGCGGGATTGAATCCCTACCTCATGGATTTGAAGCCTCTGGCTCTAGCCAGGACCATTACTGAGCCCAGAGCCATCGTAATTGACCTCCAGCCCACTAGTTTCGATATTATAGTTATGGCAGAAGGAATTCCCCAGGTGGTACGCAGCCTGCCTTTAGCTCAAGAAGCCCCGCTGGAGAAAAAGATGCCTCTCATTAGAGAGGAACTGAATAGGGCTATCACTTTCTATAACTCCAGCCATAAAGATAAACCTATTGAAGCTGCTGTTCCTTTGCTTGTATGTGGAGAGCTTGCTGAGCAACAAGATGCCTGGAAGCTTTTGCTGGGTAAGCAAGAACGCCCCATCCAGGTATTGCCCTCGCCTATGGAGATAGCTGAAGGCTTCCCCGCAAGCCAATATATGACCAGTATCGGTCTAGCTCTCAAAGAGTTGACCCCAGAGAAAGGAGCTGCTTATTCTCTGGTCAACTTTAACACCCTTCCTGAAACTTATATTCCCAAACCTCGCCCCATATCTGAGGTTCTCCTTATACCTGTTATTATAGGGGGCATTGCTTTGGTGACTCTGGGTGCTTTCTTTAACATTGCCACTTCTCATCATACTACTGCCTTACGGAGCGAGCTGGCAAGCATAAACCAGATGGTAATCTCTCAGCATGTTCAATCCAAAGATGTAATCGCTCTGAACAAAGAGGTTTCTTCGCTGGAAAAAATCGCTGCTATCTTTACCAACACCCTTGATGAGTTTGGAGTTGTGCGAGATGAGGTCAATGACGATTTGGCTGAGATAAACGAGGGACTAAGAATTGGCGAGGTGGACCTGGTATCGGTAGATGACGATACTGAAACCATAACAGTAGAGTGCCTAGCCGCTGATGAGGATGCCGTCTTTAGCTACGCCGAAGATTTGAGAGCCAGCGGCAGATTTGTTCTCGTGGTTATTAGCAAGATGGAGAGGACTGAGGATCAGTCAGGGGTGAAATTCGAGCTAACCCTTACCAAGATTACCTAGTACCAAAATACATCCATTATCAGGACTAAAAGGCTATTGTATAATAGCAGTTATTATGTTTTTTATGTTAATATGAAATATTATGGGAAGTATCATTGACTTGCTTCGGCTGGCTAGCGAAAGAAATGCCTCCGATTTACACCTGGTGGTCAATTCTCCACCTATGCTACGCATAAACGGCTCTCTGGGATCTGTAGATGGGATGTCACCATTAACTCCCGAGGAAATAAGCGAAGCCCTCATCCAGCTAACCACACCGGAACAGAGGGAGGAATTCCAGCACAGTTTAGAGCTTGATTTCGGCTATACCCTACCCAACATGGGTAGGCTTCGCTGCAATGTCGCTCAACAGAGAGGAGCTATCAGTTTTGCCCTGCGTCTCTTGCCTCCCGAAATCCCTACTATAGCGGAACTGGAGTTGCCTCAAATATGCAGTGACCTGGCATCGAGACCCCGGGGATTGGTGATAGTCTCAGGACCTACAGGAAGCGGCAAAACTACCACGCTGGCAGCCATGATTCATCACATCAATGCCAATAGAACCTGCCATGTAGTCACTATTGAAGACCCCGTGGAATATAATCATCTCAACCTCAATTCAGCCATTACCCAGCGAGAGCTGGGCACAGATACTTTATCCTTTGCCCAAGCACTGAAGCATGTATTGAGGCAAGACCCCGATGTTATCCTCGTTGGCGAGATGAGGGATTTAGAGACCGCCGCTGCTGTGCTTACCGTGGCTGAGACGGGACACTTGGTCCTCAGCACTGGTCATGCTCCCAGCGCCGCCCAGGCTCTGGAAAGAGTTATAGACCTGTTCCCTCCAGAGCAAAGATACCTGGCCCAGGCAAGGTTAGCTTCTCTGCTCATTGGTGTTTTATGTCAAACACTGATACCGCGGGCTGATGGCTCGGGGAGAATAGCCGCCGTAGAGATAATGCTGGGCAGCCCCGCGGTGAGAAACCTCATTCGGGAGGGCAAAATATATCAGCTCCCCAATATCATCCGTACCAGCAATCAAGAAGGGATGGAAACACTGGACCAATCACTGGTTAGCCTTTACCTTAGAGGTATCATTGCCGGCGAGAGCGTAGTCCAGTTCTGCCATGACAAAGACGCTGTAGAGGATATGATTGGCAAAGTACCTTCCCTTGCCAAGTAAGCCTTTTTACTCTCTTGCACCCTGCTCATCCCTGGTATCCACCAAACCGCAGACAAAGTCATTTCTGCTTCTAAAACAAAACCTTGATTACTCTATTTATGCCACCCAGGTCAGGAATTAGCTCCAGGCTAGCTTGCGGGAAATAGCTATTTAGTAGCAGTGTTACTGTTTTATCCTGCCCTTGGCCTATCTCTAGAAGTAGACAGCCTCTAAAGTTAACTTTCCCTTGAGCTTGTTCTAAAAGTTGGCGTATTTTGTCCAGGCCATCCTCACCACCAGTCAGAGCTACAACTGGTTCAAAATTTATTATTTCCGGGCTCAAGTCTCTAAATTCGCACTCTTTGATATAGGGTAAGTTAGCCACTATCATATCCACGGGTTGAGTCAATGGCTCAAGCAAATTTCCCTGCAAAAGCTCCACTTGCTTGTCAACCTTGTGGCGTCGGCAATTTATCTCAGCCACCTGAAGAGCCAAAGCTGAAATATCTATAGCATAAATTTTGGCTTCGGGGAATGCTAAAGCAAGGCTAATAGCAATGGCTCCATTGCCCGTGCCGATGTCGGCTATGATAAGTTGATTCTCTAAGGAAGAGAAGTGATGGGCAAATTCGGTAGCTTCCTCTACCAAAAGCTCGGTTTCGGGTCTGGGAATAAAAGTGCGATAATCGACATAGAAGTCGATTCCATAGAATTCGCAGCCTTGCAAAATATATGCAGTGGGCTCATGGAGAAGGCGCTGTTGTATAAAGCGTCGCAGATTGTTTATTTCTGCCGAGCTTAATGACCTTTCCGTCTCGGTATAGAGTTGCGTTTTGGATGTTTTCAAGGCGTGACATAGTAAGAGCTCGGCTTCAATACGGGCATCTTCAATTCCCGCTGCGGACAATGTATGGTTGGTTGAATGTAAAGCTTCGCTTAAAATCATGGAAGAGCTGCTTCTAATTGTTCCTTTTGTTCTTTGGTAGCCAGGGCTTCGATAATTTCATCAAGCTCGCCATCTAAAATCTCGTTTAAGTTATGGAAGCTTGAATTGATGCGGTGGTCGGTAAGGCGATTTTGGGGGAAATTGTAGGTGCGTATTTTTTCAGACCGTTCTCCGCTGCCTACTTGAGTTCGCCGCTCCTTGTCCATCTCTTCAGATTGCTTGCTTTGTTCCATGTCAAATAATCTAGCACGGAGTACTGCCATGGCTTTCATCCTATTCCTCAATTGTGAGCGCTCGTCCTGGCAGACGGCTACTATTCCCGTGGGTATATGCGTAATACGAACTGCTGTGGTTACTTTATTTACATTCTGTCCTCCAGCGCCACTGCTATGGAAGAAATCCATTCTGAGATCACTGGGGTTTATGTTTAGCTCAATTTCATCCACTGCGGGCAGAACAGCTACGGTGGCTGTGGATGTATGTATTCGTCCCGAAGCTTCAGTGATAGGCACTCGTTGTACGCGGTGAACACCACGCTCATATTTAAGCCGACTAAAAGCACCTTTGCCTTTAACCTCGAATATCAGTCCCTTAAAGCCGCCAATTTCACTCTGGCTGCTATCGATAATCTCCACGTGCCAGCCCCTAGCTTGAGCATACCTGCTATACATACGGAACAAGTTTGCCGCGAAAAGGCTTGCTTCTCCACCCCCAGTTCCAGCTCTTATCTCAACAATAATATCTTTATCCTTAGCCGGGTCTTTGGGCAACAGGGACAGCTTAAGGCGGCTAATAAGGTCATCTTGCTGCTGTTTGAGCTTGTTTATTTCTTCTTTAATTAGAGCAGCCATTTCCGCTTCGGTATCGGTGTCAAGTAAATTCTCAGCTTCAGCTAGTTCTTTCGCAGTAGCCTTGTATTTTTGGTATGTGGTGACAACATCTTCAAGGCTAGCTTTTTCCTTGCTTATCTCTTGTAGCCGCTTGGGAGCAGTAGCTATCTCCGGCTGAGCTAGCAGTTGATTTAGCTCCTCATATCGCTTCTGTATTAATTCTAATTTATCAAACATCTCTAGACTCATTATAGTATAATGCGTTGGGTCGCTCAAATTTGAGTTAGGGCATCATTTATTATCGTCAATTGCAAAATTCTTTATAATTTCCCCTTCCCTAGCGGGAGGAAGTAAGGCTATTTAACAATGTAGTTGCCCAATTTATTGGGCAACGCCTGATGAATCAGGCAACTACAGGAGGGTAAATCCTAAGCACGAAATACGAAATACTAAACAATATCGAAGCACTAATGACCAAAATTCAAAACAAGGAAAGTTTTGATATTTGAATTTAGATATTTGGATTTGTTTAGGATTTAGAGTTTAGATATTAGTGCTTATAATCGTAGTTGCCCACTTTATTGGGCAACTACGATCCTCTCTCATCAGGGGACAGAAATTTTATACGAGGTTATGCGGTTAACTATAATGTAATGCTAAATGAGCGCTCTGAATTCTTCACTCCCTGTTATCCTGTATTCTTTACTTCCTGTCATTCTGAGGGAGCCCTTCGCTCTCCCTGTCATTCTGAGGGAGCAAAGCGACTGAAGAATCTCGCCCATGACAGGCTTCGCGAGGAGTTTATGAGATTCTTTCGCCCACGGGCCTCAGAATGACAAAACCGAGGTTGCTACAGTTTTAGCCAAAGGAAATTGAAATGAAACTTGCGCCAGATTGCTACGGTTGCTTAAAAAGATTAATTTGCCAGGCTGCTAATTTAGCCACTGGGGATGCTCTGCTGAAACAGAGAGCAATAGCAGAAGCAACACGGATTTTGGATAATGAATTTTCCTATAACCAGCTATCTGTTGTGATTGCCACCAAGATTCACAAGGTGATAAAGAATGTAACCCATAATCCTGACCCTTATCAAACGATGAAGGAAAAGGAGATGGCAATTGCCCAAGAGCTATACCCTGAGCTGTCATTGCGAGCCGAAGCAATGTCATTGCGAGCGAAGCGTGGCAATCTCATAGCGAGGAGGCAGCGAAGTAACCTCTATGAGGATGACTTCTCCAATTGCCTTAAGCTTGCCGCAGCAGCGAACGCAATCGATTTCTTTAGAGAGCCTGACCTTATTAAGGAGGATATGAGGAAGCCAGTGAACTTTGCTATAGACGACTCACAGCAATTTGAAACGAGGCTAAAAAGTGCCAGCAAGGTTTTGTATTTAGCTGATAACGCTGGCGAAATTTACTTTGATTTGCCTTTAGTTAAATGGATGAGACGATTTGCTGATGTTATCTATGTAGTTAAACCCTCGCCTGTTCAGAACGATGCTGCCCTGGAGGATATCAGGAATGCTGGCTTGGAGAGCGAGTTTGGAGAAGTTATAACCACGGGCGTTGCTTCGCCTGGGGTGGTTTTTTCCTTAGCCTCGGAGGAGTTCAAAAGGGAATTTGAATCGGCAGACCTCATATTGGCTAAAGGGATGGGACATTATGAATCCCTATCTGAGCTTTCTCGCCAGGGAAAGTTCTTCTATTGCCTTATGGCGAAATGCCAACCTGTAGCAGATTCGCTCGGAGTTCCTTTGAATAGCTATGTAGCTATGCTATGGTAAGCTAAGAATCCATGGGGCTGCCCTCTATAGCACGCTTCAAACACCAAAAACATTCCGATGGAATGTGTTCTTGCACTGACTTGCCACTGGGAGCAGTTTGCACTCTGCTTAGTACGTGTCAAATCATTTAAGTAGGTAACCCAACTGGGGGTTGTTGCATCATATAATATCTTACCGTATGAGGTACTAACTTTTTGTATGGGTTAACCTGCTGGGTTCCTCTTTTCTCCTCATATGC
>JAUWQI010000011.1 GCA_030611085.1 Dehalococcoidia bacterium | reverse complement strand
AGAGTTTCTGGGGAATAATCAAACAAGAACTTATTCATCACCGCCATTATCGGACCAGGCGGGAAGCAATTGACGCCATTACAGAATACATTGAGCTATTTTACAACCGGCAGCGTTTACAGGCTAAACTGGGATTCTTATCACCTGTAGCTTATGCCCAGAAATACTATGCCAGGCTGGTGGCAGCATGAAAGGTTTCGTGTCCATTATTGACATCCGACCTCATAATGACTTCCCCAATGATGGCACCAAGTTCTACTGGAGAGCCAGAACTCAAAACGCCGCCGGCTGGGGAGATTGGAGCTCTGTCTGGAGCTTTACCAATGGAACAACCCCTCCTTAAGCTATAGTAGCGAGCAAATGCCTTGCACAGGAACTTTTATGAAAATGAGGCAGCTCGAGAAGCAGTGGAAATCTCAGCCAAAAGTACTAGCAACTAATCGCCAAGTTAAAAGAGTTCTCGCGGTGAAAGGCAAGCCAGGAATCGCGTGAAGGCTGCTTGCAAGCCCAACACAGCCAGCGGCGTGACCAGAACGATAGTCACCCAGATGGGGGACCAGATGCCATAGAGAGAAACTCCAAGCCATTTGGTTAGAATGGGAAGTCGGATAAACTGCAGCAGAGCTACTGCTGCTTGTGCTCCAGCAATAAAACCGATGTCTTTAGCATAGCCTATGTAGCCCTCAGATGTGGACATGGTTCAGGTTCAGATTCAGAATTCAGATTCAGATTCAGATTCAGATTCAGATTTAGATTGAGATTCGGGTTTAGGTTTGTGTTGGTTTCGTATTCTTAGAGTTTTGATCAGAGTATTTAACTCCTCGTTGATATCGTCAATGTTGTCTATCTTTAGTCGACAAGTTTCCGCCATGGTGTAGCCCAAGTCTTGGGAAATTATAAGATAGTTCTTTGTCTCTTCCAAAGAGCCTCTGGCATTTAAATAAAACTTGTTCTTATCAAGATAGTGAAATCTTCCAAAAGCCTCGGCTATATTTCCTGAAACAGACAAGGCAGCCCTTCTGGTTTGGGAAGTCAAGCCATAAACCTCCTCTTTGGGAAATGATGCTGTGAGTTCATAAACATCCAGAGCCAATTTATGTGCTTTCTGCCACACAGGCATTTCTGTAAATGATACGAATTTCATTGTTCAGAATTCAGGTTGAGATTCTCAGTCTTAGTCTTAGTCTTAGTCTTAATTATCTCCACAATCCTCTCGGCTACCCTGCCGTCCCCAATTAGCGTGTAGCGGGTAGCCTCTGAAAGTAAGCTTGCTATCACGCTTCAATGCTTACCAATTCCTCCTCTTTCTCTGGCTCGAAGTGAAATACCAACAAGCTGAGTCGGAGACCTTTGCTGGGTCATAGTCCTAGATGTTTGTTACCCTTAATCCCCGCTTTTCTAAAACCTCTTCTGCTTCTCTCCTTGCCAGTCCCATTTCTCTGGCTAAATAACCTAAGCTAATCTCCCCTCTCTGGAACTGCTCATAAAACTCTCTCAGCTTTCTTTCATATTCTCTTTCTATAAGTTTTGCCAAAACCCCCGACTCCTCTGTTCTCTCTTGTTGAGCCCATAGTTTTAGGAACTTGAAGAACCTGTCATCAATTTTTACTTCTACTTTTGGCATCTCATGCCTCCTTCGCCTTCAGCATTTCAAGGGAATGCTCGATGAAGCCTTCTGAATACCTAGAGCGAACCACTTCGATAATCTTCCGAGCGCTATCCTTCTTAATCTTATCCCTCTTGACTAACTCTAACACCAGATCAAGGAGAAATATTTTCTTTAGCCTTAGGCAGTCACTAACAATATAAGCCAAATTGTCGTCAATAACAAGATAATCTGGGCTATCCCTTTGCTCTTGGTATAACTGGATTGCTTCTCTTTCTCCATCACCTAGTTTGTACATCTTCAATATCCTATCCTGGCTGCCTGAGAGGTTCTTCACCACTATTCTACCTTGATTGCTCCTTTCTTTAGCAATAATACTATCAGGATACCTATAGCCTTCCTCAATAACCTCTCTCTTAACTGAAGGAGGTATCACAATCTCGCAGAAGTCCAGAATTAAATCTACAATTGGTTTCCCCTCCACTTGAAACTTACAGGAAGTAATAAGAGGGCCTGATTCAAATATAATTCTAATTTTCTTCAATTCAGACTCCTCTTAAACGATAAGTGAATTTTCTTGTACAGATTCAGAATTCAGATTTAGATTTAGGTTGAGATTCTGAGTCTCAGTCTTGACCTTAGTCTTAGTCTTAGTCTTAGTCTTAATTATCTCTGCTGCCCTGCCATCACGGATTAGCGGGTAGCGGGTAGTTCCCTACACCCTACACCCTACCCGCTATGCGCTATTACCGCGCCTCCTGTAGGCGGCGAATTCTATAGCGATATGGTTCAATCACACAGAAAAGGTTTTTTAACTCGTTTTCGGTGTGCTCGCGGAAAAGCAGGTAAAGCTCCCGATGCACATCTTCTATAGTTATCGGTGTAATTCGCAATAGAATGACTCCTGCTGACAGCGATTCTTCCAGAAAAACAAGAGCGCCAAAATCTTTGTCCCTTGTGATAAATATTCGATTTGTCTCCTTTGCTTTTCTCAGAAGGTTTTCATCCAACGCCCGCTGCATTCCGAGTTCCTTTGCTGTCATTACATCGTGACCCCATTCCCTGAGTTGGACTACAGTCACTTGATAAACATCTTGATCAGTAAGGAGATGCATCTAGACTGCCCCTATATGAATCTCTTCCGAGCGCACCAGGTCTGTCGCATATCTAGCGCAAGCCTTCACATCCTCTATTTCCAGATCTGGATAATACTTCTCGATGATTCTATCAAATGGGATATCTTCCTGAATCAATTCAAGCACATTCTCTACTGGAATTCTGGTCCCTGCAATGCAAGGTTTCCCAAAGTGAATTCTAGTGTCAATCACTATCCGTTCTTTATAACTCCTTTTGCTAATCATTGCTCCTCCTCATTTTTCCTGTATTATTATATTTCATACTCGCAAATACTTCTACAATCCTTTCGGCGGCTCTGCCGTCCCAGAAATAGATTGAGACTCAGATTCAGAATTCAGATTTAGAGTCTCGCCTTAGTCTTAATCTTAATCTTAGTCTTAGTCTTAGTCTTAGTCTTAGTCTTAGTCTTAGTCTTAGTCTTAATTATCTCTGCTGTCCTGCCATCACGGATTAGCGGGTAGCGGGCAGCGGGTAGAAGGTAGCGCATAGAGGGAGTAGCGGGTAGCGGATAGGGAGTAGCGTGTAGGGGGTAGCGGGTAGTTCATATGAGCGTAGCCATTGTTCTCGGCTTATGCCAGCGTGGGCTAGTGTTTCCCTGGTAGGGTCCGGGAAATCCCAGAAGATAAGTGCGCTTGCCGGCGATTTCACCACTAGTGCACTTTGGAGACAAGACTCCTCACATTCAAGTCAGTATCCTCAGCCATCAAATCAAAGTGTCTGTCGGCGTGAAGCAATAAAGAATTGCTAAGGATTGCTGCTGAGCCGATGAGTATGTCAGTATAAGGAATAATCTTACCTCGCTGCCGTAGTTCAAAAGCAAGCTGGGCTGCTGCCTTCCAGTTGGCTTCGTCAGTTGGTATTCGATGAAGAGCGTCGAGATGGCTTTTGAGACGGTCAAACTCATCTGCTGATTTAGTGCCACCTAACAGTTCCAGGCGTATCATTGGAACAATAGCTACCCTATTTTCCGCCAGCAAATGGTCTACTTCATCCCTTACTGCCAGTGGTGGGGATTTCCTAAGAAACGGAATCCAAACCGAGGTATCAATGAGCACAAGATTATTACTCATTTCTCAGTTTCTCTAGCTCCTCTAGAGAAAGAGCTAAGTCAAATGTACCTGCCTCTTGGCGTAAGGCTTCCAAATTCTTTCTGCGAATTAACTCCTTCAGCCCAGCAGAGATAACCTGCTTCTTGGTCTTGGCACTGGTCACTCGCATCGCCTCCTCCAGTAATTCGTCATCTATAACAACCGTTGTCTTTGCCATATATAATCTCCTTATTTTATGTCTATTTCATATGGCTTAATTATATGACCAAAGGTTATGTATGTCAACCAAGCTGTTTAATTAATATCGCCATCATCCTGCCGGCTGCCCTATCATAACAGAAATAGATTCAGAATTCAGATTCAGATTCAGGTTGAGATTCAGGTTGAGATTCTTAGTCTCAGTCTTAATTTTAATGTTAATCTCTCTTTGTAAATTTCCTAATCGCTTTTGCTATCATTTCTATTTGCTCTGTAGTCAGCTCGGGATAGATAGGTAGGGAGAGGACTTCTTCCTGAGCCTTCTCGCTTTCAGGGAAGTCGCCGGGTTGATAGCCCAGGGATTTGTAGACCTGTTGGAGGTGAAGGGAAAGAGGGTAGTAAATAGCGGTGGCAATGCCTTGCGAGCTAAGGTGTTCTCGCAGTTTATCCCGGGAGCGCGCACGCTGAGTAGGGTGGGAGGATACAAGAGTCTCCCCTACATTATTGTAATTCGTGAGGCGAATGGTGTAGTAATTAAAGATATGATGGCTGTAAGTCGCTTCGTAAGGTGGCTCAATTCCATCTATCGGTTCAAGAAGGCGGGCATAAAGGGAAGCCTTTTGACGCCGCTGGTCAATCCACGCATCAAGGTGCTTTAGCTTAACTCTGAGGATGGCTGCCTGAAGGGAATCAAGGCGGCTGTTGAATCCAGGAACGAGGTGGTAGTATTTTTCCTTGCAGCCATGATTTCTAAGTATGGCAACCTTTTCGGCGACCTCAGGGTTATTGGTTACTACCATGCCCCCATCTCCGTAAGCGCCAAGCACTTTGCTGGGGAAGAAGCTAAGGCAGCCAGCATCGCCCAGCGACCCCACCCTGCAGCCAAGTTCTGAGTTCTGAGTTCTGAGTTCAGAGCCTTGAGTCTGGAGTCTGGAGTCTGGAGTCTGGGATTCCGACTGCCGACTATAATAAACTGCTCCTAAAGCCTGGGCGCAGTCCTCAATAACTTTGAGGTTATATTTTTGAGCAAGCTCCAGAACAGGAGCCATATCGGCAGCTTGACCATAGAGGTGGATGGGTAGGATAGCTTTCACTGGGGATTGGTGGGAGAATTTCCTTTCCAAAAGCTCTTCAAGCTTTTGGGGATCGATGTTGCAGGTCTTTGGGTCTATATCCACAAATATCGGGATAGCGCCGCATTGAGTTATGGTTTCGGTGGTAGCGATGAAGGTGAAGGGTGTGGTGATGACCTCATCGCCGGGCTTAATCCCGCAGGCAAGTAGAGCCAGATTTAGGGCATCAGTGCCTGAGGCAACGCCTACAGCATATTTGACGCCGAGGTAAGCGGCAATCTCTTCCTCAAAAGCCTTGACCTCTGGACCAAGAATGAATTGGCTGCGCTCAATGACCTGAGCGATAGCGTGGTCGATTTCTCCCTTTATGGAGTTGTATTGTGCTTTCAGGTCAACCAGGGGGATATTCATTGTCCCTCAGACTCAGACTCACTCTCAGTCTTAATCTTAATCTCAATCTCAATCTCAATCTTAGTTATCTCCTTGCCCTTCTTTTGATAGATTTTACCACATCCGGAGCATTGGGCCTGGGTATTTTCGCCGAAGTTAAGTTTCACTCCACATTCGCAGACCCAGCCGCGAAGCTTGGCGGGATTGCCGTAAACCAGGGCATAGTCGGGAACATCTTTGGTGACTACAGAGCCAGCGCCTATGAAAGCATAGCTACCGATATTATTGCCACAGACGATAGTGGCATTGGCGCCAATGGTGGCTCCCTTTTTGACCAGAGTAGGTTTGAATTCGTGTTTGCGGGATATTTGACTCCTTGGGTTAATAACATTGGTGAAAGTGCAGGAGGGTCCGCAGAAGACATCGTTCTCTAAGGTTACTCCCTCAAAGACAGCGACATTGTTTTCAATTTTGACATTGTTGCCTATTTTCACTCCTTTGCCGATAAAGACATTCTGCCCAATAACACAGCTCTTGCCCATAGTCACTTGGGGCATAATGTGGGAAAAGTGCCATATTTTCGTTCCTTCACCAATCTGGCAGGATTCTTCTATGATGCTTGTTTCGTGAGTAAAGTAACTGCTCTCTGGCTTGTTTAGCGTAATGACCTTGCTATTTTGTTCCAGCGATTTCTGGCAAGCGGATAAAATCTCCAGAACCTGTAGCCCTTTGCGTCCATCAACTTTTGGTTTGCTACGGGTTTCTACACAATTAATAAAATCCTGGCATTCTATTGTTAACGGCTCTTCTGAGGGAAGCGGGACAATTTCAGCTTCCTCCAGGCGAGGAATAGCCTTTCTTTCAATCCATTCTATCTGGTGACTGTAAAGGCAAAGCTTGTCCTTGGGTTTGGTGTCGTTAAATTCTGCCATTTTCCTATCGCCCACGAGGACAAGCCTCTGCTCTTTGAAAGGATGAAGCCAGCTTACGAAGATATGGGCTCTTATGCCATCCTTGAAGTTCATTGTGGTTAAGGTGACATCGGCAATATCTTGATGTAAGTAATAGCCACCATGGGCGGAGACTTCCTGGGGCATCTCTCCACCAAGCAGCAGCAAGATAACTGATATATCGTGAGGAGCGAAGCTCCAGAGGATATTCTCCTCAGTGCGAAATTTGCCCAAATTAAGTCTGTTGGAGTAGATGTATTGGATTTTCCCCAGTTCTCCTTTGTCCACTAGTTCTTTGAGCTTTGCCACTGCTGGGTGATATTCCAGGAGATGACCGACCATGAGGATTCTGCCTTTTTCTTGAGCTAATTCAACCAGCTCTGCTCCATCTTCAACTCTAAGGGCAAGAGGCTTTTCTACAAAGACATCTTTGCCGGCAAGGAGTGCTTCCTTTGCTATAGAATAATGGAGCACGGCAGGAGTAGCGATAACTACTCCCTGCAGTTCCTTATTCTGGAGGAGGCGATGATAATCTGTTTCGGTGTTTATCTCAGGGTAGCGAGAAGCGAATTGCTCCAGAATGCTAGGGCTGGCGTCACAGATAGTGTGAAGGGCACTCAGCTCGGCGAAATTCCGCACCAGGTTCTTACCCCAGTAGCCACAGCCGATAACCGCTATATTCCGTTCCAAATTCTTTATTCCCCTAATCTAAAAATGTTTTTTTGTTTCAAGTCTCGAGTTACCCCTCTAGTGTCAAATACCAATTTTGCCTGAGTTGCTATTTGCTCCCAATTATAGCAGCTATGGTCAGTGGCTATTATGACACAGTCTGCGGAAGATAAATTTCCTTCAGTAAGCGCTATGGAGCTAAGCCCACCCTGGGGAAGCTCAATTTTCGCTATAAAGGGGTCATTGTAGTTTACCTTTGCTCCTTTCTCCTGAAGAAGCTGAATTAGCTTGAGGGCAGGAGATTCTCTTGTATCTGCCATATCCTTTTTGTAGGCTGCTCCCAACACCAGCACATTGGCTCCATTTAGGCTTTTGCCCTGAGCATTCAGAGTTTCCATAATGCGTGAAACTGTGTAATAAGGCATGTGCTCGTTAATCTCGGCTGCGAGCTCAATGAACCTGGTGTGGAAATCATATTCTCTGGCTTTGTTAGCCAGATAGTAAGGGTCGAGGGGAATGCAATGTCCACCAACACCAGGCCCGGGATAGAAGGGCATATAGCCGAATGGCTTGGTGGAAGCAGCAGCGATAACTTCCCAGACGCTGATGTTCATTCTCTGGCAAAGTTGAGCAAGCTCGTTGACCAGTGCGATGTTTACGCTGCGAAAGACATTTTCAAACACCTTGGTCATCTCAGCCACCTCGGGGCAGGAAACCGGAATTACTACCTCAGCTACCTGATGGTAAAGAAGCGCAGCAAGCTCAGTAGATTCGGGGGCTATGCCACCTACTATCTTGGGGGTATTCTTGATATTGTAGTTTTTACTTCCGGGGTCAACCCTCTCTGGTGAGAAGGCTAAATAGAAATCTGAGCCTCCCTTTAGTCCCGAGCGTTCCAGGATGGGCAACATCACTTCCCTGGTGGTGCCGGGATAAGTGGTGCTTTCTAAAACCACCAGTTGCCCGTGCTTAAGATATTTAGATAGCTCTTCAGATTCGTGGATAACATAGGATAGGTCAGGGTCTTTGGTCCTGGTTAAGGGGGTGGGCACACAAATACAAATGGCATCCATCTCATTAAGCCTGCTTTGTTTTGTAGTTGCTTCTAGAAGGTTATTGGCTAATGCAAGTGAAAGGCGGGTATCAGGAACATCGGCAATATAAGACTTGCCCTGGTTAACCAAATCCACCCTCTTTTGCTGGGTATCAAATCCCAATACCCTAAAGCCTGACTCGGAAAAGGCTATCGCCAGGGGAAGCCCGACATAGCCCAGCCCCACTATGCCTACTCTGGCAGTTTTGTCTCTAATCTTATCAGCTAGCTTTAGCAAAATTCCCTCCTGGGCTAATTATTTCGAGATTGTTTATTAACAGTAACGTGCCACCTCTCCCGTTGTCATTCTGAATGGAGCAAAGCGGAATGAAGAATCTCAAAGATTCTTCGCCTGCGGCTCAGAATGACAGAGTGCAGAGTTACTAAACGCTCTCTTATTTTGTAGCTCAAGTGAATCATATTTATTTAGTGTACTCAAATAGCTTTACTGCCGGCTTACCTTGCCACTTTTGTGCTGAAGTATAAACCAGCTTGTAATGCTCCATTTCTTCCAGCGGCACGGGGCTAATAAATGGGTCAGAGCCCACTATTCTATAATTTCCCGACTCCTGGCTTGAGATGTAAGTTTCGGCATCTTCATAATTAGAAAAAGATTTCGAGCTAGTAATCTCTTTATGCTGTATCACTTCTTTATAAGAAATCACCAATGTCTCATGCGGGACTGCCGCTTTGCCATCAAAGTTATAAAGCCTGACAACAGTGGAGTTATAGTAACCGGGATAAAAGAGAGTTGCAGACTCCAGTTTACCACCCTGCGTTGGCCGATAATAGGTTTCGAAGAACTCGTCCTGGTTACTGCCAGCCCATTCCGGCATGGCATAGAATTTTGTGGTGGGCATCTGATGGTCAATTATGACATATTCCGAGCCCATTTTGTCCATGATTTTGTTAGCAGCTTTTTCATCCTGAGCAATGAAGAAGTGAGCTACTCTGGCAGCGTTAGCCTGGCCGGGATTGGAATTTGGTATGCGCTGGGAAATACGCATTATCCAGTAGCCATAGTCCCACCAGGACATTATGCCATAGGCGGTTTTGGGATACTGGAACGGAGTTTCGAGTGGCTTGTAATAGAAATCAGGGTCGCCGAAAGGCTCGGGGCTGTTATTCTTTAGCCACTGAAGCGAGCTATACCAGCCTTCGGTAATGAGAGATGGCTCCTGAGCAAGAGCTTTAGCTTTTCCAATGTTAGGGAAAAAGACGAGGAAGAAGACAGCCATTCCGATTGCAATCACCTTCATCCAGGCGATTCTGCGTTCTCGTAGCGCTTTTTCTCTTGCCTTCACCTCGGCTTTCTTTCTTTTTTTCGCCTTCTTCGCCTCTGTATATGCTTTAACCATCTGTTTGGGCCTGGCTAGCAATTCTTTTACGCCAGCAAAGTCCAGGATTCTCCACGAGAAGTAACCCGTGAGCAAAGCAGCATTTATAGCGAAGTAATCCCCGAAACGACGCTCTCCCAGGACCGCTGCTAGCGTTGTTATGCTCCACACCAGAAACAAAGTTTTATCGGCGCGCTCTTTCTTGATGGAGAGGTAGATAAGCCAGCCAAGCGAGATGAAGGAGATGAAGAAGGCAGTGGTGAAATTAAGCCAGGCTACTTTTAGCGAGAAATGACCATAGGGAAGAAGAAGAGGATGCATTTCCAGGACGGTGAGGTAAGCACCACCTGGGGTGAAGGGTTTAAATCTGATTAACATGGAATGAAGCAAAGTGGGATCAACGGCATGGAAAACAGCAAAACTGATTGCAGCAAGTCCCACTAGTGCCGGCAGGTAGTAAATAGGCTTTACCGTTTTCTTTACCATGAGACGAGAGATGATGCTTAAGGCTATAGGCATCAGTACGGCAATTAGCAACGATGTGCCAAAGACTGCTGATACCCCGGCTTTGCCCAGGTGGGGAAGACACACTATGGAGGCGATGAGGAAATATGATGTGCCGATGATGCACAGATAGTCAGTTGATTTCCCTCGCAGGTGGTCTATGATGAATTGAATTATCAAATAGATAGATACAATGAATGCAATTAGCAGGGCACCTTTCCAGGAAAGGAAGTGCATACCCAGGAAGATGCCAGCAAGCGAGGCATAGATAAGAGGCTTGGCGATAGTGGCCCTATCTCGATGCAAGAGGTGTGTGAATGATATTTGCCTTTCCCTGGCTCGTTTAATGGCTAGAATGAAAAACAGCATAGAGGCGGTGGAGAGCAAGCTGTCTAGCACATGGTGGTCGGTAAAGCCAAGCAGCGAGCGATTTAAAAATTCCCCGGGCAAGAGGGCAAGCAAGGCAGCCGATAACAAGCCCACCCAGCGGTTAAACAGCTCCTTGCCAATAAAATATACTGCGATGATTGTGAGAGTGCCCAAAATAGGCGGGATGTAGGCGCCAACAAGTTCTATAATGTGTGGACTGGGGGAGCCCAGTCCAACCAGCCAGGCAATGCCAGCGACAAGCCAGACGAAGAAGGGGCGGAGAGAAGGTCCTCCACCACCACCAGGGTAGAGCACGTAAGGGTCAAAGGGATTGATGTGAGGAAAGTTGCAAGCTGTATTCTCTATCTGGCGCATGAAATACCAGGCGTCATTTCCTCTAAACCACACCGCGCCGTGAACAAAGACCTGGTCATAAGGCAGGGCTATACGTATATACAGGGAAATTCCAGTTATGGCGAGCAGCGCTATAACAGCTATAACTGGTGGGGATAATCGCCTTTTATTAATCTGTGTATGCATAATCTAGCATCCAAGACTATTCAGTTAAGACCTAGTAGTGGGGACGGTTCGTCCTCATCTTTGTGATTGGCTTCAGTGCAACAGATAATAAGCCAGGAGTCAGGTGCTTTACTATCTCAAAGATGAGTTTCCTGTGCCAATCAAAGGAGAAGTCTGGCCACTCAGCTATAAGCTTGAATATGCCGTTAGCTTGGGCTGCTTGGAATAAATGGTCAATGCGACGGTTACTAAGCTTTTTGTAAAGACGCCGCGCCCGATAGCCGGTTCGAAGCTCATGGTCGAGCTTAGCCTGCCACTGCTTATGGTATATAGAAAGCTTGGCCGCCGAGAAATTATTAGCGAGAAAAGCTTGGTGAAGACAATTAACAGCAATGTCGGCACATAAGAGGCCATAGTATATGCCCCCGCCAGTGGTAGGCTTGACCTGACCGGCAGCATCACCGACTACTATTATTCGGTCGCTACAAGTTCGAGGTAGAGTTCCTAATGGGATGGTGCCAAATTTCATATCAGCTTCACTTGAAGCTATCTTGCCCTGAGATTGGAGATGACGGAGAAAGCTTCTCAGATACGAAGCTGGGTTATCAGGGACGAGCAACCCCGCTAGTCCCTTACCACTTTTGGTGGGTACAAGCCAGCCAAAAAAGCTGGGAAAAAGATTCTGGTCAAAATAAACTTCAACTTCATCTATATTTATTGTATTTACTTCAGCCTGAGCTCCAACCATAAAGTCAGAGACTCTGCCTAATCCAATCTTTTCAGGGAGTCTGGAACCAGAGCCACATGCCAGGACAGCAACCTGGGCAGTGAATGTCCTCTGTTTGCCCTGGTAATTAACCGTGGCTGAAACGCAATCTGCCTCGGGAGTAATAGCTACCACCGGGGTCGAGAGCAGGTAATCAGCGCCATATTTCTGGGCACGCTCCTTCAAGCTTTTGTCTAAACTAGCACTGTCGATTATGTAAGCTTGAGGGGCTTCTCTCTCAAGTCTGATAAATTCACCGCAGGGAGCGAAGAACTTGGCTGAGTTTGCCTGCCTCAAAATGCTGGCATTGAGGTTGAAAGCGTTAAAGCACTCAATGCTAATGATGCCTGTGCAGCAAATATTTTCGCCGGCATCTTCCTTTTGCTCCAGGACAATTACCTTATAGCCAAGCGCAGCTAATTTGGAAGCGGTATGGCTTCCTATTGGACCAGCACCAACTATAATGACATCATACATCTGTTTAGGCAAGGAATTATAAGGTAGAAAAGCTAAACAAGCAATGCCTAATGATATAATAGTTAACCAACTATGATTGAAGAATTCCTGAGTTGGAATATTCCTCAAGAACTGATAATTGTAATCGTATCAGCTTTACCAGTAGTAGAGTTGCGAGGAGCTTTGCCCCTAGCTATAAATTTGTTCCATATGACATGGTACAAAGCTTTCTGCTTAGCCGTTATCGGCAATCTACTGCCTGTACCAATCCTTTTACTGTTTTTAGACTCGTTGGCTAAAGCTGTTAGTCGGGTAGGAGTAGGTCGAAGAGTAGTCAATTGGGTTTTTGAGCGCACCAGACGACGAGGGGGGACCATTGGAAAGTATGAGAAAATTGGTCTGACACTATTCGTAGCCATTCCGCTTCCTGTAACTGGTGCTTGGACTGGGTCGATTGCTGCCTTCCTGTTGGGTATAAAATTCAGGTATGCTTTCTTATCGATTCTCTTCGGGGTCATCATTGCTGGGGCGATTGTCACCAGTTTATGTCTGCTTGGCTGGCTTGGAGCTGTAATCGCTGGCGTGGGACTGAGTGCCTTAACCATTCTTGGTTGGCAGAAAACCTAAGTCTGCCACTCTCACCAACGCAGGAGTCAAAGCTATAACCTGCCGAAACGGCGCTGACGCTGCCTATAATCAAGGAAAGCATCTTCAATCTCTTTTGGGCCAAAATCAGGCCATAATACCGGCGTAAAGTAAAGTTCACTATAGGCCGCTTGCCATAATAAAAAGTTACTTAGTCTCATCTCACCACCGGTGCGAATGATTAAATCCGGATCGGGGATATCTGAGCTAAACAAGTACTGGCTAAACCGAGTTTCATCTATACCCATTGGGGAAACACCATCACTGATAAGACGCTGGACTGCCTCCACAATCTCATCCCTGCCACCGTAGTCAAAAGCAAGACAAAGTATCAATCCGGTGTTATTCTTAGTAAGTTCAGTCGCCACCTTTATTTTTTGCCTTAATTGAGGAGAGAGCCCATCTAGCTTACCGAGATGCTTGAGCTTAATATTAGCTTTGTGGAAAGTCTGAGTTTCGCTATCAATTTTCTCTGCCAGAAGCTTAAGAAGCCCGTTGACTTCGCCCTCCGGGCGGTTCCAATTTTCTGTGGAAAACATATAAAGGGTAAGGTATTTTACTCCGTAATTGGCGAATAGTCCTGCAACGCGATGAATATTGTCACTTCCAGCTTTATGCCCTAGAAGACGGGGCAACCCGCGCTGCTTTGCCCATCTGCCATTGCCATCCAAGATAATAGCTACATGTTGGGGAGGATAAAGTTTCTCTGTCATGGTTTTCTAACTTATAGTGTAATGGGCCAACAGGTCGTTACCAATCTCCAATAACTAACTGGTATTTATGGTATCCAAAATAAGTGGTGAAAGCAAGGTAAATTCGCTAAGCAAGTTCTAGCCCAACTCCTTTAGTTTTTCAAAGGGTGACTTTTCATTCATTTCCTCCCCAAAGGAGCTATCGGTTCGAGTTACAGTTATACTGAGCCAGACGAATATTTCCTAGAGCGGTGGCAGTCAATGTCAAAAGTATGATTTACATCATCAGGTTGCTGAACTCTTATTCAGTGTGAAACAAATATACACCTCAGTAAATTATGAGGACAAGTCCTATATCAAACACAAATGGTCTAAGACGAGATTGGTAGAATTTCATTGTTCTTGGCGATGTGCTTCACCTTCTGGAATTGAGGAACTTTGTAAATAGGCTTGTCTTATTTTAATGGCAGATTTTTGGTAGGCCGTGTGGGGCTCGAACCCACCACAACCTGATTAAAAGTCAGGTGCTCTACCAACTGAGCTAACGGCCCGCAACTTAGTAGATTTATTGCTCAAGACTTTGTTTAATTACTCTGTCCCTCATGTTGTTCTATTATTGCAAGCAAAGTAGCTTATGCTATCCTGCCTTGAATGCCTCATCGCTATGTTTCTTGCAATGGCATAGTCCAGCTATCTTTGTGGCACACTATGAAATGAACTCTTCATTTCTTCTCTGTCAGAAGATTGGAAATATAACAAGCAAAAGCAGGATGAATATCGCAGACAAACCCACCATTAACCGCTTCAACAGAAAAAGTTACTCTGTTTGGCTTCTTAAGTGGGTCACCGAATTTATTGAGCCCCATTTCATCCCAGGGCATGTTATGCCCTAATATCTCTAGAAGGCCTTTAACATCTCTCGGCTCCTCTAATACTACCTCAAAAGGGAGGTGTTGGGATAATCCGCTCAATTGACTATTATTCAGCTTTACCCGCATGGTAGAAATTATACTTTGGTAGGTATAGGGTGTCAACACAAAGGCGGCTCTTTGTTAAATTGCATCGAAATAGTTAGGAGATGATACAAGCTGAAGGCCTACCTTTGTTGACCGATAAAGGTAGGTATGCTACTATCAAATTAGATGTCAGCTTTGGCTGAGCTTTACCAAGAGATTGCAAATTGCCAGGATTGTGGGCTAGCTAAGCACCGCACCAAAGTTGTGCCTGGTGAGGGACCTGAGGAGGCTGCTCTACTTTTCATTGGTGAGGCGCCGGGGTGGAATGAGGACCAGCAAGGGCGTCCTTTTGTGGGGCCGGCGGGAGCGTTTTTGGACCAATTGTTAGCTTCCATCGGTTTAAGCCGGAGGGAAGTTTATATTGCCAATGTAATCAAATGCCGCCCTCCGCAGAATCGTGACCCTTTGCCAGCGGAGATACAGGCTTGCCGCAAATGGCTTGACCGCCAAATAGAGATAATCCATCCCAGAATGATTATTACTTTAGGGCGTTATTCTCTGGCGAGATATTTCCCCAATGAAAGCATAGGCAAGATTCATGGAAAGGCACGAAAACTGGACAATGTCATCTATTACCCCATGTACCATCCTGCAGCGGCTTTGCACCAGGGCAGTCTGCGTCAAGTCATCGAGGCTGATATGCTCAAGATTCCACAGATTCTAGCTCAAGGTGAAGAAGTAGCCGAGGCTGCAGTTGAAGCTCAACAATTGAGTTTATTTTAAGGGTAAAACCATGTCAGTAAATAAATTAAGAATCGTCCCCTTGGGTGGACTGGGCGAAATCGGTAAGAACATGATGTCCCTGGAATATGGTAATGACATTATTATCATTGATGCCGGGCTTATGTTTCCCAGCGAGGAGATGCTGGGAGTTGACTTAGTTATCCCAGATATTAACTATCTTCTAGGGAGGCAGCAAAATTTAAGAGGGATAGTCATTACTCATGGACATGAAGACCACATTGGGGCTCTGCCTTATATCTTACCTCGCCTTCCTCTTCCCGTTTATGCCACCAAGTTCACTCAAGAGTTGATTTCTGTGGAACTTAAGCAACGTGGAGTAAAAACTAAAACCAACCTGAATGTAATTGGACCAGGGCACAGGATTACGCTAGGTAATTTTAAAGTAGAGTTTTTCTCTGTTTGTCACAGCATTCCTGGCTCTGTGGGGCTAGTCATTCATACTCCGGCTGGCGTTGTAGTTCATAGCGGTGATTTTAAGCTCGATTATACCCCAGTGATTGGCGAGACTACCGACCTCAACCGATTAGCCTATCTAGGAACAAAGGGAGTTTTACTTCTTCTTGCTGATTCCACCTATGCTGAGCTTCCTGGATATACTCCTTCTGAGAGAGTAGTCAGCGATACTTTAGATCATATTATAGCCGAGGCAAAAGGAAGAGTAATCATAGCTACATTCGCCTCCCTGATATCTCGCATCCAGCAAGTGCTTGAGGTCGCCGCCAAGCATGGTCGCCGTGTATTTATCGTGGGACGAAGTATGAGAGAGATAGTGAAAATGGCGCTAAAAACGGGCTATCTCACTGCTCCCTCTGGCATCCTTTGCCATTTTGATGAATTTAAAGCTTTGCCTCACAATCAGGTTGTTGTATTAGCTACAGGAAGCCAGGGTGAACCCACCTCTGCCTTAGTGCGTATGGCTAATAGAGACCCTCATAGTCAAGTTCAGATAGTCCCTGATGATACAGTGGTGCTGTCAGCAACTCCCATTCCTGGCAATGAGGCACTAGTTAACAACACTATAGATAGCCTCTTCCATCAGGGTGCTAATGTAATTTATGGCAAGCTAGCTCAAATTCATGTTCATGGGCACGGCAGCCAGGAGGAGTTGAAGCTTCTACTTAATTTGGTTAAACCCAAGTTCTTCGTGCCCATTCACGGCGAGTATCGTCATTTAAGCTTGCATGCTGGATTAGCCCGAAGCATGGGTATAGCAAAGGATAATATTTTTGTCCTTGAGGATGGAGATATACTTGAGTTGGGGCAGGATTCAGGGAAAGTGGTTGGTAAAACTCCCGTAGGCGATGTCTATGTGAACGGCTCGGTAACAGGTGAACTGAATAGTGCTGTCCTCTATGACCGCAAGTCGCTTTCTCAAGATGGAGTTGTGGTAGTAACCGCTACTATTAACGTTAAAGGGGGCAAAATAATGGGGCAGCCGCGTATTATAACGCGAGGCTTTGTCGATGCAGGGAACAATCAGGTGCTAATTGAGAAAAGCCAGGATGTGGTGGCAGCTACCTTAAATCACGATAGATTGTTAGCTACGAGCATGAAGCGAAGCAAGCTTGATGCAGTGGTGAAAGATTCACTGGGCAGATTCCTCTATGAACAGACTCACCGCCGTCCCATTATTATCTCAGTTATCGAGAAATACTAAGTACGGAATTCGAAGGGAAAGTCAATTTTATTTAGAATTTAGATATTGGAATTTACTAGTGATGGCTAAGGCAAAACGACGAGCTACATCTAGGTCAAAGCGGAAGAAGAAAGAAAGCCGACCATGGTGGAAGCGTTTTTTTGCTTTTATCGCCTCTCCCGTGATACGAAGGCTTATATTAATTGTCGTAATAGTAAGCTTGCTGTATTTATGGGGTGAAGTGATATGGGAAGGCATGCTCACACTATTTGGCTGTGGGTTAGCAATAATAGCTATCGCCTTAGGTGTGGTAATTTGGGTGATATGGCGAGGGCATTTCTCTGCTTCAGTGAAGAGGTGGAATTGGTTTGTTGGCGGGATTATTTCGGCCTTAGCCATATGGGGGTTACTTTCATTTTTCATCCCTGGCAAGGGCATTCTAAGCCAGGCTAGCCTTGGGGGTAGCTTTGGTCAAAGCATAATAGGTGTCCCCGATATTATAGGGGGGCTTCGAGTAGCTGGACTTGCCTTCTTAGGTATCGTTTTTATTATCCCGCACAAGGTCTGGCATGCTCTCAGGGTTGTCGTTGCAAGCGTAGCGAGGCAAATTCATAAGATTTCTCAACCCCGGCCTAAAGCTGTAATTCGTCAAGCTACCCCCGCTGAGGTTGCTCCTTCGAAAGCAAGCTCCAGCACTGTTGAGGTAGAAACGCAACCTGAAATGTCCCTTCCTTCCCCTATCATTGCGCCTGAAGTATGGCAATCTCAACGCCAGCCAATCCTCACTCCTAGTGGCTGGCAGCTTCCACCTATCGATATCCTGGATAAACCGAGCGAAGTGAAATTAGATAAGGATGATATTGAGCAACGAGCCCAACTTATTGAGGATGCTCTAGCTAGCTATGGTGTGGAGGCTAAAGTTGTGCAAATAAACACGGGGCCTGCTGTAACACAATTCGGTGTTGAGCCTGGCTGGGACCGCAAATATAAGGAAATAAGGGAAAAGGGCCAATCACGGATGGAGGAGGTATCCAAGACTAGAGTCAGGGTAGACCGTATTAGTGCCCTGGCCAGCGATTTAGCCTTAGCCTTAGCTGCCCCTAGCATTAGAATTGAAGCTCCCGTGCCGGGGAAACAAGTAGTAGGCATCGAGGTTCCTAACACGGTGTTTGGCTCAGTTGCCCTTCGTGCTGCGGTAGAGACCGCTACTTTTCAGAAGGCCAAAGCCAGGTCCAAGCTGGCTGTAGCTTTAGGCAAGGGTGCTGGTGGTGAGGCAGCGGCGGCTGACCTGGCCAAGATGCCACATTTGCTTATCGCTGGGGCTACCGGGAGCGGCAAAACTATTTGCCTTGATTCTATTATTTGCTGCTTGCTGTTACATAACAGCCCTGATGATATTCGATTTATCTTGATTGACCCCAAAAGGGTAGAGCTGGTGAGTTTTGGCGGAATGCCTCATTTGGCTGCCCCTGTGATTGTGGATACCGATAAGGCTATAAAGGCGCTACGATGGCTTAACCAGGAAATGGATAATCGCTATCGCAAGTTTGCTCAGGCCGGAGCGCGCAATATTGAGGGTTATAATAAAGACCGTTCACCTGGAGAAGTGCTGCCATATCTGGTGCTGGTTATCGATGAGCTGGCCGATTTAATGATGGCCGCCTTTGATGAGGTAGAGCATGCACTTTGCCGATTAGCTCAATTAGCGCGCGCCACAGGCATTCATCTCATTGTGGCTACTCAACGTCCTTCAGTAGATGTGGTTACAGGGCTTATTAAAGCTAACTTTCCTACCCGCATTAGCTTCGCAGTCACCTCTCAAGTGGATTCTAGAACTATCCTTGATGCGGCGGGTGCCGAGAAATTGCTGGGACGAGGCGACATGCTTTACATGTCTAGCGAAGCGAGTAAGCCTAAACGCCTTCAGGGAAGCTTTGTTTCCGATGCTGAGATTCAGAGGCTGGTATACTTCTGGGGGAATCAGAGGCAGACAGAAGTAAGCCCTATCAATTTCGATGAAATAGCCGCGGTAGCTTTAAGTCAAAGGATAGCTCCTCCTCCAGACCCTCTTCTGGAGGAAGCAAAGCACCTATTACAAGAGCATAAGCATATATCCACCTCTTTCTTGCAGCGCCGCCTGCGCATTGGCTACCCCAGAGCTGCCCGCCTTATGGAAGCATTAGAGCAAGAAGACCTACCCGAAATCAAAACTTAAAAGATTTTGACCTTTGCTTTTTGCATTTTAATCTTTTATTTAGCTTTGCTAGGCGCCAAACTTATCTAGTTTTAAGGCGTTAGCCATAGCTAGAGGCATGATTTCTACAGCGGGAAAACGACCCATACCACCAGCAAGGCAAGCTCTCTCCGAGAACTCAGTAACATTATCAGGGAAGCACCATTTAGACTTCAACATGAAGGGAACTGGATGCCAGCTATGCGTGGCTAAATTCGCCGGCGTGGAGTGGTCTCCAGTAACAATCAGGACATCTGGATTCAGGTTAAGCAAAGGGGGAAGTGCATTATCAAGTTCCTCGATAGCGCGAACTTTAGCCTCGAAGTCGCCATCCTCCCCTCTGGAATCGGTGTTCTTAAAATGGATAAAAAAGAAATCATAATCTCTGTAATGCTGCCGCAAACTTTTTAGCTGGTCAGTTATATTGTCGCCTGCTGGCAGTATCTGCATTCCAACCAGTTTGGCCAAGCCTCGATACATAGGATACACGGCAATGGTCCCCGGCTTTAATTTATAGATTTCAGACAAGGATGGAATATCAGGGAGCTGGGAAAAGCCGCGCATAATCACCATATTAGCAGCCGGTTCATTTTTCAGTCGGCTTCTTGCTTGCGATACAAATTCGCTGACAATTTCTGCTGTTCCTCGTGCTTGCGGCGATAGTGCCTGTATCTTCTTAGGAGCTAGTCCCACTTGTTGAGGGTCGGAATCTGTTAACTCAGGTGATAAACCGTCACCTTGAAGGATAAGCACAAATCTATGCTCCTTTACTGGCCTAACTAGGATTTTGGCTCCTTTGATATCAATGTCACTTAATACTCGGCATAAATCGGCATTCTCCTCCGTGGAAATTCGCCCTGCTCTCCTATCCGTAATAATTCCCTTGTCGTCAATGGTACAGAAGTTTCCTCTGGCGGCAATATCTTTAGATTTTAACTCTAGGTCTATTCCTAGAGCTTCGAGAACTCCGCGACCAATATTATACTTAATAGGGTCATAGCCAAAGAGGGCTAAATGCCCTGGTGCACTCCCCGGGGTGATTCCTGAACCTACAGGGTCGATTAGACCGCAAAGTGATTCCCTCGCTATGTGATTTAGATTGGGCTTTCTCGCTGACTCCAGCTCCGTCTTGCAGGTCTCGGGGTGAGGCAAGCCACCCACGCCATCGATTACTAAAAGCACTATCTTGGATGAAGATGTGCGGGAGATTTTCTTCATATGCTCGAATCCTATCATGATATCTGACATTTTACCCCAAGATGTTGCTATGCTCAAGTCTGCATCTAAGTTATAATAATTAGCAGTAGCAAGGTCGGTACGACTCTGCCAAAATCAAAATTTTAGATAGGAAAGTGAAATGATACTAGGTGAAATTCCAAAGAAACATGCTGAAAGGCATCCAGATAAATTGGCCTTAGTCTATCAAGATGAAGGTTTAACTTGGAAAGAATTCAATGAACATATAAATAAGGTAGCAAATGGCTTGCTTAGCCTTGGCCTAAAACGGGGAGATATAATAGCGGTTTTAAGCGACAATTGTTTTCCATTTTATGAAATACAGTGGGCTTGTCTTAAAACGGGGATAGTTTGGCAAGAAATAAATCCCATGAGTATTCCGCCTGCTGAGGGGGTCGTCTTCCAGATAAACAATACTGGAGCAAAAGTTCTCTTTGTGAAGGGGAAAATAGCGTCGCCTGTTAGTACCTTTAACGGCTTTGAGATAGTGAATTCCATTCACGCACAACTTAAAAGCGTGAAGAAGTATATCTCTATTGGACAAGGCCTGGATTATATGGAAAACTATGAAGAGTGGGTATCCAAGTTTCCACTCACAGAGCCGCTAGGTGTTAGAGAGAGTAAACCCGGTGACCTTGCTTTCCTCCTGGCAAGCTCAGGGACTACTGGGTTTCCCAAGCAGGCAATGTGGACATACAGTAACATTTGGCATTCCTGGATAGGGTTCGCCATTAATCTCGAAATAGCACCTGATATAACCCAATATACCCCCGAGACTCCTTACAATACAACCACATCATTTACAGTTAGCGCGTATCTCTTTTATAGTTGCACTGTTTACATATCTAATGCCCAGGACCCTAAGACGAGGCTGGAGGAGATACAGAGATATAAACCGAACTATGTCTTGCTTTTTTCCCCTATGATACCCGATATCATAAACTTTCCAGGAGCAGAGAAATACAATCCAGGAACGGTACGCAAGGTATGGAGTTCTGGTGGAGTCCCCCTTGTGCATTATAATAAGCGTATAGAGGAGATATTTGGTTGTAAGTGTGTCTTTGGCTACTGTTCAGTGGAGCATACCCCTGTGACCTGGGCAAGGCCACAGGATTACGAATTCATGGACTTAACAAAAGGTGTATTAGCTCAAGGTTGGCCAGCACCCTCCAGCTATTTCAAGATAGTAAATGAGGAAGGGGAAGAGACTGACGCTTATGAGGTTGGCGAAATAATGACCACAGGAGGTCCCAGGTTCCAGGGATACTGGAATGACCCGGGGAAAACAAAAGAGATTATAGACGAGAAAGGATGGCTACACACAGGGGATATAGGCTTTACCGACGAGTACGGTTATATCTATGTTTACGGGAGGAAACAAGACACGATTGTTACTGCAGGAGAGATGGTTCCACCCTTTATGGTAGATGCCGTGATAGATCTCTGTCCTGCGGTCGCAGAGTGTGTAACAATACCAGTGCCGCATGAAGAACTGGGGAATGCTGTTAAGTCGGTTGTCCTTTTAAAAGAAGGGCAAAAAGCCACAGCGGAGGAGATAATGAAATTTTGCCGTGAACGCCTTCCCTCTCATGCTGTGCCGAAGTCCATAGTATTTGTTGACAACCTGCCAAAGGGGCTTAAGGGCATTCCCAAAATGGCTGAGATAAAGGAGAGGTGGGGCAGGGAATTGTAAACTGAGAAAGAGCTGGCAAAAGGCAATTAATAAAAATCACTAAAAGTAACAAATATTCAAAAATGCAGATTCTGGTGGCAAAGAGCAAAGAGCGAGAGCTTATCTTAGGGGTGGACCTCGGTGGCACCAAAATTGCCACTGTGGTTGCTACTGCCCAGGGAGAGATTCTTAGTCGGGGATATAGTCCTACTCTGGCTCAAGCTGGACCTGATGCCGTAATAAGTAGCATATTCACGACTATTGAAGAAACCGTAGCTCAGGACAAAGTTGAGCTATCTCAGCTTTTGGGCATAGGTATTGCTGCTGCCGGTATCATAGACGGTGATAATGGCAAAGTTGTCTTCTCTCCTAATCTTCCTGGTTGGAATGAAGTGCCATTAAGAGATGCCGTTGAGCAAAGGTTTGGCGTCCCTGCCTATTTAGGCAACGATGCCAATTTGGCTGCCTTGGGCGAATGGTGCTTTGGAGTAGAAAAAAAGGTTGCCAATCTCATCTATATCACAGTAAGCACCGGCATCGGAGGAGGTATCATTGCTGATGGCAAATTGTATACCGGAGCTTGTGGCACTGCTGGCGAAGTTGGGCATATGACTATAGATGTTAATGGACCGAGATGCAACTGTGGCAATATTGGCTGCTGGGAATCTCTAGCTTCGGGCACAGCTTTAGCTAGAGAAGCAGTGAAACAAATTAACCAGGGTGCCTATACCTCTATTATTGAATTTGTAAATGGGGATGTGAGCAGAATTGACGCCAAGATTGTTTCTCTGGCAGCCAGGCAAGGAGATAAACTGGCTAAGGAGCTTATCTCTCACCTGGGATATTATTTTGGGGTAGGCTTGGCTAACTTGGTCAATATTTTTAATCCTGAACTAATATTGATAGGTGGAGGCTTGGCCAAGATGGGCGACTTACTGCTAGAGCCAGCAATAAATGTGGTTAAAGAAAGAGCTTTCAAAACACCGCTTAACTCTGTTGAAATCAAACCAGCTCTGCTGGGAGATGACTCTGGTGTGTTAGGCGCAGTAGCTCTTGTTCTGGAGCATTTTGGAAAATAAGGCTCACCCTTAGGAAAAGCCTTGCCATCTTTCCTTGACTTCGGGCAAGGCGTGTTTTAGCATAAGATTGACTTCTTGGAGTGGATATGTGGGAAATTTATATTGATAGTGGGCGTGTAAGAGAGCTTTGTTCCGAGCACAACTACGACCTGGGACAAGTTGCCTTAACCATAAGCGCTGCGACAATCCGAGATGGAACACCTGGAATAAGCCTTACTATGGGCAATGATATCGTGGGGGAATGGACGGATAGCGTAGCCAGGTCATTGGAGTTGGCTCCAGACTATAAAGTAATAGTGTGCAAAGCAGACAGAGATGCACTATATGTGCTAATTGCACCAGAGAGGGTGGTTGGTGGAGAGCAAACTTCTGATACCCAGGTCTCTCTAACCTTAGAGCTTTAAGGCATAGTGTAGCCCTAGGTTTGTGAAGAAAGGTGGTTAGAGAGATATAGCAAGCTTGCGGCTATTGACGAAATGTTCGTTTCCCTGACACAATACCGCAATTGAATCATAGGAGGTGATAGTTTATGCCTATTATACATGGTAGTGTTGGTCTCGTCGCAGGAATAATTAGCCTTATTTTTGGCATTGTGGTAATGATTTTCCCCAAAATCCTCAATTACCTGGTGGGCATTTACCTCATTGTGATAGGAATAATAATAATTATCAATTACCTTACTTAGGAAGCTAGGAGGGGGTTACCTCAGCAGCTATCTAAATAGCTGGATTATCAGATTCACAATAAGGGTAAGCAAGATGCTAATTATGAGGCAGGTCATTATAGGAAAGAAAAACTGAAAATTTCCCTTGTGCACAAATATGTCGCCGGGGAGTTTCCCTAGAAAGGGAATCCTTTGCCAGAAGACCAATAGCAAGCCCAAGAAGACCAGGAAAGCCCCGCCAAGAATTAAAAATTTGCCTATATACCTTAGGGGCCACATCATAATATCAATTTTATCCCACCACGAGTTCTTGACAAAGCCTCCTACCGTGAGGTCGTTTAATAACCCGACTGTCATTCTGAGCAAAGCGAAGAATCTCTAGACCCTCCGCTATCGCTCAGGGTGACAAAATAAACAATCCTCTACCATTATAGTAGCTCAGCTTGTATAATGCTTAGCAAAAGGGGAGTGAGAAATGGTTACATCCTATAGTCGAGAGTTAATGGTAAGCATTCCGCGGGGAACTCTGGTTGATATAGAAACCACAGGGCTTGACAGTGATTGCGATGAGATAGTGGTTTTTGGCTATGTTCAAGGAAACCGCCTTGAGATAATATGCCGAACCTCAAGGGAAGAAGAACCGTTTATCGCTCAGCTTGCTGAGCTCGTCCCTAATCTGCCTCGGCCATTCTATGCCTATAATCTCTCCTTCGAGAAAGGATTCCTTAAAGCCAAAGGAATGTATATTGAGGGGATAGACCTATTTCAACCCTGGAAGAAAAAGGCAGACGAGCTTTCTCTTAAATGGCCTAAGCTGGATGAGCTATTCTCTCATGCAGAGCATTACTTTAACGAGCCAGTAGTAAGCGGCAAGGATGTCCCTATGCTGTGGCAGGGATTTCTTCACACTAAAAATAAGGATTATTTGCAGCAGATTATTCGCCATAACGAATCAGACTTGCTCAGAGAGCTATATCTATTGGTGTATTACCGAGATAGCTACAAAGCTTGAAGAAGCTAAAAGCAGCGGAAGGGCATCTCAAATCGAGACGAATATTCTATTTCCTCCAGACTTGCTGAGGTCACATTCCAATATTGGTTTGAAGGGCACAGATTTTGAGGGTGTGCAAGTTGACAGACTATAATTACTGCAATGAAATCTTCCAATGTGATGACTGGGTAAATAGCATAGAATGGAGCCTTCATATCTTAAACTATATCGTTGTGGCGAGCTTAAACGCAGGGCTGAAGCGATAGAGGCATGTTTGGCGTCATGTGACATTTGTCCCAGGGAGTGCCATGTCAACCGCTTGGAAAACGAGCAAGGGTTTTGCCACTCGGGATACTTGCCTATAGTCTCTGCAGTCTGTGACCATCACGGCGAAGAGCCAGCCATTTCAGGCAGCCGAGGGACGGGAGCTATTTTCTTCGGTAACTGCAATATGAGATGCGTTTACTGTCAAAACTATCAAATCAGTCAAGACCCAAATCACCAAAGCTCTAAGGAGATAGATTTCCACTCTTTGGCTCAGCGCATGATATATCTTCAGGATGATTTAGGATGCCACAACATTAGTTTCATTTCGCCTGCTCACTTTGTGCCTCAATTAGTTCGAGCGGTTTTGGAAGCGGTGCCTATGGGACTTAAGGTGCCAATAGTTTACAACACCAATGCCTATGACTCTGTAGCATCCCTTCGAGCGCTGGACGGGGTTGTGGATGTTTACCTGCCCGACTTGAGGTATGCTTCTGATACATGGGCGGCAAGGCTTTCCCACACTGCTGATTATGTGACACGAGCTCGTCAGGCTATCCTTGAAATGCATCGGCAGGTAGGTGATAAGTTGATATTAGACGACTCGGGGCTGGCTCAGAGAGGATTAATCGTGCGCCATCTTATCCTTCCCAATGGGTTAGCAGATAGTCGGGATTCGCTTACCTGGTTGGTTAAGGAAGTTTCTCCAAGGGTAACCGTGAGTATCATGTCCCAATACTACTCAACTTATCTAGCCCCTGGGATACCACAATTGCGGCGCAAAATCTCCACTTCAGAATACCACGAAGTCCTTAAATTGGTTGATAAACTGGGGTTAGAGAATGGCTGGATTCAAGAGATAGATGCCGCAGAAAATTACCTGCCACATTTCGACCTCGATGGTCATCCCTTTCCAGTAGAGCAAACCAAAGTTTGAGCAAAATTTCGCTCGGGGTAGATATTTATCTCTTAAGTGTTCTATGATGTGTTGAATCCATAAAGTGCAGATGGTATAATAAAAAAACGAGGGAATTCCCTGATAGTTTGAGATTTTTGCTATCAGGGGGATAGGAGGTTATATGATAGAGGGAATTACTTTACCTAAGTTACTACAGGAGGCTATGGAGAAATTCGGGGAGGATAGAGTAGCCCAGCGAAGGAAGGATTTTGGCATCTGGCAAGAATACACCTGGAAGGAGTACTGGGAAAAGGTAAAATTCTTTGCATTGGGACTTATGAGCCTCGGCTTTAAGCGTGGGGATAAACTGGCAATTATCGGGGATAACGACCCAGAGTATTACTGGGCACAATTTGCTGCCCAAGCAGCTGGTGGAGCAACAATTCCCATTTACACTGATGCCATGTACTCGGAAATAATCTACATCATTGACCATTCCGATAGTACGGTTGTCGTGGGTAGGGATCAGGAGCAGGTTGATAAGGTGCTTAAAGTCCAGGAGGATGGTGAGCTTCCCAAGGTAAAAACTATTATCTATTGGGATGCTAAAGGGTTGTGGAATTATGATGTGCCTGGTTTGCACAACTTCGATGATGTGCTCCAACTGGGCCAAAAGTACGAAAAGGAACACCCTGGGGTTTTTGAGGAGAGTGTAGAGAAATTAAAGGAAGGTGACCTGGCTTTCATTATGTATACCTCCGGAACTACTGGTTCGCCCAAAGGAGCAATGCTCAGTCACAAAAACCTTATCTTTGACTCTGCGTGCTTCGCCGGGGTTCAAGGCTGGACACAAAAGGATGAATACTTGAGCAATATGTCCCCAGCCTGGATAACAGAGCAACTAATAGGTGTAGGTGGATCGCTCCTCTCCGGCATGACCGTAAACTTTCCTGAAGAACCGGAAACTATAGAAGAGGATACACGGGAAATAGGTCCCAGCGTTATATTCTACGGAGCGAGGTTATGGGAAAGCGTAGCTTCAACCATTCAAATGAAGATAAGTGATTCGAGTGGCATTAAAAAGTTTTTCTATTACCGTTGCCTGCCCATCGGCGTCAAAGTGCATGATGCCGCGCTTCAAAGAAAAGAAGTAAACTTTTTCTGGAAGGCATTGTATAAGCTTAGCTGGCTGATAATGTTTAGACCATTGCTCGACAAGTTAGGACTATTAAACGTAAAACATTGCTATACTGCCGGTGCCCTTCTGAGTCCGGAAAGTTTCCGCTTCATTCATGCTCTGGGGTTAAACTTGAAACAAGCATATGGGACTACTGAGTGTGGAATGGCGCTGGGGCATACCAAGCTGATAAAGCACCAAACTATTGGTGAGCCATTCCCAGGGGTAGAGATGGAGCTATCTAAAAAAGATGGTGAGATTTTAGTAAAGAGCCCTGGCGTTTTCCTTGGTTACTATAAAAATGAGGAGGCAAGTAAAGCTTGTATGGAAGGAGGCAAGTTCCACACTGGTGATGCTGCTGTCTTCGATGAGGATAGACAAGTCGTCTTTATGGACCGCGCCAAAGAGCTTCTTGATCTTCCTGATGGCACTAAGTTTTCACCCCAATTTATTGAAAGCACTCTCAGGTTCAGCCCATATGTCAGGGATGCTATGTGCCTCGGAGGAAAGGATAAGCCTTTTGTCAGCGTTATTATGATTATCGATTATGCTAATGCAGGGAAGTGGGCCGAGGGCCACAGAATTACTTACACTACCTTCACTGACCTCTCTCAGAAGTCACAGATCTACGATCTTATACAGAAAGATGTAGAAAGGGTGAATAAGCTGCTTCCAGAGGCAGCTAAAATCAGGAGATTCCTCAATTTGCATAAGGAATTTGACCCTGATGAGTCCGAGCTTACCAGGACTAGGAAGTTAAGGCGGGGTTTTATGGAACAAAGGTATAAGCGGCTTGTAGATGCCATTTATAGTGATAAGAAAGATATCCAGATGGGGGCTCAAGTAAAATATCGAGATGGCCGGACTGGGGTGATTACCACTGATATCAACATCAGGTTTATGAATACTGAAGAAGACAAATGACTCCTTCTATGATAATTAGTATGTGCGGAATTTTCAAACACAGGGAGCACTTCTCATAGACAAGATTTAGGATATGGACAAAGGGTGTCGGTGGAGAGATATGGCAACCTCCAGAGGAGGGGAGCTGAGCAGCCAAGTCCTGGAGAATTAAAGGCAAGAGGCTATCTCACCTTTCTATTGTAATCGATGCCTCTAAGACCGCACTTGAATCTTTAAGGGCGGAGGGAGCGCGAGTTTGGGAGGCGCCAGCAGCATCACTTATATTTATCATCTTCCTATACTGCACTTGACTGGAGAAATACTAATCGAGAGTATCGCCGAGGACATGTTTCCTATAGCATGTCATGAGGTAAAGGGATATGGACAAGGTAGGTGGTGAACTGGATAGTTTGACGAATGGATTACAGGCAGTATACAATCCTGCTTAAGGAAGGAGGGCTGTCCTCCTGATTCAGGCATGAACATGGAAGAGAAAGCTGAGACTGCTGGATGCTCTGGCAGTAGGTAGGGTGAGAAAACAATTTCAAAGCATTTAGAAAGTCGAACCTTCAGACAACTTCTCAAGTGTTAAATATATTAAGTAGCGGCGAAACAATCTCAAATGAGAATGAAAGCAAGCATAATAAATGTTACTGGATATATTGGTGCTGAGTTGGCTCGCTTGCTCTACCAACATCCTCAAGTAGAGCTTACTTCAGTTACTGGGCGAAGCGCCGCAGGTCAAAAGCTAGGTGATGTCTTCCCACATCTCAGTGGTCTTGGTTATTCCATAAAAGCCGAACTTGATAGCAATATTGATATTGCTTTCTCAGCAATGCCTCATAAAACCAGCGTGGATGTAGTGCCACCTTTGCTGAAACAGGGCATTAAGGTTATCGATGTCAGTGCTGATTTCAGGTTGAAGAATGTCGGCGAATACCCCAAATGGTATGGATTCACTCATCCATCACCCAAATTGCTAAAGGAGGCAGCTTACGGCTTGCCTGAATTACACCGAGATAAAATTGCCGCGGCTTCTCTGGTCGCGAACCCTGGCTGCTATAGCACTGGTGCCATATTGGCATTGGCACCGGCAGTTAAGGAAGGACTTATTTATCCCGATATAATAATTGACAGCAAATCAGGTGTCTCTGGCGCTGGTAGAACCCTGAGTTTAAATACTCATTATTCTGAAGCCAATGAGAATGCATGTGCCTACTCTCTTGAAGGGCATCGCCACTTGCCTGAAATAGAGCAGGAGTTGGAGTTGCTAAATCCTGAGCTTTCTCTGTCAATAACCTTTGTGCCTCACCTTGTGCCAATGACACGAGGCATATTAAGCTCCTGTTATGCTAAACTAACTGATAGTTGCAAGCTGTCAACTGATAGCTTAAACCAGCTATATCGTGAATTTTATAAGAATGCGCCCTTTGTTCGAGTAACGGATAAGCCTCCTCAAACCAAGCATGCCTGGGGAAATAACTTTTGCTTTATTTACCCGACTATTGATTTAAACACAAATAGGCTCATAGTTATTAGCTGTCTTGACAATCTTGTTAAGGGGGGAGCAGGTCAAGCAGTGCAAAATATGAATTTGATGTTTGATTTACCCGAGACAGCAGGGCTTGAGGCTTTAGCTATTTACCCTTAAAATATTCGGCATTGCCCCCATCGTCTAGGGGACTAGGACGTCAGCCTTTCAAGCTGAAGACAGGGATTCGAATTCCCTTGGGGGCGCTTTATTTTTGTCCATAACTTTCGTGGAATACCAGTTCAGAAAGTTCTCTCCTGGGCGGTGCCTTTGGCTCTTCGTCGGGGTAGCCCAGGGGAGTCATTGAAGCTACCACCACCCCTTCTGGTATACCCAAAATTTCCTCCGCCTTCTCGGCATCAAAAGTGCCTACATGGACTGTTCCCAGCCCCCGAGATAGGGCAGCTAGTGCCAAGTTCTGCATTCCTAGAGCAACATCGAACATAAACCAGTCACCTTTGTTGGTAACAGGTGAGCCCTTCTTATATCCCGATTTACCCAGTTCGGCACAGGCAACGATAACTACCGGGGCTTCTCTTACCGCAGCGATAGCTGGAGTAGGCGGAACCATAGCTTCAGCTAGTTTCGCTTTTGTCCCGGGGTCTCGCACTACCACATATCGGGCACACTGGGTGTTAGCCCATGATGGTGCCCAGCGAGCTGCTTCTAGCACAGCATTGACATCTTCGTCAGTTACAGGGGTAGATTTATATTTGCGGATGCTCCTCCGTCCTTTTATCGCTTCAAGCACTTCCATAATATTAACCTCCTTTTAAACCCTCCGGGGCTCTCAATACAATTGAATCATTGTAACTGTTCACCTTGGTGTCATTCTGAGGGAGCGTAGCGACCAAAGAATCTCGGAGACCCTTCGCTTCGCTCAGGGTGACATAGGGAGTGGGTGAACGTTTACTAATTGTTCATTTCTCCCATGCGCCTTCACCAATAAGAGGCACAAAATAGCAACCACCCAGGTTTTCTATCCTGTTTCCTTTCCGGCACTTAGTAACTTTAAGCAAGTCTTGCTGCCAGCGGGAGCCTACGGGGATTACCAGCCGACCTTTCCAGACTAGTTGCTCCAGGAGGACTTGAGAAACAGAGGGGGCACCAGCAGAAACTATAATAGCATCATAGGGTGCTTCCTCTGCCCAACCTAGAATCTTGTCAGCAATGTGAACTTCAACGTTGGAATAGCCCAGTTTATCCAAAACCTGCTTGGCTGATTCCGCCAACTCAGGGATGCATTCTACAGTGACTACTTTTTGGGCCAACTCAGCTAATATAGCCGCCTCATAGCCGCTTCCAGTACCTAACTCCAACACCTTTTCATTGCCCTTAAGTTCCAAGGCTTGACTCATCAAAGCTACAATGAAAGGTTGGGAAATAGTTTGCCCAAAGCCAACACCCAGGGGCCTATCCTCATAAGCCGCATAATAACATTCCTGAGGTACAAAGGCTTCACGAGGAACACGCTCCATTGCCTTAACCACACGCTTATCGGCAATCTCCTGGTTAAGGTATTTAATTAAGCTAGCCTTAGCTGCCTTTAAATCCACTACAATTCATCAACTGGAAATGTTTACTAAAGAACAAAAGACAGTACTATGAGGATTAGAATCATGGATCCGGCAAGAATGCCAATGCGTTTTACTTCAGGCATCACATATTGGTAGCGGCTGACGGAATCTTGAGCCTCGCGAGATACTCTAACTGGTGATTGAGGCTTAGCAGCCACTGGCTTGAGCTGTTGCGGATGCAGCGGCTGTATTGGCTTTGTTACTCTAGCACGCTGTTTCGCTTTAGTGCGACGTGATTTTTTAGACATTATCCATTACCTCTTATAAACTCTAGTGCTGGAAATATAGGCATGCCCTAAAAGTTGCTGGAGGGAATGAAGGTCGACGCCAGTTTGTAATTCATGCCTGGCGAAGCTATGACGCAAGGTATGTGGCGTGATTTTACCAGCAAGACCTGCTTTAGAGGCATAGTTCTTAACAATCTGCCAAAATCCTTGCCGAGTAAGCCGCTTGCCCCGCCGATTAAGAAATAGCGATTCTTCCCCTTCATAAAATAATAAATCCAGTCTATCACTCTCAAGGAAACTTTTTAACAACCGACTTAAGCGACGGTCAAAAGGAATCCGTCTTTTAGAGCTACTATGAGCACAATGTACACAATTTTGCTCCAAATCAATATCCTTAATATTCAACGCTACTATTTCGCTTACGCGTAGGCCAGTGGCATAAAGTAATTCCAACATTACCTCGTCTCTTTTAGATTCTGGAGTGGATAACTTTGCTGGCTCTGCGAGCAACCTTTGGTACTCAGATTGAGACAAAAATTTGGGTGAATGTTTGCTAACTTGAGGAGAAAGCAAATTCCGTGTTGGGTTCTCTCTTAATTTCCCTGATTCAAACATAAATTTGAAAAACGATTTCGCTGAGGCTACTTTGCGAGCCGCAGTGGCTAAGGAATATTTCTTCTCCCTGAGCTTAAGCAAATAACTTTTCAAAAGCTCATCATAGGACTTGATTATCCCCTTTATCCTCTCCGCTTCAAAAAAGGCTGCCATTTGGCTTAGATCATTGCGGTAAGCAGCTAAGGTATTCTGTGAATAGCCCTTCTCTTTAGCTAGATATTCCAGAAAGGCAGCGATATCTTGTTTCATTGGCATATATTCTAGCATAATGCGAATCATTTTTGTCCCTATTCAAGTTACTTGCTACAATAAATTTACCGTGGAATCAGCGCGACTGGAACAACAATTAAAGACTTTGCCAGCAAGCCCCGGAGTTTATCTATTCAAGGATAGGGAAGACAAGGTTATTTATGTCGGTAAGGCCGCCAATTTGAGTAATCGGGTAAAGAGTTATTTTGGTGTTCCTACTAACTTGTCGACCAAGAGCCAACAATTAGTGGCGAAGATGTGCGATTTCGAATTCATAGTTACCAACTCCGAACAAGAGGCGCTTATCCTGGAATGCAATATGATAAAAAAATATCGCCCCCGATACAATGTGCGGCTTAAAGATAATAAAACCTTCCCCTACCTTAAAATAACCATTGATGAAGATTGGCCTGGTGTTTACATCACTCGCCGTTTCCGGAAAGATGGAGCCAGCTACTTCGGGCCCTTCGCCAGTGCTGGCTCAGTGCGCAAAACTCTAAGGCTGATTAAGAAAATCTTCCCTTTTCGTTCCTGTACCAAATCCATCGATGGTAAAGATAAGCGACCCTGCCTCAACTATTATATCCACCGCTGTCTCGGGCCCTGCATCGGCGCTGTGAGCAAACAGGAATATCGGGAGGTAATAAACCAAGCCATTTTGTTTTTAGAAGGTAAACAAGAGCTAGTTCTTCGTGAATTACGCAATAAGATGAAAGCATCAACCCTGCAGCTTCAGTTTGAAAAGGCTGCTTCACTTCGCGACCAGATTTGGGCAATAGAGAAAGTCCTAGAGGGGCAGAAGATCGCCATAACTTTACGAGGTGAGCAGGATATCATTGCTCTAGCACGAAATGAAGGGCAAGCCTATGTGGAGGTTTTCTTTGTTCGCAATAATAAACTTATTGGTCGGGACCATTTTATTATGGAGGGCAGTGGTGGTGAGGAATCCAGCTACATAATGACAAGTTTTGTGAAGCAATACTATGCCTCAGCCCCATATATACCACCACTAATATTGCTTCAATACCCTGTAGATGAGAGGTCAGTGCTCTGTGAGTGGCTTAAAGAACAGAGGGATGGTAGGGTAAAACTTCAAGTGCCGCAGCAAGGAGGCAAAAAGCAGCTAGTAGACATAGTAGCTGAAAATGCTGATAAAGGCTTGCAGTTAGCTCAAGCTAAGGAAATAAATCCGCAGGCCATAACTACTAGTTTGCGAGAGCTAAAAGATAGACTTAAGCTCCCTCGGCTACCGCTAAGAATAGAGTGCTATGATATTTCTGATATTCAGGGTGCTTTGGCCGTGGGCAGTATGGTTGTTTTGGAAAAGGGCTTGCCTAAGCCAGCTCATTATCGGCGTTTTCGCATCAAAATGGTAGACGGCGCCAATGATTATGCTATGATTCAAGAGACATTGAGGCGCCGTTTCAAAAGAGGCATGGCTGGTGAAAGCACTTGGGTAATCATTCCTGACCTTGTCCTCATTGATGGTGGCAGGGGGCAGCTTAATGCCGCTTTAAAAGTAAGGCGCGAGTTGGGGGTAAACTCTATTCCCATGGCTAGCTTGGCTAAAGGAAATGAGGATGTCTTCATGCCTGGCGAGCCCAAGCCAATTGCTATACCCAAGGATTCCCCCGCTCTTCATCTACTTCAAAGAGCACGGGATGAAGCGCACCGCTTCGCTATTAGCTACCATCAAAAGTTACGCCATAAGGAAAGTACTGCCTCTGCATTGGATGGCGTTCCCGTCATTGGTCCAAAGCGAAAGAAGGCATTACTGAAGAGATTTAGCTCAATTGAAGTCATTAAAGAAGCTTCACAGGAGGAACTGGGCCAAACAGAAGGCATGACTTTAGCCTTGGCAAAGAAGGTTAAGGAATACCTGTAAAGGAGGAGACCATTCTTGCTTACTCTTAGTTTTCAACCGAGGAGCTAAAAATGCCAGACCTAGAATATATTTTCCATCCTAGTTCCATAGCTGTAGTGGGGGCCTTACCTGATTCCTCTAGCTTTGTTACCGCCAAATTCCTAAATTCACTGATACAATTCGGCTACGAAGGAAGGGTATATCCTATTCACCGCAGAGCCAGTGAAATATCAGGCTTAAGGGTATATCCTAGCATCTTGGACGTTCCTGGGCATGTAGATCATGTTATCTGCGCCATTAGGGCTGCTCTCACTCCTCAACTTATGAGGGAGTGTGCTGCCAAAAAGGTGAAGGTAATTCAGCTTTTCACCTCTGGCTTTAGCGAAATGGGGAAAGAGGAGGGGATTCGCTTGGAGAAGGAAATCACAGAAATTGCACGCCAAGGAGGTGTGCGGGTTATCGGCCCTAATTGTATGGGAATATATTGCCCTAGCTCAGGAATTTCCTTTGATGATGCTTTTCCTAAAGAGAGTGGCTGTGTTGGTTTTCTTTGCCAGAGCGGGGGAAATTCGATGGAGGGAGTCCAGCTCGCGGATGCAAAAGACATTCGCTTTAGTAAGGTTGTGAGCTTCGGGAATGCTTGTGACCTCAATGAAGCCGATTTTATGGAATATTTCGCCCACGACCCACAAACTAAGATTGTTCTTGGTTATGTTGAGGGAACGAAAGATGGAAGACGTTTTATTAATGCACTAAAGGAGGCATCTGAAATTAAGCCAGTGATTATGCTCAAGGGGGGGACAACCGAAGCTGGGATTAGAGCGGTGGCCTCACACACTGGAGCATTAGCTGGAAGTAACACTATTTGGAGTTCTCTCCTCTGCCAATTAGGGATAATGCAAGTCTATGATTTGGAAGAGCTAGTCGACTTGACTTTATTATTCCAACATTGGAAGCCCTGCCGAGGAAAAAGAATGGGAATCGTTGGAGGCAGTGGTGGTCGTAGTGTCTTGATTACTGATAACTGTGAAAAGGAAGGGTTAACCCTTCCTTCACTTCCTTCAGAAGTAAGAAGAGAGTTAAGGAAGATTATCCCCGAGGGATTTGATCCTGGGACTAGTGTATGTAACCCTGTTGACCTTGCCACATCGGTGTTGGATCTCCATATTCTGCCCAAAGTCCTTGAGATTGTTGCTAACTATGATGGTATTGATTTTAGCCTTATTCACATTGGAGTGGCTTTTGGTTTGTACCGTGGTACCAGTGAAGTGTTAGACAAGCAAATTGATTCCCTTATCGAGGCCAAAAGGAGTGTGACTAAGCCTATAGCTTTAATATTACGCCATTGTGGAGAACCTGAGGCAGCACGCCGCGCTTTTAGTGCAGAAAAGAGGTGCCTTGCGGCTGGCATACCGGTGTTTCCTTCATTCAATAGAGCCTCTCGAGCTATAAGTAAGTTTGTTCAATATTATGAAATGAGAGAGCGACAATAGTTGAAAGCTATCAGATGGTGACTATCAACATAGCTCGTAGTGGATAAGACATTGCTGCATTTCCAGTGCTCCTTTCATAATCTGTAATAATTTGGCATTTTTAGGGTAATGGAACGCAGGTAATCAGGCATGTATCCGTTTTTAATTTATTGACCCTTAGGGAGCGAGGAACTTTTCTAATGTTATGGCATTCTTAACCGCAAACGCCTCAGCATCATTATTGAAGTAGATATAAACAACTTTAATGTCTTGACCTAAGCGAGCAATTCTCTTAGTCCAGTGGGAAAGTTCCTCATCAGAATAACAGCTTGAATATAGGCTCCCACTACCATGAAAACGGATGTAGGCAAAATCACTAGTGGCTACAAGAGGGCAGGTAAAGCCAGGCATATCGAAAATACATAAACCAGCGTTATATCTTCGCAGGATATCGAACACAGCATCATCTATCCAGGATTCATGGCGAAATTCAAATACATACTGATATTTTTGAGGCAGTGAGGATAAGAAATTTTCCAGTACTTCATCATTGCGTTTCATATTAGGTGGCAGTTGATATAAAAGGGGACCTAGCTTCTTTCCCAGCAAGCGAGCCCGAGATAGAAAGTTTTCCACTGCTGAGCCCAAATTTCTTAGCCTCTTTATGTGAGTAATAAAGCGGCTCACCTTAACAGCAAAAACGAAGTTGTCAGGCGCCAACTCCCGCCATGTGGTAACAGCCTTCTCGGAAGGCAAGCGATAAAAACTATTGTTAAGCTCTACAGTAGTAAATTGCCTGGCATAAAACTGCAACCATTTGGACTTGGGTAACCCTTCAGGATAATAAAGGCCACGCCAATGGTCATAATGCCAGCCACTACAACCAACATAATACTTTGGTGATATCTTGCCTTCCATTTTTCCCTTCGAGGGTAACACTAATACTTTAAAACAAGTTAAAGTCAGTAAGGTAGTCCCAAAAGCCGAAACTTTTAGGTACATTCTATTACGGGGATATATTTAGGTCAAAGCTCTTTAATTTGGAGGAGGAATGACAAGTAGGATTACTAATCGAGTCTAGAGAGATAAAGTCGCTGTAGCACTTGCCGTGCTCTCTGAGCAGCTTGACCGCGGTGGCTGATTTGATTTTTTATCTCTAGAGGGAGCTCAGCCATGGTTTTACCCATCTCAGGAAGGTAAAAGACAGGGTCATAGCCAAAGCCATTTCCCTCTTTTGCCTCAAAGGCAATTATGCCACTACACTCGCCATGGCATAATTCTATTCCTCCTTCTGGAGTAACTATGGCAATAACGCACCTAAAGTGAGCAGTTCGTTTCTCCCAGGGAACGCTGGCTAATTTGGCTAAGAGAATTTTTACCTTATCCGCGTCCGTAGCATTTTTACCACCAAAGCGAGCTGAGTGGATTCCTAGCTCACCGCTTAAGGCATCTACCTCAAGACCTGAGTCATCGGCAAGAGTGGCGAGTTGGCTTAATTCGGCATAAGTAGTAGCTTTTAGACGAGCATTTTCTTCATAGCTACTCCCCGACTCGGCGACAACTTTGGCTATCCCTTTCTCAGCTAATGTAGTTATTTTACAGCCCAGATTGCCAAGGAGAAGGCGATATTCTTCAATTTTCCCCAAATTAGTGCTAGCAAGGAGAAGCTCAGGCATTTTACTTGTCAAGTGGTTGAAATCTTGATGCTAGCTTTTTCATCACCTCAGGCATGGTGGTATATTCCATTTCCTCCAGTGGCAGTCGATGAGGTTCGAAAGGACCCATGCGACGCAGGAAATCAGCCATAATATTTGTTTGACGGCGAGCTTCATCAAAAGCAGGGTCATCAAAGAGGTCGCGAGGCCCAATGAGCTTGCCATTAGCAAGTTGGAAACCTGCGGCTATAACTCTGGGTGGACCATCAAAGCGGGAAGAATTACTTTCATTGACAGCTACCGGCATCAGGGGACCATGATGAGAACCTCTCATCCAACCCTCCACTATGAAAGGAGAGGCAAATGGTTCCAGTATTTCACCCACGGCAGGGAATTTCCCCTGGGAGCGAACGATGCAGACAGGGTCATCTTTACCTACATATCTACCCGCCATGAGAGATAATCTCTGAGTAGAGGAAATTGCAGCGATTTCTCCACTCTCTTTATGGCACACCGCTTTAATGGCATAGCGACCTGGAGCTCCAAGGAAAACTAACATATCGTAGATTTCCTCAGGGGAGTTAAGGCTGATTTTTTGGTGCTCCTTGACATCGTGGATTTCGAATGTAAAGCCGGAATGCATATTGGAAGCAATTACCAATCCGATAGTGTTGAAGGGGTCGGCAAATATTTTATATAGTGGCAAGTTCCAGGCGCCAGAGGCCGTTTTATCCGCCATAAATATGATTATAGTCTCAGCCTGGCGCTCGGTAAATTTCATCTCAGCCACACCGGGTCCCATTCCCCGAATATTGCCGGAGAAAGCATCAGACAGAAGGTCCTGCCCCGCACCATGCAGCTTCAGGCTTTTGGCAACCTCGGTGCATTCCAAGAAGGTATCCCAGGCTAACTTATGGATTTGCTCATTATCCTCACCTTGCTGATGAGTCATTATCAACTGGAGGTCATCACCACACCTAGTAACATGGTAATCAATGAGCAAGCCCTGCCCTTTAGCCTGTGCCAGTTTTTCTTCAGCCTTCCTTAACACATCTGGGTGGCTAGAGGAATGTCCCACATAGCCACCGACATCCGCTTTGATAACACTTAAAGTTAATTCCATTACGCCCTCCTTTATTTAATAATCAATGCCCTCACGCGACAATATTCCCTTGTCATAAGGATGCTTCACCTTGGTCATATTGGTTACCAGGTCGGCTAGCTCGATGAACTTATCGTCAGCATAGCGCCCGGTGAGGATGAGCTCTACCTTTTCCGGCTTTTCCTGTATTAGCTTTATTACCTCACTGAGGTCAATGAGCTTCCATGCTGCAGCTACATTGATTTCATCGAGGATTACCACATCATAATCATTGCTTAGCATCGCCTTCCTGGCTGTGTCTAAGGCTTTTTTCGCCTCATTTCTTTCCTCCTCTTTTACATTATTCGGATTAACAAAGCTCAACTGTCCAAATTTGGCAAATGTCACATTTTGTAATTGAGATAAAATCTTTTGTTCTCCATAGGGGAAATCGCCTTTCATAAAATAAACAATGAACACCCTTAAGCCATGTCCTAAAGCTCTGAGCGCTACCCCTAAGGCAGCCGATGTTTTCCCTTTGCCATCGCCGGTGAAGACTTCCACCAAGCCTTTAGATAACACCCACTTAGCTTAGCAAGGAGAGAGATGGAAGTCAAAGTGGGATGAAAATTAACCCTTCTCCACTATTGCCCAGAGCATCCACCATATTTTGGCGATAGAGAAAGACAGTATAATTCCTGAGGCAAACTCAGCGGGGCATCGATGGCTATTACCTGAGACGAATAAAGATTTATGAGAGCAATAATATCGCTATCAGGGGAAAGAAAGCCAAGATAGACAAGTTGCAGTTTGCTATTTAAACCTAAACAGGCACTGGGCTTAGTTTAACTTGAGGTTAAATCAATGCCGAAAAACATGAGGGATTTCATTTTGGGATCCTTCGCTTCGCTCAGGACTAAAGGTTTTTGCCTGACCGTTTTAATATTTCTCTAGCTGCCACTATGCCTGAGGCTGAAGCCTGAACCAGGCCGCGGCTTATACCGGCGCCATCACCGGCAGCAAACATATTGCCAATCTCGGTCTCCAGGCAAGGGGTCAACTTTAGGTGACTGGAGTAAAATTTAACATCCGTTCCTTAAAGTAGAGTATGGGGGGAAGCAACACCGGGAACTAATTTATCCA
>JAUWQI010000023.1 GCA_030611085.1 Dehalococcoidia bacterium | reverse complement strand
CGGACCAGGCGGGAAGCAATTGAAGACATTACAGAATACATTGAGATATTTTACAACCGGCAGCGTTTACAGGCTAAACTGGGATTCTTATCACCTGTAGCTTATGCCCAGAAATACTATGCCAGGCTGGTGGCAGCATGCAAGGTTTCGTGTCCATTATTGCCATCCGACCTCAAGAAGATAAGGTACGGCTAATAGTAAAGGCGGCGGTTGTGGGCATACCTTCAACGAAGGTAATGAATTAGTGCAGCCCCCTTCCAGACTCACCAGACAAGCAGAGCAAGAGGCATTATGGCAGCTCAAAGATAGAAGTTTTAGCCAGGAGAGGAGAGAATTGGGAATGGACTATGGAACCACCAGTGGTTTTACTGAAGGGTGTAATACAAAAATCAAAATGCTAAAGCGAGTCTCTTTTGGCTTAAGAAACATGGAGGTTTATTGGAGAAAAATGCTCCTGGGTTTTGTGCCATCTCGTAGCTGTTCCCACATCGTAATGGCTATAAAAGCTGTTGTGTAAGTCCCAAATTGTCTTTGCCTAATATGTTGCCCAATTCCCCTTCTATCTCGGAGCAGTAATTTATTGTTATTTCTGGTATTTCTAAGTTAGTCGTTTCACCGCCGCTAACAATGGTAAGGGATACTTTGTCTTGCCCTGGGTAATTCTTCAGAAGATTCATAACTTCACGGAGGCATTCGACATCTTTTTCTGCATCATCCGACTGGTTGATATTTATTATAAGATGGCGTTGTTGCTCTTGCGATTGCTTCGCTCCTCCTTCGCTTCGCTCAGGGCTTCGGCTCACCGCAATGACATTCCGAGGAGGGGGTGTATCTTGTGGTTGATACCTCTGTGCCTCCTGGCAGTTTAACTGTACTCCCCCATTTCTTAGTTTCACCACACCCTTAACCGTGAGGAGGTTACCTTCCTGCCATAGCCCTTGAGTGCTATCATAGAGTCTAGGCCAGACGATGACTTCCACACTGGCATCTAGGTCTTCAATCGCCGCAACGACAAAGGGGCGTCTATCTTTAGTATAGGCTTGGCGTACTGAAATCACCATTCCGGTAACTATCACTGTTTCGTTGGCTATATCAGCATTGATTTCGCCGCACGAAGTAGTTCCTAGAGCTGACAGATGAGAGCTGTCAGCTAGCAGAGGGTGTTGGGAGAAATATACGCCTAAGAGCTCTCTTTCCCAAATGAGCTTTTGCCTAATGGTTACATCTTCGCCTTTTTCTACATTGATAGCTGACAGCTGACCGCTATCAGCTATCAGGTCGAACATGCTAGATTGCCCCACTTCCTTCATTCTCTGGTGTGTCTCAGCCAAAGAGATAATCCTATTTACGGATTTGAGAAGAGCTTTACGACTGCCCAGGGAGTTGAAAGCGCCAACTTTAATCAAGCTTTCCAGTACCTTCTTATTGATATTACGCAGGTCAGTGTGGTAGCAAAACTCTTCTACAGAGTTGAACTCGCCCTCATGGTTGCGAGCAGATAGAATGTGTTCAATGGGAGAAGGGCCAACATTTTTGATGGCGGCTAGCCCAAAGCGTATGGCATGGCTGTCATCTCCCTCTCTCTCAATAGTGAAGTTAACTTGACTCTTGTTAACGTCCGGGGGAAGCACTTTAATGCCTAATCTGCGACATTCGGCAATCGCAGAACGAACCTTTTCCGTATTATCCCAATAAGTGTTGAGGAAGGCAGTCATATACTCCACAGGATAATTTGCTTTAAGATAGGCAGTGCGATAGGCAATAAGAGCGTAGCTGACGCTGTGGGCTTTATTAAAAGCATAGCCCGCAAAGGGCTCGATGAGAGAAAATACCTCTTTAGCTAATTCCTTTGATATTCCTCTTTTATTAGCCCCTGCAATGAAATTGCGCTCCTCCTTTTTCATTACCTTGGGTATCTTCTTGCCCATGGCTTTGCGAAAGATGTCAGCCTGACCCAAACTGTAACCAGCTAGAGCTTGGGCAATAAATATCACCTGTTCTTGATACACAATAACTCCATAAGTCTCCTCTAAAATTTCTTTTAGAGTGGGGTGAGGATAATGAACAGGGATAAGCCCTTGCTTGGCTTTTATGAAAGTAGGAATCTGTTCCATTGGGCCTGGGCGATAAAGCGCTACCATAGCGGCAATATCGCTAAAGCTAGTGGGTTTAAGCTCCTTTATATAACGGCGCATCCCCGAGCCTTCCAGTTGGAAGACGCATTGGGTCTCACCTGAGGCAAGCAACTCCAAAGTTTTAGCATTATCTAGAGGTAGATGTTGCAAATCTATGGATATTCCTCGATTTTGTTGAATAATCTCTGTGGCTTTAGCCAAAATGGTTAAATTGGACAAGCCGAGGAAGTCCATCTTAAGCAAGCCGAGGCGAGCGATATTTTCCATATGAAATTGGGTCATAACAGCACGATGCCCACTCTTCCCCACCATTTGTAATGGTACATATTCAGTTAAAGGATCATGTGATATGACAACGCCGGCAGCGTGGGTGCTAGCGTGTCGAGCAATTCCTTCCAATTTTCTGGCGGAATCGATTAGATTACGCACCGCTTCATCCTCACAATAGGCATGGTAAAGCTCTTTGCTTTCCTCTAATGCTCTATCCAAGGTTGTGGGTAGTTCTGAAGGAATAAGCCGGACTATCCCATCCACTTGACTATAAGGCATGCCTAAAGCCCGTCCTGTATCTCTTAATGCTGCTCTAGCTCCCAAAGTGCCAAAGGTGATAATTTGGGCTACATGGTCGCTCCCGTATTTCTGATTGACATAGACTAGAACTTCGTCGCGGCGGTCATCCTGGAAATCAAGATCAATATCAGGCATCTCGCGACGCTCCACATTGAGGAATCGCTCAAAAACGAGTCCATAAGCTAGCGGGTCTATATCGGTGATGCCGAGGCAATAAAGAGCCAGACTAGCAGCAGCACTCCCCCGAACGCCAAAGTAGATGCTTTGTTCTCTGGCAAACGAGGTAATATCCCAAACGACGAGGAAGTAATGGGCAAAATTTGTTTTTTGGATAACATCGAGTTCATAACTAAGGCGCTCTTTGTATAGTCGATAGTCGATAGTCGATAGTCCATTCTCAAGCGTGCTGACTGCTGACTGCTGACTGCTGGCTCTTTTTTCCAACCCTTGCCAACAAAGTTCAGCAAGAAGACTATCAGCAGTTTTATCCTCGGGCAATTCTACTTGTGGTAGATGAGGCTTGGTGAAGTCCAACTCCAGTTGGCACATATCAACAATGCGCTGGGTATTCTCTATAGCTTGAGGCAAGTCGCTGAATAGCTGTTCCACTTCTTCTGGGCTTTTCAGATAAAAGAAATCACCTGCCATCTTTAACCTTTTTTCATCATGTATCGAAGTATTGGTCTGTATGCACAAGAGAAGTTCATGGGCAGGAGCATCTTTTTTATCAATGTAATGAACATCAAAGGTGGCTACGGGCGGTATATTGAGCTTGGTGGATAGAGAAATAAGCTCCTGGTTGATTTGCTCCAGCTCAGGCATGGGAAGCCTTTGAATTTCCAGGTAGTAATCACTAAAGACTTCTTTATACCACGAAGCTGCTAGAGCAGCTTCGTCGGTTCGCCCTTCCAGGATAAGTCGAGCTAGTTCTCCGTGAGCGCAGCCAGAAAGAGCAATAAGCCCATCGTGATGAAGTTTCAGAAGCTCTTTATCCACCCTGGGCTTGTAGTAGAATCCCTCGAGGTAGCTTTTAGTAACTAATTGGATTAAATTATGGTATCCCTTTTCATTCTTAGCGAGCAGAGTAAGATGAGAGAGATTTTTATGGGCAGGGTCTCGGCTATGGCAATCAGTTTCAGCTACATAAACTTCACAACCAATGATGGGCTTTATCCCCGCTTCCTTAGCTGCCACATAGAAATCAATAACGCCATACATGGAGCCGTGGTCGGTAATGGCAAGGCTATCCATGCCCAATTCCTTGGTTCTAGCAATAAGCTGAGGGATGCGGCACATGCCATCAAGCAGGCTATATTCGGTATGGACATGGAGGTGGGTGAACTTCGGTGGCATCGGTTAAATTATAGCACATGCCTTTGCGAGCCCTTCGCTTCCTGTCATTCTGAGGGAGCGAAGCGACCGAAGAATCTCGCTCAGGACAGGCTCCGCGAAGCAATCTCAAGTAAAATCAGGTAGAAATGAAAGTCATTAAAACTGTCACCTATTGGCTATTTGTGGTTTGTTTTTTTCTTCTGCTCCTTACCAGCACTGTTCGCTTGGGAGTAAACAGCACGCATATTTACGAATATGGCTTTGATAAGTACGGGATAAGTGAGGTTACAAAGATAGATAGGGCACAATTAAGCGAAGTGGCGCGAACACTCATCGACTATTTCAATTCTAAAGTGGAAGCGCCCCAAATCAAGGTAGTTGATACATATGGGGAAGAGTTCGAGCTATTCCATGACTACGAACTTACCCACCTCAAGGATGTAAAAGGGCTGTTTCAAGTTGATTATCTAGTGCAGAGGATAGTTCTTGGCTATATTATTATTTATGTTTTGTTTTTCTTGCTGTGGTGGAAAGGTCGGTGGCAAGATTTAGCTAAAGGCGTAACTCGTGGGTGCGCTTTAACCCTGGTTCTTATAGCTGCCCTAGGCATCGCCTCAATCTTCGGTTTTGAACAACTGTTTATCCAATTTCACTATCTTATCTTTGGTGACCCAGCGACTTCACCCTGGATGCTAGACCCGAGCAAAGACTACCTCATAATGTTGTTTCCTGAAGGTTTTTGGCAGGACATTGCTTTCTTCGGCGCAGGAGCTATAGTTGCGGAGGCGTTGCTTCTAGGTGGCATAGCCTGGGCAGTTCCTTTTATCCAGCGAAGACACAAGCGATAGAAGCAAACTTTTCTCAAACCTGCTATAATTACTGGAGAATGGCTACAGAGAGGGAAAAGGCAGTAGAGCTAGCCATTGAGCAAATTGAGAGGCAATTTGGCAGAGGCTCAATTATGAAGCTGGGTGAAGCTTCAGCCAGAGTGCCTGTAGATATCATTTCCACTGGCTCATTGGCTCTGGATGTAGCTCTGGGGATAGGTGGCATACCCCGAGGGCGGGTCACTGAAATTTTTGGCTCTGAGGGTGCAGGTAAAAGCACGCTCGCCCAGCACATAATTGCCGAAGCTCAGAAGACTGGTGGCATCGCCGCATACATCGATGTTGAGCACGCTCTTGACCCTGCCTATGCCGCTAACTGTGGCATTAAACTGGATGATTTACTTATTTCCCAACCTGACACTGGGGAGCAAGCTTTAGAGATCACCGAGACTCTAGTAAGAAGTGGTGCTGTGGATGTGATAATCATCGACAGTGTTGCCGCATTAGTGCCTAAAGCAGAGATAGAAGGCGAGATGGGTGATGCCCATATTGGTTTGCAAGCTCGCTTGATGTCTCAAGCATTGAGGAAATTGACGGCCGCCATCGGTAGGTCCAAAACATCGGTTATTTTTATTAATCAGCTACGGGAGAAAGTGGGCATCATTTTTGGCAATCCAGAGGTAACGCCTGGGGGGAGAGCACTTAAATTTTACAGTTCAGTAAGGATAGATTTAAGGCGAGGCGATTCCATAAAGCAAGGCTCGGAAATAGTAGGCGCCAAAGTGAAAGCCAGGGTAGTCAAGAATAAAGTGGCTCCTCCTTTCCGCAGGGCTGAATTCGATATAATGTTTAACCATGGAATAAGCAAAGAAGGAGGCCTGGTTGACTTGGGAGTGGAAACAGGCATAGTGAAGAAAGCCGGCGCCTTCTTCACCTACGGCGAGACAAAATTAGGGCAGGGAAGAGAAAATGCCAAGGATTACTTAAGACAGCATCTCGAGCTCGCAGCGCAAATAGAAGGCGAAATTAGAGCTTCAACATCCACTCCTAATATATCTTCTGAAGCAGGTGTAGGCACATCGGCAGAGGATGAATAACAGAATTTTCGTAGTTGCCTGATTTATCAGGCAAACCAAGGGAAGCTCTGTTGATGAGTGATAATGCCCTCCAGCGTTGCCTTGATGCTGCCTATCGTTATCTTACTTACCGCCCCCGCAGTGAAGCCGAGATAAAACAGCGTCTCCACCAACGTGGGTTCGATAAAAAGGTGGAGGAGAAGGCAATTGCCAAACTTAAAGAGCAAAACTTGATTGATGACTTTGCTTTTGCCCAATTTTGGAAGGATAATCGACTATCCTTTAAGCCTAAAAGCAAAAGGCTGATACAAAGGGAATTGAGGAATAAAAAAGTGGCTGTGGAAATCATTGAGCAAGTAACTAAGGACTTAGATGATGAAGGCAATGCATATAAACTGGGCTGTGGTCGGATGCATACCCTGGCTTATCTAGATTATCCCGACTTCCGCCGACGCTTATCAAGCTATCTTGGCTACCGTGGCTTCAGCTACGAAGTTATCAGACGCACAATAGCCCGCTTGTGGCGGGAAAAGGCGGATAGCACACTGGCGCTTTAGCAGATTAAAGCTCCCCCATTATAGCTAAAAAGACTCCCGCAGCGGTAGCTGTGCCAATAACGCCAGCAGCATTGGGCCCCATAGCATGCATCAGCAGAAAGTTCCTGGGATTGGCTTCTTGCCCCATTCTTTGCACCACTCTGGATGCCATGGGCACTGCTGAGACACCGGCAGCGCCAATCATGGGGTTTATTTTCGGCTGCTTAAACAGCGGAAGAACTAAATTCATTATTTTAGCAAAGATGACACCACCGAAGGTGGCGAAGGCAAATGCGACTATACCCAAACCGAAGACCATTAGTGGTGCGGGGTGTATAAATGCTGGAGCTGCGACATATGCGCCTACACAAACGCCAAGGAAGACGGTTACTATATCTACGAAAGCCCCAGACATGGTATCGGCTAGCCTATTGGTAACGCCGCTTACACGGAGGAGATTGCCACACATGAAACAACCCACGATGGGCAATGCCTCGGGGACGAGAAAACCAACGACAAGCATAACGATTATGGGGAAAAGTATCTCTTCCCATTTGGAAATTTCTCTCACTCTTGGCGGCATGTAAGTTTTTCTCTCCTCTTTGGTAGTTAATGCCCTGATCACCGGAGGTTGGATTAATGGCACCATAGCCATATAGGTGTAGGCAGATATGGCAGTAGCACCTAGAAGCCAGGGCGCTAGCATTGTGGTAAGGTAAACCGTGGTGGGACCATCAGCACCCCCTATTATTCCTATAGCGCAGGCTTCGGGGATGCTGAATCCGATGGCTAAAGCCATAAAGAAAGCGGCGTAAACTCCAAACTGAGCTGCGGCTCCCAACAGAAAGTAAACAGGCCGGGTGATAAGAGGCCCAAAATCAGTCATGGCGCCTATGCCTATGAACATGAACAATGGAATTAACTCCCAGCCGAAGCCATATTGGAAGATGCGAGATAAAAATCCAATCGGCTTCCCCCCCTGCTCTATCAACTCTGGCCAGGTAGGTGGTAGATAATCCAGCATAGCTCCATCAGGCATCTGGAATCCCATGATATGATAGCCTAGAGGTATATTAACCAGGAGGATGCCAAAGCCTATAGGTACTAGAAGCAGTGGTTCCCATTTCTTGGCTATGCCCAGGTAAATTAAGACACCGCCTAAAATCCAACATGCGAAGTGTTGCCAGGTGAAAAAAGCAAATCCCATCTCTATGCCAAACATATTTGTGCCTCCAATTTACATTGAGTAAGAACTCGTAGTAGCAAAGATTCTCATTTATCCCTTCGGCTTAGTTTCTTCTACTTCAGCCGTTGTTTTAGCTTTTTCCCCTCTCTTCTTTATTCTCTGGAATATAAAACCCATCAGCCAGGTTACCACGGCAAGGATAACTAGCACGATAACGACAGTGCCAAACCCTTTTCCTGCTAGCGCACCAGCCTCACCCCAATTTATCGTCATTAGTATCATAGCGCTCTAACCCTCCAACTCTGAAAATATCGCTTGCCGTAAGGCAAACTTTGTAATTATAAAGCATCCCTGGCTATTATGGAAGGGGTATGATTGAAATTTTTATCTCTTTCCTCTAAAATCTCCTCAAACCCGGCGGGATTGGTTGATGCGAGGGTTGGGATTGATATATCTTAATTACTAATAAGGGCCATTAGCTCAGTTGGTTAGAGCGCAGTCCTGATAAGACTGAGGTCTCTGGTTCGAGTCCAGAATGGCCCACCATCGTTTGAATAGCACAGTCCGTCAAATTTAGAATATATTGAAAAACTAAACAGTTCCTACTAAAATAGAGAGGGAGTATAAGAGAGGGTGAATAGCAAAGATGTTAAACTTCGCGAGGTGGAGATGCTAAGCGAGGTTTCACCAAAATCCCCGAGGGTTATGAGAAGCAATATTGGAGCATTTGGGCAGGTAGTAGCTAGGGCTGAGAAGTTAGGCCTAGCGGCTAGGGAAATTGCCGAAGAGTCGGCAATGGCATCTCAGGAAGCTATAAGCAAGCTTGAAAGGATAAGTCGGGCTGTCATAAAGGCTGCTGAAGAATCAAAGAGAGCATCACAGGAAGCAGTAAGCAAGGCTGAAAGAATAAGCCAGGAGGCTACCCATGTTGCTGAAGCGGCGAGAAAGGCGTCTCAGGAAGTAATAAGCAGGGCTGAGGTGTCAATCAAGTCAGTCCCGGAGGCTACTGAAGCGTTAACAAGAGTGTTTGAGGAAGCGGTGAGCCGGGCTGAAGCAACGGTCAAATCGGCTAAAGAAGCCGCTGAAGCAGCGATAGAAAGAGGCCAAGAAGGAATAAACCGGGCTGAGAAAGTGGGACAGGCGGCTATAGAAGCTACAGATGAAGCGAAAAGAACGTCACAGGAAGCAATAAGCAGGGCTGAAGAAATAAGCCGAGAGGCTATAGAAGCTGCTGAGGCGGCAACAAGAGCATCACAAGAAGCCATAGGCAATGCTGAGGGGGTAAGCCGAGAGGCTAAAGAAGCTGCTAAGGAAGCAAAAAACGTATCTCAGGCGGCTGTAAGCAGAGTTGATAAACTCAGCAAACCGATTAGGGAAACCACTGCAGCATCAGCAAGAGCATTCCAGGAAGCAATAAACAAAGCTGAGAAAGCAAGCAAGACGGCCAAGGAAACCACGGAGGCATCAGCAAGAGCATTCCAGGAAGTGATAAACAGAGCTGAGGAAATAAGCAAAACAACCAGGGAAGAGGCTAAAGCGTTAATAAAAGAGTCCCAGATAACTATAAGCAGAGCTGAGGCGTCAGTGAAATCGGCCAAGGAGGCTATTGGCACATCAACAAGAGCATCTCAAGAAGCAGTAAGCAAAGCTGAGGAAGTAAGTCAAGCAGCCATGGAAGCTGTAGAGGGAGCGAAGAAGGCATCTCAGGAGGCTATAAGCAGGGCTAGGGAGATAAGCCAGACTGCTATGGAGGCTGCTGAAGGGGCAAAGAAGGCATCTCAGGAAGCAGTGAGTGGAGCAGAGGGAAAAAGCCAGGCTGCTATAGAAATGAGTGAGGGGGCAAAGAAGGCGTCTCAGGAGGCTGTAAGCAGAGCTGAGGAAGTGAGTCAGGAAGCAAAGGAAGCTGCTGGAAAATCTACACGAGTAGTCAGAAAAGCTATGGAGGCCTCAATAAGGGAGGCCAGGGAAGCCGTTGTAACATCAGTAAAGGCATTTGAGGAAGCCACTAATAAGGCTGAAGAGATGAGCAAGTCAGCCAAGAAAGCGGTAAAGGAGTCAATACGAGTATTTGGGAAGGCGGTAAGCCAGGCTGAGATGGTAGGAGGGGTTGAGGTAGTAAGCAAAGGAGTTGAGGAAGTTGCTGGGGTGCCAGCAAAGATAGTTGAGGAGGCGCTAAGCAAGACTGAAATTAGCGTGGAAGAAAAAAAGGAACCCAAAAAGCCTGGCAGGGATATGGAGGCAAGGTTGGACTTCTTAGCTAAAATGTATACCTCTGATAAAACTAGGCGTTCTGAAGAGGAGGTCGAAGAAGGTGATGGAGAGAAATAAGACTAGATAAAGACAAAGCTGTCGGGTAGAGCAGAAGGGATTGTAAATCCGAGCAGATGTGGTAAAATTAAGAGTAGTGTAACCGAAGGAGGTGTAGTATGCCTGGTCCAGAAGAGTTGGTTGTCCCTGGTGTTAAGGAGCAAGCTGAACAGCAAGCCAAAAAAGTCCCTCCGAAAATCGCGCAAGCTGCGGACCCCCTTGATGAGATAAGGCAGCGGGCTGTGACAGCTTACACAGCTTACATAGAAGCTGAACGCCAGGTAGAAAAAGCCTATAAAGAGCAGGAACAACAAGCAGAGAAAGCCTATGAGCAGACTAAGGAGAGGGCTAGAAAAGCTTGTGAAGAAGGTGTAGCACGGGCGTTGAAAATCCGGGAGGAGGTGGAGCTGAAAGCCAAGAATGCCTGTGAGGAGAGCGTAGCACAAGCATTAAAAATCCGAGAGGAAGTGGAACTGGAAGCCGCGAAAGTCCGTGGTGAGTCTTTAGAGCGAACCTGGGCAATTTTTACTCAAAGTAGAAGGCAGTGAAAGTAATCCTCTGACTATTTTTGTGACTTGGTGGCAGGAGAAACGGTATATTGCGCAGTTTCGACGGGCTAATTATAGTAACACGGGAATATCATCAAAGGTTTCTTCAAGTTTTCTGCCTGGATATTGCAATCCCTGTCTCGCTTTTATCATAGCGATTAGGTCAAGCGCCTGGGTGAAGTAATTCGTGATTTTCCTCACAGCGTTGAGCTCAGAGAGAATTACAGTAACATCCAGTGCGCTCTTTTGTCTCGGGTAATCGCCGCTCCGTATCAAAGCATTGGGAGCCATTGCTTTCAGGTTGTCTCCAAGTTCCTTAACTATGTCCATATTCATTTCCTTGGCTGGCGCAGTGAGGAGATATAGAGCTCTCCCAGCATCTCTAGGGTCACAGGTAAGCGATAACTCACTCAGTGCTTCATCCATAGCATGAGCTCCCCTGCTAGTCTCAGTCATCCTGCTCCTGAAATCCCGTCTCTCTTTAAAAAAGAACCCTCTTGGTGGAGTTGGCGATTTGCCCTGACCAATTATCGTCCATCCTGCCAGAGTCTGTATTATATCTCCAGCATCGAGCGTTTTTGCCCCGACGTACCTCTGGCTCGTCTCCTCACCAGCACAAAGCAAATTATAAAATGGCTCAACTAATCGAGCATTAATCGCTGACATGTTATTCATGATGGAGGAATTCTTCTCAACATACCTCTGATTATCAACAAGAAAAATTGCATCAGCCATTAAGTAGGCAGATTTAAGGCATACAGCAGTGTTATAAATAGTTCTTGCCTCTGTTGTCTCTTCCTGTCGGAAGGGTAAAATAAGAGCATTATAAATCGGTTTCCCTATGTAGCGCTCTTTTAAGTGCTGTGTTAGTACTCCTATTGCTCCGGAGCCAGTGCCACCGGAAGCACCAGCAATCAGGAAGAAAGCATCTGTTTCATGGAATCGTTCCGCTGTTCTTATAGCATCTATAATCTTGTCACTATCTTCTCTCGCTATATCAGCGCCAAGTTCACTTACCTTACCCACTCCATGTCCGTTTGCCTTTTGCCCCCCGATAAGAATTCTATGCTGGTAATCAGATTTAATAGTACGCAGCCCACTTAAGTCAGCAACATCTGTGTTAACAGCGAAGGTATCAGCAATTATGTCAATATGCCGCTGCGCATGTGCTCTCTTGCTTAGTCGGACAAACCTATCGGCAATTCTACCGCCGCATTGGCCTAAACCTATAACTAGTAATTTCACTTGTCTTATTCTAGATAATCTTGCATAACAATGTCAACATCCAAAATCATAGAATATCAACACCTTCATATAAAAATTGCCAACAAGGGATTTTATGTTTTATACTTAAAAGATTATGGCAGTAAAACAAGATTATTATGATGTTCTGGGGGTGCCTCGAAACGCCACTGAGGAGGAAATTAAGAGGGCATTTCGCAAGCTAGCTTTCCAGTATCATCCCGACCGCAATAAAGACCCCAGAGCGGAGGATAGGTTTAAGGAGATAAACGAGGCTTATCAAGTCCTTTCTGACCCTGAGAAGAGAGGCAGCTATGACCGCTACGGTCGAGTAGTTACCGAAGGCAATTTCTCCGATTTTGGTTTCGGTGGGCTGGGGGATATTTTTGAATCTTTCTTTGGTGGCTTTGGCGAAACCCCTTTTGGCCGGACTGCTCAGCATGCTCCACAAAGGGGGAATAATCTGCAAAGTCACTTTACCCTTTCTTTCGAGGAGGCAGTCTTTGGGTGTAAGAAGGAAATTGAAATACAGCGTATCGAGCTTTGCCCTTTATGTCATGGGATTGGTAGCCAACCAGGAACAAATCCTCAAACCTGTCCAGAGTGCCATGGTGCCGGACAAGTGAGAAAGTATCAGCGGAGTATTTTTGGGCAGTTTACTCACATCACTACCTGCCCACGCTGTGGGGGCAGTGGCACCATAATTACCAATCCCTGTCCTCAATGCCGTGGGAAAGGAAGAACGAAGGTAAAACGCAAGCTGGTGGTTAATGTTCCCGCCGGAGTGGATAATGGTCATCAGCTATGCTTGGAAGGTGAAGGAGATGCTGGATTAAATGGTGGAAGGATTGGCAACCTCTACATTGCCCTCTCAGTGAAATCACACGATTTATTCCGTAGAGAAGGGGCTGATATCTTCTATGAGTTACCTATCAATTTCACTCAAGCTGCTCTAGGTGATGAGGTAGATATACCCTCTTTAGATGGGGAGTTAAGCCTGAAGATACCACCAGGAACCCAGAATGGCAAAGTTTTCCGTCTTAGAGGCAAAGGAATCCCCTATGTTGGTGACAAGGGGAAAGGAGACCTGTTTGTTGAAGCTCAGGTGGTTACTCCACAACGATTAGATGGAAAACAACGCCGGCTTTTCGAGGAACTAGCTAATATATTGCCTGAGGCTAAATTACCTTAAGACATCCACTTCTTTGTCATTCTGAGGGAGCCCTTCGCCTCCTGTCATTCTGAGGGAGCCCTTCGCCTCTTGTCATTCTGAGCGAAGCGAAGAATCTCTAGACCCTTCGCTACCGCTCAGGGTGACCAGTCAGATGCCTTTTAGCGAAGGTTGTTGATGGCTTTCTGCTAACTTGGTAAATCTGACCAGTGCTTGGCTCAACGGCAAATTTTCAAAGAGACTCTCGTAAATAAGATTAGCAATAGGTAGCTCCAAATTCGATTTCTGAGCTAACTGGTGAACTGCCTCAGCAGTGCAAACTCCCTCGGCAACCTGTGGCATAGAAGCAGCTATCTCGGATAGAGAGCGCCCTTTAGCCAATTCACAACCAACATAGTGATTGCGGCTGAGGGCGCTGGAGCAAGTGGCTATTAAGTCACCTAAACCAGCTAAGCCATAAAAAGTGCTAGCTTTAGCTCCAAAGGATACCCCCAGGGAAACAACTTCAGCCCAGCCCCAGGTAATGAAGGCAGCTTTAGCATTATCACCTAAACCTAATCCATCAATCATCCCTGCGCCCAAAGCTACAATGTTCTTCAGAGCTCCGCTCAACTCCACCCCAATAACATCATCAGTGGTAAACAAGGCAAATTTGTCAGATTGCATCAACTCCTGTGCCTTTTCAGCAATAGCTATGTCCTGAGAAGCGATTATAGAGGCAGCGGGCAAGCCCTGGGCAATTTCCTTGGCTAGATTGGGACCGGAGAGAACACAAATCTGCTGTCGCAAAGCAGGAGCAATTTCCTCCGTCATCACTTGAGACATCCTCTTACCGCTATCCCTCTCCAATCCCTTAGCGGCGCTTATCAATAACATCGAAGCGGTTAAATAACTCTGGGTTAAATTGACATTTTGTCTCAATTTTTGGGAAGGAACCGCCCAAATCACCAGGTTAGCCCCGTTTAGGGCTTCTTCGATATGACCAGTAGAGGAGTAGCTGTGTTTCCCTTGATTTAATTCTTCAGCCTCAGCCTCGCTTCGCGCCCACAACTTTACTGTTAGCCCTTTGGCACTCAATAAAGTAGCTAAAGTGTTACCCCAGGTGGTGTTACCTATGATAGTGGCTTTAGCCATGGTTCAGGGTCAGTTTACCTTTTCCCTTTCACCATAATCGACGTTCCGTGCCCTGCTGCAGGCGTTTCATATTGCCGCGATGCTGGTAAACGAGTAGTGCTACAGCTACCAAGCCATAAGCTAGATAAATAGGGGGGAAACCATAAGCGATAGTCAAGGGCACCATTAAACACCAGGCGGCTAGGGCTCCAAGTATGGAGCCCATGGACATGTGCCTGCTGCGTAATGCTGAAACAGCTAGAATTTCGGCACCAAATATACCTGCTGGGGGGAAAATGGCGAGTAGCGTGCCGAAATAAGTAGTTACGCCTCTGCCTCCCTTGAACTTGGCGAATATGGGCCAGACATGTCCTGCTACTGCTGCCGAGCCAGCCATAACTTGAGCAAGTTGCCAGTTGAGGAATATACCGCCGATAGCCAGAATGCTGCTACCCACAATCGCTTTGGCTAACAACACTGCCCCGGCAGCTTTGCCTACATCGAGGACTATGGTTAAAATACCAAATTTGGTTCCAGTGGCTCTCATTACATTAGTGGCGCCAGTCTTGCCGCTTCCGTGCTTTCTGACATCAACGCCGCCTGCAATTTTACCTATAACCAGGCCGAAGGGAATAGAGCCGAGGAGATAGGCAATAACCACTATAGCAACGAATTTAGCTATTATCATGTTCTCACCCCTATCTTTTTACTTCCTTTATGGCTAGCTTTGGTGAAAATCAACTGCAAAGGAGCGCCACGAAAACCAAAACTGTGGCGCAACTTGTTTTCCAGATAGCGATGGTAAGAAAAATGCACCAACTGAGGGTCATTAACTCGAAGAATAAAGGTTGCCGGTCTCGACTCATCTTGATAAGCTTGAACAACGCGCAACTGCCTGGAACCCACGCGAGGCGGAGGATGGCTGCTTATTGCTTCTTTAATCACCGTGTTAACTTCCGGTTGCGTCAAGCATTTCTGCCTTTCTTGCCATACTTGCCACGCTTGAGGTAAAATTCCATCTATATTCTGCCTCAACTCGGCAGAAATGTAAACAATGGGGACGTAGGAAGCAAATTTAAGCCTCCGCTCCAGGTACTGTTTGAATTCCTGCCTCTGTATCCGTGGAACCAAATCCCATTTGTTAACCACCAGTATTATACCTCTGCCAACCTCAACAATATAGCCAGCAATATGCATATCTTGAGCGGTAATAAATTCACTAGCATCGATTAATAATAAGGCAACATCACAGTGGTTAATAGCCTGAAGGGCACGAATCAAGCTATAATAGTCAACTCCAACACCGACTCGCCCGCGTCGTTTAATGCCAGCGGTGTCGATAAGTAAGAATTTCTTATCATCCCAGCAGATTGTAGCGTCAAGAGAGTCACGAGTTGTCCCTGGAGACTCATGGACAATAGCTCTTTCGTCGCCCAACAAAGCATTCAACAGTGTGGACTTACCCACATTGGGCCTCCCCACAATGGCTAATTTAGCCCTCTCTGGCTCTACCAAACTGGTGGATAGTTGTGGGGGGAGGGTGTCTAGCACAGCGTCCATTAGCTCACCTATCCCTTGATTGTGATAAGCGCTGATGGCTATGGGTTTACTTATGCCGAGGTGATAAAAATCTGCCACTTGATTTGCTTGTTTAGCGGAATCCACCTTGTTTACTGCTAAAATTATAGGCTTGTCGGTGACACGCAAGATATCGGCTATTTCTTCATCGGCAGCGATAACTCCAGCTTGAGCATCTACCAGGAAAATGATGACATCGGCTTGTGCCACGGCTACCCCTACTTGGTGGATAACCTTTTGCTCCAGAAGCGACTGTGGCTTTGCCTGCCAGCCGCCGGTATCAATCAAAGTTAGCTCTCGCCCCTGCCACGAGATGGGAGCAAAAAAGCGGTCTCGGGTCGTTCCCGGCAAATCAGCAACTACCGCTAGACGTTTGCCCGCCAATCGGTTAAGCAAGGTGGACTTGCCCACATTAGTTCTGCCTACAATGGCTATAATAGGTTTTGTCATTTTCTTATAGCTAACCGCATAATCTCGTATAAAATACCTCTCCCTTGACCATAACTACCCTCGAATTGGCTGGCGAAGCATTTTGGCTAACAGCGCCTTTTGCAAATGCAGCCTGTTTTCCGCTTGGTCAAATACTACCGATTGAGGGTCACCTAGCAACCCCGGGGAAATTTCCTCACCGTGATGAGCCGGTAAAGGATGCATAAACAAAGCATCTCCTTTAGCTAAGGCTAGCAATTTATCATCCACCTGATAGTGGGAAAAAGCAAGACGACGTTTCTCCGCTTCAGCCTCCTGACCCATACTGGCCCACACATCAGTATATACTATATCGGCATTCTTGACTGCCTCGCGAGGCTCGCTAACTAACTTGATTTGACTGCCACTGGAGGTGGCAAACTTCTGAGCTTGATTTAATATCTCTTTCTTAATCTCGTAACTGGGTGGGGAGGCAACGCAAAAATTTATGCCTGTAAGCGAGGCGGCGAGGAGCAAGCTATTGGCTACATTATTGCCATCGCCAATGAACGCCAAAGTTAAGCCAGAAAGCTTGCCTTTCTTCTCATATATGGTAAGGAGGTCGGAGAGTGCCTGACATGGGTGTTCCCAATCGGAAAGGGCATTGATTACGGGCACAGAAGAATACTTGGCCAGAGTGAGCAAGGTCTGGTGAGAAAATGTGCGAGCCGCAATACAATCAACATACCTGCTGAGCACCCGTGCTACATCAGCAATTGGTTCCCGCTTGCCCAGGCCTACTTCTTCTGGAGATAGATAAACGGCATGTCCGCCTAACTGCTGCATGGCTATTTCGAAGCTAACTCTAGTTCGTAAGGAAGGCTTCTCAAATAAAAGAGCCAAAGTTTTTCCTGAGAGAAGGGATGGCATATCCTTCCGCTTCATACTCAAAGCTTGCTCTATGAGCTGTTCGATTTCCTTCTGGCTAAGGTCGGATACGGAAAGCAAATCTTTTTTCATATATGACCTTTGGACTATGCCCCTTGGAAAAACGGCTTTAGTATATCATGCCTGTCAAGTATAACAATAGGCTAAAGTGCTCAAGAAAGGTAGTTGCCCAATTTATTGGGCGGTTCTGCTTGGTGAATCAGGCAAGCGCCCTAATAATGTAGCTGTGGGGCTGTAGGCATGGGTCTTTAGACCCGTGCAACACCCATAGGGCGAGGTTCATGCGGGGCTAAAGCACCGCACCTACAGTTTCGCCACTACAACGAATGTAGTGGCGGGGTTTATCCCTGCCTTACCGGTTGGGGACAAGCCCCAACACTCTCTCCCACAAGGGGAGGGAGGATTATAGGGGGGTGGCTTATAATCCGACCCCAGTTGTCATTGCGAGCAAAGCGAAGCAATCCCATTAGATAATAGAAAACAGCAGGCTTAAAGCTCATCCAGGATTTTATGGTAGTCTTCCACACTGAGACCCAAGTCACGCAAGATTTTTCGTAGTAGTGGACGAACTATGACTTGGGAGCCATGGTCAGGGATGATAATAATGCGACCTTGAGGATTCTTAAAGGTATTGTGGCTGCCCTCGCGGCGTTGCCATTCAAAGTCTGCTGCTTCAGCCACCTTTTAAGTTCCTTATAGGTAACCAGCCGAAGTTTAGTCAAGCTGAAACCTCAACTCGCCAGGTGCCGACAAAGTCTGACAATGGCTCCTCGGGTAGCGATGTCTTTAAGTATGCGGAGATTGCCTCTTGTATATTTAATTCTAGCGTGGGAAGGTTTGGTGCTTGAGTATAGCAGCCCGGGAGTTCCACAACTTCTCCTACTGGCCATGTGCTCTCAGGGTCTCGCTCAACAACCACTGTATAGGACTTTTTCATACTAGCCCCCTGTAGTTGTAGATTGTAACAGCCGCAAAGCTAAGGGGCAAGCAGGCCAACCAAGTAACCCATCTCTTCTCCCTCATTGTCCGCCGAAGGTGTGGCAATCCCACCTTGTAGTGGCGGGGTTTATCCCCACCTTCTCTTCAGCTTGCTTCTTAGTCTTGAGCGCAGCCAATGTCTTGCTCTAAGCTCTGCGGCGCCTCGCTAGGATGGTAGCACCAGCTATGATGGCTGCAAGTAACGCAATCCAGGGGGCCAAAACGGCTAGCTTGTTCACGGGGTAAGCCTCGCCGCCTACTGCTACAGCAGGTGGTGGTGGAGCAGCCTTGCCTGCTAAGACAAACGCTGGGTCGAGGACACCGCCATCGATGCATAACTCAACTCGAATGGTATTTGATCCGACTGGGGTGTAAGGCACCTCAGTCCAAGTCGGGAGCTTATATAATGTAAATCCGCTTTCTACAGGTGTCTCAAATCTGGCGAAGAACTCATAGCATCCATCCGGCCCAGTTGCTGCGACATAAACTCCTTTGGCATTTCCCCAAGTTACATCAGGAGGCATATTTGTCGGGTCGTAAGTGGCCGGGTCACTTGCTGGGTCATCGGTAACACCCTGGTCAGTGATAGTAACCTCAGAATTAGGGCAACATACGCCGCTGGTCACGGGACATTCCACATAGTTGACCTCACAATTATTGTCCTCGTCGCTCTCGGCGACAGCTTCCTCGTTGTCGGCGCAAACTACAACCTCAAGGGTCTCTCCGCAGGGGCAGCAAGGCTCGGAGTCAAATGCGCCATTGTAGCTCTCACCTGGAACCAATGCCTGGCAGGGCTGGCTTTCCGTGAGCTCATCATCGACATATTTACATGTTGTGCTTGCACCTGCCATCGCATTTCCCTGGTTAGTTACGGTGTAGCTGACCGTGAAGTTGCCATCATCTAATGTCACCGACTTTGAGACCACCAGGTCGGGCAGGCACGGAGGACACCCGATGATATTCGTCTCACAGTTGTTGGTCTCATCGCTTTCGCCAACAACATCATTGTCGTCGGCACAAACCTGAACCTCAAGGGTCTCCCCGCAGGGGCAAGGCTCGGGGGTAAATGCGCTGCTGTAGCTCGCACCTGGAACCAATGCCTGGCAGGGCTGGCTTTCCGTGAGCTCATCATCGACATATTTACATGTTGTGCTTGCACCTGCCATCGCATTTCCCTGGTTAGTTACGGTGTAGCTGACCGTGAAGTTGCCATCATCTAA
>JAUWQI010000024.1 GCA_030611085.1 Dehalococcoidia bacterium | reverse complement strand
GTAGATTTTCCGGTCGCATTAAAGCCAGTGATGGCTGTCATATATTTACCAAGCTTGCATTTGTTTCTTTGGAAAAGGCGAAATCTTTCTATATACAACTCACTTATGAACATATTGGCACTCTCCGCATGGCATCTGATGTTGATAGTATAGAAATGCTGGCTAGAAAAAACGATAGCTCGCATATAATAGGAGAGAAAAGCCAGTTTTACGTGTTAGAATATACCGAATTATGAATAAAAACAAACGAGAAAGAATAACATACGGACAGTCAGCCCACTAGTGGCCGGACAACATGATGCTGTTTGTGCTTGCGGAACAAGAATAGCGGGAGGATGTTTGCTCCTCCTCTGATTATCTCTGAAATGTCAGGTCACCACTGCACAAGAATTGGGATGTTTGCTGAACAATATGTCAATGACTACCCGCCACGCAAGCCACTCCATCCTCGTGGCTTCATCCATCAGAGTCCAGCCACCACCACGTCTCCATCCCTTGGCTTTTCCGACGTCCTGTTAGTAGGGTAGGACGTTGTTTTGGCAGTCGGTAAAGCTACTGCAGGACGTTAAGGAAGTTAATCAAGTAGCCGCCAGTTCCCAAGTAGATATAACCAAAGAGAGGAGAGTGGCTGTGGAGCCACTCTCCTCTCTTGCTGCTATGCCCTCACTATGCGTGTTCAGCAAGCAGGATAATACTCTTGTTGGCTGGTCGGATACAATATCCGCCTATTCGCTTATGAATTTTAAATCCGATTAGCACTGCTTCCGCATAGAGTTCGGTTAGCCTCTGGACGGCCATGTTACTCATGTGATCAAGTATCCGATATCCAACCTTGAAGTTTCCGAACTCTGCTATAACGCCTTCCGTCCCTGCGAGGGTAGCCATATCGTCCTGGGTGTGGATTGGATAGCCCAAGAAGGTATTTGGTCGGCCAAGAATCACGCTAGGCTACCACAAGAAACCACCTTCGTACGTTCCGGCGGCATCCTTCCACCTTAACTTCCTAAGCTCGAGCTCAGTCAGGGAGTGAACCAGAAATGAAGCACCCTTTCTGAATTTGCTGGGACAGCACACACCATTTCGAGAAACTCCTCGATAGTGACTGCTCCAGCAGCAGTTGTGGTTATGGTGTTCGCAATGAGGGAAGCGTTCGTGGTGATGCCCTCGGGCTGCTCGGAGTCATAGGCAGCACCTTTTATGAATGCCAAGTCCTCTGCCTCAGCGATGGTACGGGAAAAGCTATCGACCAGTATATTTTGAAGGTTGAAGTCTGAGTCCATGAGCTGGTCTTCACCGATCTTAGCCAGGCCGTAGAGATCCTCCACGTAATGGTAGGTCAGAGCCCCTAGAGTCGGGATATTAACAAGGACATGAAATTTAATTCGACGTTTACTTGTGAATGATGGGAATGATGGGTATAATTATCCTGATTTTAGATGATTTATCCCAAAAAGTCGGAGGCAGTATGAAAACTTTTAATTCAATACGAACAGTTGAATCCCGTGCAGTTCAGATTTGGCAGATTCTTGTTGGGCTGGCTTACAACAGACAAACTATCACTTATGAGAAACTATCAAGGCTTCTTGGGTTTAAAGGCGCGGGGACCATGGGTAAATTTTTAGACCCGATTATGAAATACTGTAAATTAAACGGATTACCTCCACTGACTGTATTGGTGGTGGGCAAATATCTGGGTGTACCTGGCGGAGGTCTAATTACAGTTAAGGATGCAGATTTAGAAAGAGAACAGGTCTACGACTACGATTGGTTTAACGTTTATCCTCCGGATGAAACTGAATTTGCACAAGCATTAACGGCAAAACTCTAATACTCACTTGCCGCGCAAGGGTTGACATGGATAAAATCGTTGTAGGTAAAGATATTTGTCCTAGAGCACAGTACAGGCAGATTGGTTCTGAAGGTAAACAAAAGCTTATTTTGTTACCTGATTATAGAATCGTCCAAATTGTACCCCAATAGCGCCTCACGCCGGTGGGCGCGTCCCAACCTCTCTCTGGTTCCTAGTTTAGAGAGTTAGTATAATATGAATTAAACGTCCGAGCATGAGGAGGTAATTTGAGCAATGACAACTTGGAGAATGGCGTTTCGAGTTGGTCCGCGAGGACATGAAATGTGGCCCCAATGTCTAAGACTTGGGGTAGCAGCAATTACTTATGCCCCACTTGCATATACTGACCTTTCTGTGCACCCAAAGTGTGAACCCAAAGGCCTTTGGATGAGATTAGCTCCTACACAAAAGGCAAGCCTTGGCAGATTAGCTTATGAGATGAAAAAAGGTGATGTTATTTTCGTCAAACATGCAGACCGAATAATTTGTCAAGGCATAGTGAAGAGTAAATATCGATATGACTCTGAACATCGTATTATCGATCCTAATGGACTACCTTGGTCACACCAAGTTCCGGTAGCATGGGATACCTCTTTCCCAGAAGTCAAAATATTGCTCGGTGGTGAACAGGTTACGGTTAAGAAATTGTTACAAGGAAATGTGAATAATCTGGAAACAAAAAGGGAAGAAGCTAAGCAATCATATGAGAAAGCTGAAGCAATTGAGGGAGAAGCCTATAAACGTGAAGCGCTCTTTCGTGCTAGAAACAGAGCTTTAATCCAGGCAAAGAAGCAGGATTCTGATTACAGGTGTGAAAAATGTGGTTTTAGCTTCTATGAACTATATGGAGATATAGGGAAGAATTTTATTATTGCTCATCATCTTGAGCCAATATCCCTTAGGAGAGAACCCTCCAAAACCACCCTCGACGATATTGTTTTGCTTTGTGCGAACTGCCACGCTATGGTTCACAGGAAACAACCACCATTGAGCGTGAATGACTTAGAATTGAAAAAACCAAGTGGATTATAGGTCCCATTTGCCTGTTTTATATAAGCGGGCAGCGATTATCAGAATACTCACTACTTGTTGGTTGCAGGCTAGACGCCCTGTTGCTACAATTATGTGCCATAGGAGTCCTGAGGCTACACAGTTAGAGTGAAAGCCAGTTCGAAAGTTCTACCTATTGTAACCCCAGCTCCACTTTACAGTCTACTTTGTTCTCGCCAGTTCCGTAAGCTAGTTAAAGCCTTTCTAAATTTTAATGAGCGGTTGCTTAGGATGACACCCCCTATCTAGCGGGAGTTAGAGGCGTGGAAATGAGAAGCCTTTGGTGGCTGGAGATAAATAGTTGAAGTCAGCACCGGTGGCAAAGGGAGGATCGATGTAAATGAGGTCAATCTTGCCGGCAAACTTGTCCAGTAACGAGGACATAACATACTTGTTGTTGCCCCAGATGAGCTTGTTTTTCCACCCCTCCTCAAAGGTGTTGCCCTCCTTAGCTTCCCAGACATCGAACAGGGAAACCTGGCGAGGTTTCCTGGCTGCCTCACGGGTAGCCCGGGCCTCATTGATGGTCTCGATGACCTGGAAGGGGAGCTTGACCCTCTCCACTTCTTTGCGCTGACCATTCTCGTCATACTTGCCTGGCCAGACGAGCTCGGTCTTGGTGATTTCAATCTTTGCCATGCATTTCTCCCACTATGGGTGATTATTCACCCTCTATCCCCTCGTGAATGCGAAGGCGACCTGGCTCTACAATCCAGAGCCTGCCAGCAGGCGATTCTCTGGTGAGGGCATCAATCAAGGTTTCCGCCAGAATCCGCATAGTGGGAAAGAGTTGGTTTGGTCCGCGTAGCACAACAAGCCCCGGAGTTCCTTCGGCAGGAAAGCGGATGATATTCGAAAAATCCAGGTCAAGACTGACCAGAATGCGGCTTCCCCCCTTGCAAACCTCATAAAGCGCTTCGTCCTCTGTTCCACGAAGACCCTGCTCCTGAACCGTATTGGTGTCGTGCCCCGCTCTCTTGAGGAAGATAGCAAGGCGCGCATCTACATTCTCGTCCAGCTTAATCCTCATCAGACCTTCAAAGGAATGTCTACATAGCGTTCTCTTGCCATCTCGGCAGCGTAAGCCAGTGCTGCCCGTATATCCTCTCGACTCAGCGAAGGATATGCCTCCAGGATTTCCTCCTCGCTGGAGCCAGCAGCCAGATTGTCCACTATCAAGGAGACCCAAATCCGCGTCCCCTTGATGCAGGGCTTGCCATGACAGACTTTCGGGTTTATAGAGATGCGCTCTTTCCAATCCTCCATATTACAAACCTCCTATGTGATAAAAGCATTATAGCACAAGATAGGGGCCTCTCTGGCAGATAGTCTCTTCCAATGCAAGATGAGCCTGGAGAGGGTATCGATTTCCAATACAAGGTGAGCCTGAGAAGTTAAGGTAACTCGTTTATGATTGGCACATGCGATTGCTGATGAGCGATAAGAATTTGCAAACAATGGAACAACTCAGACAATTGGAATAGACTTTTGCGTCGCAACTACGATTCTGACTGGGCATTCTTGGTGTTACCTCAAAATGAGAAGCCTTTGGTGGCTGGAGATAAATAGTTGAAAAAGAGCTAGGGGCAGTCTAAAATGCTTAACAATGGAGGTTTTTACATCAAGAGATTTTGCAGAGGGAGGTCTTGAATGGAGCAGTCACTCGATGTATTCTTTAAACCCAAGAGCATAGCAGTAGTAGGTGCCTCTAGAACACCACAGAGACCTGGCTATTGTGTGGTAGAGAACTTGGTCAGATTTGGCTATGAGGGGAAAATCTATCCAATCAATCCCAATGCTGTGGAGATATTAAACTTGAAAGCTTACTCGAAAATTACCGATATCCCCGGAGAGGTGGAGTTAGTTGAATCACTGGTTTCGCCACAGGACACAATTAAGCTCCTGCAGCAATGTGCCGAGAAAGGGGTAAAAGGAATAATAGTAACCGCTGGCGGCTTTAAGGAGGCGAGTGAAGATGGAGCCGATCTCGAAAGAGAGCTTGCTGAGATAGCAAAAAGAAACGGAATAAGAATCCTGGGTCCTAATGTTGTAGGTCCGCTCAATTTTAGTGATAATTTCGCCTTATGTATGGACCCTTTAAAAGAAATGAAGCAAGGCTCAGTGGCATTTATATCCCAGACATCCTTATTTGTTACCAATCAAATCGATGAGATAATCTCCTCCTTTGGTGTTAGCAAATGCATCGATCTGGGTAATAAATGTGACATCGATGATGCCGAAGCGCTCGAGTACTTTTTACATGATGCCAAGACGAAAGTAATAGCAATACATATAGAGGGGATTAAAGATGGCAAGCGCTTCATAGAGGTAGCTAGAAGAGTATCACAAGAAAAGCCAATCATAGTTTTCAAGACAGGATGCAGCGAAGTTAGCCGAGAGGCTATAGCTTCCCATACAGGCTCGATTATGGGTCAGGCTGAGGTGTACGAGGCTATGTTCAAGCAAGCAGGTGTTATCTCAGCAAGAAGCTATAGAGAATTCGCTAGTTTTATCAAGGCTTTTGCCTTTTATCCCCCGGTAAATGGTAATATTCTGCGTGGTAACAGAATCGGGATGAGTACTGTAGCCTACGGCGTAAGTGCGATGGCTCTGGACCTGTTTGCTGATGGTGGTTTGGAGCTAGCCAAACTATCCAGAGAAACCGTAAATAAGTTCAAGGAAATAACGCCACAATGGTCGAAAGCTCAACATCCGCTCGATCTCGGGGTCAGTCTACCTTTATATGGGAATAAGGCATATCCGATTGTCGCTGAAGCTTTGCTTTGTGATGAAAATGTTGATGGGGTGCTGTTAAGCTTTGCCCTAAATGTTATCGGCGGGGTATACTCCATTGACGGTAAGGATATCGAAAGAATCGTGGAAGTTAGTAGCAGATATAAGAAACCTTTATTCGTCTGCGCTATGGGTGAAGTGGGAGCGATCAAGGAGTTCCGAAACATAGCTGAAGGACATGGGGTGCCAGTGTACTCAACCCCTGAAGAAAGTGTCAGTGGACTAATCGCTCTCTGGAAATACAATCAATTTATGTATTGAGGTAGCCGTGAGCATAGAGAAGCTGGTTCTGCAAGATTTGGATGGTCCTGGCTATATCTCTCAGTTCCGCATTATCCATATCAACTGTGCTAATATCGAACTGTTCGCCGATAACATAGGAGTTGTATAGGCCCAGGTATAGCCTTGACTCAGGCGTGGATTTATCATCGGAGTCAATAATACGCAGGGTCTTCATCAGTTCGTCATCCAGGCAGTTCAGGATAGCGGCGTCGAGCCCAGCGCCGAGCATCATTGTTAGGAAGACGCGGTTAATGAGAGGTCGTATTTCCTCCGGAGCTCCGTTGGAGATGTTGGAAAGTCCACAGATAGTCATGGGAGGTGGCTCACACGCTTGCTTGAAGTAACGGATTGCTTCGATGGCTTGCATTGCCTGTTCTTGATTGCCATTTATGGTCAGAACCAGTGGGTCAAGAAAGATATGGTCAAAGGGCACATTATACTGAGTTGCTGCTGGGAGAATCTGCTCCAGAACAAGTGCTAAGCGAGAGTCAACAGTGCTGGGTAAGCCACTAGAGCCTAAAGTAAGAGCGATGATATTGGCATTATATTTAGCGGCGAGTGGCGTTAGTGCATTAAGCCGCTCTGGTGTGGAATCAGTGCTGTTGATAAGGGCTGGCTTATTGCACGCTTTTAGTCCAGCTTCTATGGCTTCAACATTGGTGGTATCCAATACCAGAGGGACAGCGGTAACTTCCTGGGTGATGTTGACTAGCCAGGCCATCGCTTCAGCGCCAGCTTTTCTCTGAGGACCAATATTCAAGTCCAGCCAATGTGCCCCACCCTCCACTTGTCTCAAAGCTAAATCCTGTAGAAAAACTTTATCGCGATTGTCTATAGCTGCTCTTACTTGGCGAGAGATTATGTGTATGGACTCACCAATAGCTATCATTCGCATTCTCCTATCGAGTTGAAATCTTTTTTATTAGCTCCACTGTTTTGGGATGTCGCAGCACAACAATGCTGGCGCCAGCAGTAAGCAGACTTGTGGCAGTCAGCGCTTCCCAGGTAATGGCGCGTTCCTCATGTTCTCCCCAGCTTGGAGGAATTCCCTCGATGACTTTAGATTCCTTTTGCCGCCATGACTCCTCTCCCACAGTGCATATTATCGGGGCAGAAGTCATCTCATCACCGGTTAGGCATGCTAACCTCAACCGTTCAATTACGGAGTAGCTATATTCCAGACCATATCCCAGAGAGCCAGTAGTAGTATCATCGAGTATATTATGTAAAGGAAGGCCAAGCTCGTGAAGAAGTATATTCAATTGCTTAGCCAAATTGATATCGTTAGGCGTCTTGGCTATGACCACATGACCATTAGCCAGGCAAGAGGCAGCAATGGTGCGATAGTTTTTGTCTATGCAGTTGCCCAGTCCAATCCTCTGCCCTCGAGCTACCTCCGAAACAGCTAGCAGCACTTCATTATCCTTTTCCGCTACATCTGGACCCAAAACAATGAGAGGTAAATCCACTGCGCTAAGTATCTCAGATACCACCTTCTCCGCTTCCTTAGCACCCGTGTTTCCCTGCTCAGGGTGGGCACTTCTCAACCGTAGAGCTATGATGTCAGCTCCATATTCCACCGCCTTTTTAGCCCAAGTTACAGGGCTTTTGACTGCATCTCCCCAAGTTGAAAGCAGCCACGGCGACCAATCGGTAGGCTCTGTATCTTGTATTTCTATAGCTATTGCTGGTCTATTAGGTATAGAGCCTTCAAAGTGCAGGAAGGGTAGGGTGCTTTCTCCGCCAACAACTATGCTCTTCCGCCCATTCCCTCCAAGCCTTACTTCCTGAATCTTCCCTGTCCACTTTTCTACGGGTATTTCTAAGACTGACATGACACTCCTTTTCGCTCAGACGAAGCTAATCTTTTACACCGTATTATATGACTTGAAGAACAAGGTTGCGAAGCGACGCAGAGTTGCACTTAGCGGCACTTATTTCTTCCTTCCCTTTTCAATAACCTTCTTACCAATTTCAGATGGATTTACTCTATATTCATCAAAATCCCTTATATTCTTGTCTGTTATCCCAATTTGGTACTCTATTCCTCCTCTATGCTGGTGGCTTAAGTATCTGTTGTTTTTCACCTCATCGTTAGAAAATACCCAATAAATTATTTGATCGGCCCATACCCCTACAAAAATAAAAACATCACAGATGCCTAATTTTATCTGTTGAAAATTCATCCAAAATGGTTCGGAAGAGCCATATTGCAGTGCCTTAGAAACCAAGCTGCCGCTTTTCTTTGTATTGATAGCTCTGCCAGCTTTTATTTCCACCCTAATATTGTTAATCCACAGGTCGTATTGTCCAGCATAATCAGGGTCGATAGACTTATCAGGCTTTATAAATCTGTTATCCAAATCTTTGATATGTTCATGTCCCCAAATTTCACCAAATATTCGAGGAGCAAGTCCATATAGGTCAACATATCTATTTGAGGAAACATAATTACTCCTGAGCTTTTCATATTCCTTAAACTCTATAACCTTTCTATCCAGCAGAAACATAAGGGTGTATTCATATTCATTAAACGGGAAAACTGACATCAGGCTTTTAAGGCGAGCATTCAATAATCCTTTGTCGTTGTTCTTCAATGAGTTGGCAAGTGAATCCAGGTAATCCCTGAGTTGCTTTATATCCATCTATATTCTCTGCTTTGCTTCTCTATTTCAGGAAACGGATTTTGCCACTGCCAGCCTGTTTTGCCCGTTTTTCTAAAATGCTCTAATCTTCTTATCGTAACCTCCGCAAATACTGGGTCAATGTCAAATGTATATACTTTTCTTTTCAATCTTTCCCCAGCAATTAGCGTTGTTCCAGAATGGGCAAAGAAATCTACCACTAACTCTTTTTCATTACTAGCTGACAAAAGTATCCTCTCTATCGCCTTTAGAGGTTTTTGAGCATAACATCCAGGCACATTTTCTTCCATCCTATAAAACACCTGCTGAATGTCTACCCATACATTGCCTGCTCTTATATATTTCGACTTACTACGCTCTAAATTCTCCGTAATTTCTCCGTTAACCTCTTTATAATACCCTCTTAATATTTTGGGAATATCGGTATATTCAGCATCCACATTGAAATTAGGATTGCCCTTAACATAATAAAGGAGCTCTTGTCTGACCCACATCCAGTTCTTTTGTGTCCCATACCCTCTCTGGTTTCGCATCGTGATGATATTCTGGGGTTTCAGCTCCTTAAATTCTCTCATTAAGATAATAAAATCGGGCAGGGGTTGAAAATTATCCCTGTAATCTGTACCTATCCATATATAAAAGTGAGCATCCTTATCCATAGCAGCAATTGCATTTCTCACCCACTTTTCTGAAAATTCTAAATACTTTTTTAAGCTCATCTTAAAGAGACTAGTTGTGTTTGCATTTCCGACTACCACATTATACGGCGGGTCGTTGATAACCAATTTAGCCTTTTCACCGCCAATTATCTTTTCGACATCTTCCGGCTTTGTCGCATCCAACACACCAACCTTATGCTTGTTTACTGGGTCTTCCCATATCTCACCATACTTCAATCGGCAGAACGGCAATATTTTCTCTCTTAGCTCACCGAGGAAGTCCAACCGCCCAAGTTTTTCTGTAGTCTTACCCTTCTCCTCTGTCTCTTTCTCAATTAGCAATTCATCACCAAACAAACTTAAAGGAATTGCCTTACTTTTCATAATCTACCTCTTCACGAAACATGAATTAACAAAGCCCTAGGCTGAATTTCATATAATGTTTCGAGTACGTCTGAAGTTCCCCGAAGCGGAATTTGGGCAAAGGTGCAAAACACCGAAGCCAGATTGGTTTCATCATAGCAGCGGTGCCATAGTTAGTGCTGGGTGCTGCTTTTGCTCCAGGAAGGGGAGCAGCTCTTCTATGGTAGTAACTGTAGTGCCATCGGCAATCTTATCCAATAAATTGGGAACACCTTCTCGCTGACAAACCTGGCTAAGCTCCTCTTTCATTTCCTCTTTAAGATTTTTTGACATCCAGACTACCCGCTTGATTCCCCCCTCAGCTTTGATGAATTTCTCGCTGGTGAGGTAATATTTCCCGCTGCCCATCATACCCTGAGTTTGATGGCCACCTCCAATAACTCCCATCAGTGTGGAAAATGTCATTCCGATAGGGGTCATACCATAATCCTCACGCGAGACAACTAAAAAGCCATTAGCCTCAGGGACAATTGCCAGGACGCATTCACAGCAGCCACAAGTGGTCATGGGAGCATCCATAATGGAATAGATGGTGAAACGCTCTATGACCATACCTGAGTGTTCATACACAAACTGGTTCACTCCTTCCCATTCGCCCTTCACAGGGTCGATAACTTTGCCTTTAGGCACAGGTTGGTTAGCTCCTTTGGGATTTATTTCATAAGCGGCCTTACAATCGAACCAGTTATAGGCGCCACATAGTCCCACACGCTCTGGATTAATAACGCATACTTGGGATGGAGCGAATGACTGGCACAGAGTACAGCTATAAAAGGTATCTGCTGCCTCGTCAGTGAGTCCAGCTATGCGCTCGTTGCGTTCCCGATATATCCTGCGAGCCTCTTCCATCAGTTTTTTCACCTGGTCCATCTCGGTATAAAAGGTTATTTGTACTTTATCGGCAATGCCACTGAATTGTTCCCGTAACTTAGTATGCAGGATATGACCCAGAGAATGGATATTGAATCCCTTAGCAACAGCAGTCTTGCTGACTCTAATCCAGGTAATATCTCTTTGCCCTTGATGTTGCATTCCCTCAGCGCCGTTTAAGAAGTGGTGTATTTGCCTTTCTAGAATAGGCTCAAAATCCTTCTCCATCTTCGGACCAGCTACCTCCACCACAATGCCCAGGGGTACCTTGGCGCCAACTTCAGCATTGGTAGGGTCAGAGCCGACTAAGCTGATTTTGCCATCTTGAACCTCTTCCATATCCCTCATAGTTAGCCATTCGAAGCAAGTGCCTCCCTTACCACCGAATTCTATTTGCAGGTCGCCACGCCGCACTACCTCGCCTTCAAAGGCTGAGCCATAACCCACTGGCAGAGATAGCTTACTAACCTTAACTTTAATTCCACGCACTTCAAGGCAGTATTGCACCAACTTTTGGGCTCTTTCTGCGTCACTATCTCCTTCGATATCATCGAAAGGCACACTGATAATTTTTTTAGTTTGCTTCGCTTCACTCGCAATGACAGAGGGAGAGAAGGGCGTGATTTCTGGAAGTTTGCTGTCAGCGATTAAAGGAAATCCGTAGGTTAAGGCACCAGCGGCTGCGGCGCATTTTAACTCATCTATCTCACCCAAAGCCAGCACGAAGACAGGAGCACGCTCTCTATTCCAGGTTAGCATTTTCTCGAACTCTCCCGCCTTAACACTGCCGAAGCTAAAAGCAAGGCGGCTGGCATAGCCCAGGGCGTAAACGGCCGACACAGTATCGGAGCCCAGAGGAACGGTAAGCGTCTTGTAGCCTAACTCAACTCCCTCTTCCAATAACTGGTCGACTATAGAGCGACCTTCTACATTGCCACATAGCAAAGTAATCAAGCTTTTGGATTGGAGTTCACGGACAATTTTCACCGCTACTTCATTACTTTTAGCCGCGCCAATAATAGCTGCTACTCCACTGATGGTGCCATCCGCGAGTTGAACTCCCCAGGCGCGCAACTGCACATCATCGATAGGACCGTTAAAGTGATAACCATTGCGTATTTCTGGCTGTTCACCCTGGGCAAAACGTACTCCTTCTATGGCTTCGGCGGCGATTATTGTGGCTACCCCGGCATTTTGTGTCGCTTCCGCAGTTGACGCAGATGGTAATAAATTGCGAGCATAGCTAATAGCAGAGGTTAAATCGCCGAGCTTTTCCACCTTCTGCCCGGTGAAACCATAGATAACAGGTAGGTAGTAGGCTGTATTGGGGAAAGCTACAGGCTTATCGGCTCCTAATTTTCCTATTGATTCATTAACTAATTCACTTGCTAGCTGAACAGCAGTGATAGCACCGCTAATGGCTGCAGCGGTAATGGGCTCTGGTATTCCTTTCATATTCTAATTACTCCTATAGCCTGCTTTTGCTAATATCCTTCCAACGGATAGGTAGGCAGGCGAGTCTTCCGGTAACTCAAGTAATGACCTTCCAACTAGATTATATTTCTCTACATTGGCATCATAGTCTATCTTCCCTAAATAGGAAGCCCCTTCTATGTTCTGGATATATTCTTCTAAAGCCTCGTTAAATCTGTGGTTTGCAACTAGATAAAAATTCTCGTACTTAATGCTTAGTTCCTCAGCCAGCTTTTTTATCCTTTGCGCAGTTTTTATAGATTTTAGAGAAGGGTCTAATATAACAAATAGGTCGTCTACTTCCGACATTACTTTTCTATTCAGATGCTCTAATCCCGCCGGTGTATCTATAAGCATATATTTATAGCTATTTGCCATCTTGGGGATGATTCCTCTGATTAGGTCATTGGGAAGACAATAACAGCCATTTGTCCACTTCACTCCTAAAGAAATCAAATCAAATTTTTCCGACTCGTATATACAGTCGCTATGGAATAGATACTCTATTTTTTGGGGCATGGGCATGAATTTAAGCTCTTCGTAAGCCTTGCCTTTTTGAATATCAAAAAGTATATCTAAAACAGTTCTCACCTTTCCCTTTTCTAAATCCACTCCGAGCATATCAGCTAAATTTTGGTCGCCGTCTATATCAATAAGTAGCGATGGGTAATTTGAAGAGCTTAGATATTTAGTAGCTAAGGCTATGAAACTTGTTTTCCCGGTTCCGCCCCTTCCCGTGGAGATAATTCTCTTAGCCATATTGCACTTCGTCTACCTAGCAAAAAAGTCTGGTCTGAAGGGGTCCCATCTACCCACTAGCTGAGCAAATGCAGGTTGAGGAAATCTTTCCTTGAATATTCGGTAGTAATATAGCTCCTCTATAGAGGATAACCTTGGGTTACCCTCTATCTTATTGTGCTCTAAAAGTTCCTTGCTAGAAATATGTCTTTCCGCCATCGCGCGCATGATTCCCGCTACACCTGAACCCTGGGCAAAAAACCTTTTTGTTTGGTAGATGATGTGTTCGGGTAAACATCCCTCAAATGCCTGGCGCAAAACCCACTTCCCAACTTGTTCTGGGCCATGAATCTTGCAACTTATCGGGATTTTCATACAAAAATCAACCACTTTGGAATCAAGAAAAGGTGTGCGACTTTCTATGGAATTTGCAGCATTCAACCTATCTAATCTTTGCAACGCTGTGTTATAAGCTACATTGATAAGTTTGTCCACTATACTGGCAACCTCCTCCTGATTCTTACCCTGCTTGAATTGACCATCATAACCGGCAAAGAACTCATCTGCGCCTTCGCCTGTGAGAATGCACTTTGTATGTGGACTGACGAACCGTGCGGCTAAGAAGTTGGCAATTGCCCCGTGTATACAGCTTTCCTCAAACATCTCCTGATGATATATAGCCTGGGGCAATATCTCGTTTATCTCCTTTTCATCGAAGATTAGCACGTGGTGCTTGATGCCCAAGTATTTAGTTACATCCTGAGCCAAGGGGAGGTCTTTCCCATCCTCCATACTTACTGTAAATGCCTCGATATCCGGCTTTATCTGATGAGCAATGTAGATTATGAGGCTACTATCCAAACCTCCGCTTAAGAGAATCCCACCCACAGTGTTGTCCTCCATCCTTTTTTCTACTGCCTCTGTCAGAAGTTGATATGTTACCCTTTTGGCTTGCTCATAATTCTCAAAATCGGGAGTTTCAACAGCCTGAGAAGTATATCTTTGAAATCCCAGTTCCTGGGAGTAAACATAACCAGGCGGAAACTCCTTAATATCGTCAACTATACCCACTAGGCCCTTTACCTCTGAGGCAAAACATAATCTTCCATCGTTATGTCCGTAGTAGAGAGGTTTTACACCCACAGTATCACGAGCTAGCATCAACTTACCATCATTAGATATAGCACAGGCAAAGTCCCCATCTAAATTCTGGGCAAACTGAGGACCAAACTTGTCATAGAAATACAGCACTGCCTCGGCATCGGTCATACTTGCTGTTTCTGGATTATATATACGACCATCAAGGATAACTGCGCTCTTACCATTAGACACATGATGCGAGCCATCCTTTGAGACTCCACCCACATTCAGCTCACAACACCCCAAACTTATGTCACCTGTTTGATTTATCCATACTTCGTGTGGGCCCCTATGCTTAATTCTGTTAAGCATGGTGCCTAATTCACCGTTGTCAGCACCTCGAATTCCAGCGATTCCAGCCATAATTACTCTCCTTTAATGAAAGTGAGATTAGGCAGAGGACAAGCCTCTGTGTTACACTCTCACTTTTTGGAAATTCTCAAGCACTTTAATGGCTTGGAAGCCATCGGCACAATAGGCATCCGCTCCTATCTCTTGAGCATATTCCTCGGAGACCGCTGCTCCCCCAATTAGAACCTTAACCTTGTCTCTCAGGCCATTTTCTTTCAGCGCTTCGATTACCTCTCCCATAACTACCATTGTGGTAGTTAACAAAGCGGAAAGACCAAGGAAATCTGGTTTATATTCTCTGATAACCTCGACAATCTTTTCTGTAGGCACATCTATGCCCAAATCCTTTACTTCACAGCCTGCTCCCTTGAGCAGAATAGCAACGATATTTTTACCGATATCGTGGATGTCTCCCTTCACCGTGGCTATAACGAATTTCTCTCTGGCTGCAGCCTCTGACCCATCGAGATATGGTTCTAAAATGTCCATAGCTCCGCTCACTGCTTCGGCTGAGGCTAGCATGTCCGGGATAAAATACTCCTTTGCCGCAAACTTGTCTCCCACAACCTGCATTCCTGCGGTTAAACCTTGCTCGATTATTATCTCTGGAGCGAGATTACTTTCCAGCGCTGATTGTGTTAACTCCAGCACTGCAGGTGTCCCAACACTATTTCCGTCTGCTCCTTCATCATCTTTAGTCTTTCTACCCTGGATAACATTTTCCTTAAGTAAGGCGATTATGTCTTCCTTCATTGTTCCCTCCCTATTTGTCCTTTTTATCTTGGCTAATGGCTATAGCACCCCTATTAGGTGGGATTCTAATCGCTGCTGGCTTAGTCCAGAAAAGGCCACGTTCATACTCCTTAAAATGTCGCTTTTGTCTGAAGTCAATCTTGCTCGCCAAATAGCATAAGGCCCACGCAAGCCCAAAGTACGGATGACGCAGAATACTGGACACGATGGTTCTTCCCAATCCGGGAATCCCCATGTCTGTATCTATCAACTCTCTGCCAAATTCCTGGCGAGATTTGTTGGTGTAGAAGTGGTACCTGCTCCACTGCTCACTGAAGTCTGCGAACGACTGGGGCACCCCATAATAGAATACGGCATCTTTGGCCCATACAAACTCACGACCTTCTTTAATACATGAGTAGAAAATAAACTGGTCGTCGGCCAGTGAGAGAGGCAAAACAAGATGCTGATAGAAGTCCCTTGATAGGGCCATGACACGCCCATCTATACTCCACCAAGAAAGGGGTTTTATTCTTCTGACCTTGTCCACCAGAATCCAGTCGAAATATGCTGCGTGCTTTACGGGATTGAGAGTAAAGCCGGGACGCACACGGACAAGGCCGCCCTGTACCAACGCAGCTTGCCCTTCATGGAAGTATCGCGACAGGTTTACAAGGGCATCTTCATTGGCTAACCTGATGTCGGCGTCGAGAAAAACAAGGACGTCTGCATCTGTAATTGAGATAGCCTTGTTTAGTGAAT
>JAUWQI010000015.1 GCA_030611085.1 Dehalococcoidia bacterium | reverse complement strand
CAGTAAAGAGAGAATAGGTGGCAAGGTAAAAAGGAAATATGATGTTCCTGAGACACCGTATCAGAGATTGATGGAATCAGCTCAGATTCCGGAGGAAGTTAAAGAAGAACTCAAAGGCATATACCTCAGCCTAAATCCAGCTGTAGCCAGTGTTGAAACAAGCTTTGCCGAATCCAGCTGTAGCCAGTACGGCAAACAGGGTTTGCGTGGAAGCTCCAGCCCAATGAGAAGCCCTACCACCAGAAGAGACAGCCAAGCCACTTCTCATTCGGCTTCCGTGGGCAACAAGGTTGCCGTGGAAGGTCGCTTCACTCCGTGCCTTCGGCAGGTTTCACGGTTACACGGAAAAAATGTTAGATTTTTTACTCGGTATTTCAATTTATTTTTTAAAAGGTATTGCAAACATTTTTTCAGGAAGGGAACGAGACTTGATGGCTCTTCCAGTATCGTATACAATGGGTGGCATGAAAGTTAAGCTACACCGCAACTGTCCTAAAGGCAATCCACATGGCATCCAGAGGGTCGTTTACATTCGAGACACCGATAACCTTTGCACTTTCCGTCGTATTGGCCTTCTTTGTGTGAACTGTGGCAGGTTGAAGTTAGACAAGCCAAAGCCAGGCACAGCTCACAGTTGAAGGTCGGAGCCACCTTCTCCTAGAAAAAACATCGGTAGGGAAAACATCTTTTAGCTTTAATAGGAAATACCGCTGTTTTTTCTGGGACTTTGCAAGGTTTATCCACTCCAGACACGCCACTCCCAGCAATACTTTCAGCAGCTGAGCCACATTTATTAAATCCTTGAGAGATCTTCCTTTAAGTTTTTCCCTTGCCATAGCCTAGAAATCTGAGTTAAGCACGAAGTATAATAGCTATTTGCAAGGGCTTCAAGTGCATACTATACTAGTATCTAAATGATAAACAATATAAAAATTCAAAATCCCAATAATCAACACATGAAGGTTTTAAATTTAGAGCTTAGGAACTAGAGTTTAAGGTCAAGTGGAAGTTTTGCGGCTATGATTAAAGTGGGCATTCCTAGAGCCTTATCTTACTACCAATATTACCCTGGTTGGAAAACTTTTTTTGAAAAATTAGGAGCAGAGGTAGTAATATCATCATTAACGAATAAGGCGATATTAAATTTTGGTGTTTCACGGGCAGTTGCCGATACTTGCTTGCCAGTAAAGATTTTTCTCGGGCATGTTATTTCCTTGATAGGCAAGTGTGACTATGTTTTTGTTCCCGCTATTACTAGCTTGGGCGAGAAAACCTATAATTGCTCTAAAATTATTGGTTTACCTAATATGGTCAGAGCATTAATTCCCGAATGCCCTACTATTCTTGACCCTGAGATAAATCTTGAAAAAGGACGCTATTATTTATATCGCAATATTTATAAGCTGGGGCGCTATTTTAGTTCCAATCCAGTTAAGTTTAAAAAAGCGGTTGAAGAGGCGTGGGAAGGCAATTTGGCTTATAGGAGGAAAATGTCTCATGAGAAAATTACAGCTATTCAGGCTATCGATAGGATATACGGAGAGGATTGTGCTCCAGCCCCTAGTTTGGACCCACCGGAAGAACTAACGGTTGCTGTTGTTGGGCACCCTTATGTTGTTTATGATGATTATATTAACCATCGCCTAATTTTCCGGTTGCAGTCAATGGGAGCTAAGGTTCTCGTCCCAGAAATGGTACCTGAGGGGGAACTAGCCATCGCTGCAAGAAAGCTTGTGGGTGAAACCCACTGGTCATTTGAAGATGAAATTATTGGCGCAGGAGAATATTATTTAGAAGAAAAAGTCGATGGTATTATTAATCTCGCTGTCTTTGGTTGTGGTCCTGATTCAATGATGGTAAGTTTTGTGCAGCATCGAGCCAAAGAACTTAAAATCCCCTTTTTGCCCCTTAGTTTAGATGAGCATAGCAGTGAAGGGGCATTGCTTACTCGTTTAGAAGCTTTTCTTGATATGGTTAAACGGAGGAAAAAGATATGAGGGTAGGTATACCTCAATGGGGTAATGTTTATATACCTGTGAAGGCCATGGTTCATAGGTTGGGCGCTGGTGATAATGATCTAATAATTCCGCCGCCAATGACTCAGAAAACTTTAGACCTCGGAGTTAGATACTCCCCAACTGAGGCTTGCCTACCATACAAACTTACCTTAGGAAGTTTGATTGAAACTTGTGAATTAGGGGCAGATACCTTAGTTCAAGCAAGAGGCACTGGCATCTGCCGATTAGGCTACTACGCTAAAGGGCAGGAACAAATGCTTCATGACTTAGGTTATAATGCTCAATTCCTCACTATAGATGTAAGTCACCACAAGCTTTTGAGCATTATGAAGCTTATAAAAAATGTGTCTAATGATGCTCCATGGCACAAAGTTATTTCGGCGTTTTCCTTTGGTATGAGCAAATTGTTTGCTTTGGATAAGATAGAGAAGGTAGTTTGGAAAACGCGAGCCGTAGAGATTGAGAAAGGAATGGCCAACAGGATTTATCGAGAAGCCATTAAGGCTATTGATGAAGCAATGGAACGCAAGGAAGTTAAAAACATAACTAAAGAATATATTGATAGGTTAAATCGAGTTTCTAAGAACTCCAAAACTGATCCGCTTAAAGTAGGTATAGTCGGTGAAATTTATGTTGTTATAGAACCTTTTGCTAATATGGACATAGAGGTAGAATTAGGCAAGTTGGGAGTGGAGATTGAGCGGACGATAACCCTTTCCCGTTGGGTGAAATATAGCCTTTTCCTTAACTATTTGGGTATAAGTGAATGGAGGAAGGTTCATAGATTAGCTAATCCCTATATTGACCATGATGTTGGTGGTGATGGCTGGGAGTCAGTAGGTGAGAAAGTCCTTTATGCCCGTAATGGATACGATGGAGTAATGCATCTAGCACCCTTTACCTGTATGCCTGAAATAGTAGCTCAAAATATTATGCCATCGACCAAGGAAGATATACCAGTACTTGCTGTTATTTGCGATGAGCAGCAGAGTAAGCAAGGTATGTTGACCAGGCTCGAGGCTTTTGTGGATTTATTGGAATTCAGAAGGAGGAGAGGGAATGGAAGAAGAATCTAAAGTATTGGGCAAATTTATCAAAAGTAAACAGCTAATAATATTTCTTGTTCTTATGGCTCTTGGCTACATTTTGTTTCACCCCATTTTAAGCCTAAAGCAAAGAAAAGTTTTAGAATTACAAGAAAGTATAAAAGAGTCTAATAAGAGTAAGCTTAAAAGCTTCGGTGGAACATCTCTGGGAAAGGTAGAATAAATATGAAAACTTATCTTGGCGTTGATGTTGGTTCAGTTACTACTAAATTAGCTTTAATAGATGGAAGTCTTAATACACTAGCATCCATTTATTTACGAACTCGAGGTAATCCAGTCGACATGGTAAAAGAGGGGTTGGAAGAGATAAAAGAGCAGATGCCACCTGAGGCTGAAATTTGTGGCGTAGCCACTACGGGGAGTGGCAGATATTTAGCTGGTGTCATTCTTGGTGCTGACCTGGTGAAAAATGAAATTACCGCTCATGCTGTTGCTGCTATGCATTATATGCCCGATGTGCAAACTATTTTTGAAATTGGAGGGCAAGATAGCAAGGTCATCATAATTCGTGATGGTATAGTTATTGATTTTGGTATGAATTCAGTGTGTGCCGCTGGCACTGGCAGTTTTCTTGAACATCAGGCTGAAAGGTTAAATATAAGAATTGAGGATTTTGGAGGGCATGCTTTGAGAAGTGGGAATCCGGCACGTATTGCGGGACGGTGCACTGTGTTTGCTGAATCAGACATGATTCATAAACAGCAAATGGGCTATCCCATTGATGATATTATCTATGGTCTGTGTCAATCAATGGTGCGTAACTATCTCAACAATGTTGCTTTAGGCAAGGAAATTCGGCCTAAAATGGCATTTCAAGGTGGCGTTGCTTTCAATAAGGGAATAGTTAGGGCATTTAATGAAACCTTCGACACGGAAGTTTATATTTCTCCGCATAATGAACTTATGGGTGCTATAGGAGCTGCTTTTTTGGTTAAAGAAGAAATGGAAAATAATCATGGCAAAACAAGTTTTGCAGGATTTGGTATTAGCGAAACAGAATATAAAACATCCTCTTTTATCTGCAAAGCTTGCCCTAATCTATGCGAGATCTCTCAAATTTCTGTTAATGGTAAGGTTTTGGCCAGGTGGGGAGGGCGCTGTGATATGTGGGAGAGGATAGAAGGTAAATGAGCAGGGGTTATCAAGTAGTCATCATTGGTGGCGGACCTGCTGGACTTACTGCCGGGCTATATTGTGCCAGGTCAAAGCTTGATACTCTGCTTATTGAAAAGGGAGTAATCGGCGGGCAGATAACTAACGCTGAGCAAGTGGAGAACTATCCTGGCTTTCCCCAAGGCATTTCGGGCATTAGATTAGGGCAACTTATTCATGAGCAAGCTAGCAATTATGGATTGAAAACTTTGCTTGCTGAGGTTATCGCTTTAGCACCTCACCAGAGGCACAATCTAGTTAGCACCAATGAGGGTGATTTTGTTGCTGATTCAGTAATCATTGCTTCTGGCTCAATGTTCCGCAAGCTGGGAGTGTTGGGGGAAGATGAGTTTACAGGTCGAGGCGTTTCCTATTGTGCCGTTTGTGACGGTCCTTTGTTTAAGGGCAAGGCTGTGGCTGTAATAGGTGGTGGAGATGCTGCCATCACTGAAGCACTTTGCCTGAGCAAGTTTGCTTCTAAGGTATTAGTCATTCATCGCCGTAATCAGCTTAGAGCCGGTAAGATACTCCAAGGGAAAGCTAAAGCTGAGCCAAAGATAGAATTTATCTGGGATACAGTGGTAGCTCAAATTGAGGGCGATGGAGCAGTGAAACAACTTAAGCTAAAAAAGATGAAGGATGCTACAATATCAGTATTACAAGTGGCGGGCATCTTTATTGCTGTTGGATTGGAACCAGGTACTGATTATCTGCGTGGGGTTTTGCCTTTAGATGATGGAGGCTACATAGTCACCAATGAGTTGATGGAAACGAGGATACCGGGAATATTAGCTGCCGGAGATATCCGCCACAACTCAGTGAGGCAGGCGATAACTGCTGCTGGCGATGGTGCCACAGCGGCTTTGTCTGCAGAGAGGTTTCTAAATTGAGGAGTGTCATCCTTAGCGGGGTTGTAGGCAGTGTCTTCAGGCCTGTGCAATGCCCATAGAGCGAAGCTGAAACTGCGCCTCTACAGAAAGGAGAGAATGAAAGTCATTTTATTGAAGGATATTTCTGGGAAAGGGGAGGTTGGTGAGGTAATGGAGGTGTCTCAAGGTTATGCCAAGAATTTTCTATTACCTCAAGGTTTAGCTTTAGTGGCTACACCAGCAACTATAAAAGAAGCGGAATCAAGGATTGAGAAGAAAAGGGCTTTGGAGTTTGTTGACCAAGCTAAGCTAGTTGAGCTAGCTAAGCAAATTGAAGGCACTGAAATTCACCTTCAGGCTCGCATCGGCGTTGAAGACCGCTTATTCGGCTCTATTACTGCTGCTGATATAGCTGAGGAGCTAAGTCAAATCATATGTCGTTCCGAGCCGGAAGCGAAGAATCTCATAGATAAGAAAAACATAGATATGGATAAGCCTTTACGCCAGGCGGGCAATTATGAAGTAATCGTTAAGTTAGCTAAAGATATTAAGTCACGAATTAGAGTAATCGTTGAACAGGAAAATAAGTAAAGGGAAGCAATAAATAGGGGTAAACTCTAAGCACGAAATTCGAAATACTAAACAAAATCAAAATTACAGAGCGAAAATAAAGAGTTTTGCATTTTGACTTGTCATTTTAAGTTTTGACTTTTGATTTTAGTTGAATGGCACAAGAAAAATTACCGCCGCATGATGTTGAAGCTGAGGAAGCAGTAATCGGGTCTTTGCTTATCGACCCTGATGCTGTATTAAAAGTTGCTACTTCCCTTAAGCCCGAGGATTTTTTTGTGGAAACGAATCAGGTGATTTACCAAGCTTGCCTGTCTCTTTACCAGCGCCAAGATGAAGTTATAAATCAGATTACAGTAGCTCACGAGCTACTGCGTCAGAATAAGTTAGAGGGGATTGGTGGAGCTGCCTACCTATCTCATCTAATATCTATCGTGCCCACATCCCTCCATGTGGAGTATTATGCTCAGATAGTATCCAATACGGCAGTAATGCGAAGATTAATTGCCGCTGCGGGGCAAATTGCCGCTATTGGCTATGAGGCTGGACCGGATGTGGAAAGTAGTCTCAATAAAGCTGAGGATGTTCTGTTTCAAATACGAACCAGGCGGGGCTCTCGAGACTTCGTTTCCATTCGCGAGGTGTTGGGTCAATATTTTGAGGAGGCAGGACAACCTGCTGCGCCACGAGAAGGTGAAATATCTCATGTTCTAACTGGCTTTCCCGCCTTAGATGACTTCCTGGGGGGGTTGCAGAGGGCTGACTTGATTATTTTAGCTGCCAGGACTAGCCTGGGCAAGACTAGCTTAGCTCTAAATATTGCCAGGAATACTGCCATTAGCCAAAAAGCTTGCATTGCTCTATTCAGTTTGGAGATGTCTCGGGAAGCGGTGGCTCAGCGTCTCTTGGCTAGCGAGTCTGGGGTAGATTCCAGAAGTATTCGTCTGGGGCGTTTTAATGAACAAGATGAGGTAAGGATTATGGAAGCCAGCGGAATCCTATCCGAGACATCGATTTATATCGATGATTCTCCCCAGATCCGCACCGTAGATATAAGGAGTAAAGCACGACGACTTCACTTCGAGCGGAGCGTCGACTTGATTATCGTTGATTATCTGCAACTGATACAAGGTGATGGCAGGAATGAGACCCGGGTCCAGGAGCTCAGCAACATAACTCGTTCCTTAAAAACCTTAGCCAGGGAACTGGATGTGCCTGTTTTAGCCCTATCGCAGCTGAGTCGAGCTCCCGAATCGCGTCCCTCCCATGTGCCTCAGCTTTCTGACCTGCGCGAAAGTGGCAGTATTGAGCAGGATGCTGATGTGGTTCTTTTTATTTACCGGGATGATATGTATTACAGCCCTGAGGATTGGAGCAAGGTGCACGATATCGAGAAGGAACCCTATCCCCGTGGTATTGCTGATATTAACATAGCCAAACACCGCAATGGTCCTTTGGGGCAGATTAAGCTGCGCTTTCTAAGTGAGATTGCCAAGTTTGATAGTTTGGAGCAAGAGGTCAGAACATGATGAATAGGCAGCGCGAGTCCTTGCTTCACTCAGGAAAGGCGGAGTTCATTTCCCTGCCTGAAGTCTTTTTTACTCACATAATGCCTAAAATTCAGGATATAGCTGAACTCAAAGTAACGCTGTATGTCTTTTACTTACTTAATCATAAGCGAAGATACTCTCGCTTTGTTACACATAGAGAATTATTGTCCTTTAGTGCTCCAATGGAGATGGAAGAAGGGGCATTTCATCATGCCTTAAGCTTAGCTATGGAACACGGCACCATTTTACAGGGAACTTTAACCATAGAAGGCAAGTCTGAGGAGGTTTATTTCATCAACACAGAATTGGATAAGGAAACTGTTGCTGAAAGTAATGTCATTGCGGTGAGCCGAAGCCCTGAGTGGAGCGAAGGGGAAGCGAAGCAATCCCATCAGGGAAATATCTTTGCCCTCTATGAGCAAAACATAGGGATAATAACACCGATGATTGCTGAGGAACTTAAGGAGGCTGAGAAACTTTATCCACCTCAATGGATTGATGAAGCTTTTAAGGAAGCGGTTATGATGAACAAACGGAGCTGGAAATACATTGCGCGCATTCTTGAGAGGTGGGCTAGCGAAGGTAAAGAAAGTGGAGAGTATAGAAAAGGTACTAAAAAGATTGACCCCGACAAATATATCAAGGGCAAATACGGACACCTGGTCAAAAGATAGCTCTCTCTCTCCCAACGAGGGAGAGAATCAAGGTGAAAGTGAAATCTGTCCTATTTGCAAGGGGGCGGGGTTCGTTCATCCTCTTCTAGATTCGGGGCAGCCTGATTTCAGCCGAGTTGTGCCTTGTCGTTGTCGGCAAGGACGCCTACAAAAGGAGAAATTAGGATATTTAGAGAAGTATAGCAATCTTGGTTCCTTATCCCGATTTACCTTTGACAATTTATCTCCCCTGGGAAAACCTGCTCGTCATTCTGAGGGAGCGAAGCAATCGAAGAATCTCACTCAGGATAAACTCCGCGAAGAATCTCAAAAACATTTAGCTTCTGTTTACCAAGCCGCTAGAACTTTTGCTGATAATCCTGGTGGGTGGCTTATGCTTCTTGGTCCTAGCGGGTGTGGCAAAACACATTTATCCTGTGCTATTGCCAATCACCGTCTTAACTTAGGAGAGCCGGCATTTTATATCAGTGTTGCTGACCTTCTAGACCATCTCCGCACGGCTTTTAATCCCACGAACAACATTACTTATGATGAGCTGTTTGAGCAAGTAAAGAATGTGCCTTTGCTGGTGCTTGATGACCTTACTCCGGAAAGTGCTACTCCCTGGGCTAAAGAGAAAATAGAGCAGCTTTTCAATTATCGCTATAACACCAAGCTGGCAACTGTGATTACCACTGATGTACCTTTGGGAAAACTTGACGAACGCCTACGCGCCAAACTAGGCGATAGTGAATTTTGTCAAGTATGTGTGATTTCACCTATTAGCTACGAGGAAGCGGAACAATCTCCTTTACAGTTAGAGTTATTACGGAATATGACCTTTGATAATTTTGACTGCAAGCGATTAAATCTTTCCCTGGAGCAACGGCAAAACTTACAGCAAGCTTTTAAGCTGGCATCGGATTTTGCTCATTCTCCAGACGGCTGGTTGATATTCCAAGGTATTAACGGGTGTGGCAAAACTCATCTAGCAGCAGCTATTGCTAATTATCGCCGGGCGCAAGGTGAGCCAGTCTTTTTTGTCGTTGTTACTGATCTTCTTGACCATTTACGCTCTACCTTCAGCCCCGAGAGCAAGATATCTTATGATGAGTTTTTCGAGAAAATTAAAACAAGCCCCGTGTTAGTGCTCGATGATTTTGGCGAGCAAGCAGCTACGCCCTGGGCTCAGGAAAAGTTATATCAGTTAATCAATTATCGCTATAATGCCAAGCTACCAACGGTGGTTACCACATGCCTTTCCCCTGATGAGGTTGAGCCACGGATTGGTTCACGAATGGTAGACCCGAGGCTAAGTGTAATGTTTAACATCACCACCCCGGACTATCGTGGCGATATAAAGCCTAGACGGAGGACTAACATTCCCCAAGAGCGCTATTCCTGAATGTCGAGTTATTGCAATTGGAGGATGAGATTGCTAGAATAATCCAACTTCAGAGTAGAGTGTAGAGTTGTGATAAATTCTCCAGTTTTAGTTCTTAATCAAGGCTATGAGCCTCTTAATTTGTGTCTTATGCGCCGGGCTATAGTTTTGGTTTTTCTCGGCAAAGCTGAAGTGCTGGAAAATAGCAGAGGGGAGATTCATTCTGCCCACGAGGTTTTCCAGATGCCCTCGGTAATCCGTCTTGCTTATATGATTAAGCGCCCACGCCTTCAAAAGAAATTAACTAGATTCGAGGTATTTAATCGCGACCAGTATAGCTGTCAGTATTGTGGGCGAAAGACAAAGGAACTTACCTTAGACCATGTTATCCCACGGCGGTTGGGAGGGGAACATAGTTGGGAGAATGTGGTTAGTGCTTGCATTCCATGCAATCGCCGCAAAGGCGGATATGCGCCAAGTGAGGCTGGAATGAGGCTGCTATGCCAGCCTCGCCCGCCTCGCAATGACGGTTCTTTTATTCCTTATCATCTTGCTGGCAATCATAGTGAATGGCAAAAATATTTACCCTGATTTTTTGCATTCATATGCCAGGCAGCAGAGGAGTTTCCCGCAGACACCTGATATCTTCATGGGGTTTAAGGCTAAACCCTGTTCCTTAGCCATTTTAATAGATACTGGAGCGAAGCCAGTAAGAAAGCTTCGGCAGCATAATGGGTAACCACACTTACCTACGCCACCTAGCAATTTAGCCGCATCCCTCGGTCCTATTTGTTTTAACTCAACTCGCGTTTCCAGACTGTGGCCCAACTTCTGAACCAATCCTCGAAAGTCGACTCGCGCTCGAGCGCTAAAGAATATAGTTATGTGACCACTATCGATGTCGTAGTGAGCCACTAAGGGCTTCATTCTTAAGCTGAGCGTAGCTGCCATTTCCTTGCACTCAGTTAATGCTTCCTCTTCTTGCTTCTGCCGGGCTTTTTCTAAATCCTCCGTCTGAGCCTGACGCGTTACTGTCATTAATGGCTCGCTTAGGTCACTCGGTTGGACTTGAGCCTCAAGAGAGATGACTTTGGCTATGTCTAAACCGTGGCCAGCATCTAACATTACATAATCATCAACTTGCAAGGGTATATCTCCAGCATCACAGTAGAATAACTTGTTCCTTGGCTGGAAACGGACTCTGATTATCTCAGGCATGGGTAGTCTCTCCTTTTGGCATATTGAGCATCAACGATTCCAATGCCAAGCGGGGATTAACATTCTTAGAAATCTCCTCCCGCAATGAGCGTAAGCCGACAAGGAACTGTTCGATATCGCTTAAACTCAGGCTCCTGGCTTGTTCCTCCAGAGCCATTTCATAGTCTACATTGATAATAGCCTCTTTGCAACCGCCTTTAATAAGCATCAAATCATGCCACCACCCGAGCCAAACCTCCATTACCTCTGCCATTATCGCTGCCGCGGACTTGCGCTTCTGGCTAAGCTGGGTGGCTATTTCCTGAGCATAAGCAAATCTCTGTTCCAAGCTGGCGGTTGTTAGAGAGGATATCAGGGTTACCCTTTGAGCTCGCTGCTGTAGCATGTCATCACTTGTTAAAGCTGATATTGCCCAGCCAGGGCAACCACGAGATAGATGAGCTAAAAATTCTGCTTTATCTGGATCAACATTGTAAAAGCTGGTGAGTATTTTTTGAACTTGCATTAAAGACAGGGGCTTCAATTCCAGCCGCTGGCATCGTGAGATAATCGTGGGTAGCAGTTGCCTTTCTTCGGCAGCCAACAAAAGCCAAACTACTTTAGGTGGGGGCTCTTCTAATATCTTGAGCAAGGAGTTAGCTGCCTCAGTGGACAGATGTTCAGCATCCTCAATGATAAACACTTTACATTTGCCTTCGTACGGTGGCAAGTTAGCTAACTTCTGAAGCTCTCGTATGTCATCAATGCCTATCTCTGTTCTGGAATCCAAGCCTGTAGAGGTAACATCAGCGTGTTTGTGGTCGAGGATTCGGCGGCAGGAATTGCATTGACCACAAGGTGGTTTGTGCGAGCTACAATTTAGGGCCTGGGCTAAATTAATGGCTAAGGTTCCTTTGCCTATATGATGTGGACCCACGAGAAGATAAGCATGAGCTATAGTATTCTTCTCAAGGCTGTGGTCCAACAGAGCTAAAATTTTATCTTGTCCCAGAACTTGCCACATCTAATATAAAATCCTAATACTAAAGCTCTAAATTCTAAACAAATTCAAATACCAAATTTGCCCTTTGGGCAAAATGAACTTATTTAATTCCTCCTCTCCACCCCTTTTTTACCTTTGGCAAATTGTTTTGAATTTTTGTCATTAGTGCTTTGATATTGTTTAGGGTTTAGGATTTCGGATTTAGAATTTGCCATAATTTCGTGCTTAGAGTTTATGTATATTATACATCCAGCCTCATCAAGTCTTGATAGCTTTCGCGGCGTCTGATAAGGCGTGCTTTGCCTTTTTCTACCATAACTATTGCAGGCCTAGGCAAGGCATTATAGTTGCTCCACATGGGGATGGAGTAAGCACCGCAAACAGGTATAGCTATGATATCGCCGGGAGAAACTGAAGCCAAAGTGGTATCCTGTACTAAAATGTCTCCCGATTCGCAAAGCTTGCCCGCAATGGTAACTGAGTCTTCTTCTTTATCTAAAGCTTTATTAGCTACTAGAGCCTCGTAGTTAGCTCCATAAAGAGCGGGACGGATATTATCGTTTATGCCACCATCAATGCAAATGTACTTTCTTATGCCAGGTATCTTCTTTATTGCTCCCACAGTATATAGCGCTATTCCAGCTTGCCCTACAATTGCCCTCCCTGGCTCAATGATAAGCCGAGGGTAAGTGACCCTCTCCTCTGGAGGGAGAGGGGAAAGTGCAGGAATAAGGCTATTTAACTTGCTCGCTATAGCCTTAGCATAATCAGTTACTGTGGGCACTTTAGAGTCCAGGGTATATGGAACAGCAAAACCGCCACCGATGCCAAGTTCACTGAGAGTAAAGCCAAATTGCTCACTCATTTCCCGGGCGAAGCGAAGAACAAGCTCTATAGCGAGCTCATAAGGCTGGACCTGGAATACTGGGGAACCGAGATGAAAATGAAAGCCTGAAAGGCTAAGGTTAGAGGTTGACATAACTTGTTTTACCGCCTCTTCAGCCTGCCCTGTAGCCAAAGGAAAACCAAATTTGCTGTCTAGTGTCCCTGTAGTAGTGTATTGGTGAGTATGAGGGTCAACCCCTGGGGTGATGCGAAGCAGGATGTCTTGATTAGTCCCCTTCTCCGCAGCTAATTTATTAAGCAATTCAAGCTCGTAAGGGTTATCTACTACAAATCGGCCAATACCCCAATCTAAAGCTAGCTCCAACTCCTCTGGCGCCTTATTATTGCCGTGGAAGTAAACTTTATCCATGGGGAAATCTACTGAGTGGGCAATGCTGAGCTCTCCCCCGGAGACAACATCAAGTCCCAGTCCTTCTTCTTTAAGGATGAGAGTCAAAGCTTTATTTAGGAAAGCTTTAGAAGCGTAAATAACCAGGGTATCGGGATAATACTTACCAAACGCAGATTTAAATTCACGGCACTTATGGTGCAGGGTAAATTCATCGAAAAGGTAGAGCGGCGTGCTGAATTCTTTGGCCAGGTCAACAACATCGCAGCCGCCAATGCAGAGGTGACCTTGATTACTTACCTCGGCGGTCAGGGGAAATAGGGAGAGTTTGGGTAGTTTTTTTGTGTTCAATTTCGGATATGGTAGCTTGTAATCCCTGAGCGAGTCAAGAAAAGCAATAAGGGATTGTTTATTAAATAGTAAGAAATGTGACTTTGAGATTCTTCGCCCGTAGGGCTCAGAATGACAAAAGGAGTCAATAAAAAAGAGCAGGCAGCAATCAGTGGTCAGAATTAAGCTGAAAACTGATAGCTGAAAACTGATGGCTGAAAACTGATAGCTGAGAACTGGTAGCTGAAAACGGGAAGCTGCTATTTTGGTAGCCGGATGGGTGAAGGTGGTTCAGTTTGTACTTAACACTTTGGGAAAGCTCTCCATCTCCGATGCTAGTGTTGTTCTGGCTTTTCCCAGCCTCTTACTCTGATAGAGAGCGGCATCGGCCAGGAATACCAGCTGCTCCTCGTCTGCGGTATCCTGGGGGTACTGGGCTATTCCAGCGCTCAGCCCCAGGGGAGCCCTGGTTGCCATTTTTTGCGCCCTGTTCAAGTTTTCTAATTCCAAGCTAATCCTGCAGACAACCTTCCTCGCTTGAGCGGCGTCTGTTTCAGGCATTATAATGGCAAACTCATCGCCTCCATAGCGACAAGCTATATCCGATTCTCTGGTCTCGGCCTTAATGATACTGGCGAAGGATTTTAGCAACTCATCGCCCTGGAGATGCCCATAAGTGTCATTGTAAGCTTTGAATCCATCGATATCGAGTATTGCCAGAGATAAGCAGTAGCGATAGCGTTGCGAGCGGGAGAGCTCTAATTTGAGCGAGCCAAAGAGGTAGCGGCGGTTATATAGCTGGGTCAATTCGTCGGTTATGGATAACTGCTTCAGCTTCTCTCTGCCTTCGATTATTCTCCTACCTGCCCTGATGCGTGAAGTGAGTACTTGCTTGTCGTAGGGTTTGGAGACAAAATCGTCAGCACCGACTTCCATAGCTTTCGTGATGTCTTCGGCTTCGGTCTTGGCAGTGACCATGATTATGTAGCAGTAGCTCTCATTCTCAGATGACTCTAGTTCTCGTATCTGTTGACAGAGCTCAATGCCGTCCATCTCGGGCATCATCCAATCAAGGAGAGCTATTGACACATTGCTATTTTTGTATTTCTCCCAAGCATCCTTTCCATCCGAAGCAGTTACTACTTCATAGCTCTCCGCCTCTAGAAGCTTCTGGAGCAATAGTAGGGATACCCTGTCATCGTCAGCTATAAGTATCTTCATTTTCTTAAGCCTTTGGTTGTCAGTGGTCAGCTAACTGCTGAAAGCTGGGAACTGACAGCTTTTATCTGTTCTATGGTTTTGCTTAGATTATTCTCCAGCCTTTTAAGAGCGTCAGTGGTCTGGGACATATCTTTAGAGGTTCCTATCTTCTCCAATTCATAAGCTGTCTCATAAACTGCTTTGGCTGAAATATTTGCCGAAGCCCCTTTAAGGTTGTGGGCAGATTTTTCCAGTTTTTCGCTATCTTTTTCCTCAACGGCAATTCTTATGCGGTTGAGTTTTTCCTCACACTCATCAGCATATATCTCAAACAGTTCGTGCATTAAGTTCTCGTCTCCACCGACGCGTTTCTTGAATTCCTCAATGTCCAGCAGTAAATTATCCTCTTTATCTTGCATCAGAGAGCCTTTCTTGTATTGACTGTATCGCCTGATTATTTCGAAGAGCTGGTCGAAATGCAGAGGTTTGGAAAGATAATCATCCATGCCTGCTTCAAGGAAACTTTCCCTATCGCCCTGCATAGCGTGAGCCGTGATAGCTATGATGGGGATATGCTTATCTTTATTTTCTGCTTGGCGTATCCTTCTGGTGGCTTCGACGCCATCCATTTTGGGCATCTGGATATCCATCAAAATGAGGTCATATTCATCCTTATTTAATGCATCTAACACCTCCAACCCATTCTCTACAGCCACCACATTTTGGCCGAGTTTCTCCAATAATTTAGTGGCGAGTTTCTTATTGACTGCGTTGTCCTCTGCCAATAATATTTTCAATTCTGGTAATCCCTCTTTTGTAACATGAGATTGCTTCACTTCGCTCACAATGACAGGGAGGGGCATCCTCTTCCCTAATATATCCGTAATGGCATCCATTAAAGCCGAAGGGCGTACTGGCTTGAGCAGATATGAAGATATTCCCAGCTCAGCACATCGCTGTTTATTTCTATTATAGTCACTACTACTTAGCATCATTATGGTCAGGTTCTGGTATCCATCAATGTTCTTCACCCTCTCTGCAACCTGGAAGCCATCCATCTCAGGCATGTTACAATCCAGCAAGAGAAGCTGATATTTCTGGTTCGTTCTCTTCACTCTCTTTAGTTCCTGCAGGCATTCCTCGCCGCTCCCCACTGCCGATGGATTCATACCCCAGGATTGGAGCATCTTGTGCAATATGAGCCTATTTGTTTTGTTATCATCTACAATGAGCGCGCGCATTCCACTTAAATTGATTTCCTCTAGTGTGGAGATGGACATATATTCGTCCTGGATATTAAATAATGCAGTAAAGTGGAATGTACTGCCAATTCCTACCTTGCTCTCGACCCAGATTTCGCCGCCCATTAGCGCTATCAGTCTCTTTGTGATGCTCAGCCCAAGTCCTGTTCCGCCATATTTTCGAGTTGTTGAGTCATCCAACTGAGTAAAGGTCTCAAATATCCTGGATTGCTTATCCTCAGGAATGCCTATACCAGTATCCTTGACACTGAAATGAAGTTTGACCTTGCCTTCTTGCACTGATTCTGCCTCCTCTACTTTAAGGACTATCTCCCCTTTATCGGTGAACTTGATGGCATTCCCTAGTAGATTTACCAATATCTGTGTCAGTCTCAGGGGGTCGCCTCTTAATCCCGGTTGTAATTCGGGGTCAATATCGTACAGGAGCTCAAGGTTCTTGTTATGAGCTTCTAAAGCTAAGTTTGCTGCTGTCTTCTCTACCAGGCCAACCAGGTCGAAATCTATCTCCTCCAATTCTAGTTTTTGTGCCTCTATCTTGGAGAAGTCCAGTATGTCATTGAGGAGTCCTAAAAGAGAATCTGCCGAAGATTTCACCATCTCCAGGTATTCCCGCTGTTCTGTGGTAAGAGCGGTGTTTAATGCCAGCTCCGTCATACCTATGATTCCATTCATTGGGGTTCTTATCTCATGGCTCATGTTCGCTAGAAAGTCGCTTTTAGCTCGGGTGGCAGTTTCGGCTTGCTCTCTAGCTTTTCTAAGTTCCTCCTCCATTTGCTTTCGCTCGGTGATGTCCATGTAGCTTCCTAGAGTTGCTCGCTCTCCACCATACTGTGTGGGTGTGACTTTCTCCACGAACCACTTTACCTTCCCGTCCTTAGTAATAAGTCTGTACTCATAGGGGGAAGAGCGCTCTCCCTGCAACATCTTTATGGCACTTTCCCTCGTCATTTTCCTATCCTCGGGATGGATAAGCCTCAAAGAATCCATACCCAGCAATTCATCCTGGCTGAAGCCTGTGTATTTCTGCCCCTGTGGATTGACGAAGCGAAACTTTCCATCCTGGACAATGTAAATGCCAACCTGTGAACTATTCGCTAAGGCGGTATACAAATCCTCCATCTGCCTACGCTGGCTTCGCTCCGTTTTTAATAACTCACCAACATCTTTGTCTAACATTCTTTTAATAGAAGGTTTATCTTTCATATTCAAATCCTCCTGTTTTCATTTCCAGGATGTTTAATTTTTTCCGTTCAATTTCGGGCATTTCAACAACCTTAAATTCTAAATTCCAAATTCAAATATCAAAACTTTTTCCCTTTTGAATTTTGGTCATTAGTGGTTTGGTATTGTTTAGGATTTATCCCTACGTAGTTGCCTGATTCATCAGGTTTTATTGCCCAATAAATTAGGCAACCACATTTTTAACCACCTTGATAATTGAAGTTAACATAAGTTTCACAATTTGACTATCACCTAAAGGTACTATGCTTGGGAGTATTTAGCGGACAGCAAGCAATTTTTCCTGGTGAGTATGAGGTGGGGATGAACTCCGCCACTACAAAGTGTATTGAAATGGCAGCAGGCTAATGTTTAAATATGTAGTTGCCCAATTCATTGGGCAGGGTTCGGCTTGATAAATCAAGCAACTACAAAGGGCCGGGGCTTGTCCCCGACCGGGGGCATGAGGTGGGGATGAACCCCGCCACTACGTATGAAGATATGGCAATCCTATGTCAGGGTTTGCTTTCAAGCTTCGCTGCGCCCAATGACAATGGGAGGAGATAGAGTGTCACTGAGCGGGTGGGTGAGTACAGTAACAGTTTATTCTAATTGAAGAATGAGCCTGAGCAAAGGGATTTCAGGCAACCCTGTTAGCAAATCTTGAGATTTGTTGAAAGAGATTGGAACGAGCATTCACTTACTTAAACTATAGTCCTGTGATAGAATGGTAGTAGTACTAAAAGATAGAAGCTTGGCTGAGGAGCATTCAGCGGACAGCGTCAGTAGTTAGCTGATAGCTAGCAGCCAGATAAAGTCGAAATAATGTATAACAAGACTGTACTCGATAATGGCCTGAGAGTCATCACCAGCGCTATGCCTCATAGCCGTTCAGTATGTATTGCTTTTCTCGTGGGAGCTGGCTCTTGCTATGAAGCTCAAGAAGAGGCAGGTATCTCCCATTTTGCCGAGCATGTATTTTTCAAGGGCACAAAGCGGCGGCCAACGGCTAAGGAGATAAGCCAGGATATCGAAGGCATTGGAGGAATAATCAATGGTGGCACAGATAAGGAGCTAACCGTTTATTGGGCTAAAGTTGCTAGCTCCCATTTCTCCATTGCCCTGGATGTATTAGCTGATTTATTGCTTAATTCCCGCTTCGATGACAAAGATATAGGGCAGGAGCGTCAGGTTATTATGGAGGAAATCAATATGAATCTGGACCTTCCCCGTGAAAGGGTAAGCATGCTTATAGATGAAATGTTGTGGCCGGGACAGCCTCTGGGGCGTGAGGTTATCGGAGGTAAGGAAACTGTAGCATCGATAACAAGGGAGCAGATGTTGAACTACATTGCTCGCAGGTATATGCCCAATAATACTGTGGTTAGCATTGCTGGTGATATACAACCTGAGGAAGCAATAGCTCAAATCGATAGGTTGTTAGGCAAATGGACTGTCAGGGAGCTAACGACTGGCTATAAGGTAACTAATGAGCAAATGGCACCAGGGTTACGCATTGAACACAGGGATAATGAACAAGCGCATCTTTGCCTTGGGGTTCATGGATTTTCTCAGTTCCACCCGCAGCGTTTTGCCCTCGACTTGCTTAGCACAGTGCTTGGTGGAGGGATGAGCAGCCGCCTATTTACGGAGATTCGGGAACATAAAGGGTTAGCCTACGATATTCATAGTTATTCTGACCATTTCCTTAACGCGGGCTCATTTATTGTCTATGCTGGTGTTGACCCCGGGAAGGTAGAGACCGCTGGTGCTGCTATCCTGGAAGAGTTATCTAAACTTAAGCAGGGAGTTACATTAAGTGAGCTCACCAGAGCGAAGGAACTGTCGAAAGGAAGGTTGCAATTGCGGCTTGAGGATAGTCAGAATGTGGCTTTATGGCTTGGTAGCCAGGAAATATTGAGGCAGCATATTCTTAGCGAAGATGAGGTCATTTCTATAGTCGATGCTCTTACAGTTGATGACCTGAAACGAGTGGCTGAGGAGGTCTTGATCAGCAATAAACTTAACTTAGCTATAGTGGGTCCAGTCAAGAAGTATCCCTCATCTAGCCTGTCCCTTTAGGGGGGGGATATCCCGAGTACTAAAGAGCAGTAATTGCAGCTAAATCAGAAGAGCCGCCTAACAGGCGGCTCTTCCTTTATTATCTTCGCCTTTATAAGCCCAATAAATTGGGCAACTCGGGTATTCCTCGCCCCTTACAAAGGGCTACATCATACCTTCGTATCCTCCTCCTGGCATCATTGCCTTCTCTTTCTCGGGGATATCAGTTACTAAGGATTCCGTGGTTAAAATCATATTGGCAATGCTGGCGCCATTTTCCAGAGCAGCCCTGGTAACCTTAAGGGGGTCTATAATGCCTCTGTCCACCATGTTGATGTCCAACTCGTCTTTAAGGGCATCGTAGCCTATTCCAGGCTTGCTCTCTTTCACCCTGTTTACTATTACTGAGCCTTCCCTGCCGCTATTGGCGACGATGCATCTCATAGGTTCTTCCAGAGCTCGTTTTAGAATAGCTATGCCAGTGGCCTCATCACCCTTGATCTTAAGCTTACCTAAAACCGATGCGGCGTTTATGAGGGCAACGCCACCGCCGGGCAGAATACCTTCTTCCACAGCAGCCCTAGTAGCTGATAGGGCATCTTCTACCCGGTGCTTTTTCTCCTTTAAATCTGTTTCTGTAGCTCCACCTACTTTGATGACTGCCACGCCACCAGCCAGCTTAGCCAGCCTTTCCTGCAGCTTTTCCTTATCATAGTCGGAGGTGGTTACATCAACCTGGGACCGGATTTGCTTAATTCGGGCTTCAATATCCCCCGTTTTGCCTTTGCCCTCAATAATTGTGGTATCATCTTTATCAGCAACCACTTTTCTGGCTCGTCCCAGGTCTTCCACAGTTACCGAATCTAGCTTCCTACCAACTTCCTCAGAGATGACTTTACCACCGGTGAGAATAGCTATGTCTTGAAGCATTTCCTTCCTTCTGTCGCCAAAGCCAGGTGCTTTAATTGCTAGAGGTGATAAAGTACCCCTCAGCTTATTAACTACCAGTGTGGCTAAAGGTTCGCCCTCCACATCCTCAGCGATAATAACGATGTTCTTGGAAGTTTGAACTATTTTCTCTAAAGCAGGCAAAATATCGTTTATGGCGGAAATCTTCTTATCAGTGATAAGGATGAAGGGGTCTTCTAGCTCCACCCTCATCTGTTCAGCGTTGGTGATGAAGTAGGGACTGATATAGCCGCGGTCAAATTTCATACCCTCAACATATTCCGTTTCATATTTCAGTCCTTTGCCTTCCTCAACAGTAATAACGCCATCTTTGCCTACCTTTTCCATGACATCAGCAATCAAATTGCCAATTTCTTCGTCAATGGCTGATATAGCGGCTACCTGAGCCACTTGTTCCTTGCCAGCCACGGGTGTGGACATTTTCTTAAGCTCACTAACTACAGCCTCCGTCCCCTTCTGAATTCCACGCTTCAAAGCCATGGGGTCAGCACCAGCGGCGACGTTCTTGAACCCCTCACTAATAATAGCTTGAGCTAGAATGGTAGATGTGCTGGTGCCATCGCCGCATTCATCATTAGTTTTGGTAGCAGCTTCCTTTACTAATTGCACCCCCATATTCTCAAAGGGGTCAGGCAACTCTATTTCTTTGGCTATAGAAACGCCATCGTCTATGACTGATGGAGCGCCAAATTTCTTATCCAGTGCTACTGGACGTCCGCGTGGTCCTAAGGTTACCCTAATTGTATTGGACAGGGTATCTACTCCTGCCTTTAATGCTTTTCTTGCTTCTTCGCCGAATATAATCTGCTTTGCCATCTATATTACCTCCTTTTATGAACTCTTTTTAGCTAGAATATCGCTCTCACGCATAATAACTACTTCTTCGTCATCCAGCTTAAATTCAGTGCCGGCATACTTAGAATAAATGACATTGTCCCCCACTTTCACCTCCATAGCTATGCGTTTGCCATCTTCAGATAGTTTGCCTGGACCTACAGCAAGGATTTTTCCCTCCTGAGATTTCTCCGTAGCTGTATCTGGTAAGACTATCCCCCCTTTGCTTACTTCTTCTTTAGGACTAGCTTTGATTACTATCCTATCTTGTAAAGGTTCTATCTTGGCCATACTCCCCCCTTTCTTAAATTTATTTTAGCTTATTTTAGCACTCTGGCATCGAGATTGCTAATTATTATAACACAAAGATTTTAAAGTGCAACAAATTTCCCTGAGAGCGTTTATTAGAGGCAAAATATTGCTTTGATTTTTACACTAAATCGTGTATAATTTAGACGATGAAGCGGAGCAAAAGAAGGCAATGGAACAAAGATGATATAAGAGCACTGAGGCAGCATTTAGGGTTGACTCAAGCAAAGCTTGCTGAGGAATTGGGTACAAGGCAGCAAACCATTAGCGAATGGGAAACGGGGATGTATCAGCCTCGGGGAGCTTCAGCTACTTTGCTTAGTATAGTTGCTGAGCGCAGCGGCTTTAAGTACAAAGCTGGGAAAGAATATGTATGATGATGCGCTGAGGTTCAAGACATTGGTGGGAAGATAAATTTTTTTGTGCCAGTGATTACACGAAATCGGATAAAACTTCCCGAAAGGCAGGTAGCCTTAATGTGGCAGCAGCTATTAGGAAAGGAGCTGACCACTGAAGAAGGTGAACGCATCAGGATAATTTATCCTGGCAGGCTTAATGGTGATAGTGGTCCTGATTTTCGGGATGCGGTTATTGTGAATGAATCCAATTTAAAGAGAGGGGATGTAGAAATTCATGTTAAGTCCAGCGATTGGTATAGCCATAGCCATCATAGCAATGCGGAATATAATAATGTGATTCTTCATGTGGTTGGTTGGCATGATTGCGATTCGGTTATCCTAAAGCAAAATGGCAAGTTGGTTCCGCTGTTATGTTTATCAAAGGAACTACAGCACCAGGCTTATTTGATGTCTTACTGCCAGCTTCCTTGCTCCCAGATGCTGCACCACAATGTCATTGCGGTGAGCCGAAGCACTGAGCCCTTCGCCTCCTGTCGTTCTGAGTCCTTCGCTCCTTGTCATTCTGAGGGAGCAAAGCGACCGAAGAATCTCGCCCAGGGTAAACCATGTAGTGAGCGAATCGAATCTATTCGCGAAGGGGAAGCGAAGCAATTACAAACTTTGTGGAACTTGTTGAATATCGCTGGTGAAGAGCGGTTCAGACAAAAAGCGGCTATTTCCCAAGTTGAGTTACAGCGAGAGGAAGCAAATCAGGTGCTTTGGAAAAGCATGATGAGAGCTTCAGGTTATTCCAAAAACATGAAGCCCTTTGAAGAACTTGCTTACAGAGTATCCCTCGATTTTATAGAGAGCGTAGAGCCAGGAGGAAGTTTAATTCTAAAGCAGGCGTGGTTATTGGGCACAGCCGGTCTATTGCCCTCTCAACGATTAGGAAGAGAATTTTGTCAGGCAGAGGAAACAAGGGAGCTAGAGCAAGTATGGCGGTCTGTGGGTAAAGAAGCTAAAGCCATGAGGGAAAGTGATTGGAATTTTTCTCATATATACCCCAATAATTCTCCGGTGCGGCGTATTGTAGCTTTAAGCTACCTTCTACAATGCTATTACAAGGGAGGACTATTGAGAGGGGTGTTACAGCTAGTGAAGGAAGCGTCTTTGATAGCGGGGCATCGTGTGCTGGAAAGTGCTTTGATTGTGGATGGTGATGGCTACTGGCGGAATCACTTTGATTTTGATGTTAGGGCAAATACCCAAAATTCAGCTCTCCTAGGACGGGGTAAAGTGGGCGAAATTATTGTCAATGTGGTATTGCCGTTTGCTTTCTCCTGGGGAGAAATAGCTGAGGATATGGAGCTAAAGGAAAAGGCTCTCTATCTTTACCTCAATTACCCCAAGCTGGCTGAGAATGAGATAACGCGTCATATGGCGAGGCAACTTTGCCTTGAAGATATGGCTGATTTCACCGCTTGCCAGCAGCAAGGGCTGATTCATATCTTCAGAAACTACTGCCGTGAGGGAAGATGCTGCGAATGCCCTTTAGCCAATTAAGCATCCTTATGATAACTCCAGAATTGTGTTATCGGTGCAAAGCGAGCACTTCTGGACTGAACCAAACACAGCGAGCATAAGGCGGGGATAAACCCCGCCACTACGGCTGTTGACAGCTAAACTCTAAATTCTAATGTCTAAATCCTAAACAAATATCAAATTCAAAACTCTCACATTTTGGTCATTAAGATCTTGAGCTTCGATATTGTTTAGCATTTCGTGCTTAGGATTTCCCTTGTCGTAGGGTCGGGGCTTGTCCCCGACCAGGATGTGAAGGCTATTATATTAAATTTTTAGCTGGTGGGGGTTGATAAATGATAGGATTCGTAACTTTGCGATGGAGCAATCTGGATAGTAATGACAATAAGTGATGTGTCACTAATTGTGTGGACGGGTATACAATATTGCTCTTATTCGCCTCTATGTGCTAGAGTAGTCTCGGTGATATGTATGGTACACTTCAAAGGAGGTAGGTTGCATGATAATTACAAAGGAATGGTTTACCATAGAAGAGGCTGCTGAGTACCTTTGTGTTTCCAGGAGAACTATTTATAAATTGACTAAGGAGGGAAGGTTGCCTGCTTTCCGAATTGGCAGGGAGCGCCACCGCCGCTTCCGTAAGGAAGACCTGGATAAGGCACCTCAGGCACTAAAGGATGCCAAGGACATTGATTCTATCCTGGCTTTATCGGCTTCGGCTGACCCTGTTCTGGCAGAACTTTGGGACAACGAGAAGGATGCAGCCTATGACCGAATATAAGCGAGGAGATGTGGTGCTCGTTATATGTGACGACATAAATACCTGCGCATAGAATATGAGAAAATTCGGTAGTGTATTATTTTGAAATGCTTGAGCGGCGATTTACCATTTAAGTATGGCAGAGAAAAAAAGAGGAAGAAAGAGCATGACTTCAGGGTTACAGCTTTTCATGTAGTACAAGAAGCTACAGGGCAAAGTAAGACTGAATCAGAGCAAGTCAACGCGGATAAAGAAAAGAAATTTGACTCTGTGGCATTAGGGCACCTTGGGGGATTGAAGGGTGGTAAAGCTAGGGCTAAAAAGCTAACACCTGAGCAACGCAAAGAAATAGCTAAATTAGTAGCAAGTGTTCGTTGGCGAAAAAGAGATTAGTTAGGCTTTGGCTAGTTCTGGCTTCTTCTCCATCTCCATCTCTATCAAATCGATAGTAAAATCAAATACCATCTGGATTGGTATACCGTCATTCTTATTTTCATTGTAGCTGTCTACGTCCAATTTGAGCTGGTGGCAATCACCAACTATTTGCTGCCTTCTCTGCTGCAATGCTATCTGCATGTGTTCACGACTCGCTGTTCTAATATCATCCCATAAGACTGCCTGTTCGATTTTGGCAGCATGCTTCGCTCTTACCTTACGACCTTGTGGGTCGACTATATATTCCTCTCGCATAGCACGAGCTATCTGCTCTGCACATATATTTATAACTTCACTCTTTTGGGGTGCCCACAACTTATTATTCAAAGCCCAAGCAGCTAGTTTATGCGAGGTTGTAGGCCATATTTCGCCAGCTTCGATGTATTTGTTCACAAGCCTCTGTAGTTGTCCATTGTAAGTCATGTTCTCACCTCAACTTGGATTCAAAGACAATATTTGTCCGTATCCATCGGTCGTCGCTGCTCTTGTAATAAGATGTCTAACTTTAACCAGCATCTCACGACTATGGGAATAATCAAGACCACCCTGTTCCTTACCTCGATGATGTAATTGTCCTATCACTATGCCTGGATGAACTTTTATCCTATTCGCAAAGCCCACGATTTTGGACTTAGAATATATCGGTTGAATACGAGCTATAAAATCGTTCAATTCTTTTTGTGGAACTAAGAAATTAACCGCAAATTCATCCGCCGCTTTTTCGTAGGGTTTACCATCATTGTATTCATCAAACAAATCGGTATCCAGAATTATACAGTTGTCAATTAATCCATCTTCGTTCTTTACATGTCCTATCTCATGCATCAACGTATGCCAAAAAGAATCTATCCTATCATACCTAAGCGATAATGCTATGACTGGTGACCCATTGACCCAAAAACTAGCGCCATCTATCTTAGACTGAGGAAAAGGTTCAATAATAAGCAACCTTATACCAGCATCGGCTAAGACCCTAGGTATTAGCCTAATATCTGCCTCGTTAGCTCTCATATCCATCAATCGTTCCAATGCCATATTCAGACGACTTTTTGTGTATTTTTCTGCATGAACGGCCAAAGCAAGATTTTTTGCTCGAAATAGCCAAGCTCTTTGTGCTGATGTAAGTTCCTCTGTAGACTTTCTAGCCATACAGTTCAAATGCGGAATTTGAGACAAATCCGAAGTTCCAAAAAATTCACGCAGCCTTTGCTCCAGAACTTCAATATTTGTCGAGGATTCAATCCAATTCCTCTTTATCATGGCACGAATTGGCGCTATTTCGTACAAAACTGCTTTGCGAGATACAGATTCAGGCCTAGTTCTTTCCAAAGACAAACGATAAGCTGATTCCATGTTAAGCCAAAACTGTGCCCCAGTTCCAAGTGCTTCTCCTAGACCCTTTGCAGTATCAACCGTAATACCTCTTTTGCCAGTAATTATCTCATTTACGGCGCTAGTAGTACGCCCTAGTATTTCTGCTAAGTCCTCTTGTGTCCAACCCCTTTCCTCCAACTCCTCCTTGATTAAATCTCCAGGTAGGAAGCCTTCGGCCGGTATTCTCTCCTTCATAGCAGTCATCATATCAGGTTCCTCCTTTTTCTAATGATAATCTGTGATTTCTATTATCCTAACGGCTTTCTTTTTCGGTTTGCGTTTGACCAATTCAACAACCAGTCTATATTGATTGTTTAAGCGCATAGAGTGCTGATGTTTTCGTTTACCTTCCAGCTTTTCAAAGTGAAGAGATTTAATAGTATAAAAGAGCCTTTCATCAACAGCTTGCCTGATAATATTGATTCTATTGCGGTATGCTTTTACTAACGCTTGGTTAAGTCCAGCCGTAAAAGACCCATCACCTTCCAAACGGTCTAAGTCTTCAGTAGCAAATATTACCTCCACATTTACATTATAATCCGTTATATAGAATATGTCAATACCTAACTTATCATATTTCGATAATTTAGTAATAAACACTATGCCTATCATCACGGGCGACAGGAAGCTATTATTGCAGCTATCACCAGCCAAACGGAGCGAGTGTTGATAGGCGACTATCTTATCAAAGACTGGCAAGGGGCAGGATTACTCTTCCCCTCTGTAGCAACCGGCATTATCAGAACGATAAAGCAAGGTATGATTGCCCAAAGGCTTGGGGTTATGCCTCAACTTGATATGGAAGCTATGGATAGTAAGCTGCGTGTTGCCCTGGCTCTCGGCTCAAAACAAGATAGCATCAACAAAAGGAATCTGAGTTAATGCCTGAAACCTTGCTAGAGAACCCCGGCTTATCCGGTGAGTCAGGATTATGGTTTCAAAACCGAGGCCTGTTTTCTGACCATTTCCTTAAGGTGCGACTGCCTCAATGGAAAGGGTGGAAAACTCATGAAGAGCTTGCCAGCAGCAAGGGCTGATTCATATCTTCAGAAACTACTGCCGTGAGGGAAGATGCTGCGAATGCCCTTTAGCCAATTAAGCATCTGGGGTGCCCCCAATATTAGTACCATCTACAATGAGAGACTTCCTGTTTTCGGGGAGCAGGCCTGTATGAAGTCACTAGAGAGGGGACATTTCTAATGAGTCTTGACAAAACATAGATTAGTTATTGACTTGTAAGACCAGTGGTAGTATTATTGGTATACCATAATACATGCCACAATTCATATTATATTGGGAGGAAGAGAATGGGTAGAAGAGGAAGAACAGAGAAGGTATCGGTCACCCTTCCTAAGGAACTGGCTGGTGAGATACGGTTGGTGGTATCTCAGGGAGAGGTGAGCTCTTTTTTCACCGAGGCGCTGGAGCATTATATGGCATACCGCAAACAGAAGATAGCCCTGGAGAAAGGGTTTGGTGCCTGGAAGGATGAGAGTCATCCTGACCTGGTAAATCCCGAGGACTCCACTGCCTATGTCCGCTCCGTTAGGGAAGCAGATAGTAAGCGTCTGTCACGGTTGAGAGATGTCGGTGCAAAGTAGCCGGGTGAAGAGCATTTCATGCCTTGTGGATACTGATGTTGCTATTGATTTTCTGAGACGGCGTGACTATGCACAAAAGCTGCTTGAGCACTGGGCGGGGGAAGGGCTTCTGGCGATAAGTACCCTTACTCATCTTGAGATATATCAGGGGATGAAAGTTGGTGAAGAGGGAGCGACTAATGCTTTTCTTGATGGGCTCATGTCAGTTGTCGTTGATGTGCCTATTGCTCGGCGGGCAGGCAGGATGCTTAGTGAGCTTCGCTCAAAAGGGTTAACCATAGGCATTGCCGACGCCGTCATTGCAGCGACAGCTTTGCAGTTCGGTTGTCCGCTATTAACCAATAATGTGGAGCATTATCCCTTCGATAATCTAAAGGTGATTCGAGGCTTGGCGGTATGAACTATCGGTTGGGGGTTTTATAGCTGTTCTTATTTTACAGGAGTCTCGCATTTAAGGTGGTCCTATTTGGGGGGGGCAGGCCATCATGGCTATTATGTTTACTCGTTATCTTTTTTAAGCCCTTTATGAGTTGTTCCAGATTTCATCTCTGAATCACCAACTAACCGCCAAAATCGCCAAGTAAATGCCAATGGTAATGTCCAATAAATGTCCTAAATATGTCGGAAATGTCCGATAAATGTCTGTTATAGCAGTTCATACCTTCTCCCTTTCTTCTCACCGAGTTCTCTCAAAATCCCTTTGTTTATCAGTTCTTGTAAATCACGATATAGTGTCTTTTCTGAAACATCAGGAACTAAAGACTTAAAAGACGAGATGTTTATGCTTCCTTTTTGTTTCGCATACATCACTGCCTTAATTTGTCTCTCGTTCAATCCTAACTCTTTGAGATTTTTCTCGTTCCATCTATCCCTGTAAAACTGCACAGTAACAACTCCGAATTCCTCCTTGAAGTCAGGCTCAGGAAGTCCTTGTTCCAAGCATTTCTCCACTATTTTTATGGTTCCTCTGCCCCAGCCTGATATGGAAGCTATGGATAGTAAGCTGCGTGTTGCCCTGGCTCTCGGCTCAAAACAAGATGGTATTAACAAACCGTGTCCGGGGGGGCGGTCAACGGATATGACCCCGTGACTGAAGCCTTACCAAAGAACCACAGCTTAGGAAGTAATAAAGCGGGCGAGATTGTGGTAAATGTTATCAGTCCAGAATGGGCACTTCGGGACTGAACAAAGTACTAGTTCGCACAGGAAATGCAAGCTTAACCCACTGTTAGCTTTCCACAAAATGTATAAAGGCGCTCCTGTGCTGGGCCATTCTTATCGCAATCATCGCTATCTCTTGACACGGGTAGCTGATAAGGATAACCTACTAAGTAGTTATTAACCTGAATTTGTATCTAGTTTAATACCTGTTAAGCCAGAATTGTGAAGATGGCAAGTGATACTGAGGCAAGAGTACATGACATCCTGCGCAATCTGCAGAGCCTGGACAAGACGCGGGAACTGTTTGCCGAGCTCAACTATGACCCTGCCCATGACCTGCTAAGTCGGAAGGATTGGAGCGGAGCCGCTGCCAGCGCTTTAGCTGAAGACCCCCAGGTCATAGCTTGTCATGACGACTTTAAGATTATTTATGCTCGCCTCAATTCAGACCGTCTGCTGCTTGGTGACGAAAGACCGGTAGTCAATCGTTTACTTCAAGAACATCCCTATTTATTGTGTCTTTTCTCAGACAGCAAGCAGCAGCAATGGCACTTCGTTAATATTAAATATGATGAAGATGTTAAGAAGCGCCGGCTCTTTCGGCGTATCACAGTTGGTCCCGATGAGCGTCTGCGCACAGCAACCGAGCGGCTAGCAAAACTTGACTTAGAGAGAATACGACCTGACCTTACGAGTATATTTCCCCTTGATATCCAACAGGTTCACGATGAAGCCTTTGATGTTGAGGCAGTAACACGGGAGTTTTTCAAGGCATATCGCGAAATATTTGAGGAAGTTGAAGAGCGCATTGAAGGGTTTGATGATCCTGGCCACAATAGGCTTTTTACCCAGCGGCTATTTAACCGCCTGATGTTTATCGCTTTTGTCCAGAAGAAAGGCTGGCTGAAATTCGATTTGCAAACAAACTATCTCTCTGCGCTATGGAAGGCTTCTGGGCAGGATGCGTCCTCAAAGACGAATTTCTATAGTGACCGGCTAAAGCTTCTCTTCTTCACTGGGCTCAATACCCCCAACGAGGTCAATATCGTAGACATCAATCGAAACGGTGTGCTTAAAAAACTGATTGGCGATGTACCCTATCTCAATGGCGGACTGTTCGAGGAGGACGACGACGACCGTAACCCCGAAATCGTTGTGCCCGATGAGTGTATCAAACCCATACTCAACGCCCTTTTTAACCGATTCAATTTCACAGTTACCGAGAGCACACCTCTGGATGTCGAGGTTGCCGTTGACCCTGAAATGCTGGGCAAGGTTTTTGAAGAACTGGTTACTGGCAGACATGAAACAGGTAGTTACTACACACCTAAGCCAGTAGTCTCTTTTATGGGTCGGGAGGCGTTGAAAGGCTATCTGGAAACAACTCTCCGCAATGAATCACCCTCAGCCATACAGCAATTCGTGGAGGAACATGACCCAGCAGAGCTCCGAGACCCTGAAGCAGTTTTGGAGACGCTCCGTAGTGTCAAGGCATGCGACCCTGCCTGCGGCAGCGGCGCGTATCTACTGGGCATGCTGCATGAGCTACTGGACTTGCGAACATGCCTCTTTGCTACAAGGAACCTCGACCCTATTTCCGCCTATGAGCGCAAACTGGAAATCATTCAGAACAATGTTTACGGCGTGGACATGGACCCCTTCGCTGTCAACATCGCCAGGCTGCGTCTATGGCTCTCGCTGGCGGTGGAATTTGAGGGTGACCGCCCACCACCACTACCCAACCTGGACTTCAAGATAGAGGACGGCGACAGTCTGACTGCTCCTGACCCTTCCGCTAAGATGCAGGGCAGCTTTCGCCAGCACCAGATCGAGGATTATTTGCGTCTGAAGGCTGCCTATATGACAGCGCACGGTGGCGAGAAGCTGACACTGCGGGAGCAAATCAACGTTCTTAAAGGGGAAATCTCCGACTGGACTCACGGTGGGAATACGGTCATCGGTTTTGATTGGCCGGTTGAGTTTGCCGAGGCGTTCACTGGGGGCGGTTTCGACATCGTGCTGGCTAATCCACCTTATGTCCGTGCCGACGCACAGTTTAAGCACCTCAATGATGCAGACGAACGTCGGGCTGCTATCGCTGAGTGGAAGGACTACCGCTCTACACTTCTCAGGAGTGGCATCTACCAAACGCTTTACGAGAAGTGGGACCTGTATTTGCCGTTCATGGAACGCGCTTACCAACTGCTGCATGCAGGTGGGCGCATGGTGTTTATCATTTCCGACGCCTACAATGCGGCCAAATACACTCGCAAATCACACGAGTTCTTTCTCAGCAACGCCCGTATCGAGCGCATTGACTTCTGCACCGATATCCCACTGTTTGAGGCAGGCATCAACAACACCATCGTCCACTTTGCCAAAGCAGCCCCTGATAACAACTGCCAACCCATCCGCGTTCGCCGCCAGGGAGAAAAACAAGAGGACTTTGAGCAAAACGCTGAGGTTCTGTCTACTGCTTCACAATCTGAACTCGGCAGGTATTTGTTTAAGCAAAGCGTTGAGAAGCTGTTGAACGCGACGACAGGGATGGTCTCTTTGGAGAGAATTTGCTATATCACAGTAGGAATGGTTGTCAATTCAGATGAGCGCAGGTATCAAAGTTTGTTCAAGACGACCCACCTCATAACGGATGTGAGAGACGCCAAGCATCCAAAACCGTTTGTGCAGGGCAAGGACGTGGAGAAGTGGAGTGCCTTGCACGTTCATTTCTTGGAGTGGGGGACAAAACGTGCCCCCGCTATGTTCCGTCGCAAGACTTTTCCTGAAATCTACGAGACCGCTGAAAAGCTGATTGCGGTGAAGGTGTCGCCTGAGCCAAAGGTTGCCTACGACAATGGGCGACTCTACCACACTGACGGAATTTTTTCGTTTGCCCCCTGGCACTACCTCAAAGGGGTGCGAAACAAGTCTATCCAGAAGACGGCAAGGTACCGGAACGAGGTGAGGTACAACGAAGCCCCAGCCACCGTGTTCCGTGAGGAGTTGGAGGAACTGTCGCGACAGTTCGCCCCGAAATACCTGCTGGCGGTGATGAATTCTACCTTTGCCAAAGAGTGGCTGGCAACGCGACGACGGCACAAAATACAACTCTATCCCGACGACTGGAAGCCACTACCTATCGCGCCCGCCACAGCGGAGGAGCAAGCAGCAATCGTGGCGCTGGTAGACGAAATCCTTGCCCTCTATGCGAAACATGGCTATCCGCTGCCGCCCCAGGCTCAGGCACGCTTGCAGGAACTGGAAAAGGAGATAGATAAGAAAGTGGCGAACCTTTATGGGCGATAGAGACGAGCAGCATGTAAATGCAATAAGGCAGGACATATCAGGAAGAAGGTAAATAATAATGCCTAGAGGATTGCCCAGGGTAGTGAGAAGCCTGCTGAATAAGGCACGAGAATCTGCACTTCTGGCGGTAGAAACATATAACAGACCAAGCACTGTCTTTCGCTCAAGAGCGTACATCGTACTCATGCACATTGCGTGGACATCTCTTTTTCTAGCGATTTTCCACAGGCAGGGAATAAAACCATACTACCGAAAAAAGAATTCGCGCCGCTTCGTGAGGATTGATGGGGAACCGAAAGCATGGGATCTCAGTGACTGCATTGGAGAATATTGGAAAGGCTCTGATAACGCTGTAGCGCAGAACCTAAGATTCTTCATTGGGCTCCGCAATAAGATTGAACATAGGGAACTACCAGAGTTGGATATTCATATCTTCGGCGAATGCCAGGCACTCCTTTTCAACTTCGAGGAGATGATAGAGAAAAAATTCGGAGCTAAGTATGCTTTGAATGAAAGCCTTGCTATTTCCCTTCAGTTTTCATGCATGAGGCAGACTGAGAAAGACAAGTCGATACGGCAATTAATGAAGCCTCTCGCAGATGATGTTACCAGCTTTATAGAAAAGTTTCGCAGCGCACTCAGCGATGATATCTTTGGTGACATGGCATATAGCTATAGAGTTTTCTTACTTCCCAATATCGGCAGTCACCGCTCACGAGATTCAGTTGCTATTGAATTTATACATTATGACTTAGGTGATCCTGCGCAGATGGCAGCATATGAAAAAGTGACGGCTCTTGTGAAGGAAAAACACATTCCCGTTGCGAATCTAAATAACATCAAGCCGTCTGATGTAGCAAAACAAGTAGCGCAAGCATTGGGACCGCAAAAGAAATTTAGCGCAAGTCATCATCATGTCAAATGTTGGCGTTACTATGAAGTGAGACCTCCAAAAGATAGCAATAATCCTGCACAGTGTAAGACCGAATACTGCCAGTACGACGATCTTCATAAGGACTACGGTTACACAAAGAAGTGGGTCGAATTCCTTATCGCTGAACTCCAGGATGATGAGAAATATCGCACAGTTTTGGGCAAGTAGGACGTCTTGATAGTGGAGATGCTTATGCTGGTAGAGTCCAATGAATTGGTGAGGAATCGGCTGGTTAAGGTGAGATCCACATAAAAGGAGTTTGATTTAGAATGAGCGATAAAATGGAAACAGTACCTTTCAGAATAGTTTTACAAGGTGACGTGGGGAAAGAGCCTCCCTTGGAGAATATTGCCAGCTTGCTAAGGCATTTGGTCTACTTGCATGATAGGTTAGTCATTTTGGCTTCGCCGAAGTATCGCCCCACTGCTTGGAGTTCCTATTTCTTTCACAGGGGCGGAAGACCTTTGAAAGAGGACGAACTTTTGAAGGCTTACTATTTGAAACAAGAATCCCCTATTGAGATAGGGATAATAATCTCGGCAGCATTAGCCTTACCTTTAGCTGCAAAAGCCTTTGTAGAACTATTAAGAATGATACGAGACAGGAGTTTAGACAGGGAATACAAAATCCTTCGAAATGAACAGCTACGATTAGAAGTAGAGCGCCTAATAGGAAATGCAGGCTTAGAAGACGAGTATCTTCTTAAACAAGGACAAGATGATAGAAGAGAGCGACCCTCTGATGTGGTTACTAAGGATGTAATCAGAATTGCAAGGGATGAAATAAAAATCAAGGAAGTCAAAGTCATAGAGACCGCTCGGCGGTCAAGATAGAAAGGCTCAAGAAAGCGGGAAGTGTAAGTGCGCACAGAAGTTGAGCAGCCAGGCACAGATAAAAACAGAATAGGGAATATTGTCAGGAAAATATCAGAGCACCACCAGAAAGACAGCAAAATGGCACGATGGAGATAGCAAGTTTTAGAAGGCGAGCATAGCAGGTGTTAGTATTCGTTGACGAATCGGGGGATCCAGGGCTTAAGATAGACCAGGGTTCAAGCAGATATTTTGTAATTGCACTGGTTATCTTCGAGGATAACGACGAGGCAGAAGCTGCTGATAACAGGATAACTCTGCTGCGTCGGGAGATGCGTTTGGATCCACGCTTTGAATTTCATTTCAACAAGTGTCGACGAGATTTTCGAAGACAATTCCTGGAAGCCATCGCCCCATATCAATTCTTCTACTATGGAATTGTCATAGACAAGGACCCGAACAAATTATGGGGAAAAGGATTTCAGTATAAAGACTCTTTCTACAAATATTCCTGCAGTCTGGTCTTTGAAAACGCCAAGGCGTTCCTTAATAACGCTACAGTGATCATAGATGGTAGCGGAAGCAAGGACTTCCGTAAACAACTCGAGAGGTACTTTAAGAAGCACCTGAACAACCCTGGACAGAGGTTCATCCGTAGGGTAAAACCCCAGGATTCGAGGAAGAATAATCTGCTCCAGCTAGCTGATATGATAGTTGGAGCAATTCACAGGAGTTTCGGCACTAAAACCGACGCTGACCAGTACAGGACTATCATTAACCATAGGGAGATACGTGTGCAACTGTGGCCAAAATAAAAAACCTGAGTCCTAGCTTTACAGCACGCACACCATACGGTGACAATTCAGGCTCAGGTAAATCCTATACTATAATAGATGTAAAAAATCATTTTGTCAAATTTTTTGTCAATGGTTGCCATGATTCCTTATGCAAAGAAAACCTTGAAAACCGTAACTAAAAAGGGTACAATTGTAGCCATAATGAGTACATCAGTCAACAGCAGTAATCTTTCTGAGTTCCTGTTCGGCAAGACTCGCAGGGCAGTTTTGTCCCTGCTTTACAGCCATGCCGATGAGGCTTTTTACCTGCGTCAGATTGCTCGAGACGCTGGTGTAGGCTTGGGCGCCCTGCAAAGAGAACTGAAACGGCTTTCTGATGCCGGGATTATCCGACGCACAGCGCGGGGCAGGCAGGTCTATTACCGGGCAAATGACAAATGCCCTATCTTCAACGAGCTTAAAAGTATCGTCAGGAAAACCTTCGGCGTTGCTGATGTCATCAGGCAATCTCTTGCAACCGTGGCAGATAAAATACAGGTAGCTTTTATCTTCGGCTCAGTAGCCAAGAGAACCGAGAATAGGTTCAGTGATATAGACCTGCTCGTGGTAGGAAATATCACCTTTGGTGAAGTAGTTGATCTTATTTCAACTGCAGAAGGGACTTTGAACCGTGAATTGAACCCGGTGGTGTATACGCTGTCAGAGTTCAATAAGAGATTGTCGGAAAACCATTACTTTATCAGTGATATATTATCAGGCGATAAAATATTCGTAGTCGGGGATGAGAATGAGCTTCAGTCTCTGGTTGGAAAAAGGCTGGTTAAAGGAACATAAGCCGACATCTCGTGAAATTGCTGAGCTACTGGCAGTAGCTGATCGCTCTCTAAAGGATTGCCAGGTCGCTGGGCTAAGCAATGCGGGTAAGCTGGATATGGCGCATAATGCTGCCCTGCAATCTTCCGCTGCAGCGCTAGCTGCTGCCGGGTACAGAGCAAGTCGAGAAGCTTACCACTATTATGTTATCCAATCTCTTTCTTTTACTCTGCAGCTGGAAGAACGCATCATCCGCAGGCTTCATAAACTACGCCGCAAACGAAATATTAGCGACTACGAGCGCCCCGGCGTAGTTACTGAGCAGGAAGCACAGGAGATGGTTGAACTGGCAAAACAAATACGCCAGCAGGTTGAGGCGTGGATACGAAATAACCACTCAGAACT
>JAUWQI010000014.1 GCA_030611085.1 Dehalococcoidia bacterium | reverse complement strand
CACTCCCGATTCAACTTCCTTGAGAATCCTGAATATCTGTGCCTCCGAGTACCTTCTTACTTTCACTTATGCTTCCTCCTGTTCTTATTTTACAGGAGTCTCGCATTCAAGGTGGTCCTATTTTCGGGGGGCAGGCCACTTCGGCTCACCGCAATGACACCGGATGTAGCCTGGGATGGCTCAGACAGTACGAAGGAGGACAAAGAATGAGCGGGCATAAGAGATTCTTCGCTGCGCTCAGAATGACAGAGGAAGTGAAGGGCTCCCTCAGAATGACAAAGCGATGGTAAAGCGGGAAACTGAAATTAACGCTTGGTGTATTGTGGTGCCTTACGAGCTCCCTTAAGCCCATACTTCTTGCGCTCTTTAATTCTGGCATCTCGAGTAAGCAAGCCTTCTTTACGCAACATGGGTTTGAATAGCTCGTTCTCCTTGGCTAGAGCTCGAGCGATGCCATGACGAATGGCACAGGCTTGACTACTTATCCCACCACCCTTCACTTTTACTACAATATGGAACTTACCCACAGTATCGGTAGCCAGAAAAGGATGCTCAACCATATGGCGATGCTCAAGACGAGGGAAAACTTCTTGATAATGCTTGCCATTGACAATTATCTCCCCCTCTCCAGAGAAAAGCCTAACCTGGGCTATAGCACACTTGCGTTTACCTGTTCCCCAAATATACTGAGACTGCTTCTCTTCGTTTGTAGTGACATTGCTTTCTTCACTCATTAGACTTGCCTTCCCTTTTTATAATCTGGGCTTGGTGGGGGTGTTCACTTCCAGAATAAACTCTAAGTTTCTTAAACATAGCTCTACCCAACCTATTTTTAGGTAACATCCCTTTAATTGCATATTCCAACACACGAGTAGGGTGGCTAGCAAATACTTCTTTGAAAGTTGGACTCTTTAAGCCGCCAGGGTACCCTGAGTGCCTATAATAAATCTTTTGCTCTGCCTTCTTCCCAGTCACCTTGACGCTGGCAGCATTAATTACCACAACATAATCTCCGGTATCGATGTGAGGAGCATAAATTGGCTTATGTTTGCCCATAAGTAAATTAGCTATCTGGGATGCTACTCTTCCCAAAGTTTTATCTGCAACATCAACTACCCACCACTCGCGCTTGATATCTTTAGCTTTAGGACTATAAGTTTTCATGTCTCCCTCACCTTAATCCTCTCCCGTCAAGGGAGAGGAGATTACATCCAATGGTTTAGGATAACTAACTTTCATGAGGCATAAGCCACAAGCAGGGGCTGTAGGACCAGCTAAACCCAGCCTCTTCGCCTCCATAATATCTCGAAAATCTCCAATGTCTATCTTCCCTAGACCTAACCTGATTAAGAGGCCTACAATATTGCGTACCTGGTGAGGCAAGAAGGAATTGGCTACCACACGGAAGACGACAAACCGCGCCTTTTTGTGAGATTGCTGCGCTTCCCCTTCGCGGATCTCACCCTGAGCGAGATTCTTCGGTCGCTTTGCTCCCTCAGAATGACAGGAAGCGCAGGGTTCAGGGCTTTGGCTGACCGCAAGGACAGACGCCTCATAAACATTACGCCGCGTACCTTTTTTGAGATTGCTTTGCTTTACTCGCAATAACAAGGAACTAGCGAAGGATTTAAAATCATGCTCACCTCGGATAAGTTGGCAGGCCTCATTCATCGCTTCTATATCCAGCATTCTAGGCATAAACAAAGAAAAACTCTGACCAAATGGCGACCTGGTATCGTCATTCAAAATACAATAACGATATTCCCGACTCAAAGCGTCGCGTCGGACATTAAAATTGTCGTCAGCCTTATAAGCCGCCTTGACTACAATATCCCGGGGCAAATGATAATTTAATGCTTTGACTATCGTCGCAGTATCCAATACAGATTTCTCCCAAAAACTCACTACTTGCCCTTTAGCATGGACACCAGCATCAGTCCTGCTAGCTACTATGACTCGACTGCTCCCTCCACAAAACTTTTTTATAGCTTGCTCCAGTTCATTCTGAATAGTAGGCAAGTTAGCTTGCCATTGAAATCCATGATACCGGGTGCCATCATACTCTATAAGCAAAACAAATTTGGTAAAGTTCACCGTTTAACCAGTTCAATCTGAACTATAGGGGCATTATCGCCAGGTCGAGGACCCAATCTCACTAACCTGGTATAACCACCAGATCGGTCAGCATAATCGGGGGCAATTTCATTAAACAGCTTTTCCACTACCTTTTTATCAGTAATAAAAGCCAAGACTCGCCGCCTTGAAGCAAGACTACCATCTTTCCCCAAAGTGATTACTTTTTCAGCCAAGCTGCGAACTTCCTTAGCTTTAGCTTCAGTGGTGGTGAGCTTTTCATAAGCCAAGAGTGCAGTTACCTGACACCGGTATAGCGCCCAGCGGTGATTTGCTGGTCTACCCAATTTCCGCCCTGCTAGCTTATGCCTCATTTCTCCTTCCCGTTAGAAACAGGGAAGCCTAATTTTGCCAATAGCTCTTCCACTTCGGCTCGAGATTTCGCCCCCAAGCCGTGTAATGGTGGCAAACCCTCTCTGCTTCCCTCTAATAGTTGCCCCAAAGTGGAAATGCCTCCCCTTTTCAAGCTATTATGTGCACGAGTTGATAAATTTAGTTCCTGTAAAGGAGTATCATATTGTTCGGGAGGAATGGACAAAGCTTTGCCAAAACCTGCCTCCTCAGCCACTGGAATTTCGACATCCCTAAAAGAGGAAAATTGATTAATTAAGATGCTTGCACCTTGGCGGAGCGCCTCCCAGGGAGAGATAGTGGCATCAGTCCAAATCTCCAAGATGAGCCTTTCTGGACCTCCCTCCTGACCATGCCTAATAGGTTCTACAGAAAAATTGACTTTTCGCACCGGGGTAAAAGTGGCATCTACTGGTAGCGCTCCTACAGGCAAACCATCAACCGACTTAGCTAGCACATAACCTCTTCCTAGTTCCACATTAAATTCGGCATAAAGCCTGGCTTGAGAAGAGTCTAAGGTAACTAAGCAAAGTTCAGGATTAGCAATGTTAAAATCGGATGATGGTTTAATATCACCGGCGCAAACTTTCCCTTCCCCCTCTGCTTCTAAAAACAATTTCCCTGGTTGATGGGAAAGGGGACAAAGTCTTAGCTCCTTGACATTTAATAAGAATTCCATGACATCCTCTTTGACATAAGGAATGGTGGAGAATTCATGCTGAACTCCTTCAATTTCGGCCCAAGTCACCGCAGCCCCAGGTAGAGAACCAAGAACTACACGCCGCAGGGAATTGCCTAAAGTAACGCCAAAACCTGGCTCTAGAGGTTCAGCAAGAAAACGACCATAATTACCAGCGCCTTCAACACACTTTACACTAGGTATAGGCAATTCAGACATATATCACCTCGAGTAATATTCTACAACGGCTTTGCTATCAAACTTAGTGTCAATATCATCCTTACCAGGCAGAGCTAAAACACTACCTAGCATTTTTTCTTCATCCAGGCTTAACCAGCCAGGGATAACTTTCCCTTTAATTTTCTCAACCACGGTTTTGTAATATTCAGTCTCAATACTGGCTTTTTTCCATGAAATAACCTCTCCTAATTTTACCAGATAGGAAGGTATATCTGTTTTGCGCCCGTTAACAATGATATGACCATGCCGAACTATTTGCCTTGCTTGGGGACGCGAGTCGGCAAAGCCCAAGCGATAAACCACATTATCCAACCGTCGTTCCAGTAATATAAGCAGGCTCTCTCCAGTAATACCGGGAGCTTTTCCTGCCTTGGCAAAAAACCTGCGAAATTGCCGCTCTAGAACACCATAACTAAAGCGAATTTTTTGCTTTTCTCGTAACTGGAGCCCACGGTCAGAAACCCGCCTGCGTCGCCTCATAGAACGTCCTCCGGGGGGAGCATTCCTTTTCTCAAGAGGACATTTAGGAGTGGTACATTTCTCCCCTTTAAGCATGAGCTTCTCCCCAAGGTGGCGACATCGGCGGCAAACAGGTCCTGTATATCGTGCCATTTTTACACCCTTCTTCTTCCCCGAGGACGACAACCATCATGCGGGATAGGAGTTACATCTTTAATGCTGGTAATGGTAAGCCCCGCAGCCTGTAAAGCTCGAATAGCTGCTTCGCGCCCGCTTCCAGGACCCTTAATATAAACTTCGACTTGGCGCAAGCCATCGCCTGCTGCACGTCGTGCGGCTTCTCGAGCAGCTAATTGGGCTGCGTAAGGAGTGCCTTTCCTGGAACCCTTAAATCCAGCAGTGCCAGAGCTTCCCCAAGCAATAACATTCCCCTGCAAATCAGTGAGGGTAACAATAGTGTTGTTGAAGGTAGATTGGATATAAGCCTTACCTTCAATAATCCCCTTTCGGGCTCTTTTGCCTGTCCCGGTCTTCCTTTTCTTAGGCATTTACTACTCCTGCAAGAGTTTCTTGAGCTCCCTGAATTTGTTGGGTTAGCAACTCTACCAACTCTAAATTTATTTCTTAGCTACACCGCGCCTTTGGCCTCTACCAGCCACTGTCTTCCGTACACCTCTTCTAGTACGAGCATTAGTGCGTGTTCTTTGACCGTGAACTGGTAGATTCATACGGAGTCTCGTGCCGCGATAACAACTTATCTCGATAAGCCGTTTTATATTTGACTGAACCTCGCGTCTGAGGTCGCCTTCCACTTTATAATTTTTACTAATGGCAGCACGAAGCAGGCCAACTTGTTCTTCAGTAAGGTCCTTAACTCTGATGCCAGGGTCAATCTCCGTGGCAGCTAAAATGCGTTGGCTTGATGCAGAACCAATACCATACACATGCTGTAACGCTACCCTAATTGGCTTACCTTTAGGCAGGTCTATACCCGCAATGCGTGCCACTATTTATCACCCTTGTCTTTGCTTATGCTTGGGATTCTCACAGATAACCCTCACTATGCCTTTCCGCCTAACAATTTGGCATTTTTTACACCGCTTCTTGACTGAGGCCCTCACTTTCATTTTCGATTACCAAAACAAACCCTACTATAATAAACCTTCTTCGTTAACCTGTCAAAACTTTGCTGGGAAATCTTCGCCCACGAGAGCTCAAAATGGCGATAATAAGCCTCATAGCAAATCATTCAAAGCCGATAGGTAATCCTGCCACGGTTCAAATCATAAGGGGAAAGCTCTATTAAGACCCTATCCCCAGGTAAGATCTTGATATAGTGTTTCCTCATCCTGCCTGAAATGTGAGCCAATACTACATGGCCATTAGCTAACTCAGCTCGAAACATGGTATTAGGTAAGCATACAATCACTTTGCCCTCAACTTCTATCCTTTCCTTCTTAGCCATACTTAAAATCTAAGCGAGTATCTCAGCCACTCCATCAGTGATAGCAATAGTATGTTCAAAGTGAGCTGAAAGACTTCCATCGGCTGTAAGCACTGTCCAGCGGTTAGGAGCCAATCTGCTACGCCAGCCTCCAGCATTAACCATGGGTTCAATAGCCAGAGTCATGCCTTTGCGAAGCAAGACACCCCTTCCCAGAACGAAATTAGGAACTTGAGGTTCTTCATGCAAACTTCGGCCTACTCCATGTCCTGTGTACTCTCTAACAACGGAAAACCCTCTTGACTCAACATAATTTTGAATCGCACCTGAAATGTCTCCAACATGTGCCCCTGAGGTAGCTTGAGCAATGCCAGCTTTCAAACTATCCTCTGTGACCGAAATAAGTTCTGTAGCTTCTCGGCTTATCTCGCCCACACCAACAGTTATAGCTGCATCCGCGTGAAAGCCATTAAATTCTACCCCCACATCTAGAGAGACAATATCTCCTCCCTGCAACACTCTTTCGCCGGGGATACCGTGGACTATCTCATCATTCACAGAAACACATAAATTTGCCGGAAAACCCTGGTAGTTTTTAAAGGACGGCTTAGCCCCCCTTTTTTCACATTCTTCGGCCATAATCACATCTAGCTGGCGAGTTTTGATTCCCGGTTTCACTTCTTCTCTTAATCTATCCACAATATCTGCCCAAATCCTACCACTTTGGCGCATAATAACTATTTCCTCGGGAGACTTTATAATAACCATTTGAGATTGTTTCGCTTTGCTCACAATGACATTAGCGCTGTTTGAGCGCAGAGATTACCTCCTTAGCCACCTCCTGTATTCCCAAATTGCCATTGACTTCAATAGTTTTGCTCTGCTTCCTGTAATAATCAAGAATAGGAACAGTCAGGTTATGAAAAACCTTCAACCGTTTCTTCTCCGTTCCCTCTGTATCATCGGCCCGCTGATACAATTCACCGCCGCATTTATCGCATTTCCCTGGTACTTTCGGCGGCGAGTTCACTAGATGATAAGGTGTCTGACAATTGCGGCAAATCCACCTCCCACTGAGGCGTTTTATCAATTCTCCATCGGGCACTTCAATGTATATCGCTTTATCTACGCTCTTCCCCTGAGCGGCAAAAGCCTTATCTAACGCTTCAGCTTGTTCCAAAGTTCGGGGGAAGCCATCGAAGAGGCAGCCTGAGACACAATCAGGGTCACTAATCCTTTCCAGAATCATTTTTATAGTTACCGCATTGGGAACTAGCTCTCCTTTCTCCATATAACTTTTGGCTAAGAGGCCTAGCTCGGTCTTCTTCTCCAATGCCTCCCGGAACAAGTCACCCGAAGCTATGTGCGGCAATTCCATCTCGTGGCACACGATATCTGCCTGTGTTCCCTTTCCTGCTCCTGGAGCACCTAACATAATGATGTACATTCTTACCTCCTACTTCAAGAAACCTTCGTAGCGTCGCATGGTTAACTGCGCTTCTAATTGCTTCATAGTATCCAGGGCAACGCCAACAGCTATAAGTAAGGCAGCGCTGGAGATGGTCAACACTACGACGCCGGTAATTTCCCTAGCGATAAAGGGCATGATTGCCACCATAGCGAGAAAGAGAGCGCCACCCCAGGTGAGACGCTTTATGGTCTTATTCAAATAGTCCGCAGTCATTTTTCCGGGACGAACTCCAGGGATGAAGCCGCCTTGCTGCTGTAAGGTTTGGGGCAAGTTCATTTGTTCAAATATAATCATAGTATAAAAGAGAGTAAAACCAATTACCAAGAAAAAGTATGGTAACCAATAAGCCAAGCCTAGAAAGCCACCATTCTCAGGATTGAAGACATTAGCGATGGTATTCCAGAAATTTGGGTTTCCTGCCGGATTCATAAACCAGGTAGCTATTGTTGCCGGAAATTGCATTAAAGCTATAGCGAAAATAAGAGGTATCATTCCCGCGGTATATACCCGCAGTGGGATGTAGGTTGAGCCCGATTGCCGATACATGCGGCCACTGCGGAAAGTACTGCGCGCATATTGCACCGGAATACGGCGGTGCGCTTCGATAAGTACAACTATGAGTATTAAAGTAGCCAGTCCCAGTATGATAAAGACAGTTAAACCCAGAGGGTCTCTCCCAGCTATAAAGCCTTGTCCAACCATACTTGGCAGGCTAGCAACAATGCCAGCAAAAATTATTATTGATATCCCATTTCCCACCCCCCGCTCGGTAATCAATTCGCCTAGCCAGACAAGAAATACCGTGCCAGCGGTCATTGATATCACTATGCAGGCAGTAGTTAATGGCTCAATGTGACCAATAATAGCACCCTGACCTCGTAGCAGAGTTAGCATACCATAGCCTTGAAGGGCGGCTAAGGGCACAGTTAAGAGATGAGTAATTCGATTTATTTTGCGGTGACCGGCTTCTCCCTGCTGAGATATCGACTGAAGACTAGGGATAACTGGAACCAGCAATTGCATAATTATGGAAGCGGTAATATAAGGGTAAACCCCCATAGCAGCCACGCTGAACCTTTGCATGGCACCACCACTGAAAAGGTCAAGCATGCCGAAGAGCGGATTCCCCTGAAAGAAACTGCGTAAAGCCTCAGCCTCTACCCCGGGCAAAGGGACATGAGCTATGAAACGAAAAGCCACGAGGATGGCTAGGGTAAAAAGAATCTTTTGCCTCAAATCGGGCAACGCAAAAATATCTATCATTGCCTGGATGAGGCGTGGTTGTTTTTCCCTGCGTTGCATTCTAAGCCCTCTCTATCTTTCCCCCAGCAGCAACAATCTTTCTCTCTGCGGTAGCAGAGAACTTGTTGGCCATAACTAATAAGGGATATTTAATGTCGCCACTGCCTAGAATTTTGGTGGGATGGGAGAGGGACTTAATCAACCCTGCTCGGAGTAATTCTCTGGGAGTTATCTCAGCTCCTGAGGGGAAAACATCGAGCTTGCTTATATTGACAACATTATATTCAATTTTGAAGATGTTGGTGAAACCTCTCTTTCTTGGCAATCGTTTTATTAGGGGCAACTGACCACCTTCAAAACCAAGGCGCACTCCACCCCCGGAACGGGACTTCTGTCCTTTGCAACCTCGTCCAGAATAGGTGCCATGTCCACTACCGTTTCCTCGACCCACACGCTTCCTTTTATGCTTGGCCCCTACAGGAGGCCTTAATTCATTCTGTTTCATTCACTTTACCTTCCTGAGCTTCAGTTTGGAGATCCTTCGATAGGCTCAAGACTCCGGGTTCTTCAGGTTTCCTCAAATTAGCCAAAGCAAGCAGCGTCGCTTTGACTACATTGACCTTGTTTGAACTACCCAGGGATTTGCTAAGGATATTCCCTATACCAGCCAATTCAAGCACTGCTCGAACAGTATTGCTGGCAACTAGGCCGGTGCCAGGTAATGCTGGCTTAAGCAGAATCTTGGATGCCTCAAACTTGGCTAGAATCTCGTGAGGAATGGTTTCATTTATAATAGGCACCTCAATGAGCTCTTTTTTTCCTGCAGTACTCGCTTTGCGGATTGCTTCAGGAACCTCTGTTGCCTTAGCCAAACCAAATCCCACATGTCCCATGCCATCACCAACTATCACTAAAGCTCTGAACCGAAGGTGTCTGCCACCCTTAACCACTTTAGTTATGCGGTCAATGCTTAATAACTTCTCTTCCAAAGTTAACTCTGAAGCATCAACTTTAGCCTTTTTGCCCCTTATTTTAGTAACTGCTTTCATAAAATAACTCGCTCGTTTCTCAAAATTCCAATCCACCTCGCTTGGCAGCTTCAGCTAAAGCCTTAACTCTGCCATGATATTTATACCCACCGCGGTCAAAAACTACTTGCTTGATTCCTTTGCTTAGTGCTTTCTCAGCAAGCAGAGTTCCTACCACTTCAGCCTTCCTGGTTTTTTTCACCACATCATCCATCTCGCTTCTCACCTGAGAATCAAGAGTGCTCATTGAAACCAAAGTTCGGCTTACAGTATCATCTACAACTTGGGCATAGATATGGTTTAAGCTTCGAAAGACACATAATCGCGGCCTAGCTGCTATACCCGCTACTCTTTGCCTCACCCTTCTGTGCCGTATTTTTCTGGCTAACCTTAAATTCCTCTTAGTCATTTCTTACCTATTTTACCTGACTTGCCAGGTTTGAGTCGCAGTTTCTCCTCAGCATATTTAATGCCCTTCCCTTTATAACAATCAGCGGGGCGTAAAGCCCGAATTCTGGCAGCGACCTCTCCAACAGTTTCTTTATCAATTCCAGTAATATGTATGCGGTTTACGCCTTCCACGGTGATACTAATACCGGAGGGAGGGGAAAACTCTATAGGATTGGCGTAACCAACCTGGAGCGACAATTTATCACCAACTTTCTGTGCTCTGTAACCTATGCCATTTATTCCTAAGATTTTCTCAAAGCCCTCACTTACCCCTTCAACTATGTTTGCCAGAAGGCTTCGCGTAAGCCCATGTAAAGAACGATGAATCCTGTTATCGCTAGATCGAGTCACAATCAGTTTCCCGTCCTCCAATGCAACAGAAATGCCAGGGGGGAAACGATGATAGAGTTCCCCCTTAGCACCTTTTACTCTTACTTCACTCCCCTTAATCTCTACTTCAACACCTTGAGGTATAGAAATAGGGAAAGATCCAATTCGAGACATAGTTCATAGCTCCTAATTCACCATACATAGCATAGAAGTTCACCACCAAAGCGACGCCGCCATGCTTCTTGACCAGTCATAATGCCTTTAGATGTCGTTAAAATGGCAATGCCTAATCCCCCATAAACGCGAGGTATTTCGCGTTGTCCCACATAGACCCTTAGGCCAGGCTTGCTTACTCTTTCTAAACCTAAGATTGCTGGACAGCTATCTGTGTATTTGAGGTGAATCTTTATCATTGGTTGTGGTTTCCCCTTGAGAACTTCATAATGTTCGATAAAGCTTTTCTCTTTAAGTATTCTGGTGATAGAAAGCTTTGCTCGAGAAGCAGGCACAAGCACACTATCATGATTTGCCATCACAGCGTTACGTATCCGAGTCAACATATCAGCAATTGGGTCAGTAACTGCCATCTCTAGCTCCTTTATTACGTTCAGGACTTCGCTTCACCAGCTTGATTTCCTTACTCCAGGGATTACACCAGTTACAGCGAATTTCCGAAAACAAATACGACATAAGCCAAATTTGCGCATATAAGCACGGGGCCTGCCACACAATTGACAACGATTGTGTTGCCGCACTTTGTATTTTGGTGCCCGTTTTGACTTCACAATCTGGGATGTCTTCGCCATTTAATCTCTCCTAAAGGGCATGCCCATAAGTTCTAGCAAACCCCCGGCTTCATTATCATTTTTGGCAGTAGTAACTATGGTTACCTGGAGACCACGAATTTTATCTATCTTATCATAATCAATCTCAGGGAAAACTATTTGCTCTTTTATGCCTAGACTATAGTTCCCTCGGCCATCGAAAGAATCTTTAGATACGCCATGAAAATCGCGAAAGCGGGGCAAGACAACATTAACCAATTTATCAAAGAAATCATACATCCGTTTACCTCGCAGCGTCGCCATCATTCCAATAGACATACCGGCCCTCAACTTAAAGGAAGCAACGGATTTTTTTGCCTGCGTAATGACGGGATGCTGTCCCGAGATAGTAGCTAAGTCCCCCTCTGCCGCCTCAAGGGCTTTGGGATTTTGTATTGCTTCGCCTAAACCTATACTAAGCATAATCTTTTCCAACTTAGGCAATTGCATTGAGTTACTATAACCAAGCTTAGTTCTAAGTTCAGGAACCAATTTTGTTAAATATTTTTCTTTCAAACCAGACATCGTAAGCAAATCCTCCTAGTCAATCGCTTCAGCACAGGAACGGCAAACCCGAACCTTCTTGCCATCATCAAGAAAACGAAAACCAACTCGCGTGGGTTTACCACATTTGTTACACAGCAGCATCACATTAGATACATGGAGTGGAGCTTCAAGCTCAATTATGCCAGCTTGTCGAGCTGCCCTACGAGCTCGGGAATGACGTTTAATCATATTGAGTCCTTCTACCAGCACTCTATTCTTCCCAGGGAGAGCACGACGTACTTTCCCTCTTTTTCCCCTATCCTTACCAGCAAGGATGATGACAGTATCGTTTTTTCTGATTTTCATCTCAAAGAACCTCTGGAGCCAGGGATATTAGCTTAGTAAAACTTTTGTCTCTAAGTTCCCGGGCTACGGGACCCAAAACTCGGCTACCTTTCGGGTTATTTTTATCACCAAGAATGACTGCAGCATTTTCATCAAATCTAATATAAGAGCCATCAAGGCGACGATAAGGCTTAGCCACACGTACAACCACAGCTCGCATTACCTCACCCGCTTTCACTTCCCCGTGAGGCACAGCCCGCTTTACCGTAACCACAATAATATCACCTACATGTGCATATCTTCTTCTCGTCCCACCGAGTACATTAATGCACATAACCTGTTTGGCTCCCGTGTTATCAGCTACCTTAAGCCTGGTATAAGTCTGAATCATTTTCCTCCATGCGTGTCATCCTAAATGCAGCTAAGAATCTCAAGCCCCTTTACTATCGCCCAAAGTAGCTTCACCTCGAGGCATTGTCCCCACCACTATCCATCTCTTTTCCTTAGACAAAGGGCGAGTCTCCATAATTTTTACCTTATCCCCGATCTTGCAAGCCTTATTCTCATCATGAGCTTTATATTTTTTAGTGACTTTAATACTTTTCTTATAAAGTGGATGCACTCTCCTAGTTTCTACAACCACTATCACAGTTTTGTCCATCTTGTCACTTACTACAGAGCCAAACCTTACCTTACGTTTCGTCATTTTATGCCAAGCTCTCTTTCCCTTAGAATAGTCTCCATTCTAGCGATCTTTTTCTTCACTTTGGGTATCTCACAATGATTCACCAACTGCCGAGTTGCCAGGCGGAAGCGAAGGTTAAAAAATTCTTCATGAGCCTCTTCTAGCTTTGTTAATAACTCCTCACTATTAAGGGCGCGAATTTCACTAGCCTTCAACTTTCTCTCCTTCTTTTGTGGCGAAACTGGTAGCTATGGGAAGTTTGTGAGAGGCAAAGCGCACTGCTTCCCGAGCGATCTCCTCCTTAATGCCAGTTAGTTCAAACATAACTCTACCTCGCTTAATTACCGCCACCCAATGGTCAGGAGCACCTTTACCACTACCCATTCTTGTCTCTGCAGGTTTTTTAGTCACAGATTTATCAGGGAAAATGCGTATCCATAATCTACCACCCCGACGCAAATAGCGCACAAATACACGGCGAGCTGCCTCAATTTGCCTCGCTGTTACCCAAGCAGACTCCTCAGCCCTCAAACCAAAATCACCAAAGGCAACAGTATTCCCTCTATGGGCTCTACCTTTTAATCTCCCTCTATGAACTTTGCGATACTTCACTCGTTTCGGCTGTAACACTTTTCTCCTTCACTTCAGGAAGAATATCACCTTTATAAATCCAGACTTTAACTCCAATATGTCCCATCACAGTACGAGCTTCAGTAAAACCATAGCTGATATCAGCATACAATTTATGTAATGGCATTCGACCTTGGCGAAGGGTCTCAGACCTGGCGATTTCAAGCCCACCAAGTCTTCCCCCACATGTTATCTTTATCCCCTTAGCGCCAGCCTGTGAAGTTCGGAAAGCCGCTTGTTTCATAGCTCGACGAAAAGGTATCCTATTTTCAAGCCTCTCAGCTAGGTTTCGAGACACTAAACAAGCTTCAAGTTCAGGTCGTCCAACTTCTTTGATAGTCAATCTAATTTTCTCTCGGCTAATCTTTTCCAGTTCTGACCTCAGTGCTTCCACATTCTGTCCTCCCCGGCCAATCAAGATGCCAGGGCGAGCAGAATAAAGAGTTATACATACCTCATCGCCTGGTCGTTCTATTTCTATTCTTGCAATGCCACCCCCGGGGGATTTTTGTTCCACAGCCCGTCGCAGCTTCAAATCGTCCAGTAAAAACCGAGCATAATCCTTCTCTGCATACCACTTGGCCTGCCAATCCTGACTAATACCTAGCCTAAAACCGCAAGGGTGAACCTTATGTCCCACAGCTACTTTTCCTCCTCGCTAACGAAAACCGTAATATGGCTTGAGCGCTTCAAGATAGGGCTCACCCGCCCTCTAGACTTCGGTCGAAACCTCTTTAAGGTATGTCCTTGGTCAGCAAAGATATCGGTGATTTTAAGATCAGCAGGTGACATTTGAAGATTGTTCTCAGCATTGGCAACTGCTGATTTAATCACCTTAGCTACAGTTTTGGCTGTTGGGGTAGGCAGGAAAGCAAGAATAGTTAAAGCTTCATCGACTTTTTTACCTCTAACCATATCTATCACCAAACGAACTTTCCGAGATGAAATGCCGATATCCTTAGCTACAGCTCTTACCTTCATCCTATTTCCTTGCCGCTGTTACCTTACCCTTAGTGGTATGTCCTCTAAATGTCCGAGTTGGGGCAAATTCCGCTAACTTATGCCCCACCATATTTTCGGTGATAAAAATGGGCACATGCTTCCTACCATTATGCACAGCAATAGTATGCCCTATCATCTGAGGCAAAATAGTGGAGGCGCGAGCCCAAGTCTTTATCACTGTTTTCTCACCTGAATTGTTAAGAGCTTCTATTTTCTTAAACAATTTAGCATCACAAAAAGGGCCTTTCTTACGAGACCGTGACATACTACCTCCTCCGTTTAAGGATCATCTTGTTCGATATTTTGCTACGGCGCGTCTTATGACCCAAAGCCGGTTTCCCCCAAGGTGTTTTGGGAGGCATTCCTCGTGGAGCTCTGCCCTCACCACCTCCATGAGGATGATCGCGAGGAGTCATAGCAGCCCCTCTAACTGAAGGGCGAAAACCTAGCCACCGTTTACGCCCGGCTTTACCCAATGTTATACTTCCATGATCAACATTGCCTATCTGACCAACAGTAGCCAGGCACCTATTATGAAATTTGCGTAATTCCCCTGAAGGGAGTCTAAGCAAGACATACTTACATTCTTTACTCATAATTTGGGCTGAAGTTCCAGCGCTATGAATAAGTTGCCCTCCTTTGCCTGGCTCAAACTCAACGTTGTGCACTAAGGTTCCTACAGGAATAGAGCCCAGTGGCAAAGCATTTCCTGGTCTCGTCTCAACATCGCTACCTGCCATTATTGTATCACCTATCTTAAGACCCAAAGGAACAAGGATATAACGCTTTTCCCCATCAACATAATGAATCAGGGCAATCCGAGCCGACCTATTAGGATCATATTCAATAGAGGCCACTTTCCCTGGGATAACATTTTTATTCCTCTTGAAATCAATAATACGAAGCTTGCGTTTCCTTCCTCCACCTCGGTGACGTACTGTTATCACACCGCGATTATTCCGCCCTGCCTTTTTTCTCAACGGCCTAAGCAGCGATTTCTCTGGAGCCACCTTGCTTAGCTCCTCAAAAGTGGCACCAGTCATAGATCTCCTGCCTGGGGAGCTTGGATTATAAGTCTTTAATGCCATGAGACAACCCTCATTTATGGATGCTTCCTTTGCCAGCGAGTCTTCTTGAGAAGCTTCTTATGCTGATGCTTCGACATTTTTTTCTTTCTCCACTTAATAACTGAACCCATCGCTTACTAAACACCTTCAAAAAAAGTGATTTTGTGTCCTGGCTCCAAGCTAACCACTGCCTTCTTCCAAGGAGAAGCCGTTACCTGTCGCCTCCCCACCCGCCTTGTTTTTCCCGGAATAGTCATCACATTGACTTTGGCTACCTTCACTTCAAAAGCTCGCTCTACTGCTTCCTTAATTTGAGGCTTGCTAGCTGCACTAGCTACCTCAAAAGAATATTTATCTCCTTCTTGAAGCGAAGTAGCCTTCTCCGTAACTAAAGGATGTCGTAAAACCTCATAATGATGCATGACTTTTACTCAAAAACTCTGGGGGTTTTCGGGATCTCCTTGCTTCTATTTTCCCGACTCCAAATTTGCTCTACCTTTTGTATCGCAGGTACAGTAATTAATAGCGTTTCATAAGAAAGTAAATCCACTATATTGATTAGAGTTGAAGGTAGAACTTTGACCTGGGGTAAATTAGCCGCTGATTTAACCACATTGGGTATCACGTTCTCGGTAAGGATCAAAACGGAAGAACCAATGCCAAGCAATGCTAAAACTTTGAGCATATCTTTTGTTTTTGGCTCCTTAAAATCAAGCTCCCTTATTAGCCTTATATTACCTTCTCTAACTTTAGCAGAAAGGACGCATTTTATAGCTAAACGCCTCATTTTCTTGGGCATTGCCTGGCGATAGGAGCGTGGCTTAGGGCCAAAAACTACCCCACCTCCTCTAAGGAGGGGTGATTTTATATCTCCTCTTCGTGCTCTGCCAGTATGCTTCTGGCTAAAAAGTTTCCTCGTGCTCCCTCTAACCTCTCCTCGCATTTTGGTGGATGCAGTTCCCTGACGTCTATTGGCTAACTGTCTCACCATTGCCTGATGAACTACTGCATGATTGAAGGGAAGCCCAAAAACATCCTCTCTAATCTCCATTTGCTCAACGACCTCGCCTGTTAATCTATAAACTGGGACCTGCTGCACCTTTTACCACCTCGCCTTCTCAATAATTAGCAGACCCCCCTTGGCTGTGGGTACTGCCCCCTTTACTAAAAGTAAATTTCGACTTGGGTCAGATTCAATTACTTCAAGATTACGCACTGTTACTTTTCTATTCCCCATATGTCCTGCCATGCGCTTCCCTTTAAGCACCCTACCAGGAGATGTAGTAGCACCAATTGAGCCGGGAGCGCGATGACGATCAGTTTGGCCATGGGTTTTGGGCCCTCCGGCAAAATGATAGCGCTTCACCACACCAGCAAAACCTTTGCCTTTGGAGAAACCGCTTACATTTATTAAATCACCTGGCTTTAGAAAACCAACATCCACTTTACTACCACGCTTGACTGAGCTAATATCCTCAGTTCTGAATTCGCGAAGATAGCGAACTTCATCTATGCCTTTAAGATGCCCCTTTTCTGGAGCGGTAAGATGTAATTGCTTTACCCCACTCGCAACGAAGCCTAGCTGAATAGCGTTGTATCCATCTTTAGCCCGGTTCTTTACCTGAGTTACCACAGAAGGTCCCGCCTCAATGGCAGTCACTGCTATTGCCTCTCCGTTCTCTGGGAACAGCTGTGTCATACCTAGTTTCCTACCAATAATACCCATCATTTACAACTTTGCTTTTTATTTCCTTTTTACATCTTGATATCTATTTGCACTCCAGAAGCTAAATTAAGCTGGGTCAAAGAATCTATAGTCTTAGAACTTGGCTGCAAAATATCGATCAACCGCTTATGGGTTCTGATTTCGAACTGCTCCCTGGAATCTTTATCAATATTGGGGGAGCGGATAACACAAAATTTTTCAATACGCGTGGGTAAAGGCACTGGCCCAACGATTATGGCACCAGTGCGCTCCAATGCTTCTACTATTTGCTCTGTCACCTGGTCAACTAACCTATGGTCAAAGCCTTTGATCTTAACGCGAACTTTCTGGTTAGTCATTTACCTCGCCCCACCTTAGTCACAATTCCTTCTGCCAAGCTATCAGACAATTCTTCATTGCAATGAAACTGCATAGTGTAAGTTGCCCTTCCCTGACTAAGCGACCTTAAATCAGTGGCAAAGCCGAAGGTTTCCGCTAGAGGAACAAGACAACGGATGGTGGAGAGAGCAACATAACTCTCAATGTTTTCAATATGAGCCCTTCGGGAACTTAAATCGCCAACAATGTCTCCCAAAAACTGAGCTGGAGCCATTATTTCCATCTTCATAACAGGCTCGAGAAGAACAGGCTTAGCTTTCCTCGCTCCTTCCTTTACTGCGATGGAAGCCGCCATCTTAAAAGCTAGCTCTGAAGAATCAACTTCATGGAAACTACCATCATACAAAGTCACTTTAACATCTACCACAGGGTAGCCAGCTAATCCACCGTTTTGTAGAGCCATCTTGACGCCAGCTTCCACAGGAGGAACAAATTCTTTAGGTATAGCTCCGCTCCGAATTTTCTGGCAAAACTCGAATCCGCTACCTCGCTCGCCAGGCTCAAGTCTAAGCCAAACATGTCCATATTGTCCCCTGCCGCCTGACTGGCGAATAAATTTTCCTTCAGATTCTACTGGAACAGTAATTGTTTCCTTATAAGCTACCTGGGGTTTACCAACATTCACCCTCACGCCAAATTCACGGAACATGCGTTCTACCAACACTTCAAGATGGAGCTCCCCCATCCCCGAAATAAGGGTTTGACCTGTTTCCTGGTCATGGTAAGTCTTAAAGCTAGGGTCTTCAGCAGTAAGTTTACCCAAGACATCATCTAATTTATCCTGGTCAGCTTTGCTCTTGGGTTCAATAGCCATAGAGAGTACAGGCTCAACAAATCTTATAGGCTCAAAGAGCACAGGCCGTGTAGATTCGCAGAGAGTATCCCCCGTGGATGTTTTTTTAAGTCCCAAAGTAGCTACAATGCCCCCGACATCAGCATAGTCAACTTCCTCACGATGATCAGCGTGCATAATATATAATTTTCCCAACCTCTCTTTTTCACTCTTGGTGGAATTGAGAATTTGAGCTCCAGCCTTTGCTTTACCCGAATATACCCGCATATAGGTCAACCTTCCCATAAATGGGTCGGAAACCGTTTTGAACGCTAAAGCGGAAAAGGGCTCATCGTCGCTCGCCTGACAAAGGATTTCTCCCTCTCCTTTAACCTTGCCGGCGTAGGTAGGAGGGATATCTAAAGGGGAAGGAAGATAGTCTACAATGGCTTCGAGCAGCGGCTGAATACCTTTACCCCTCAGAGCACTGCCACAAAGGACAGGCACTACCTGACTAGAAATGGTCAGCCTTCTTATGGCTGCCTTAAGTTGAGAAACAGGAATATCTTGCCCATCAAGATACATCAGCATAATCTGGTCATCACTCTCAGCTGCTTTCTCAAGCAACGCTTGGCGGTAACTAGCCACAACAGCCTTGTCTCCTTCTGGTATAACTTCCTCCACTGACGTCGAATTAGGGCCATCAAGGAAAGCAATAGCTTTATTTTCCACGAGGTCAATAACACCTCGAAAAAGGTTGTCAGTGCTTAAAGGAAGCTGAATAGGCAGTGCATTAGCTCGCAACCTTTCGTTAATCATAGCCACTGTGCGATAGAAATCAGCACCAGTCCTATCCATCTTATTAACAAAGCAAATCCTCGCCACTTTGTATTTATCTGCTTGATGCCATACAGCCTCCGTCTGAGCTTCCACCCCAGATACGCCGTCGAAGATTACAACGCCACCATCCAATACGCGAAGGCTACGCTCCACCTCAGCGGTGAAATCCACATGGCCAGGGGTATCGATGATATTGATGGAATGCTCACCCCAGCGACAAGTGGTAGCTGCTGAAGTAATAGTAATACCTCGTTCCCTCTCCTGCTGCATCCAATCCATTACGGCTGTACCCTCATCCACACTCCCAATTTTGTAAGTCTGCCCCGCGTGATAAAGAATCCTCTCCGTAGCTGTAGTCTTGCCAGCATCTATGTGAGCAATGATTCCTATATTTCGTATCTTTTCCAAAGGAAATCTTCGTGACATAAACTTACCCTTCGCCTCGAGTATCGTCTTTAATACCATTTCTCACCAACGATAATGAACAAAAGCTTTGTTAGCTTGAGCCATCTTATGCATATCATCACGCTTCTTAACCGTTGCTCCCCGATTTTGAACAACATCAACTAACTCCGTGGCTAACTTCTCTGCCATAGATTTGCCATTACGAGCTCGCGCTGAAGTAATGATCCAGCGCATGGCTAAAGTTTGCCCACGCTCCGATTCCACCTCCATAGGAACTTGATAAGTGGCACCTCCAACACGGCGCGGTTTAACCATAAGAAGCGGCGTGGCATTTTTAATTGCTTGCTCCAAAACTTCCATGGGATTGCTGCTCTCCAGTTGCTGCCCAGCAAGCTGCAAGGCATCATAGACAATACGTTGAGCCGTAGCCTTTTGCCCCCGCAACATAACCTTATTAATAAACCTAGTTATAGAGACACTACCATATTTAGCGTCAGGAGGCGCTAGTCTTTTTACTACCTTTATAGCTCTTCTTGGCATTCGAGAACCTTACTACTTTTCAGGTCGCTTGGTACCATACCTGCTTCGACCTTGCTTTCGATTGGCTACTCCTTCAGTATCTAAAACACCACGAATAATATGATAACGAATTCCAGGGACATCCTTAACCCTGCCTCCCTGAATCAAAACTACCGAGTGTTCCTGTAAATTGTGCCCCTCGCCAGGAATATAAGCATTCACCTCTATGCCATTAGTTAACCTTACGCGAGCAACTTTACGCAATGCTGAATTGGGTTTCTTGGGTGTAACAGTCTTGACCTGAATACACACACCTCTTTTTTGAGGCGACCCCGGAGTCCATTTGGTTTTGCCTTTCATAGCATTATAAGTGAAATGTAATGCCGGCACCTTAGTTCGCTTCACAGGCTTCCGCCGCCCTTTACGCACGAGTTGATTAACTGTCGGCATTTTATACTCCTTCCAATATTCTAGACAATCAAAAAGCCGTCTGGTTATACGCCGGTCTACTCCTTCTGAGAATTCCGCTCGGCTTCAGCCAGCCAGCCTTTTCTAACTCTCTAATCCTTTAACCTTCAGTAGACACCAAAGTAGGAATCTAACACAGAGGAATAAAAATGTCAAATCAATATAGAAGCAAGCCCGCAGGTCTGCCAGTTGAAGTATAATCGGAAGTTGCGTTGAAGCTACGAGTTGTTTTTTGCCTACCGCTTGACAAAGCAAAGCACAATAACCACTATAATCAATAAGGAAAGTGTGCCAATGACAAGCCATATCCAAAGCGGAGTCCCAGGCGCTGCTGGCAGCGCTGGCAGCGCGGCTGGCTCTGGCTTAACAGTAAAAGTGCCTGTAGCAGGCTCGCTAGGCACTGGTTCAATGGCTTTCACCTGCCAGAAGTAGGTTGCCCCCCAGTCAAGCCTATCGCTGTAGTGGTAAGCAGAGGTAGACACTTCTTCTTTAACCACTATCTGCGTTAAAGCGGCATCGTTAGCCAGGACAAATTCATATTTTGTTGTGTCAGGGAAGCCTATCCAGGAGAACCCGGGCGACCTGGAAACATTCTTGCCGCCCTTCTGTGGAGCCTTCAGTAAAGGGGCAAGATGCATCTCTTCTACTGAACTGCAGGTTTTCACCGTAAAGTGCATTGGCGGTGACCACCTGCTGTGAACCCGCTCATCTTCAGTGCTTTGGCAGCTTCTCACCTTCCAGTAATAAGTTTTGCCACAAGTAAGGCGGGGAGAACCTGTAGGGGGACACCACGCTGGACTATAGAGGTCATCAGGAGTCATATTCCCCACCTTGATTAGTATGGCAGTAAATTCTTCATCCAGTGCTATCCACAAGTCATATTTCTCAGCTAAGGGTAATCTTCGCCAATGGAAGCAAAACACCTCAGCCTGGCAAGTGCAGTGGTCGCATGGCAGCAACTTGCCTAGAGCCGGAGAAGTTGGCCAGGGGGCTCGCAGGACAAAGATATCAGAGTAAATCCAAAGGCGGCCTACATTGGGGTCATACCCCGAGGCATCGGGGTCTAAAGTGCCACTGAAGTATTCATTGTCGTCAATTGCTCGTAAGGCTATGATATCCTTGCCTATTACCTTCAGCGCCTTTAGTGAGCCGGGCTTGAAGGCAACAGGATTCTTTGGCGGCTCTGGTAGCCCTACAGTAAGGCTATCCCAGTCGCTGGGAGTAACTATTTCTTCATGGGGGATTAAGGTGCGACTAATGCCAAACCTACAAAGTCCGTAAAGGGCACCTCCCTTTTGTGCCAAACCATAACAGCTCAAACAACATCCGAGATTTAGGTTCTCCCATGAAGTGCTTCTTCCAATAGCCCACCGATAAATTCCATATCCTTCACTGGCAACGTAAATAAACCGATTGCTGGCGAATTCCTCATCGGGTGTCCCCCATATGTTGCCTGGTTCGGGTACAGCCTTGGTAAGTTTAAAAGTGGCTCCACCATTAGTGGAATAAGCTATTCTGCTTTCGCCATTTTCGCTCTCACCAACGAAGACAGAATTCTTACCGCTTGCGGCTATGGTATATCCATGACGCAACCCGGTATCTATGTCTCTTTGCCATTCCCATATACCTCCCCACAGTTCCTCATTCCAGGAACATTTATTGACTTCATTGTCATCGAGGACATAAAACATTTCATCATTGACCACAGCCAGGTCAGTAACATCGGGGCAATCCCAGAATCGCTCCCATTGCCATTTACCCTGGGTATCCTTATCAAAATAGCGTACATCGTCAGTACCGCGAACTGCAAGAAAAAGCCTCAGCTCATCTTTCTTAGCACTTGGCCTCAGAATTATATCGTCAGTTTTGCTATTCAAGCATAATATCCTCTCCCAATCCAAATTTTCCAAAGTTTCTTCATCCAGTGTTTTGCTTTCGCTTCGCCATATGCTATCAAAGCCGCTGCCCGTTGAAGCCAGGTAAAGATAATAAAGAGTCTTGGTACCTTCAGTATCCACTGATAGAGCAGAATCGCGAAGGTATTCCATTTCAGTATCTATGAGGCTAAGTTGATTCCAGGTATCGCCATCATCGTCGCTTCGGGAGAAGGCGCTCTCATCGAGTCTGGTACCAGACCAAGGATGACCGCTGGATACATCTGTATCTGCCCAATCACTGGCGCTCGCTACATTACTACTGCTGGTTCCGCAGTAAGCCATCTCGCCATTACTACTCCAGGCAACTTGAGCGTTGGCATAGCCGGAAACAGCGCCTCCCGTGGGTGGCTTACTTGGACTTTCCCATTTCGGTTTGAGAGGGCAAACCACAGGATTGGCACAAATGCGAATTAAAGCATTGGCTGTACCTGCTATATTAGTCATTCCTCCAGCCAGGAGCTTGCCATTGTTATAAGCAATGGAGGCTATGGGAACCCCTTCGTCGCCTTTTACGTTCATCCTGAAGGCATCATTATCATCTATAAGGTAAACATCATCAGCGGTCGTGTTTTCTGCGCTATAGCTGGCATATACAGTGCGACTGCTTGCAGCTTTCCCCGAATAATTTGAAGGCAGCGCCAGGTCTGAGAATATGATCTGGCTTTGGCTAGGTGAATCTTCTGGGGCTTCGCTTATCTCCACCACACTGGGGGTGGTCACATTCCAATCTGTGGTATTTGTATTGATATTCCTCGTCCCGGTGCAGAGATAAGTGTCATCAACATCACTGGCAACAGCCAGTATGGTGTTATTATCTGTGGAATAATTGGGTGAGAAGCAAACCGAGGTGACATCCATATTCAATTCTTGAGCATCCCATCCCTCAACGAATGCAATGCGCCCCTCATCCACTAGCAGCCGTCTCACCCAGACATCGCCGTTGGTGCTACCATCGGGCTTTCTTGTGCCTATGGCAATATCCCATCTACTATTGCCATCTTTTGTATATTTCGGGGAGAAGGTGATATCGGCAATGAGCAAACTGGCACCCCAGCCTGCAGCCTCCGAAATATCGGTGTCCATCCAGCTATCTCCACCATCTCCGGAGACATAAACTTCTTGCCTGGCATTGGTAACCACAGCTACCAATTCTGGATTGTCCGGCGCCACAGCTATATCCCATGCGGGCAAAGTAGCGCCTTCATCGCTGAGAGCCTCAGTTAAGTCGTCTTTCCAGGTGATACCAGCATCGATTGACTTGTAAACTTTGCCATTCGGAATATCTATGGTATAGAAGGTTTCATCATCGGAGCCAATCGCAATGGCGTTTATTTCGCTGGGGCTAAGCACCACATAGTCTTCTTCGCTGGGAGTGTCCACAATGGACCACTCCAGCTTACCGGGATTAGCTGAAACTGGGTTATTGCTTATTAAAGGAAAGAGGCTAAGAAGCAAGAGTAAGGTAACCAAATAAATCCATAATTTCGAATATGCAAGCTTTCTCACCATATGCATTATTGCCAATAAATCGCATCGTGTCAATACAGTACTAAAATACGATGGCAATCGGGACTAATAGGCTATTTACAGCAAGCTCAGCCACCACTACAATTAACTTTAGATTGATGCATGTGGTTCCGAAGAAAAAAGGTGAAGATAAGGAGATGAGGAGATAGCAAAACATGGCAGCTATAGATTTTGCGGAGCGACTATGTAGAGCCATTCCCGGCGAAGGTAGGCGCCAGGAGGCTAATTTTATTGACACCCCCAAACTAGTTATGTAAGCTAGAATATATTAGTGTGTAAGTCAGTCTAAAGATATCGAGAGAGTAACATGCAGGGATTAAAGTCAGAATCTAAACCGAAGCTAGAAGAGCGTCTTATAGAGAAGCTCGAAAGCCACGGCTATGAAGTGGAGCGCGATGCTACCCCAACGGGCAAATCTGGCGCTGAGCATAGCTTCGGCATTCTGGCACATAAAAGCCACGGTTTTATCGCCTATACCATGGCTGTAGACATTGTACACGAGGACAACCAGGAGGTGGGCTTGGGTGAAGTTTTCGCTTTCGATGATAAATGCTATGACTGTGGCATTCGAGATAAGGTGCTTATAGCTTTTCCCAAAGTCGATTCTGCAGCCGCTCGTTTTGCTCAGTCACAGCGAATAAAAGTCTTTGATAAGGAAGCATTGGAGGCCCTTTTAGCCTCACCACCTGTAAGGCAAGGTAAGAAAATTGCCCCTACCGCGTTTAACACAAAACTTGAATTCCTGCGAGCTCTTATCGACATTGGCTACAATGTGGAGGAAAATGCCAGGGTCAAGGGTAAGTCTGGCACAGAGTATCCCTTCGATATTCTGGCCAACCTGGACGATGGCTTTATAGTACACAAACTGGGTATAGATATAATAGATAACGACGAAGTGAGCCTAAACCGGGTATCCTTATTTGATACCAAGGCTTATGACACTGAGATGTATAACAAAGTTCTGCTTATCTCGGGGAAACTTACCCCCGAAGCTGAGAAATTCGCTCAACAGCAGAGGATAAGGGTTATCAAACTTGGCAGCCAGGCTGAGAAGTCGCCCGTTGCAGAAGAGGCGGCTCCACAAGGGCGAGAATCTACCGCTAGGCAGAAGCTTTCTCAGGAAACAGCTGCAAGCCAAAAGCCACTTGCTGAAGAAGTTCCTCAAGAGCTGGAAATATCTAGCCTTCAAAGCGCTGTTGAGGAATTATTAACCAGACAAAGCACTGTTGAGAACTTACTACCCACTGCTCCAGAGGAGCAACCAGAGAAGAAAGCACCCAATCGCAGACCTCAGCCTGAAGCTTTACAGTTGATTCCCGAAGTTATGGCAAGAAAATTCAATGCCATGCCCATAGCTATTGTAGATAACACTTTACAAGTGGCTATGGCAAACCCTGCTGACATCTTTGCCCTGGAGGCATTGGCATCACAAAGCCGCATGCGCATAGAACCTATAGCTGCCAGTGAGAAGGAAGTTCGGGAAGCCATTGACTTCAATTACAAAGGCTTTGGGCAAATGGAGGAACAAATATTGCGCATTCCGGGCACGGAGACAGTTGCGGGCCAAACATTAATTGAGGCTAGTGAGGATGCCCCAGTAGCTAGTGCCTTGCGTATCATAATTGACGAGGCAAGTAAAGCCAGAGCCTCCGATATTCACATTGAGCCTGAGGAGGATAAATTAAGGATTCGCTATCGCATTGATGGCACCCTTCAGGATGTTATGTCCCTGCCCTCAAAAATACATCTTCCCCTTACCTCCCGAATCAAGATAATGGCTGATATGAATATTGCCGACCATCTTCGCCCTCAAGATGGGCAGTTTTCCATTGAGTCTAAAGGCAGACCTATAGATGTTCGTGTTGCTACCGTCCCTACTGTGCGTGGTGAATCTACGGTGCTGCGCCTCCTGGATAAGTCATTAGGCATTATAGATTTACCTCAGCTAGGCTTTTCTCCTGGGGCTTTAGCTAAGTATGAAAATATGCTTAAAGTCCCTTTCGGCATGATTTTAATCAGTGGTCCTACCGGGGCAGGCAAAACTACCACTCTTTATGCCTCGGTAAATAAGCTGGATAAAGTTTCCCGAAACATAATCACCATCGAAGACCCTGTGGAATACCGCTTTGCTAACTTGAACCAAATTCAGGTCAATCCTAAAGCGGGGCTTACCTTCGCTCGCGGCTTAAGATCCATATTGCGTCTCGACCCCGATATTATACTAATAGGCGAGATTCGTGATGCTGAAACTGCCGCGATAGCCATTCAGTCAGCTTTAACAGGGCATCTGGTGCTCTCCTCTATCCACGCTAATGATACTATAGGCGTTATCTTCCGCCTCCTCGATTTAGGCATAGAGCCCTTCCTGGTATCTTCGGCAGTTATTGGTGTGGTGGCTCAACGTATGGTGCGCTGCATCTGCCCCGATTGCTCCACCAATAAGGAAGCTCCCCTAATGGAGCAATTAGCTTATGCCAAGGAGATGGGGGAAAAACGGACCAAGTTTCCCTACGGCGCTGGCTGTGAGCAATGTAACTATTCTGGGTATCGAGGAAGAACAGGACTCTTTGAAATCTTACCTATAAGCGACAAGATAAGAATGCAAATACTTAATCATGCCAGTACTGCTGAGATTCGACACCAGGCAATTGAGGAAGGGATGGTGCCGCTGATTAAAGATGGCATGCTCAAAGTAAAGGCAGACATCACCACTCCTTCTGAAATCCTGCGCAACGCTTATTCCATAGAGTAGAATGATGAGTACAGTTAAAATGTGAGTGAAATGATAAAAGAGCAAAAGTAAAAATGCTAAACAATATCGAACCACTAATGACCAAAATCCAAAACAATTTGCCAAAGGCAAAAAAGGGTGGGGAGGAGGAATTAAATAAGTTCAACTGATTTTGCCCAAAGGGCAAATTTGATATTTGAATTTAGAATAATGTCATTGCGAGGAGCTTTAGCGACGAAGCAATCTCAATTTGTTTAGGATTTAGAGTTTAGATATTAGGATTTGAGTGCTGATGAGGAGTTATTATGAACTATCATTATGTAGCCTGCACTGAGGATAATAGAGTAGTCAAAGGCAAGCTTTCTGCCGCTGGTGAAGAAGCCGCCAGTGATATATTGGCCTATAGCGGCTATCGAGTGCTTAGCCTCAAGGGAGTCACGCCATTTTTCCAGGCTGAAAAATTAACTGCTCGCTTTTCCCGCATAAACCCAATGGAGATAGTAATGTTCTCTCGTCAGTTAGCTTTATTGCTGGAATCAGGTACCGATGTTGTTACCTCCTTAGAGCTATTACAGGCTCAGATAAGCAATCGCAACTTAAAGAAAATAATTGGTGAGGTAGTTGACGATGTTCGTGGTGGCAGCCCTTTATCTCAAGCTCTGAGCAAGCATCCTCATGCCTTTCCTCCATTTTATCATCGGCTGGTATCCGTGGGGGAAAAAACGGGAAATCTCGAAGTGGTATTAAGGCGAGCTGCTGATTATATGGAAAGGACCGCTACGACCCAGAAAAGCGTCAAGAGCGCCTTAGTTTATCCTGCTATCCTTGTAATTCTAGCTATTATAGTTATCGGGATAATGGTCACTTTTGTTCTACCCGCCTTTACCAGCCTGTATGCTTCCTTTGATGTCCAGTTACCTGCAATAACCAGAGCGTTTATCGCCGGCACTAGTTGGCTGCAGAGCTATGGTATCTGGCTCTTGTTGGTCATAGTGGCTGCCATTGCTGCGGGATATGCCTATACCAAGACGCCTGCGGGCAAGTTGCAGTGGGGTAAGCTAATGCTTACTTTCCCCCACATCGGGCATATCAACCTCCTTAACGAGCTCTCACGCTGCTGCCGCAGTATGGCATTGTTATTTGGCAGCGGTTTACCCCTGCCTGAAATAATGACCATGGTAATTCAGGGCACAAATAATAAAGCTATGGAACTAGCATTAACCGAAGTCCAGCAAGGTATGATTGCCGGCGGAGGCTTATCCGGTCCTATGGCAAAGAATAAGCTTTTTATGCCCCTTATGGTACAGATGACTGCTGTGGGCGAGGGCACGGGTAACCTGGATAACACATTAACCACTGTGGCTGAGAGCTACGAAGTTGAGGCAGATGATAAAACCAAGACCATGGTTGCCCTCATCACTCCAGCTATGACGGTAATAATTGGTGCGATAGTTGGCCTTATCGCCATAGCTTTGCTTTCAGCTATGTATTCCATCTATGGCCAGGTATAGTATTTAAGCAAACTACTGTTGTGAATAATGTTAAAATAACTTACTCTCGCCATGCCAGAAGGCGAATGAGATTGTATGGGATATGGGAGGCACGACTAATGAAAGTAAGCTACGACAAGAAATATGACATAGCATATATTTGCTTTTCCGGTAAAAAACCAAATGGAGCTATAGAGATAGATGAAGGGTTGGTTCTAGATACTACAGCACAAAACGAGATTGTAGGCATTGAGATTTTCGATGCCAGCCACCGATTGCCTATTAAGAATCTCTTTTCTATAGAATTAGCCCCGTTGAAAAGATAGCAACATGGGCATTCTGACTGCCATTTTGGCATTGCATTAAATAATGCTGGATAAAATAACAAGAGTTTTCCGAGGCAGCTCTAGGGGCGTAGGCCTTATTTAGGTAATAATAGCTATAGCCATTTAGTGAGGTAATGTTATGAAAAGAGCTGAAACACCTGAGAAAAGCTGGACTGGTGCGATTACCACGGGTTCGCTTTTAACAGTGCTAATTGTCAAAGACAACGGCAGATGTATGGCTAAGTGTCCTGAATTGGACCTGGTTACTGAAATGGATACCAAAGAGGAAGCGTTAGAGGCTATAGTGGAACTCATAAGGGAGTATGCCGAGGATTATAAAGCCCGAGAGGAAATATACCTCAAAAGCCCTAACAGAGCACACCATAAGCCATATATAGACAAAATTACAGCATGCCAGGACGAATGGGAGATTATGGAACTTATCGGGATACGATATGGGCATTTACACCTATGATGATATGCGCTATGTTCTGGGGAAACTTGGTTTTGAACTTGTCAGAGCTAGAAAGCACGAAACATGGGAAAGAATCCTGCAGAATGGCTCTATTCTTCAGGTAAGAATTAGCCATAAAGGTAAAAGGAATATCCCGAAAGGGACTTTCTATGAAATGCTGCGGCAGGCTGGCATCGATGAGAGCGCCTTCAGAAGAATGCTTAGAAAATGAGAGAGGCGAAAAAATGTAGTGCGAGGCTTTAGCCTCGTGCACACTTCATTTCCGCCTCCTCTCCCTTGAAGGGAGGTGAGGCGAAGTCCTGAGCGAGTGAGCCAAAGCCCTGAACAAAGTGAAGGGGAAGGAACTAAGGTGAGGGTGCAGTCAGCAAATGAACAAAATAACGAAAGCTCTCCGAGGCAGCTCTAAGGGTGTAAGCCTTATTGAGGTGCTAATAGCCCTGGCTATTCTGGGCGTAATCGCCGTTGCCTTTCTCGGCGGCTTGTCCACCTCTCTCAAAGCTGTCTTCGTCTCTGATGAGCGCTCAACTGCTCAAAGCTTAGCTACGAGCCAGATGGAGTATGTTAAGAGCCAGGAGTACTCCACCGTTGTTGGCTGGTCTTACACAGTTACCACCTCTGGTTCTAGCTCATCAGATGCACCATTACCTTGGTTTGACTCGAGTCATGCTCTTCCTGATGCCTACGCTGGCTATTGCGTTAAGGTCGAGGCTGGACAAATTGATAGTGAAGAAGGCATTCGCAAGATAACAGTCACCGTTTATCATAATGAAGATTGTATTGAAAACGAAGTGCTTACATTGCAGGACTATAAAGTAAACCGGTGATAAAGAGGCCCACGCTATGTCATTACGAGCAAAGCGACGCCGCAATCTCCTCTCCCTCGAAGGGAGGTGAGGCGAAGTCCTGAGCCCTTCGCTTTCTGTCATTCTGAGCGTAGCGAAGAATCTCATCTCGCTCAGGATAAACTCCGCGAAGGAACTAAGATGAGGGTGATAATGTCATTGCGAGCCGAAGGCGTGGCAATCTCGTGAGATTGCTTTGGCACTAGCGTGTCTCGCAATGACAGGAGAAAAGCAAGGTTAGTTTAGGTAAATGAAAATGAAAAAGCCTTCAATGCTAAGGAGACTGGAGAGGAGCCAAAAGGGCTTCACCCTGCTTGAACTGATAATAGTCATCGCCTTAACGGGCATTATTGCCGCTGCCGCTGCTATGAGCATACATCAAGTGCTTACCGGTACTACACTCAGCAATGACACAAACACCGCTATAAATCAAGTGCGCAACGCTGGTCACTGGATTAGCAGGGATGTGCTCATGGCTCAGACTGTAAGTCCAGATAATAGTGACTTAACAAAGTTTCTTACCCTAACATGGCCTGACCCTGAAGATGATACTAAACAACACAAGGTTATTTATAAACTTGACAGTTATGGCTCTAGTGGGCTTACGGAATTAGTGCGGGAGCATTATTATCCTGATGATGATTTACTTGAGGCAACAACTTTCATAGCGACGAATATCGTTCCGCCTTGCAATGAGCCTCCTGATGACCCTGCATATCATGATACCTGGTGTGACCCATATGAGAATCGAGTTCTTAAGATGAATATAACCGCCTGCAATGATAGGGACTATGAAATGAGAACTGAATACCCTGAAGATTATGATGGAGGAAAGGAGAAGAGAGCATTTCAAGCTAAATCTCGCCCTGACTGAATCTAGATCCCGAAAAGTCCCAAGAGAGTAGCACTTTTTGTCCGAGCTTTGGAGGTAAAGTAAAGATAATGGAATTGACATGAGCCTGGGACATGGTAAAATGGAATTAGTGCTAAAGTGCCCCAAAGAAGACGGTAAGATGTAGTAGCAGAAGTGGCATAATAAGGATACGGATGACAAAAGGAACATTGAGAAAAATAATCAAAGGACAAAGGGGGCAAGTCTTGCCTATAGTCCTGATTCTGCTGGTTTTAGGTGGGCTCCTCATCATCCCCACCCTCAACTATGCCTCCACCAGCCTCAAGGGGCACCAGGTTACTGAGACGAAAACCATGGAGCTTTACGCCGCCGATTCTGGGGTAGAAGACGCCTTCTATTGGCTACAGCATTGGCTGATAGAAAACTGGTCACAGCAAGGTGGGGAGCCAAGAGTACCTTGGACATGGAATGCCGACGAGAACCTTTGGGAACGGGACCCACCTCTGGAAGTAAATGACAAAACTGTGTATGTTACTGTAGTAAGGGTCGACGCCCAAACTTACAAGATTACCTCCACAGCTGGCAGCACCACAGTTGAATCATATGTGGAGAGTATCCCTGGAGGCAATCTTGATATCTTTAGTGGTGCTCTTTCCAGTAAGGGTGACATATCGTTGGGCAAGGACTCTACGGTAACAGGCGACATCTATTATGGCGGAACATTTACTCATGGCAGTGGTTTTACGCATAATGATGGAGAGGTAATAGAGGTTGGGCCAGAAGCATTCCCTACCCAAGAGGACGATGAGGAATTTGCTCAAAAACTTAAGGACGAGGCATTGGTTGGGGGAACCCTGCCCGGCCTGACGGTAGACTCTGATATTGAATTAGGACCAAAATATATCAATGGGGACTTGTACATCACTCAAGACGTTACAATCAACCTTACGGGGACAATCTACGTCGAAGGCAGTATTACAGCGAAAAAGGACTATACAGTCACAGGGTCGGGTTCCATAGTTGCCGTAGGTAATATCTACCTGAGCAAGCTGGCGGATTACGGTATCGGAGGTGACTCTATTATTATGTCTCTCAACGGCAACATTACTTTTAAGAAGGAAGCCACCATAGAGGCGCTGATATATGCTCCTAACGGTACAATTTCGTTTGACAAATCGGCTACTGTAATTGGAGGTGTGGTCGGGGCAGAAATTCAAGCGGATAAGGAAGGTTCCTTTACCTACATCCCAAGCTCCAGCCCGATCGAATTGCCTGGCAGTCTTCCAGGTAGATTGGAAGTTAAAACCTACAGCATTAATCCGTCAGTTTAATCCAAAGGTGAAGACAGGGCAACCACAGCAAGCACTTTCCCCTACCAAACAAGCCAACAAAACTACCACGGCGTCTAGTTTTTGCTGCTCTTCCCTATCTCGAACTAACCTTGCATAATCCAGCAAAGCCAATTGTCGAGGCTGGATTGCCTAAATGTAGAGGCAATATCTGCCAACTAATGTCTGTAGGGGAGCCCCTTGTGGGCTCCCGCAAATTGGGAGGGGACAAGCCCCTCCCCTACAACAAGGGAAACCCTAAAGAAAATCAAAAGGCAAAAGTAAAAATGCAAAATGACAAATCAAAGCTAAAATGAATGTTCCTTATTTAGTCCCCTTTTTGCTTCGCAAAATTTTATCTTTGATTTTTGATATTTGCTAGAATTTAGAGTTTAGATGTCAACACCCGTAGTGGCGGGGTTTATCCCCGCCTCTAGGATTGCCACGCTTCGCTCGCAATGACAAATGGGCATTGCACGAGGCTAAACCCTCGTACTACATTATTAAACAAATAACACTAATATGCTAATATAGATAAGGAGGAAAAGTTAGATATCTGAAGAGTCGTTGTACTTCGAGGTTACCAGCGTTTTAGGAAAGAGAATAAGGACTACTAAGGCTTACTGGGAAAAACTAGTCACTACTAAGCATCCTGGAATGAGAGGCAAGGAGAGGGAAGTTCAAGATGCTCTTCAGAATGCTATTGAGGTAAGGAGGAGCGGAATAGATTCCAGTGTTTATTTATACTATAAGCCAATAGAAAAGCATTTCATTTGTGCTGTGGTAAGGCATCTTAATGACGAAGGATTTTTGATAACTGCCTATTTCACCGAGGCAGTGAAAGTAGGGGAGGTAATATGGAAAAAATAAGAATTTTCTACGATAAGCAAGGCAATACTCTAAATGTATGGTTTGATGACCCTGAGAAAGAATATATATGTGAGGAAACAAGCGAAGAGGTAATCTTGGTTAAAGATAAAGAAGGGAAGGTTATTGGCTTTGAAAGGCTCAACTTTCTTTCTCCTGAAGTCGGGGCAAGTTTGCAAGAACTTCCTGTAGAGGCAATTGTCACTTGAAGCTCAATTAAAGCCGCATTGCTCTTCCCCCCTATTGAACTAAGCTTGTATAATCCAGCAAAGCCATTTGGCAAGGCTGATTGATTGAATGCAGTGCGGTCGTGCATTCCTACCACACGAGGCTAAAGCCTCGCAACTCGGGGTCAAGTCTTGAAACGCAACATTAATTGAATGGAGTTTATGCACAGCACTTTAACCGCAGACACAACAAGATGGGATACCTTCTGCACGGAAGATACAAAGCTATACTGGTAGATAAAGACAGTTATTTACTTGAGCTGTGTCGATATGTGGTTTTAAATCCGGTGAGAGCAGGTTTGGTGAGTAGTCCTGAAGAATGGTGGTGGAGTAGCTACGAAGGAACAATTGATGAAAGAAGGGCAATCGCATGCCTCACAACAGACTGGCTACTTTCGCAGTTCGATGAAGGGAGAGGGGAGGCGACCAGCGAGTACAGGGCTTTTGTGTATGAAGGCTTAAAGGAAGATTCGCCGTGGAGGGCGTTAAGGGGGCAGGTATTTCTTGGGGGAGATAGCTTTGCAGAAAAGAAGGAGATAGCAGAAATATCTGGGCGTGCATTACGCTACGATAAGTAGAGTGATAAAGCGTGTAGAGGGGAAAGACAAAAAGTAGCACTACAAGACCTGACCCCAATTTCCCCTCTCAGGGCTTCGGCTCACCGCAATGACATGACCCCAATTTCCCCTACACTCAGGGCTTCGGCTCACCGCAATGACAAAGGGGATTGCACGAGGCTAAAGCCTCACACTACGACAGTGAACAAATAACACTAATATGCTAATATAGATAAGGAGGGAACCATGGCAATAGAAATAAGGGCAAAGGTTTCAGGAGGGATGATTAAACCTTTGGAAAAATTAAATTTGGAAGACGGCAGGGAAATCACCATTACCATCAAAGAAACTCCTTTAGAGGATAGATTTGAGAAAGCAATGGGAGGTTGGAAAGGAACGATTGATTGTGAACAGTTAATTAAAGATATTTACGAGGGTCGCCGACTTTCTGCTAGAAGGCCAGAAGTTAAATTATGAAATATCTCATCTTGCCTTCATCACGAGCTTGCTCTTTTGACCGATAATATCAGGGAGTTTGGGAGAGTAAGAAATTTAAGGATTCTAAAGTAGCTATCTCGAACCAAGCTTGTATAATCCCGCAAAGCCATTTAGCAAGGCTAAAGCCTCACACTACATTATTAAACAAACAATGCTAATATGCTAATATAGAAAACTTAAGATGAACATAATATAAGTTGCCAGGCGTGCTATGAGATATAAAGTCAATATTAAAAAGACCGATGAAGGTTATGCTGTTTGGTGTCCTGGACTGCCTGGCTGTTGGTCGCAGGGAGAGACAGAAGGGGAGGCACTGGAGAACATAAAAGATGCCATTCAGGCTTACTTGGAAACTGTCGGAGAATTAAGCAAAAATAAAGAGTCCCGTTATGTAGAAGTAGGGTAAAATATGCCCAAACTTCCGGGTGTAAACCATCAGCGAGCTGTTAGTGCTTTTGGAAAGGCAGGTTTCTGGATTGCACGGCAGGGCAAGCATATCACGATGACCGATGGGGAGTGTGTTATCACCATTCCAAGAGCAAATCCGATTAATGCCTTCACCATGGCTGGGATTGTACAAGATGCCGGGCTCAGTATCGAGGAGTTCAAAAAGCTTCTATAAAAGGTGTGAAGGGCATTGCGCCCAAAGATAGATTTATCTATAGCTTCACTAAATCTTCGAAATTTATAAGCTAAGGGCTTCTTTCAGTCACCTATCAAGTTCTTTTTGTATGGCGGGGCTGACCTTACCAAGACGGCGAATAATCTTGGTTCTTTCAATAGTCAAGAGTTTGTTCATCTTGAATATCGAAGCCTTCTTTAGACCAGTTTGGGGGAAGTCAGGATGGTTTGGCGCTAGCGGAAAATCAGCCATCGGCAATTCTCCGGGCGGCACTACAGAGGAAATAAAGGCAATAACAATATCAGATTCCTGTGGCTCGGCAGAAATTATAACGGCCGGTCGCAGTTTCTCAGCACTCAAGTCGGTAAAAGGAAAGGAGACAAGCACAATATCACCACGCTTAAGGCGAGTTCCTAACAGGTTAGTCAATCCCTTCCCCATCTTCGATGGTATAAATATCTTCGCTAGGATGACTGAGGAAAGTGTAACTGCCGCTCTGCTCAGCTATCTCAGCAATAAGAGAAGAAGGCAAGTCATCAGCTAAAATGATAATTTCAACCCTTTGTCGTTCGGGAATGTCTAACTTTTGCAAAGGTTTAAGAACCCCATTCTCATAAATTGCTTGAATTGTGGACATTACCACCTCTACTCTGAGGATAGCAAAGGGGAATAGAAAAAACAAGAGCAACGACTGAATAAATGAGATGTTCTTCTCTATATTGAAATTAACCTTATATAATCCAGCAAAGCCGTTTGGCAAGGTTGAATTGAAGAAACTAATGTGACCTTTCAGGGTCGTGCATATCAGCGACTAAGCGTGAGGATTCCTTGCTTAAAGTCGAGTCCGATATTGAACTGACGCAGGAAATTAAGGCCGATAACGCCATCAATGCCGTGCTCCTCAGGGAGGGTATAGCACAAGGCTTCAATATTTTCCACCCTAGCATCAGCCAAACTCAGGGATTTCAGAGTTACCTTGGGGACAAGGTGAGTCTGGGAAGCATCACCGAAGGAAGCAAGCGCAGTTATTTGAGAAAGCTCATATCCAATTTCCTTGGCTACTTTAGTGGAGATAATAGTAGTAGAAGCGCCAGTATCCAGGGCAAGGTCCAACAGAATACGACGGCGATATTCAGCCTGGCAAGGGAAAATAAGGAGGGAGGCATTGGGGTCGAAAGTTAATCGAGTCACAATACTACCGCCATGCCTCTTCTTGGTCTTTGACCAGCATAAGTTACATAAGGTAACTTCACCTCAATCTTGTCCCAGTATTCATCCAGAGCAACTCGGCTGGGACTATGAGCTAGAAGCTTACCTTTTACGGGACGCCCCAATTTATCAACCTCATAGACCTCGAACAGAAGCCACTCATCGGGATATTGTTTCTCTATCTCAAGAACATCAGTTTCGACCAACTTCCCACCTCTCTAAGAAGAAGGGTAACCGAATGTGCCAGCGGTTGTCAAATCATAAAAGTGAAGAGAGCTGATTAAGATGTAGAAGAGAAATTTACAAAATTAAGCAGCAGTAATTGCTGCCCTTCCCATCTCGAACCAACCTTATATAATCCAGCAAAGCTTTATGGCGATGGGGTTGACCGAGATTGCCACGCTTCCCCTTCGCTACGAGGTTGCCACGCTTCGCTCGCAATGACATTGCTTCGGCTCACCGCAATGGACAATATGGAAAGTCTGTAGGGGAGCCCCTTGTGGGCTCCCGCAAATGGGGAGGGGACAAGCCCCTCCCCTACGAGGGTACTGCGAGGCACAAAGTGCCGAAGCAATCCCTGTAGTTGCCCAATTTATTGGGCTACCCTGCCTGATAAATCAGGCAACTACAACAAGGGAAACCTTAAAGGGAAGGCAAAAGCAAAAATGCAAAATGACAAAGCAAAGTTATGATAAATCCTAAGCACGAAACCTAAACAATATCAAAGGCTAAAGATAAAAAATTATAGTTAACCGCATAAGCTCGTATAAAGTTCCTCTCCCTTGATGGGAGAGGATTAACTAGTCATTTTGGGATTTTGCCTTGTCATTTTACATTTTGATATTTGAATTTAGATGTCAACAACTGTAGTGGCGGGGTTTATCCCCGCCTTGTAATGTTGCCACACTCCGCTCGTAATGGTAATACGGGAGCTAAAGTTGTATAATCCAGAAAAGGAGATACGGATGGCAAAAGTTAAAGATTTAACCATTGATGAGTTGGAATATTTAATAGAGCAAAAAATCTTAGAGGTTCTTGGTGACCCTGATTCCGGGCTAGAACTCAAGGAGGAATTTAAAGAGGAGCTGAAGGAGCGCTTGGAAAATCCCTCTAAGAGAATCCCTCATGAAGAGGTACTAGAAAGCTTTGGTTAAGGTTACCTGGACTGAGAGAGCACTAAGAGACCTTGAAAAGCTTGATACGCCAATAGCCCGAAGAATCTTAGCAAGGATTACTTGGTCTTCTAATAATTTTGAAAGAGTTATTCCTGAGCCTTTAACTGGTGGATTTAAAGGGGCATTCAAGTTGCGTATAGGAGATTGGAGAGTAGTTTATACACTAGAAGGTAAGACCGTCGCAATTCAATTTGTAGGGCACAGAAGAGAAATTTATAAGATTAAGTAGCGATAATTGCAGCTCTTCCCCATATTGAACCAAACTTGCATAATCCAGCAAAGCCGTTTGGCGATGGGGTTGACCGAGATTGCCACGCTCCGCTCGCAATGACAAGAGGAGAATTGCGCGAGGCTAAAGCCTCATGCTACATTTTATTAAACAAATAACACTACTATGCTAATATAGATA
>JAUWQI010000018.1 GCA_030611085.1 Dehalococcoidia bacterium | reverse complement strand
ACATCGCAGTTGTTGGTCTCATTGCTCTCAGTAACAGCCTCGTGGTGGTCGGCACAAACCTTGACCTCAAAGGTCTCGACACACAGGGGGCAAGGCTCGGGGTCAAATGCGCTGCTGTAGCTCGCACCTGGAGCCAATGCCTGGCAGGGCTGGCTTTCCGTGAGCTCATCATCGACATATTTACATGTTGTGCTTGCACCTGCCATCTCATCTCCCTGGTTAGTTACGGTGTAGCTGACCGTGAAGTTGCCATTATCAAATGTCACCGAATTGATGGTAGCCACCAGGTCAGGATTGGCCATTACAGCGCCCACCGGGTTTATCACCGTTAGTACTGTTATTGCTGTCAGTGATAATACCAATGCTAGGCTTATTACTATTGAATTTTTTTTTCGTGCTCTACACATCTTGTGCCTCCTTACAACAGAGATTACTTCGTCGCTTATGTTCCTTGCAATGACAAGCGTTGCGCAGAGAGGGAGACCACTCCAATGGGATAGGGATTTCACGTCTGTCGGATAGCTGGACATACATTCTATCAGCATCAAACCGAATGTTGGTGGCTAAAACATTAATTACCCTAACCGCCGAAGTATCCATATCACCTTTCTTCGAACAAATGTCTATTTTCCTCGATTAGCTCTCTAAGCTCTCGTAGCTCTTTTGCATTATAGCCCGTTGATTTCACTAAAGCAATTGGTTTCAGCCAGCCTTACTGGTCGGGGACAAGCCCCAACCCTACAAAATTGCTTCGTTGCTTTCGCTCCTCGGAGAAGGAAAAGCCTGCAATGAAGGAGAAATGCTATAATTGCAGAGGGAGGAGGCAATCCCAGAGGGGGTACTAGGTTGCTTCGCTTCACTCACAATGACATAGAGGCTCAGAATGACAAGAAACAAGGAAGGAAACTTGCTATTGCTCTTTGATGGCAATGCATTGGTGCATCGTGCCTTTCATGCCCTGCCGCCGTTAACCCAACCCAAAACCGGGGAGATGGTAAATGCCGTTTATGGCTTTGCCAATACATTGCTCAAGGTGCTGGCTGAGCTCAAGCCCACTCATTGGGCTGTTGCTTTCGACCGCCCAACTCCGACATTCAGGCACGAAATGTTCCGAGAATATAAAGCGCAGCGTCCTGCCATGCCAGATGAGCTGAAGGGGCAGATAAAGCGAGTTCACCAATTGGTAGGAGCTTTTCACATTCCCATTTTTGAAATCGATGGCTTCGAAGCCGATGATGTTTTGGGCACTTTAAGCAGGCAAGCTAGCGAACAAAGCATTGAGACCATCATCGTTACCGGTGATAATGACATGCTTCAGCTTGTATCATCTGAGGTAAAAACCCTCGCCCCGAAGCGAACCTTTAACGATACTACCCTTTATGATGAGGAGGCAGTTAAGCAAAAATACGGCATACCACCAAATCAAGTCATTGATTTTAAGGCATTGGTCGGCGATGTTTCGGATAACATTCCCGGCGTGCCCGGCATCGGCGAAAAAACGGCCGCCAGGTTAATTCAGCAATTTGGCAGCCTTGAGGAGATTTATAGTCATATTGAAGATGTAACGCCGAGCAAGCTGCAGGCGACGCTAAATGCCCACCGAGCACAGGCTTTCCAAAGTAAGGAGTTGGTCACAATAGTCAGGGATGTTCCCATCAATTTGAATCTGGAAGCCTGTCAGGTAAGTAGCTATGACCGAAGCAAGGTAGCGGAGCTTTTTCGAGAGCTTGGATTCATTAACTTGTTGCCCAGATTGCCAAAGGAAGTTGGGGGGGGGGCAATCGGGGAGGGGACTAAAGGCGTTCATCAAATAGTAAGCACGGAAACGAGCTTAGATGAGCTTATAGCTCAATTAGAAACAGTAGAGGATTTTGCCATCAGCATTGAAACCACAGGTGAGGGCTTGTCACCAGAATTGGTGGGAATCGCAGTATCGCCAGCTCCGGGAAAGGCTTTTTATATACCTTTGAGATTGCTTCGCCTTCGAGATTCTTCGGTCACTTTGTTCCCTCAGAATGACAGGGGAAGCGAAGTGTCCTCTCAGAATGACAGGGGAAGCGAAGTGTTCCCTCAGGATAACAAGCTCGACCAATTGCCACTTGCTCTAGCCATCGCCAGTCTAAAGCCACTCTTAGAGAATGCTACCACAGGCAAAATTGCCTATGACAGCAAGCATGTTATGGCAACATTAGCGAATTATGGAGTGAAAGTTGAGAATTTGAATTTCGACCCCATGCTCGCCGCCTATCTCCTGGGTGAAAAAACCTTGAGTCTTAAAGCGATTGCTTTCAATAAACTGGGCGTTGAAATGGCAGAGCCCGTCGAAGGAAAGAAACAAAGCTCGATAGCTATGTTAGCCACAGAACAAGTTGCTAACTATGCTTGTGCCAAAGCTGATATTTTATGGAGGTTGAGAGACGGCTTAAAGGAGGAGCTATATCAGCAAGGATTGTGGCAACTGTTCAGCGAGGTGGAAATGCCTTTGATTCCCGTGTTGGCAGCTATGGAGAGGAATGGAATCATCCTGGATACGGACTTGTTTCGCAAGATGTCTCTTGAGCTAGGTAAGGAAATGCTGAAGCTGGAAGTCGAAATCTACAACAGCGTGGGACATAAATTCAACATCAATTCACCCAAGCAATTGGGTAGGGTGCTCTTTGAGGAACTCAGGCTGCCAGGGGCTCGCAAGACGAAAAGCGGCTATTCCACAGAAGCTTTGGTTATGGAAGCACTGAGGGGTGTTCACCCTATAATCGAGCTCGTATTGGGATACCGCCAGCTTAGTAAGCTCAAGTCAACATATGTTGACGCTTTGCCCGCGCTTATTAACCGTGAGACGGGGAGAGTGCATACCAAATTTAACCAGACGGGCACGACTACGGGACGACTTTCCTCCAGCGAGCCGAACTTGCAAAATATCCCGGTAAGGGGAGGATTGGGAAATAAAATAAGGAAGGCTATCATAGCTCCGTCAGGCTCGTATCTTTTATCTGCTGATTACTCTCAAATCGACCTCAGAGCTTTAGCTCATCTCTCTCAAGATTCCAGTCTTATTGCCGCCTTTGCTAGAGATGAGGATATTCACACTGTGACTGCGGGTAAAATCTTTGGCGTTCCCGAGGCTGAGGTGACTCCTGACATGCGCCGAAATGCCAAGACAGTTAATTTCGGCGTTATTTATGGCATGAGCGATTATGGCTTGGAGCAAGCCACCAATTTAAGCCGAGGGGAGGCAGCTCAATTTATCGCTTTGTATTTTGAGGAATATCCCAAAGTTAAGGGGTATATTGAAGCCACCAAGGAGCAAGCTCGCAAACTGGGCTATGTCCAAACAGTGTTGGGCAGACGAAGGTTTATCCCCGAAATCAATTCTCCCAACCGGCAAGTAAGAGAGGGTGCGGAAAGGATGGCAATAAATGCCCCGGTGCAGGGCACATCCGCCGACATTATCAAGATTGCTATGATTAATATATACCGGGAGATGGAGCAGCGAAATCTCAAAAGCAAAATGCTGCTGCAAATCCATGACGAATTGATTTTCGAGGTGCCTGAGGATGAACTGGAGGAGATGAAATCCTTAGTTTCTGAGCTAATGCCCCAGGCTATGGAGCTTTGCGTGCCCTTGAAAATAGATATTAAGTTAGGCAAAAACTGGGGGGAGATGGCGTAGATTGGGAAATAAAGGCAGTTCCTAAACTCTCAAACTCCGAAACTAGTTCGAACCTTGCAGGGGGAGCAGGTTTGCGTTTTCCGAATCTGGATAGATACAAAATGGCTCGAACTCAGACACGAATATTGGTATTGTTTATTTGTCACCCTGAGCGATAGCGAAGGGTCTAGAGATTCTTCGGTCGCTTCTCTCCCTTAGAATGACAAGAGGTGAAGGACTCAGAATGATAGTTGGGTTGCTAAACGACCTCGAATATTGATATTTCCATTATGGATATGTTAACTTATTAGTGAAAGAATGCTTTATGGAGGGGAGCAGTCATGCTGGAGCTTCTTAAGAGTCCCTTTGTTGGTGTCCATGAGCTGCGGAAGAACTTGACTAAGCTTCTCTCCTCGGTCAAGGAAGGTGGGACAGAGGTGGTTATCACACAGCAGGGCAAACCGGTTGCTCTTCTAATAGACATAGAGAAATATCTCGAGGTTAATCAAGCCCTGAAGGAATTCTCCGACCCTAAATATTTAGCAGAGTTGCTTGAGGCAAGGAAGGAAATCCGTGAAGGGGAGGGAATCCCTGCTGAGGAAGTCTTTGCCAAGAAGGGCCTGTAAATGTATCGGGTTATGTTCTCCCGTCGAGCTGAGAAGGCTTTTTTAAACCTACCCGATAAGGAAACCAGGCGGATAAAGGAGGCAATAGAAAAGCTAAAACAAGACCCTCGAACTCATGGCACCATCAAGTTGGAAAACGCTCCAGTAGCTGCCTACCGATATAGAGTAGGGGATGGGCGGATTCTTTTTGATATAGACGATGTCCGTTTCTTAGCATTGGTCAAGGCTATAATGAACTCAAGGTTCAAGGAAGTTCGGATTTTCCCTGAAGGTAGGCATCAATGTCAGTGGCGGCTCGCTTGCCTGCTCCCATAGCGCTGATAACTGTAGCTGCCCCTGTAGCCATGTCACCACCACACCAGACCCTATCCTTGCTTGTTCTGCCTGTAGCTTCATCGGTTTTTACCGTGCCCCATCTAGTGAGTTCAAGTCCCTTGGTTGTGGAGGGAATAATCGGATTTGGTTGGGTGCCCAGAGCAATAATTGCGGCATCGATGTCAATGATAAATTCAGTGCCTGGCTTTGGTATTGGCCGCCGCCGACCACTCTCGTCAGGTTCACCAAGCTCCATTTCATAGCACTCTACTGCTTTGACTCTGCCCTGTTCATCACCAATGAACTTCCTGGGATTGGTTAAAAGCTTGAAAATGACTCCCTCCTCCTCAGTATTCTCCCTTTCCTCAAGCCTGGCAGGCATCTCAACTTTAGACCTGCGATAGATAATGTATACCTCCTCAGCCCCAAGCCTAAGAGCGCATCTGGAAGCATCCATAGCGACATTGCCCCCACCGAAGACTGCTATCCTTTTCCCCACCTTTATCGGGGTATCGTATTCGGGGAAAAGATAAGCCTTCATCAGGTTTGTTCGAGTAAGAAATTCATTAGCGGAATAAATGTCACTGAGGTTCTCGCCAGGAATGTTTAGAAACATTGGTGCTCCAGCTCCAGGAGCTAAGAAGATGGCAGCATAGCCATTTTCCAAAAACTCATCTACAGTAGCTATCTTACCTATAATTTGGTCAAGCTTTATTTCCACGCCCAGAGATTTTACATAATCGACTTCACCTTGAACAACCTGCTTGGGCAATCTAAATTCGGGGATTCCGTACATCAGCACGCCACCGGCAACATGAAGCGCCTCAAAGATAGTAACCTCATACCCTCGCTTAGCCAGGTCGGCAGCACAGGTTAAACCCGCTGGTCCGGAGCCAACTATCGCCACCTTCTTTCCATTGGATTTAATATGCTCGCCTTGCTTTTCACTAATTTCAGGGTGAGCTCTTTCCCAATCAGCCACATACCTCTCCAAGCGACCTATAGCAATAGGAGCGCCTTTCTTAGCCAAATTGCATCTCATTTCGCATTGTGTTTCCTGGGGGCAAACGCGACCGCAAATGCCGGGAAGGCTATTTTTGCCCTTAAGTATCCTCACTGCCTCAGGCATATCGTGGTCGCATATTGCTTTTATGAACTCGGGAATATCTACATTGACGGGGCAACCATCCTTGCAGCTTGGTTTCTTGCACTGAAGGCAACGATTAGCCTCTTCAATAGCTTGCTCCCCAGTATAGCCCAGGGCTACTTCACTGAAGTTCTTTCTTCTCATCTCAGGAGACTGCTTGGGTATCGGCACGCGGTTTAGATTTATCTTTTTCTTTTCAGCCATTCTCTTTCATCTCCTCAACGCGTTTGATTCGTGAGGCTCCTGAGACCCTTCGCTAGCGCTCAGGGTGACAGTTAAAACCTCGTTGTACTTGTTTCCCAGAGCCTCAGCGCTTCCCTTTCTTCATCGAGGTAGGTGCGCTGACGATTCATAAGCAAGTCCCAATCAACCTCATGAGCATCAAAATCAGGACCGTCAACGCAAGCAAACTTAGTTTCATCACCTACGGATACGCGGCAACAGCCACACATCCCGGTACCATCAACCATTATGGGATTAAGGCTAACGATAGTCTTAACACCAAAAGGTTTGGTGGTTAAGGAACAAAACTTCATCATCACGGTGGGGCCGATAGCGATGACTCGGGCTACTTCGGCCTCCTGCAAAAGCTCTTTTAGTGGCTCGGTGACCAATCCTTTGCGCTTGTAAGAGCCATCGTCGGTGGTCACAATAAGCTCATCGCTCACGCTGCCTAGCCGCTCCTCCCAGAAAACAAGCTCCCTGGTGCGAAATCCCATAATTGAGATAACTTTGTTTCCTGCCTCTCTCATCGCCCGAGCGATGGGTACTATGGTGGCGATGGCAAATCCTCCGGCAACACAAACTACAGTGCCAAATTTTTCGATTTCTGTGGGGCGGCCTAGCGGACCAACAAAGTTAAGAATGCTATCACCAGAGTTTAACAAAGCTAACTTCCTGGTGGTAGCACCTACTTCCATGAAAACGATGGTCACGCTTCCCTCTTCCTTGTCCCAGCCAGCAATGGTTAGAGGAATGCGTTCCCCCTCTTCACCACTTCTGACAATGACGAATTGCCCTGCTTGGGCTTTCCTGGCTATTGCTGGAGCTTCAACCTTAAATAGATGGATATCTGAAGTAAGGTCTTCCTTAGCTAAAATCTTATACATATAACCCCCTAGTAACAAATAGTAAAATTGCCGTAATTATAACATTACAGGCTAGCATTGCAAGCTTGCGAATTGAATCATCTAAAATCAAACCGAAGGGGAGGCTGTATGCTGATTTGTGTGGAAAAGTGATAAGGTGGTAAGAACCCTTGAGATGAGTCTCAATAAGAATTTGGAAGGCTAGTTCGTTTTTGTCAAAGAAGGGCTGTTTTAAAGAGGGAATTTATTTTTTGTCTTCGGTGAAAACTTGCCCCATTAACTTAAGCAGCCTTGCCTCTCGCTCAATAGAATCATCATAATGGAAGCTGAGTTGTGGAACATATCTCAATCTTAAACGTGACGCCAGTTCCCGGCGTAAAAATCCTGAAGCGGCATTAAAACCAGCCAACATATCTTTTCTACTTGTTTCGTTTCCCAAAATGCTAACAAATATTTTGGCATACTTAAAATCGGGTGAGAGGGAAACTTTTGTTATTGAAATAAGCTCACTCAGCCTGGGGTCATTGACCTCACGATTAAGTAGTCCGCTGATTTCTCGCTGAATAAGTTTACTCGTTCGTTCACTCCGCCTGGTCATCTTCAGCCTCCTCTAAATTCCTCGCCTCTGTTATTCTGAGTCCTTCACTGCTTGTCATTCTGAGCGGAGCGAAGAACGACAAGGGTCGCTTTAGGCTACCCTTTCTTTGCGATAAAGCTCGATAATATCACCGAGGTGAAAATCAGTGAATCCCTCTATGCCTATACCACACTCGAGGCCAGCAGATGCTTCAGCGACATCCTCCTTAAAACGCTTTAAGCTGGAGATTTTGGACTGGCAAACAATTTTATTTTGTCGCAATATCTTGACCTGGGCATTTCGGAATAGCTTGCCTTCTGTAATATAAGCTCCGGCTACCTTTCTTTGCCCGCTAGGGAAGATAGCCCTTACTTCAGCACGCCCTTCAAGAATTTCGGCATAGGTAGGCTCAAGCATTCCTTTCAATGTCTTATCTACATCTTCTATTAGTTTGTAGATTACATCATAATGTTGGATGTTTACTCCCTCTTCTTCGGCTAGCCTTGTTGCTCCGAGCATCGGGCGGCTGTTAAAACCAATAATAATGCCTTTCGAAGCTGAGGCTAAAAGCACATCGCTCTCTGTAATGCTACCACTGGCAGCATGGATAACTTTAGCTTTTGTCTTTTCTGTGCCTAATCGCTCTATGGAGATTTTTATGGGTTCAATGCTGCCCTCGACATCTGTCTTCAAAACAAAGTTAAGTTCCTTTACTTGCCCCTCGTTTATCTGGCTGGAAAGAGCGCTTAAGCTTAATGGAGCACGAGCAAGGGAGGGTTTTTGTTTATCTATAATGCTTCGTGCCTGATGCTCGTTAGCGACCACAGTAAAAACATCTCCCGATTGCGGCACATCATTTATGCCGAGCACCTCTACCGCGACTGATGGCGCAGCTTTTCGGATTTGTTTCCCTTTATCATCGAACAGAGCTTTAATTTTGCCCCAGGTATTGCCAGCTACTATAACATTGCCTGGCTCAAGGGAACCTTTCTGGATAAGAAGGGTGGCTAGAGGACCTTTAGTTTTGTCTAACTTTGCTTCGATAACTACTCCTTCCGCAGCGAAATTGGGGTTGGCTTTTAGTTCCAATATATCAGCGACGAGGAATAAGTTTTCTAATAAATCAGTGATGCCCTGTTTTTTCTTGGCTGAAATGGGAACACAAACAACATCACCACCCCATTCTTCGATAACCAAACCCAAATCGGCAAGCTGTTGTTTCACATGGTCTGGATTAGCGTCAGGTTTATCAATCTTATTGATGGCAACTAATATAGGCACTTCGGCAGCCTTAGCATGGTTTATGGCTTCTACAGTTTGAGGCATAACACCATCATCTGCGGCGACTACCAAGACTACAATATCGGTTACTCGGGCTCCATGGGCTCTCATGGTGGTAAAAGCCTCATGCCCTGGTGTATCCAGAAAGGTAATTTTGCGCCCATCCACTGTGGTCTGGTAGGCACCAATATGCTGGGTAATAGCTCCTGCCTCGTGAGCAGTTACATTAGTTTGCCTGATGGCATCGAGGAGGGTTGTCTTGCCATGGTCAACATGCCCCATAACAGTGACCACTGGAGGGCGAAGTGGCAGTTTCCCACGCGCCTCTTTCTTATGAGAGGGCAAAGCTTGGTGCTTTACTTCCTTCTGAGTCCTGTAGCCGAAAGCGGTGGCTATTAGAGTCGCAGTATCAAAGTCAATGGTTTGGTTAATATTGGCCATGATGCCTTGGCGCATGAGCTGCTTAATAATTTTCACAGGCTCTACTTTTAGGATGTCAGCCAACTGCTTTACAGTTATAGAAGGCGGCAGTTCAATTTGCGGCAAAGCGTTGATAGCTTCGTTCCCTTCTTTTTGGTTGCCACCTGCTGGCTTTTTGCTATTCAAATTCAATTTCCCTCTGGCAAGTTATTGCTATACTGGGCTAGGAGCTGACGATTATCGTTGCTAAGTTTTGTCCGCAAAGCGTATTCCAAACGGTTTCCCTTTAGCGCTAGCTCCCAGCAGACTTTTTTAGGACATAAGTAAGCCCCTCTACCTGCCTTCTTGGCGGGCATATCTACCTCAACTGCCCCACTTTCAGCAAGCACCAGTCGAATCAGGGTTTTTTTATCTCTCTTCTGTCGACAAACAATACAAGTACGCTGAGGTAAATGCTTATCCTTCAACCCCTGCATCCTCAAAATAGCTCTTTTGTTTTTTATGGCTCTTTCGCTTAATTTTGCCTTTCTCGCTGTTTGCTTTTTCTGCCTTTAGCTTGCTGGGTAAAATGTCCTCAGCAAAGCGAATCAGTGGTTCTCCTTTGTGCTCTTCAGATGGAGTTTCTGGAGCTAAACTAAGTTCGTCAGGGGTTAAAAGTACAGCCGATTCTTCCCCTGCAGCCTCGCCAACTGGTTCGGGCACGGGGGATTCTTTCTCTTTAGCCTGTGATTCTTCAGGAGCAGCCTGCAAGCTTGCCTTTTTCGCTTCAGCTGCAGAGACGCTCTTGATATCAATCCGCCAACCTGTGAGCCTTGCTGCTAATCTAGCATTTTGTCCTTCCCTGCCTATAGCCAGAGAGAGTTGCCTATCAGGAACAATCGCGGTAGCTACTTTTCCTACCTCATCGATTTCAATATTTGCTACCTGAGCGGGACTAAGGGCATTAGGGATGAATACCCTGAAGTCAGCATCCCACTGAATTACATCTATTTTTTCGCCGTTTAGCTCGTTGATAATGCTTTGCAGCCTGATGCCCCGAGGCCCAAGACAACATCCTATAGGTTCAACACTTTCTTGGCTTGTTGCCACTGCTATCTTAGTTCGATGTCCAGCTTCGCGAGCTACGGCTTTTACCTCTACAACCCCGCTCTGAATTTCAGGGATTTCCAGCTCAAGGAGGCAACGCAATAAATTGGGATGGGAGCGAGAAAGTATTATTTGAGGTCCTTTGACACCTCGAGCTATCTCGAGAAGATAGAATTTAAGTCGCTGCCCTCTATAGTAATGCTCATTGTGCACCTGTTCACTTAGAGGGAGTATTGCCTCTGTTCTATCTAGTCTGACATAAATTTGTTGAGGTTCAGTAAATTGAACTATCCCGGTAACAACCTCTCCTTCCCTACCGGCAAACTCCTCGTAAATTGTATGATACTCCGCTTCACGTAATCGCTGTAGAATAAATTGCCTTGCTGTTTGAGCAGCGATACGCCCGGTATTCTTGGGTATGGATTCTATTTTTATTATCTCGCCAATTTGAGCAGTACCTTGCCATTTCCGAGCCTCGTCTAGAGAGATCTCACGATTTGGATTGGCAATTGACTCAACTACAACCTTTTGAAGATGAGCTTTAATTTTACCGGAATCAGGGTCGATTTTTACCACAATATCATGATCGGGGGAGGATGTGGCTTTTTTATAAGCCGAGCTAAGTGCTGATTCCAGGGCAGCCAGGATCACCTCTTTGGGCAAATTTCGCTCAGCCGAGAGCTGGGTAATTGCAGCACTAAACTCTGTCTTCATTTTTTATTAACCCCGTAATTTAATAAAAAAGTGGGTAAAACCCACTCGAGTAACCCAATTTAGATATAGCACAACTAAGGGAAAAAGGCAAACCGCTAGACTGTGATCAAATTAATAAGGTAAAATAGCTAGAATTAGCAATATCAGTTTGGGAGGGAAGCATGTTAGCCTTAGAAGGAGTCGAGGTTTTAGATATGACAAGGGTGATACCAGGTACATTTGGCACTATGCTCTTAGGAGATTTGGGGGCTGAAGTGCTCAAGGTTGAGTCACCTGGAAGAACTGAGTTTGTGGGGTCTGCAGTTTCACCTAAAGGGGAAGAAAACAGGAGGGAGGCAATTTACTTTGCCCCCAATCGCAATAAGAGAAGCATAGTGCTCAACCTGAAGGCAGAAGCGGGGCGCCAGGTATTTTACCGTCTTGCCCTGCAAGCAGATGTTATCGTTGAAGGTTTTAGACCAGGGGTGGTCAAACGCCTAGGGGTGGATTACGACACCATAAATAAGATGAACCCCAGGATTATTTATTGCGCGCTTAGTGGCTATGGTCAAGATGGACCGTATCATACTTTTCCTGGGCATGATATCAACTATATATCCATGGCTGGCATTCTTGGCTTGATCGGTTCTCGTGAAGGTTCGCCGGTTATTCCTCTAAATTTGGTGGCTGACCTTGCTGGCGCACCTTTATATGGGGCTCTCGGTATCTTAGCGGCCTTGATAGCCAGGAATAAGACAAATAAGGGGCAGTATTTAGATATAGCTTTTATGGATGGGGTTATATCGATCATGACTTTCTTTACGAAGAGTTATTTTCTCAGCAATGCCGTGCCTCAACGGGGCGAAACAATGCTTCACGGTGCCTACCCTTATTATGGAATATATGAAACCCAAGATGGCAAATATATTACCATTGGGTGTGTCGAAGTACATTTCTGGGAGAATTTGTGCCGACTTTTGGGAAGGGAGGATTATATCCCGTATCATTTCACCTCGGAGCATTATGTCCGTAAATCGGATGACAAAAAATGGGAAGAGATACGCTCTTATTTGAAGCAAGCCTTTTTGACTAAGACTAGAGATGAATGGTTTGAATTGTTAATTCAAAATGACATACCTGCAGGCAAAGTTTACACCATGGATGAGGTCTTTACTGACCCTCAGGTGCTTCATCGGCAGATGGTGATAGAAGTGGAACATCCTACCTTGGGTAAAATCAAACAAGTTGGCATAGCTCCTAAACTATCAGATACTCCGGGTAAAGTAAGGAGTTTAGCTCCATTGCTTGGTGAGCATACTGATGAGATATTACAGAAATTAGGGTATAATCAGGAAGAGATCGAGAATTTGCGGCGGGAGGGAGCAGTAAGCTAGAAAACTAGACCATGGCGGAAGGGTGTCTTTTTTGTCGCATTGTTGCCGGTGAGATACCCACCGATGTAGTTTATCAAGACGAAGATTTCTTGGCTTTCCGGGATATTGAGCCTCAGGCACCCAGGCATGTGATAATCATACCCAAAGCTCATATTGCATCTTTGGCAGAGCTCACTGAGAAGCAACAAGGGCTTATAGGGCGCCTTATAATTTTAGCCAGGAATTTGGCAGAGGAAGAGGGGATAGCCAAAAGGGGTTATCGCTTGGCAATAAACTGTGGGGTTGAAGGAGGGCAATTGGTACCTCATCTTCATCTCCACCTTATTGGCGGCAGGAAACTGAGCGATCAACTTGGCTAAAATCTCCTCTTTTTGTGTCATTCTGAGGCCGCAGGCCGAAGAAGCTCTGAGATCCTGCACTATCGCTCAGAGTGACAATTGAACACGCGACTATAGAGATTCCAGCCTGGCAACTAGTTCCTCTATAGCTTTATCTGGGGTAGATGCTCCGGCGGTGATGCCAATGTGATGCTTACCCTTAAGCCAGGAATCGCTCACTTCATCTACCTTTTCTATTAGGTGAGTCTCTACTATAGGTGAACAAACCTCAACAAGGCGCCTGGTATTGGCGCTGTTGTATCCACCTATCACTATCACGAGTTGACTTTTCTTGGCCAATCTTATCGCTGATTCTTGGCGTCTTTGCGTTGCTTGACATAAAGTATTAACAATGCGCATTTCCCTAATTTTAGAGCCGAAGGTAGCTGTAAGCTGTGTAACGAACTTAATAAAGGCAGACTGAGTTTGGGTAGTTTGGGAGATAACACCCAGGCGGTATAGTGATTTTTTCGACATATTTAGTTGTTCTGTATTGAGAGCAGCTATACTCTTGTTTCCTGCCCAGCCCAGCAGTCCTTTAACTTCAGAGTGCTCTGCTTCTCCAAAAATGATGACATCAAAACCGGCCTCGGCTAATTCTTTAGCTGCATTTTGTGCCCTGCGGACTATGGGACAAGTGGTATCAATAATATGAATGTGGAGGGACTTGATTTGGGACAGCAGCTCAGGGCTTGTGCCATGAGTAGTGATAGCCAGGATTTTGCCTTGAACTTCCGCAAGACGATTTATCGGCTTTACTCCTACTTTAGCCAATTCCTCCACTAACTGATGATTGTGCGCTACTGGTCCTAAGGTTTCTATTTCCCCAAATTCATTAGCTGCCTCTTTCAACAGCTTTATGGCTCGCCTCACGCCAAAGCATAAGCCGATCTCTTGAGCTTTCTCAATCTCCATTCTTCTTGTAAACTCCTTGATATTCTGGTGGCAAAAGAGCAGCAATCTTACCCATCATGGAGCCAGTTAACAATTTCATTTGCGATTTATTTAGTTTGCCATCAACCAAGGGAAGCCTGAAAGGCTGACCGATGTTAATAATTATGCGAGGACGCCTCCATAGCCAGCTTATTCCCTTAAATTTATCCGTGCCAACAATGCCAATGGGAAGAAGGGGAACACCCATTCGTGAAGCCATCACAGCAGCGCCTGATTTGCCCCTCGTAAGTTTGCCTTCACGGCTTCTCTTGCCTTCCGGAAACATGCCTAAAACTAGCCCCTTGTCCAGTACTTCTTTGGCTTGCTCTAGTGTTTTCTGCTTGTCCTTAGTTGTCCCTTGACGGTGCACGGGAAAAGCCTGTGCCCAGTGGATAATGGGCCTTAAAAAGGGAGAGCGGAAAAGTTCCTCTTTTGCCATAAAATTTATCCAGCGGGGAAAACTAAATGCTAGTAGAAATGGGTCGAGAAGGTGAACATGGTTGGCTACTATAATGAGTGGGCTGGTCAAAGGAATGTTCTCCCTTCCTTTGACTTCCCAAGAAAGAAAAATCTTAGAAAAGGGTGTAAATATGGCTAAAAAAACCTTTTGAGATAAAGTCACTGTTTTATCGCTCCTCTGGTGTCATTCTGAGCCGCAGGCGAAGAATCTCTAACAATCGAGCTCGACCGCGCCAAAGCATATATTTTATCCACGACTTGCTCTAAGCTAAGCTTTTCAGTATTGATAGCTATGGCATCCGCAGCAGGTTTAAGTGGTGAAATAGTCCGATGGATATCAATTTCGTCCCGTTTCTTCAATTCAGCGAAGATAGTGTCGTAATCTACCTTTTCTCCTTGCTCCAGCAACTCCTTATAGCGGCGATTGGCTCTCTCTTCAGCAGAGGCAACCAAGAAAATCTTTAGTTCTGCCCAGGGTAAAACCACTGTGCCAATGTCTCTGCCTGCCATTACCACTTTCCCACGCTGAGCTAATTTTCGCTGTTCCGATACCATTGTCTGACGCACCCCAGCCACTTTTGATACTAGAGCAACTTGTTCCTCTACTTCAGGGCAAGATAGCTGGGAAGAAACGTTTTCACCATCGATAAGAGGAGAGAGAAGCCCTTCCCGAGATGGGACAAAATCAAATTTGGTTGTGCTAGCTAAGCGATAAAGCGCATTTTCATCCTCCGAAGAAACACCTGATTTGAGGACTTTCCAGGTAAATGTCCGATATATCATGCCGGTATCGAAGAAGATATAGCCCAGTTTCCTAGCTAGCAAGGAGCCCACACTGCTCTTGCCTACTGCTACGGGGCCATCTATAGCAATTAATTGTGGAGTCAAACTCCCTCATCTTATCATAGTGCGTAGACCATAGCTACTAGTGAGCTTGATACCGCTTTTGAGTTAGGCCGAGCATAACTATTAAACCTAAGATTAAGCTCGAGCTGCAGACGCGAAACATTGTTGTGTAATTGCTTACGCTAGCCACAATGCCCATAACCGTGGGACCAAGAGCCAAGCCGCTATGAAGGAAGCCGCTGGTTATGCCCATGGTCAACCCCCTCGCTTCGGGAGGAGTCAAATCAGCAACCAGGGTGTAGCTTGCCGGCATAGCTATGCCCATACCCACACCATAAAAAATAGCGGCAGCAATCAAACCAGAGAAGGAGTTCATGAAGGAAATCAAGAGCATAGCAGCGAAACTGACCATTAGCCCCAACGGTATCACAGGCCTTCTGCCGATTTTATCCGATAGTTTACCTCCAGGAACTCTCAATAAAGCTGAGCCAATGTAAACAGTGGCAATGATAATTCCAGCTCTAGCTTCGGCTATCCCCAAATTTTGACTGTGTAGAGGCATAAAAGTCAAAATCGTGCCTGAGCCTAAGGTAAAGAACAAAGGCGCCATTAAGCCAGCAAAAATTGTTGGCTGTTTTAGCCAACTCCAAGAGCCACGGCTAAGCACTTCTTTTGCCTCTGCTGGCTGCAGGGTGGTTAACCTGGAAATTGCGAAAATTAGGCCTAACGACGGGATGATACTGCAGCTATAGAAAGCAACTTTAAAGCCGAAGTGGCTTAATAACAGACCACCCATCGCTGGACCAACTACCAGAGCTGACTGCGTTGCAGTGGTAAACCAACCTAAAGCTTCTCCACAGCGGTCTTGAGTTGAGGTATCCAGTGCTAATGCAATGGCTGCAGGAGAAAATACAGCACAGGCAAGGCCGTGGAAAGCACGAATAAAGCCGAGCTGAGCCAGGTTGCTAGCTAGAGGATAAAGTAGTGGGGCTACGGTATAAAGAATAAGACCAGCGATGAGCATTCGGCAATGCCCTACTCTATCGGAGAGCAGGCCGGAAGGAACTAGCGCTATCGCGGTAATGTAAGAATAACTAGCTAATATTAAACCTACCTCGGAGGGTGAGGCACCCATATCTTGGGCGTAATACGGAAGGACAGGAAACAAAAGGCTAAAACTAATATTGCCAGCAAAGCCTGCGAGGCAAATTATGATTAAAGCCGGAATGTTAATCACTGCTCAGTTTAGTTTTTCTAAACGAGATTCTTCGGTCGTTTTGCTCTCTCAGAAGGGCTAGTATAGCAAACATTATATGATATTGAGTTATAATGTGTTTTAGCGTTTGCTTATGAAAGTTGAAGGAGATAGCTATGTCGCAGCAAGAAGCAACTAAAGAGGGGATTTTAGCCCGGATGCAAAAACCAGCACAAGAGGCTATGAAGCTACATGCATTTTACCGCGGTAAAATGCAAACAATGCTCAAATGTCCCGTTCATGATTTTAGTGATTTTGCCATCTATTATACCCCTGGCGTTGCTGAACCTTGTCGAGCGATACAGGCAGATAGGGGAAGGATTGGGGAGCTCACTAATAGGGGTAATACTATAGCTGTGGTTTCCGATGGAAGTCGGGTCCTTGGGCTGGGAGATGTTGGCCCTGAGGCAGCTTATCCCGTAATGGAAGGAAAATGCTTGTTATTCAAATATCTTGGTGGTGTAGATGCCGTGCCCATTTGCCTTAATACCAAAGACCCCGATGAAATTATTCAGGCAGTGAAGTGGCTAGAGCCATCATTTGCTGGCATCAATCTGGAGGATATTTCCTACCCTAAGTGTTTTGGCATACTTGAGCGATGCAGGAAAGAAGTAAGAATTCCTGTATGGCATGATGATGTGCAAGGAACAGCTACAGTAATGTTAGCCGGATTGATAAATGCTTTGAAAATTGTGGGCAAGAAGATAGAGGAGTGTAAAGTTGTTTTTAATGGGACAGGAGCAGCTAATACCGGCTGCTCTAGACTTCTCTGGGCTTGTGGGGGGAGGCCCGAAAATACCATAATGGTTGATACTAAAGGCATCCTCCATAGTAGGAGGAGGGATATAGAAGAGACAAAAGGCGAGTATGTTGATAAGTGGCGGTTTTGTCAAATCACCAATGCTGAGAAAAAAACTGGTGGCTTAACCGAGGCATTGAAAGACGCTGATGTTCTTATCTCTTATTCTAAGTCGGGGCCAGGAGTGATTACGCCTGAGCAGATTCAGGGGATGGCGAAGGATGCCATATGTTTCGTCTGCGCCAATCCTATCCCTGAAATCTGGCCTTGGGAAGCTAAAGAGGCTGGGGCTAAAATTGTAGCCACCGGCAGGTCGGATTTTGCCAATCAAGTGAATAATTCTATAGGATTTCCTGCAATCTTCCGTGGTGTCCTTGATGTCGGAGCCAAGGCGATTACTGATGATATGTGTGTTGTCGCCGCCGAATCGTTGGCGAACTACGCCGAAGAGCGTGGTATAAGCGAGGGCTATATCGCACCAACAATGGGAGAGCCAGAAGCTTATATTCGCGAGGCAGTAGATGTGGGTATGGAGGCTCAGAAGGAAGGTGTTGCCTCAATAATAATAAGTCGTGTAGAGCTTCTTAAGAAGGTTGAAACTATGATAAAAAGTGCCAAGGAGCAAACTGACGCCTTAGTAAAGGCAGGCTGTATTGCTCCAGCGGCAAAGGCAGACTAAACTGGCTATGAGGGAAATTGCAGCTAGTAAAGTCAGCGAAATTGTATCTTCCCTTTTCCAGGAAGCATGCTATCATCTTCCCGAAGATGTGCTAACTGCTCTTAAGCAAGCTAAGGAGAAAGAAAAGTCCCCTGTGGCGCGAGATGCGTTAGATAAAATGCTGGAGAATGTAGAAATCTCCAGCAAGGAGCAGATTCCTCTATGTCAGGATACTGGGGCCGCAGTAGTCTTTTTAGAGCTAGGCCAGGAAGTTCACATATTCGGCGGTGACCTTTACGCTGCAGTGAATGAAGGAGTGCGCCAAGGTTATAATCAGGGTTATTTGCGCAAATCTATAGTTAGCCAGCCTTTTTCTGCTAGAGTAAATACTAAGGATAACACGCCAACCATCATCTACACGGATATAGTTCCCGGTGATAAGCTCAAAATCGCCGCAATGCCTAAAGGAGCTGGTGCTGAGAATATGACTAAGTTGGCCATGCTGTCACCAACAAGTGGCCGACTAGGAGTGATAGACTTTGTGGTTAACGCTGTTGATGAGGCTGGCAGTAATTCATGCCCCCCTGTCATTGTTGGCGTGGGAATAGGAGGGACGGTAGAAAAGGCGATGATGCTAGCTAAAAGAGCATTATTACGCAAAGTGGGCGAGCCCCACCCGGACTCCGAAGTTACTGAGCTAGAAGAGGAAATTTTGCGACAAGTTAATAATTTAGGCATTGGAGCAATGGGGTATGGCGGTACAGTTACTGCTTTAGCAGTTCATGCTGAGGTTTTTCCCTGTCATATCGCCAGTTTGCCTGTGGCGGTTAACTTGCAATGCTGGTGTGCCCGCCACGAAGAAGCGATTTTATAACTGATGGCTAAAAAAATTACACTTCCCTTGACCAAAGAGGCATTAAGGGACATTAGAGTGGGGGACACTCTTTTGCTTACCGGTATTATGTATGCTGCACGTGATGTTGCCCACAAGAGAATGGTTGAGGCTTTAGAGCAGGGAAAACCCCTGCCACTTGATATTAGTGGGCAAACAATATATTACATGGGCCCTTCGCCAGCCAGGCCAGGTCAACCGATTGGCTCTGCTGGTCCTACGACTAGCGGCCGTATGGATAGTTATTCACCTCGATTGATAGCTGAGGGTCTTAAAGGAATGATTGGTAAAGGTATGAGGTCACAACCAGTGAAAGACGCTATGAAGGAATATAAAGCGGTGTATTTGGGTGCTACAGGTGGTGCTGGTGCGCGCATCTCCAAAAGCATAAAGAAAGCGGAGGTGATAGCTTATGAAGACCTTGAAACTGAGGCGCTCCTCCATTTAGAAGTAGAAGACTTCCCCGCCATAGTGATAAATGATATTTATGGTGGCGACCTTTATGAGGAAGGGAAGGCTAAATACGAAGTCAAAACTTAGCTTTCTGAAATATTTTTTTGCATAGTTAAGCCGATTTCGGCTGGGTTGGGGACTATAGTAACCCCAGCCTGTGATAGAGCTTTTATCTTTTCCGAAGCCTTGCCCGCGCTGCCGGTAATGATTGCCCCTGCATGCCCCATTCTCTTTCCTGGTGGAGCACTGATGCCAGCAATGAAAGCGATTACAGGCTTAGCCATCTCATTTCTAATGAATTCTGCTGCCCCTTGCTCGAAGGTGCTACCTATCTCGCCAATGAGGACCACAGCTCTAGTGTCCTTATCCTCTCTAAATAATCTTAGAATATCAATGAAGGTGCTGCCTGGTAAGGCATCGCCACCAATGCCAACACAGGTGGATTGTCCGATATTAAGTTTGGTGAGCTGAGATACAACTTCGTAACACAGGGTGCCACTACGGGAAACCACGCCTACATTGCCAGGAATGTGGATGTCCCCAAGCATGAGTCCAGCCTTACATTTACCTGGGGAGATAACCCCAGGGGAATTAGGGCCAATAAGTCGGGTTGATTTATTCCTAAGATAGCTATGTACCTTCACCATATCTAAGACTGGGATGCCTTCGGTAATGCATATAATTAAAGGGATGCCAGCATCAATTGCTTCTAAAATACCATCTGCAGCGAAGGCAGGCGGTACAAAGATAATGCTGACATTAGCTTCAGTTTCAGCTATGGCTCTCTCTACGGTATTAAAAATGGGTACTCCTAGGTGTTGGGTGCCTTCCTTCCCTGGCGTAACTCCAGCTACTACATTAGTGCCATATTCCATACAGCGTTGAGCATGAAAGGTGCCCTCATTGCCAGTAATCCCCTGGACCAAAAGCCTTGTGTTTTCATCAACTAGAATGCTCATTTGTTATCTCTCGCAGCTTCCACTGCTTTATAGGCACCATCATAAAAATCTTTGGCTTCGATAAAGTTTATCCCTGATTCGGCTAGGATGCGTTTGCCTTCCTCAACATTCGTTCCCGCTAATCTAATGATTACAGGAAAGCGGATATCAAGTTGTTTGTAAGCCTCAACTATACCTCTAGCAATAATATCTGCCCTAGCTATACCGCCAAATATGTTTACTAGAACTGCTTTCACTCTTGGGTCAGCGATAAACATCTTAAATGAGTTTACTACACGATTGGTATTGTTAACTACACCAATGTCGAGGAAATTCGCTGCCCTGCCGCCACAATGTTGAATGAGATCATTGGCTGCCATAGATAGTCCAGCGCCATTGAGCATGCAGCCGATGTTACCATTCAGCTTGACATAATTATTTATCCCCCATTTACGAGCTTGAACCTCCAAGGCTTCTTCCTGCTCCTCGTCTTGGAGTTTTTGGATATCTTTATGTCGGAAAAGTGCACTGTTATCAAAGTCAAGCTTAGCATCTAAAGCTACTAACTTTCCGTTAGCGGTAATAGCCAAAGGGTTGATCTCAGCCAAAGAGCAATCCTTAGCTATAAAAAGGTTACAAAGATTTGCCATCAATCTTGTAGCTTCTCCCACTTGCTTCCCGTGCAGATTCATTCCATAAGCTAGTTTGCGGCCTTGGTAAGCTTGAAGACCAATGGCAAGCTCAATATAGGTCCGGGATATTTTCCCCGGACTTGATTGAGCTACTTCCTCAATCTCTATGCCGCCAGCTTCACTCGCCATCATAAGTGGCAATCGAGCTGTCCCGTCAATGAGAATGCTGAGATAGAGCTCGCGTTCTATCTCACATGCTTCTTCCACCAGAACCTTGGTTACTGGTATCCCTTCTGGGCTAGTTTGATGGGTCACAAGTCTGGTTCCAATCAATTGGCTTGCTGCCCGTTCTGCTTCTTCTGGGGTGCTAGCCACTTTTATACCGCCGGCTTTACCTCTTCCTCCAGCGTAGATCTGAGCTTTAATTACTGCTTTACCTCCGAGTTCAGTAGTTATCTCTTTGGCTTCGGTGGGGGTAGAAGCTACCCTTCCCTGAGGAACGGGAATGCCGTATTGACTTAAGAGCAGCTTAGCTTGATATTCGTGGATCTTCATATGGTCTCTTTTTGCTTTTGGCGGAGGGGGTGGGATTCGAACCCACGTTCGCTAGAAGCGAAAACGGTTTTCAAGACCGTCACCTTAAACCACTCGGACACCCCTCCTAAAGTATTATTGTAGTATGTAGTATAAGGAAAGGAACTCTTGACAGTCAAACCATTCGGCGAGCTTTTCAGGTGGTGGGGGAGGGCCTAGCTTAAACCATTTTGGTAACGACACCACCATTGGTTTCACTGAGGGCTGTAACACCAATCTCAAAATGCAAAAGTAGCTCTCTCATGGCTTAAGGAATGAGGAGGTGTATTAGATAAAGATGCTCCTTGGGCTTACACCATATCGTAGCTGTTTCCTCGTAGTTTGATATAGAGCCTCAACACGATGTGCTGAGTCAATTGACAACGCCTGTTTTTTACTTTACTATTTACCTCTTAGTGGGAAATATATCTAATCATAATCCTACATTAGCTGAAATAGCCGCTGATTTTTTGTTAAGCCTGCCGCCACAAGATAGAGAAAATATACAGACAGCAGTGTACAAATTTATCCGTTGGCTTGGTTTACATAGAAAGGTAAAGGATATTGGTCCTGCTGATGTAGCTAGTTACAGTGAGCAGGTCACCCCGGCGGCGGCAAAATCAGTTAAATCTTTTCTTACCTACATTCAGAAAGGGAGACTTACCAAGATAAATTTAGCTACCCATCTCAGGGCAAAAAAGGCATCCTCGAAAGTAGCTACCCTATGGCGAAGTTCTCAAAACCAAACTACTTTAACTGCGCAAGGTTATGCCAAATTAGAGGCAGAATTAACTAACCTGAAAAACCAACGCTCCTATGTTATTGAGGAATTGCGAAAAGCTGCGGCTGACAAAGACTTCAGCGAAAATGCCCCCCTAGATGCAGTTAGGGAACAAAAGGCAAGACTAGAAGGGAGAATTGAGGAGTTAGAAACAACCTTGAAATCGGCAAGAGTTATGAGCAAAAACCAAGGCGTATCAAGGATAAAAATTGGGAACACAGTGGTGCTTTGTGACTTATCATCCGGTAAAGAATTCAGTTATGCCCTAGTCGATCCTCCAGAGGCAAATCCAGTTAAGGGTAAAATCTCTGTTGCCTCACCACTAGGCAAAGTACTCCTGGATAAAGAAAAGGAGCAAACAGTTGAGGTCACTGCCCCTGGCGGCATTTCCAAGTACTACATTAAAGATATTCAACCCTACTAAAATGGAGTCACATCCCAGCATTGATTCCAGGCTCACATGCATTTTTTGACCAGTATAAAGTATCCAGTGTAAAATTAACGGTGGATTTTACAGCATTTTAAACTACAATATTTAGGGAGGTTTAACATGGCTAACCAGATGGGTAAGAGATATGTTTGCAAAAAGTGTGGCTCGGAATTTATTGTCACTCGACCTGGTGAGGGCACACTAGTTTGTTGTGGTCAACCAATGGAGTTAAAGAAATAGCCTCTTTTGGCTAAAGACAGAGGTGACTTGATGAATCAATTAGGCAAAAGGTATCGCTGTGAGAAGTGTGGTACTGAGGTGCTTTGTACTAAAGCTGGCAACGGCGTAGTAAGCTGCTGCGACCAAGAAATGACACCGCAGGAGCCAAGGCCTTTGCCCTCCTCAGACTAAACTTACCTAAGCTTGTAGGCTCCGACCCTGAACGAAGTGAATAGGGAAGATTTCCTAGCGTTGTTTTGGGCGCAGTAGAAAATTCCTCCCGAAGTTTATCCTTGTGAGCTAAAGCCCTGAGCGAAGTGCAGAGGAGATTCTTCGCTACGCTCAGAGTGACAGGAGGCAGAGAACTCAGACCCTACGTGAGGCGTGAACATAGCTTGTTAGCAGGGCTCGAAATCTTGGATTTGGCAGATGAGAAGGCTTCTTTTTGCTCTAAGTTATTGGCGGACCTAGGAGCTGAGGTCATCAAAATTGAGAGACCTGGTGGGGATGCCTCACGGTGGATAGGTCCCTTTTGGCAAAATACACCACATCCGGAAAGAAGCCTGCCTTTCTGGCACAACAATTCCAACAAACTAGGAATAACGCTAAATTTGGAGAAAAAGGACGGGCAGAGAATCCTTCGCCAGCTAGCCAGCAAAACTGATGTTGTGATTGAAACTTTCCCCCCAAGATACTTGAAGAAGCTTGAGCTAGATTATGAGAGCTTAAGCCAGATAAACTCTAGACTCATTTCAGCTTCGGTTACTGGCTTCGGACAAAGTGGACCTCATAAGCAGTATAAATCCTGCGATATAATTGCTTCGGCTACAGGCGGGCAAATGTGCGTCTGTGGTGCTCCCGACACCCCTCCTCTTAAGCCTTATGGAGAGCAATCCTATTATATAGCCTCCCTCTTTGCCGCTATCGGTATTCTCATAGCATTAAGAGAGCGAAAGCACAGTGGCAAAGGTCAGCACATCGATATCTCCCTACAAGAGGCGGTAGCAGCAACATTGGAGCATGTTCTAGTGCGTTATTTCTATGATAATGTAGTATCCCAGAGGCAGGGCGGCTCCCGTCAAAATAACTCTTTTTGTCTCCTACCTTGCAAAGATGGCTACATTTTGCTCATGATTGCTAGAGATTGGGATATTCTGGTCGAGTGGCTGGATAGTGAAGGCATGGCAAGTGACCTGAAGGAAGAGAAATGGCAAGATGAGCAATACCGAAGACAACATTGGAATCATATTGTTGATATATTAACATACTGGACAAAGACCCATACCAGAGCTGAGCTTTTTAAGTTAGCACAGTTGATGCACCTACCTTGGGCTCCAGTTGCTTCGCAGGAGGAAGCGGTAAATAGTACTCATCTTCTAGCACGCAATTTTTTTGTTTCTGTAGAACACCCTGAGCTCGCAAATACGGGGTTAACGCCCCACATTTACAAATATCCTGGTGCCCCTTACAAATTCAGTAGCTCTACAATGAAGCTGAGGCGAGCTCCTTTAATCGGTGAACACAATACTCAAGTATACCAGGAAAAGCTAGGGCTGAGCATTAGCGACCTAGAAAGGCTCTCAGCCAGTAAAGTTATCTAAACTCAATGGATAAAAATAGGTTGTTCAACAATCTTACCTGTCATTCTGAGGGAGCACAGCGACCGAAGAATCTCCTTTCCAATTCTTTCAGATCCTTCCTATCGTCAGGACCAGAACTCAGAGCTTCGGCTCACCAAGATAAACTCCACGAAGAATCTAGAGACCCTGAGCGGCAGCGCAGGGTGACAGACGAACACCCCTACAAAAATGCCCTTGAAGGGATAAGGGTTCTTGATTTTACCTGGCTATTGGCAGGCCCCTATGCCACCAGAATCCTGGCTGATTTTGGGGCGGAGGTGATTAAAGTTCAATCTCAGAAGGTCGCTACAGGAGCCGAATCCAACTCTACAGGCTACTTTAACACTTGGAATCGGAATAAGCTAGGTATCACTCTGGATATGAGTTGCCCTGAAGCAAGGGATATCGCCCTCAGATTGGTCAAGATGAGCGATATAGTGATGGAAAACTTTACCCCGCGGGTGATGTCAAACTGGGGGTTAAGCTATGACGAGCTAGTTGAGGTGAAGCCAAATATCATTATGCTGAGTATGTCTGGGATGGGAGAGGCAGGACCATGGAGAGATTTTATTGCCCTTGGACCCACTATCCAGGCATTCTCAGGCATCACTCACCTTACTTCTTTCCCCAAAAGCCCACCATTGGGTTTAGGTTACTCCTACGCTGACCCCGCGGCTGGACTTTTCGCAGTTCTTGCTGTTTTAGCCGCCCTAGAACACCGAGATGAAACTGGGCAGGGGCAGCACATTGATATTTCAGAATATGAGACCATGTGTTCCTTGCTCGGACCAGCTATCTTGGATTATACGGTTAACCACAATGTCGCTACGCCTCAAGGCAATAACCCTGGCTATATTGCAGCCGCTCCCTATGGCTGTTATAAATGTCTAGGAGATGATAGGTGGTGTGTCATCGCCGTTTCTATGGAGGAAGAATGGCAAGCTCTAAGAGATGTTTTAGGCCATCCTGCCTGGAGCAGAGAGGAGAGATTCTCCACTCTTTCACGGCGGAAGGAACATAGTGAAGAGCTAAATGAATTGCTAGAACAATGGACTGTTAAACATACCCCAGAGGAAATAATGAACCTGCTTCAGCAAGCAAGTGTTCCCGCCGGGATAGTTGAAGATGCTAACGACCTAGCTAATGACACTCAACTAACAGCGAGGAATTTCTTTATTCAAACTGAGCATCCTGTGCTAGGCAAAACCACTTCCGACAATACTCCAATAAAGCTCTCGCGCACACCAGCCAGATTTCGCCGACCTGCTCCTCTTCTAGGACAAGATAATTATTATGTTTATCGAGAGATATTGGGCATGAGCGAACAAGAGCTATCTCAGTATATTAAGGAGGGGGTAATAAGCTAATCTTTTCTCCACACTATATCCCCGCCAATAATGGTCATCTCCGCCTCTAAATCCTTTATCTCTTCAACAGACACCTTCGTAGGGTCATCACTCAATATCACTAGGTCAGCAAGCTTGCCCGGTGCAATAGAACCCTTTATGGCTTCCTCAAAGGAGGTATAGGCGGCGAGGTCGGTATACATCCGAATCGCCTCCAGGGGAGGAATGCGTTCCTCAGGCAAGATGACTTCACCCGTCTCTGCCTTACGTGAAACGGCGGCATAAATGCCAATCAAGGGGTTTGATGGCACCACTGGGCAATCTGAGCCAGCAGCTACTTTTACCCCTGCTTTCAAAAGGGTGGCAATGGGGTATAGATGCTGGAGTTGCCTTTTTGGCACCGTTTTGAGGTATCTCTCCCCATTATAATAAATGAAGGCTGGCTGAGTAACCACCATTACACCCAGCGAGGCTAGGCGCTTCGCTATCTTAGGTTGACATATAGAGCAATGCTCTATGCGATGACGGTGATTTGTTCGGGGAGAATCTTGCAATATATGTTCTAAGATAGAACTCGCTACTTCAACCGTAGTTTCCTCCACGGCGTGGAGAGCAACTTGCAGATGGGATTGCTGAATAAGCCGCACTATCTGTTTTAACTCTTCCCGTGGTGGGCTGAGCCGTCCCGTGGTTTCCTGCAAAATTATTTTCACCCCACCAAGGTGAATCTCACCCAAAGCTAACCTTTCTGCTTGATACTGATTAAAACCCTCCAACCCTAACATCAGGCTTACTCGGCACTTTATACTCCCTTCTTCTTTCCACTGCTGAAACATTTGCCATCGCTGAAAATCATTCTCGGAGGAGGCATCCTGAATGGAGGTTATGCCCAGAGAGAGCAATTCTTGGCTAGCTAGCTTTATCCCTTGACTCAATTCGCTATCACCCAATGGTGGCACTCTTTTAGCCAGAAAACTGCCCATATCATAGAGCAAACCATTAGGCTCCCCTGTTTCCAAGTCTCGCTCAATAATGCCACCCGGAGGCTCAGGTGTTTCTCTGGAAATGCCGACAAGTATTAGAGCCAGGCTGTTTAACACATGCGCATGTCCTGAGCGATGAGTGAGCTTTATCGGGTGGCTGGAAGTCGCTTTATCCAGATCCCAACGAGTAGGGTGGCGATTTTCCGCTAAGTAAAATTCATTATAGCCATCAGCCCTTATCCAGCTCCCCAGGGAAAGATTTTGAGCTAATTCCCTGATTTCTCTCTGTATATCAAAGATAGAATGCACCTTGGTGGGACCTAAATTGGGGTTGACTAAGCTTTTAGCCAGGGCAACAAAATGACAATGAGCATCATTGAACCCTGGCAGGATTGTTCTACCCTGACAATCTATAACTTCGGTTCGGAGACCTTTGAATTCCTTTAAATCTTCATTCTCCCCTACCGCGAATATCTTGCCGTCCCGAATAGCAACAAGCTGAGCTCTGGGGTGAGCAGCATCCAGTGTTAATACACTGGCATTGTATAGGATCAGGTCGGCTGTCATACTATTATTGCACTCTTTGCTTTGTTGGCTGCGAGCTTGAGGAAAATCCTTCAGCCTTTGACATTGAAAGCGAGGAAGGAAAATTCCCGTCCTTTTCTTAAGTATACTATGTGGCAGTGTGGAAATAGAAAAGCTAAAGAAGGTTAATTCTCAAGAAGTAAGCCAGGCACTATGGAATATCCCAGCGCAAAGCGAAATTCATTGCCCCACCACAGCATCAATGCTAAAATAAGCAACCAATATGTCAGGTAATAAATGTTCCCCTAAGGGAAGGACAATACCAAACACAGCACCTAAGCAATTCTCCTCCCAAATGGAGGCTTTTTAGCCATCCCGGGGTGCCATGCAAATAAATTCTAAAGGAGGCCACGAGAAGACCTTATGGACAAAACATATCCCAGCATAGAAGAAGCGATAGTAGATGTGCCCGATGGGGCAGTAATAGCAATTCCGGGGTTCTTTGCTGCTGGAGTTCCCAGGATTTTGCTGCAAGCTTTAATTAAGAAAGGCGTAAAGGAGCTTACTTTGGCGTGTGGATGTGGTCCCTTACTAGGAGCTACCGAGGAGTTGACCCAACTGGTAAAAAATAGGCAGCTTAAGAAGGTGATAGATTCTTATGGACTTTTTCGCTCAGCCACCAAAGGTCTCCAAGACCCCTTCGAACAGGCAGTAAGAGCAGGTGAAATAGAGCTAGAGGTTTATCCTATGGGGACTCTAGCAGAGAAGTACAGAGCAGCCGGGGCCGGGATTCCCGCCTTTTATACACCTACAGGAGTAGGCTCGATAGTGGAGAAAAATACTGTAACTAACATTGTAGAGAATCGAAAGCCGAAGGAGACAAAGGTATTTGATGGGGAAAAGTATGTTCTGGAATATGCCTTGAAGACAGATTATGCTTTTATTCATGCTTACATGGGAGATAAAGAGGGAAATCTCGTATACAGGAAGACATCGAGAAACTTTAACCATGTGATGGCTACAGCAGGCAAAATAACTATTGCTGAAGTTGAGAACCTCATGGAACCTGGAGAAATTGACCCCGATTGCGTTCATACTTCAGGAATATATGTTCAGCGGGTATTGAAAGTGCCTCGAATCGGTTTCGCCATAACTATAGACTAGACTCACAGGAAAGGAGGGAAAATGGCAAAGAAGTTTGAAGGGCTTCCCCGAGAGATGATTGCTATGCGAGCAAGTAAAGAGATAAAGGACGGCGATTATGTAAACCTGGGAATAGGGATACCAACCCTCGTTAGCAACTGGATAGAGGGAAAGGATGTGATTCTTCAATCAGAGATAGGAATGACTAAAACAGGACCCTTAGCTTTTAACGATGATATAGACCAGGACCTCATAAATGCCAGTTGCCAGCCGGTAACAGAGCTACCAGGAATTGCCTACTTCGATATATTCGACTCTTTCAGTATGATAAGAGGAGGATATATGGATGTTATCATAATGGGAGCTCTGCAAGTCAATGGGAGAGGCGATTACGCTGGCTGGGCAAATCCAGCAGCAAGAGGTTTAGATATCGGAAACATAGGAGGCTCTATGGACCTATGCGCTGGAGCAACAAAGCTCTTCCTCACCATGACGCATACTGCTCCTGATGGAGCCCCTAAAATCGTGAACGAGATAAGCTTTCCTCTCACTGTTAAAGGAAAAGTGAATATGGTATTCACTGACCTCGCCGTGATTGAGATTACCTCTGAGGGCCCTGTCCTTAAAGAAGTCTATCCTGGACTTACCCCAGAGGACATTCAATCGGTAACTGAACCCAAGCTTATAATAGCGCCTGACCTAAAGGAAATAGAACTTTAGTTAATTCGAGGATTCCCTCTCCGATAATCGTGGAATAATAGGCAAAGCTTATGATTTACAAAACTCTCACTTATCAAAAGGCGGGATTTGTCGGCAACATAACTCTGAATCGCCCCACAGATGATAACACCATAAATGCCCAGCTAGCCCAAGAATTAGCCAATATTTGTGCTAGTATTAACCAGGATGAGACAGTGAGGATAGTTACTATCACTGGCACTGGGGAAAGATATTTCTGTGCCGGAACCGACCCCACCTTGCTCCTCTCTATAACTGAGAGAAAGCAGCAAATAAGTCTGCCCCTGGTTAGCAAATCAATATTCGATGTTAATCAACCTGTTATTGTTGCAATTAACGGCGATGCCTTAGGGCAAGGTTTAGAATTGGCTTTGGCCTGCGACCTTAGAATTGCTGCCGACACAGCACACTTCGGGCTACCTCAAATTACTTCAGGCTTTATTCCCTGGGATGGTGGCACTCAACTTTTGCCCCGAATCATAGGCCGAGGCAAAGCCATGGAAATGATTCTTGTGGGAGAAACTCTAGATGCTCCGCAAGCTTATGAAATCGGCTTGGTTAATAAAGTAATCCCAGCAAAGGAGCTTATGGCTACGGTAACTGAAATAGCCAAGGAGATTAGCTCGAGGGCTCCTACATCGCTAAGATACGCCAAAGAGGCGATACGCAAGGGTTTGGAATTAACTTTGGAGCAAGGACTACATTTGGAAGCCGACTTGTACCACTTATTGCAGACCACTAAAGACCGTACTGCGGGCATCAAAGCTTTTCAGGAGCGAAGGGCACCTCAGTTCAAAGGAAAATAATCTCCTTTCCCTTAAGGGGAGGCTAAGTAATATGAACGCCTTTCAAACCATAATTTATGAAAAGAAAGATAACTTAGCCTACATTACTCTTAATCGCCCCGAGGTTTTGAATGTTTATAATATTCAAATGCGCGATGAGCTATATCAAATCTTGGGTGCTATAAAAGATGACCCCGAGGTGAAGGTCGCTATTTTGAGAGGGGTAGGGGATAAGGCATTTTGTGCTGGAGCTGACCTGAGCGAATTTCTTACCGCACCTTCTCCTACAGTAGCTCGACAAGTGAGATGGGAACGCGATGTATGGGGACTTTTCTTAAGTCTCCCCCAACCTGTAATTGCTGCTCTACATGGGTATGTTCTGGGTGATGGAATTGAAATGGCATTGTGCTGCGACCTGAGGATAGCTTCCGAAGATGCTCAATTTGGTACACCCGAGGTTGGATTGGGGATTATTCCAGCTGCCGGAGCAACTCAAACCTTACCTCGCTCAGTAGGGCGAAGCAAGGCTTTAGAAATGCTGCTCACTGGCCGTTGGATTGATGCGAAAGAAGCCCACAGAGTTGGATTAGTCAACCAAGTGGTGTCAAGAGATGAACTCCTACCTACTGCTGAAGGAATTGCCAAGAAGATTTTATCCTATAATCAGACAGCGGTTAAAAGCGCCAAACAAGCTATAACAAGAGGTTTAGACCTAACTCTGAACGACGGACTGGAACTAGAGAAAAGACTGGCAAGCTCTTTACTAACCTCCCTCCAATAAATGCTCAGTATTGTGCACTGATGTATTCTCTACATTTGGATGCCTTTTAGGAATTAGGATTTTATGCCAATCAGTGTAGCTGTAAATACCCTGGAAAACCGAGCCGCTTAAAACTCCGTAGAATATTGCTGACGCCAAAGCCCCGGCGTTTATTATTAGACCAAGAATTATTATCCCTGAAGATATAAGCCAGTGGTGAAAGTGAATCTTGTGCTTTCTGAGAGGAATGACAATTGATTTTATTCTACCCGGCTTGCCACTTGTTTTGCCGGCAATATATCTGGCTAGCAGAAAACCTAGGAAACAGCCCACAAAAAAGAGATAGCCAAGAATAATACTAACAATCAGTAGTGATAGGCTGCAGACCAGCTTTTTCTTCATCTAAGAAATACTCCACATAAAAAGTCGGGGTGAGAGGAAACTGCCCCTTAAGCCCTTTCTGCCTTGCATTGTACCTTCTCACCGCTGTGGTAGTCAATCTTCAGTCTCTTCCAATACAAGATGAGCCTGAAGGGGGTATTGATTTCTAACGCAAGATGAGCCTGAGAAGTTAGGGCAACTCGTTTATGATTGGGACATGCGACTGATTATGAACGATGGGAATGTACAAACAATCGAGCAA
>JAUWQI010000005.1 GCA_030611085.1 Dehalococcoidia bacterium | reverse complement strand
CGAACCGCCGTCTCATACTTTGGTATAAGAACTGACATCCAAAATCAGCCGTCAACTCAGTAGCAATGAGGATATCGGCTTCTCTGGTAAAAATATCTATCGCAGTAAAGGCATAGAGCTCGCCAAAGTCGATGGTATCCTTCTGTATCACTTCTCTCGGCATTGATGCCTTTGGTACGGCACCCCTTACCTTGTTTTTCTGCCACTTAGGATGGATAACATACTTCTCGGCTAGTATCTCGTTGATTTTGGGGACAGAGAGGTGAATGTTATGCTCTAAGTTAAGGAAATACTGAATCTTTTGTCCGCAACAACCATATTCCCTTTCACGTATTTCCCAAATCCATCTTTTGACTATCGGGTTAGCCTTCCTTTTCGCTCTCTCGCCTTTCTTCGCCTGCCGGTATCTGTCGAGAAACCCAATGAGTCCGTATTGTTCTATCTCTCTAATCCAGATATGAATTGTTTCCCGGTTCTTTCCTAACTTCTCGGCAATGTGTGACTTGGGTAATCCTTGTTCATATAGTTCCCCGCATAAAGTGACGAGTGTCTCATTTAACATATCCATATTTTATATGGACTGTCGGATTTTTAACTGAACAATGCGCTATCCCTTTTAGCAAGCACATTAAATGAGTATGATACAGAAGCAATTTGGCCAAACAGTTCGAGAGTTACGACTAGCGAGGGGTTTATCCCAAGAGGAACTGGCGTTCAAGGCTGGCGTGCATCGCACATACCTCGGTAGCATTGAAAGGGGAGAACGTAATCCAGCGCTGAAGAATATTGCAGCAATAGCAGAAGCTCTAGAAGTTTCTTTGCCACAGCTATTTTTATTTGGTGAGCAAAAATAGTATCATGTGGTATGTAGGAGGTGAGGCTATGGATGAATCTGAAAAGAGCCAGCTAGAAGTGATCCAGAGTGAGCTTACAGAAACTAAGGAGAAGGTTATGGAGATCCACCAGTCAGTTACGCGCCTTAGGAAGACTATTTCATACCAGCAGATTGGCGGTGTAGGCTTTGGAGCTATGTGTGCAGGAATGGCCCTAGTAGCCAGCTCTAAATTCATGTTAGAGGGTGTTGTAATCTTCTCACTTGGAGCTATCCTATACATCGTCTCCCTTTTCCTGCCTCGCAGGAAGTAACCTTCTTTTGTGTTCGACAGGCAAGGAAGCAAGCAAAGCCGCCTATAACTCAAAAAGACCTGGTAGCAAGGTTGCAGGTATTAGACCTTAAAGTCGACCAATCAACCATCTCCAAAATTGAGCAAGGGACTCGCCCAGTGTTTGATTTTGAAGTAGTTGCCCTAGCTAAAGCCCTTAAAGTATCCGTTGCATGGCTACTTAAGGAAGCAAATAGCTAGAGTGTGTTCCCAGAAGACTTTTACTTCATTAAAGTCGGTTTCAACCTATCTTCTTCCCAGGATATTTAATCTGCTATACTAATGGCAAAGGGGAAAGACTATGGCAGAACTTCCAAACCAAAAGCTGAGAGCTAACGCCAGAAGGACTGAGCTTGTCTGGGAGGGCAAATACGATGATGCAGGTAACCTCCGACCGATAGAGCGAATTGCCTTGCCTTTCCAGGTAATTGAGACCATCAATCAATCCCGGGCTACTCGCGAAAGAGAACCTCTCCTCGCTGGATTGCCTCCCTTGCCCCTCTTTGAGGGCGAGGTGGAGCGACCCTCGTGGCGCAACAAACTCGTCTGGGGCGATAATAAGTATGTGCTGGCATCCCTCATTGAGGGCGACCCCACCGTTGGCTTGAAGCCGATGAAAGGCAAAATCAACCTCATCTATATTGACCCGCCCTTTGATACCGGCGATGATTTCAGCTTTAGGGTAAAGGTGGGGGATGAGGAGGTGGCAAAGCAGCCCTCCATTATTGAGCAGAAAGCCTATAACGATACCTGGGGCAGGAGCACCGATTCCTACCTTCAGATGATGTATGAGCGATTGGTGCTGATGCGAGACCTCTTAGCGGATAATGGCTCTATCTATGTCCATCTTGATTGGCATGTGGGGCACTATGTGAAGCTGTTAATGGACGAGATTTTTGGGAGAGATAATTTTAGAAATGAGATTGTCTGGTGGTATAAGCGATGGACCGCGGCATCCAATAATTTTCAAAGGATGCATGATGTGATTTTGTTCTATTCAAAAACTCAAAACTATAAGTTTAATCAATTATTCCAATCATTGGCTAGTTCTACTCAAGCGGTACACGGAGATACGAGGCGCATAAATGTTTTAGATGAAAGCGGAAGAATGATAACTCAACGCACCAGTGAACCTACTAAGGGTGTTCAAATGCACGATGTATGGGAGATACCCTTTGTGGTCGAACATTCACAAGAACAAACTGGTTATGATACCCAAAAGCCTGTTGAGCTTGTTGGACGGATCGTAGATGCATCAACCAATGAAGGAGATTTGGTAGCAGATTTTTTCATGGGTAGTGGAGCTACTTTGGCTGCAGCAGAGGGTCTAAGGGTAAAAAAAGAAGGAAACCGCTCAATTTATTATAAAGACAAACCGCGCCGCTGGATTGGCTGTGATTTAGGGAGGTTTGCTATCCATACTACCAGGAAGCGCCTGCTAGATATTCCCGATTGCAAGCCCTTTGAAATCCTGAATCTTGGCAAATATGAGCGCCGTTACTGGCAGGTGAATGTGATAAACGGCGGCGAAAAGGATGATAGGAAGGCAGTCTTTGAGTATTTAGCCTTTATCGTTGAGCTTTACCGCGCCCAGCCGGTGGTCAACCAGTTTTCTCACCTCCACGGCAGGAAAGGGGGAAGGATGGTTCATGTGGGAGCTTCCGATGCCCCGGTTACCCACTCCGAGATTGCTGATGCCTTGAAAGAGTGCTCAGCTAACAGATTCAACGCTCTGGATGTGCTGGGCTGGGAATGGGAGATGGGGCTCCACGATGTCTATGAATCAGATGCCAGAAGGGAAGGCGTTGATTTGCGGCTTTTACAGATTCCCCGTGAGGTGATGGATAGAAGGGCGGTGGAGGCGGGGGATGTCCACTTCTATGAGCTGGCTCACCTGGAGACCGAGATAGTTAAAGAGGGCAGAACAGCCCAGGTTCGGCTCAGGAACTTCTTTATCCCCAATCCAGAGCTTGTCCCCGATGACCTCAAGGGTAAGGTTAAAAAATGGTCGGACTGGATTGACTACTGGGCGGTGGACTGGGACTTTAAGGAAGATACCTTCCACAATCAGTGGCAATCATACCGCACTCGGAGGCACCCTAGCCTGAAGACTGAGAGCGACCCACATACTTACCAAAACCCAGGCTCCTACAAGGTGCTGGTCAAGGTAGTGGACATCTTTGGCAACGACATCACAAAAGTAGTGGAGATTGTAATTGGGTGAAGCTCAAAAAGAAGGACAATGAAGCGTTACCGGCTGTATATTGATGAGTCTGGCGACCATACCTATAAGAACTTAGAGGACATTAATCGTCGCTATCTTGGGTTGACTGGCATTGCTATCGAGTCTGATTACTATCGCCTTAAATTTCAGCCGCAACTGGAAGCTTTAAAACAATCACATTTTCCTCATAATCCTGATGAACCTGTCATACTACATCGGGAAGACATTATTAACCGCCGCCATGCCTTCGGTGTGCTAGATAACACTGACTGCAATGCCGCTTGGGAAAAGGATTTCATGGAGTTCATGCGAACCTCTCAATTCGAGTTATTTACTGCGGTCATCGATAAAAAAGCGCATAGGGACCGCTATGGCGATGCAGCAATCCATCCATACCACTTATGTTTAGCTTTCTTATTGGAGCGTTACCGTGGTTATCTCAGATACAACCATGCAAAGGGAGATGTTTTAGCGGAGGGCAGAGGAGGAAAGGAAGATCTAGCATTGAAAGAAGCCTACCAATATGTCTGGGAGCACGGCACTTATTATATTCCAACGCAGGAGTTCCAAAAGATCCTTTCTAGCAAAGAACTCAAGGTAAAATATAAAAGCCAGAATATCGCTGGGCTTCAATTAGCTGATTTGCTAGCTCACCCGTCAAAGCTTTACATCTTGAGCTCACAGGGCAGGATACCTCCATCACCACCATCATTTGGAACGCGGTTAGCAAAGATGTTTCGAGGTAAATATAATCTGTATGGCCAAAAACTTTTCGATTAAATGCAAAAGTCGGGGAAGCCCCGACATTTGCACGCTAACCCTTACGGGTTATCCACCTTCGATGACTCGAATTACTTATTATATAACATTTATTGTGACATTTGTCAAATTTTGTAACATATTGGTAACCAAGCTTGTTGGGGGAGTGCTATGAAACTGCTCAATGCTTATGCCATACCTACAAGTCGGCAGGAGAGTCAAGTCTCTCTGGTGCTTAAGCTGCGTGAGGCGATAACTGATTGGCGAAACCAAGATTATCCTGGCATCTCCAATACCACCAGAAGGCTCTTAACCTACTGGTTTTTTGAAGACCATAAATCGCCTGACAGCAAGCCCTTCAGTTACTACTTCTGCCAGAGGGAGGCTATTGAGACTCTTATCTACTGCTATGAAGTTGTTCAAGCACGAAACCTCTATAAACTAGCGCAGGACTTCGCTGCTCCCGATAAGCCAATTGCTGTTGACCCTCGTGTTGACCGCTGGCCCCGCTACACCTTTAAAATGGCTACTGGTTCGGGTAAAACAAAGGTGATGAGCCTGGCGATAGTCTGGTCTTACTTTCACGCCATAAAGGAGGCAAACTCACCGCTGGCGAAAAACTTTCTCCTTATTGCCCCTAATGTCATCGTCTTCGAGCGGTTGAAACGGGACTTTGAGAACGGCAAGATATTCCGCGATGACCCTCTTATACCACCAGAGTGGCTATCCGAGTGGGATATGCAGGTTATCTTGCGGGATGAGGCTGTCGCTGCTACTACTGCGGGGACGCTCTATCTGACTAATATTCAGCGTCTCTATCAACGAGAGAAACAGGAGGAAATCAACCCGGTGAAGGCGATTGTCGGCACTAGCCCGAAGAGGAAAATTGAGGTAAGCAGTGAGGAACTTATCGACCGCATCATCAAGCACCTCGACTTGATGGTGCTCAATGATGAGGGGCATCATGTCCGCCACCATGTTCATGGTGAGGACTTGGTGTGGTATCAAATCATAGACCGTTTGGATGGGGAGCTTAAGGGCAGAGGAAAGGCTGGTTTGGCAGCACAACTTGACTTCTCTGCTACTCCGAGGGATGAGAATGGCGTTCTCTTCCCCTGGACTATAGTTGACTATCCTGTGGCTGAGGCTATTGAGGCCGACATCGTAAAGCGCCCCATTATTGGGAGGATAGAAAAGGGGCAGGAAGTAGCCTCCGATAAAGCTGATGTGCGATATCGCCCTTGGATTGACGCTGGGATAGCTCGTTGGAAGGAATACCAGGATTCTCTTAAAGACAGTAGGCGAAAGCCAGTGTTGTTTGTCATGGGCGAGAATACCACGGCTGCTCACCAGATTGCTGAATATCTGGAAACCCTCCCCGACCTGAGTGGTAAGGTGTTGGAAATCCACACCAATGCCAAGGGTGAAATTATCGAGACTACGACTAATAAAAAGCTGCTTAACCAGTTGCGCCAGGCTGCCCGTGAGGTGGATAGTCGTGACAATCCTTATTCTGCCATCGTCAGTGTGTTGATGTTGCGAGAGGGTTGGGATGTGAAGAATGTTACCGTTATCGTTGGCCTTCGACCCTACAGCGCCAAGGCGGACATCCTGCCCGAACAAACCATTGGTCGGGGCCTCAGGCTTATGGAGGGTCCCTCTTCGGGGTATATCGAGAACGTAGATGTCATTGGCAATAAGGCATTTGAGGATGTTGTCCGAGAGCTAGAAAATGAAGGGGTTACCTTTGGCGAAACGCATATTGGCAAAGACCACGTTGATATCCGCACTATTCTCCCTGATCCTGAAAAGAGCGAATATGACCTCTCCATTCCTCAGCTTTCTCCAGCTTTAAGTCGGTTGTCTGTTTCCCTTGCCGATATTGATCCTTTCAAGCTTCCTCGGAGGACAGTTCCCTTGGGAGATGAGCTGCCAACCGACATCACCCATTATGAGGGTTTTGACGCCTTGACCGCGGAGAAGGTCATAGACCGATACTGGGATTTGCCTGTTCCTGAGGAACCGGGAGCAGTGGTAGCATACTTTACTAATCAGATCCTGGAGCAGGTTCACCTCAGAACGGGAGGTAAGTTTGCCGAGCTTGCCCCCAAAATCCAGGCATATCTTGAGAGGGTGATATTTGGTAAGGAAGTTGACTTAAGCCAGAGACGAGTGCTGCGGCGTTTGAACGAGTCTGATGTCCGCCAAGTTCTCCTCGATATATTCAGCCAAGCAATCAATAACTTGGTTATCAAGCCCCAGCCGGTGAGAGTGACAGCACCACCATTGAAAGTTGGTGAGACAACTCCCGCCTTCCTTTGGTCAAGGGAAGTCACGCGGGCGCGAAAGACAGTCTTTAACCTGGTAGCCTGTGATAACCGCTTTGAGGCAGAGTTTGCCTCTTTTCTCGAAGGAGCACAAGATATTGACGCCTTCGCTAAATTAACCCAAAACACGCCTTTCTCCATCGAGTATCTTGACACACGAGGAGGCTGGCATTCCTATTGGCCTGATTTCATAGTAAGAAGCATTGCCGGGGAAATGTTCATTGTGGAAACTAAGGGACGAGAGGATATTGATGTAGCTCAGAAGGACGCCCGAGCTAAGAAGTGGTGTCAAGATGCCGGCGCTCTGACAAGCATTCTTTGGCGTTACATAAAAGTTACTGAGGAGGTGTTTCGCTCTACAACAGCCACCACCTTTGAGCAAATTTATCGGCATGCTCTAGCGGCAAGCTAAGAGAATCTTGAAGGCTCTCTCCAAATAAGGAAACCTGGCAAAAATCATGATTCACCTCAACTAGCCCCTCCAATCAGTAGGTGAGCTCACTTGAACCCAACTACACCACCAATATCCACTGATAGCCCACTATGCTTGAAAATGCTGCGTTCCCTCTCATTTATCTCCATGAAAGTGGGCACCGTAGAATATAGCCATCTTTTTTCTTTATCTCTTCAGGGAGAAGACTTTTGGCAATATTCCTGCGGCTGATAACGAAGCTCCTATTAGCGGAATTTACTAAGTCAACGGAGTAGCGAGCTGGAGGAGATGCAATGACTACTCGTTTGTTGGGAAATAACTCTCTCACTGTTTTGATTGAGGGGACTAAATCACTATCCGCCGAGATAAGTAAAGCAACATCGAATTTATCTTGATAGGCATCTTTGAGAATTTCGACGGCAATGTTAACATCTGTCATTTTCTCATGAGGCACTTCATCTTGAAAGCCACAGTGAGAACACTGGCGAGGATTGAGTTGATACTTGCCATAGAAAATTTGAAAATCATTGAGAGTTTCAAGAGCCTCAATAAAAGTTGATTGTCGCCTCTGTTTATCCGGCGGACTTGAGATCCTCGCGGTGAAATACTTTGTGAGAAGCAAACTTTGGTTTGGTTTTAATAGGTTCTGAGCCAGCAGTTGGATATTCAATCAATAGTATCGATGCCAACCTTTGGATTTTAGTCCAAAATAAAGATTAAAGCCATCGACATAGGCGATTACACGTTCCGTATAGGTGTCCGCCGAGTTCATTTGACAAATATTGATAGTCTTATTATCATATGAATAACAACGCTAGGGTGAGTAGCCCTGGCCCGACAACCTCTCTCTTCGAGAGGTTGTTTCTTTTGCAAACATTTTGCTAGCAAACTTCTGAGCATGCCCCTTCAGGGTTAACTAATATCTTCAGTGCTTGTGGGTTTAGAGCCTCTTCAAAATGCTTTGCCGCTGCTTCCTGAAGTGTCCACCGCCTATCTGAACTAGTTTCATACTTTGCCATTGTACTCAAGAACCTATAGCCGCAGCCACGGCGTATTGCCTGGTATCGGAGAGGCTGACAGAGAATTCTTTCAGATTTAACTCTGCGGCTTTATTCTTAGCCCGACCATAAAGATTCACCAATGGTTTGCCGGTATTGTCAGTCAGAATTTCAATTTCCTGCCAGCCAATGCCTTTAGCGCCAGTGCCGAGAACTTTCATCACTGCTTCTTTGGCAGCAAATCGAGCAGCTAAGGATGAAATCCTACCTTCGCATATTTTAAGTTCGGCTTCGGTGTAAATTCGATTTAAGAAGCGTCCCTCCCACCGCTTTAGGGCTGATTCGATACGCTCTATTTCTATGATATCAATGCCAATAGAGGTCACTCTTCTTCCTTTATGGTCAACATATCCTCGGTAGTAGCTCTCCTGAGAGCATATCAACAATCCGAGAAGGACCTAGCTTTGTTTTCATGATTACCCTTCCAGGATGCTCACTGATTACCTCCCCAATGATAGCAGCATCTTTTCCACAGGTATTTTGCTTCATTTGAGCCAGAATTTTATCAGCATCGTTTGGCTCAACTATGGCTACCAATTTACCCTCATTGGCGACATAAATAGGGTCGAAGCCCAAAAGCTCACAGGCTGCCTTAACTCCTTCTTCTATCGGTATCTTATCCTCCTGTATCACAATGCCCACTTTAGATTGCTCAGCAAATTCATTAAGCGTGGTAGCCAGTCCGCCTCTAGTAGGGTCACGGAGGCAATGGATTTTCAGTGAGGCTTCCAGCATTTGAGCCACAAGTTTATTCAGTGGAGCGCAATCGCTTTCCACAGGCACAGAAAACCTCAGTCCCTCACGCTGACTCATTATGGCTATGCCGTGGTCGCCGATAGTGCCACTCAGAATGATTTTGTCTCCGTCTTTGGCGTTAGCTCCGGAGATATCAACCTCAGCAGGAATAATGCCAATTCCAGAGGTATTGATAAATAACTTATCAGCCTGTCCGTGATTCACTACCTTGGTATCTCCAGTGATTATACTTACCTCAGCTTCTTTAGCCACTGCCTCTATTGACTGCACTACGCGTTCAAGTTCTTTTAGGGAGAAGCCCTCCTCTATAATCGCAGATAGGCTTAAATATAGAGGTTTGGCACCGCTCATAGATAAATCGTTAACTGTACCACAAATTGCCAACTTGCCTATATCTCCACCGGGAAAGAAAATAGGATTGACTACATAGCTATCGGTAGTAAAGGCCAAACGCCCATTGGCTTCGAAAATAGCTGAGTCATCCAATTTATTTAACATAGGATTAGTCAGGAAGGGGAGAAATCTCTTCTCCACCAGTTCGTGGCTTAATTTGCCACCACTGCCATGAGCTAAAAGGATGGTATCATTCATAGCTTGCTCCATACTGATAATAGGCAGCACAGGCACCTTCACTGGAGACCATGCAAGGACCTACAGGCTTTTCTGGAGTGCAAACCTTGCCAAAAAGCTTACACTCAAGCGGTGTGGCTACACCACGCAGTATATCTCCGCAGCGACATCCCCTGGGCTCCTTTTCGAGATTGCTTCGCTTCGCTCGCAATGACAAGTCGGGGAAGGCTTTGTCGGCATCAAAATGCTGGTATTTTTGGTTAATCTTCAGGCCACTTTGAGGCACAATGCCAATTCCTCGCCAGTCAGCACCATCAATTTCAAAAACCTCATTCATCGACTCCAGAGCTTTCTTATTGCCTTGGGGCTTTACTCCACGACGGTAGGCTATCTCCACCTGTGGCTTGCCACTTTCAACTTGCTCCACTAGCTTGTCTATACATAACAGGATATCCAATGGCTCAAAGCCTGAGATAACGCAGGCGACCCCATAATTCCTGGGGATAAATTCATAGGGGTAAGAGCCAATTATAACGCTGACATGTCCTGGGCCAACAATGCCGTCTAGCTTCACCTCGCCCAAATCTAGCAGCGTCTTCATCACTGGTGGGGTTAACTTGAGCAGGGAAAGGACATAGAAATTCTCTACTTCCTCCTTCTTTGCCTTAATTATAGAGGCAGCTATGGTTGGTGCCGTGGTCTCAAAACCGATGCCGATGAAAATGACTGATTTCCTGGGGTTAGCTTTGGCTATTTCCACAGCATCCATAATGGAATAGACAACTCGTATATCGGCTCCTTCAGCCTTTGCCTGCTGTAAGCTAGAGTAGCTGCCAGGGACCCTTATTATATCCCCGAAAGTAGTGATGATAACACCGGGCAAATGAGCTATCGCAATAGCCTTATCCAAATCGCTGGTTGCTGTGACGCATACGGGACAGCCCGGCCCCGACCTCATCTCCACTGTTTTGGGCACTAGCTGGCGGATTCCATACCTCATTATGGCATGAGTGTGCCCACCACAGAATTCCATTAACCTGATTGGCTTGGTGGAACGGTCAGCAATTCTTTGCGCTAGTTTTGTGGCTAGCTCGCTATTTTGATACTCATCAATGAATTTCACTGAGACTTTAATCTGCTGGCACTGTGATGGTGCCTAGTACCCTTATCATCCAGTTGACTTTTTCCTTCGAGATTCGCAAATACCAGTCTGCTATTGTCCAGTTCTTCGTCACTTCAGAGTGCTTGTTCTTGACGTTTGAATCATAGAATATCTGGATACCACCTTCTTCAGGTGTGTATGTGCAGACTTGAATATAGAAATTATCATCAACAATGAGGTCAGGAATCTCTATTTCTACCCATCCCGGGCTCAGACCAATTTTAGTGTGTGGATATGAGACACTATATATTTCCTTTAAATCCTTATCCCAAACCTGAATTGTAAATGTTCGCTTTTCATACCCTGTACCATAAAGATTGCCAAATATCTTAATCTTGTTTATCGTGAATGGCCTAGATGGCGGCGAGAATTGAACGAGATAACCCCATCCAGGCCCACCAATGGCCCATCTCCCTTCTGGCTTGCCATCATCATACTTTAACTCTACCTGTGGAAGAAAATCCACCCTGCCCGTAGCTGTAATTTCGTGACCATTGTCATCTGTGCCGGTGACAGTAACTATTTCGTGAGTTATCGCCTGACAAGGGAAACTAGCTCCAAAATCTGCAGAAGAGGAAGCTGGAAGGTAAGCTGAATCAAGCCATTCTTGGATCATAGAACTATCGTAATCCCGCGTACCAAGCAAACGCTTACTTTGGTATATTTCTGTAGTCAGTTTGTTAAGTTTAACCCCGATGCCATTCACTTCAGTCAAGATTACTCTCCAATACCAATGTCCATCTTTGCAGGGTACCGGATTGGGATTGAAACTTATTTCTATCTTAGCAGTTTTTTCTACCGTGAGAGTTGAACTCAGCCCTCCAATGCTAATTTGGTAACTGCCGGGGGTGTCTTTTACTAGGAAGAAGGTTACTGCCATTGTAGCTCCGGCTGCCACGGTCACATCCTTTTCCCCTACCTTCACTCCATCGACAGTCAGTATTGCGGTATAGATATCCTCGCTACCACCGCTGTTCTCGACCTGAGCTTTGATGGTAGCGGTTTCCCCCACTGTCATCTCCGATGGCGTGACATCCAGGGATACTACCTCGAACTCTGCTGGCTTTGGAGCACAACCGACTACACTGACTAGAAGCAAGCTGAATATTACCGTGATGCTTGCTAGGTAGCATAGTCTTTTTCTCATATTTATCCCCACTTTTGCATTAGTGAGGCTGTTTAATTTTGATTTTCCGTTCATTTTTGGGCATTTTAGAAACCCTTCACCTCCAGATTTTTGTAGTTGCCTGATTTATCAGGCACAGTCGCCCAATAAATTGGGCAACTACATTTTTAAACATCCTCATTAGTTCGTGTCTCGCTCAATATAGTTACTAGGTAGTCATACTGAGACTTGCTATCTCTTCAAACAGCCTTAAAGTTTCTTTGGCTTCAGCTTCATCTATAACGCCTATGGCATAGCCAGTGTGAAGCAGTACATAGTTCCCCACCTGTACCTCTGGAGTGAGTGCGATGCTGACTCGTCGTTTCACCCCAGCAATCTCCGCCTCTGCTTCATCACCTTCTATAGAGACAACCCTAACTGGTATTGCTAAACACATAACTTAGGGCATTTTAGCCCAAGTTTCCCTGTAATACAAACCGAAGCTACAGTAAGGGAGGTGAGGTGTCGCCTGCCCCTGAGTCCTGATGACAGGAAGGAACTGAAGGGAAAGGGTCTCTCTTGTCATTCTGAACGGAGCGAAGAGGAGTGAAGAATCTCAGAGATTCTTCACCTGTGGCTCGGGGGCTGATTAGAAGTGTAGTTGCCCAATTCGTTGGGCAATAAGGAGCCTGGTAAATCAGGCAACTACTACAAAAATAGGTCGAGAGGGAAGTTGGATTTTACTTAGCAAAATTGGCGATAACTGCTTGTCCTAAAGATATGCCGCCATCATTGCAAGGTACCTGTTGGTGGGTAAACACCTGGAAGCCACTGTTTTCCAGTAAGCTAACTGTCTTTCTTAATAGCAATCGGTTTTGGAATACGCCACCACTTAAGGCTACTTGGTTGATATTAGTTTCACTGGCTATCAGTTGGCACATAGCATTGGTCATTTGAGCTATGGTGTCGTGAAATTTAACTGATATTTCTCCTTGAGATATGCCCCGCTTTAAGTCTTCGATTATGGCTGAGAATAAGCTGCCCAAGCCTATAATTCTTATTCCTTTATCCTCGGTTATGCTATATGGGTAGCTTTCTTTATCGTCCGTTTCTTTGAGGAGTTTATCTGGGGTGAGATTCTTCGGTCGCTTCCCTCCCTCAGAATGACAGAAAGCGAAGGCCCCGGGGCAGTCCTTATAGGCAGCCATTTCCAGCTCTACGGCCGCCTGTCCTTCACAATCTATTTCACCTCTTATTCCTATTAGTGCTGATATAGCATCAAACAGGCGCCCCATGCTTGAGGTCAGTGGCGAGTTTAGCTCTCTTGCTATTTGGCGCTTGATAATTTCCATTTCGACTTCACTAACTTGTTGCATAAAAGTTGATTGAGATTGCTTCGCTGCGCTCGCAATGACATAAGAGTTGGCAGTTGGCAGTTGGCAATTGGCCGCAATGACGGTATTTAAGGCATCTTCTCCTAATAAGCTGAGAATATAAGCAATGGCAATGCGATAGGGTCTTTTTGTCGCAGCATCCCCTCCAGGCAAAGGCAGGTATTCCAAATGCCCCAATCTTTTACAACTGAGGTAGTCCGCTACGAGGAATTCCCCTCCCCAAATATGCCCATCCATACCCATTCCTGTGCCATCAAAAACGACACCGATAACCGGAGAGTTAAGTTCGTTGTCAGCCATGCAGCTAACAATATGGGCATGATGATGCTGAACGGGAATAAGCTTGATGCCATTAGAGTTACCTAGCTCCTGGGCATATTTGGTGGCAAGATAATCAGGGTGAAGGTCGTAAGCGATAATTTCAGGCTCAATGCGAAACAGCCTTTTATAAAGGGAGATGGTGTTATCAAAGTGCTCCAAGGTCTCCATATTTTCCATGTCGCCAATGTGCTGTGATAAGAAGGCATAATTATCTCTAGTCAGACAGAAAGTATTTTTCATTTCAGCGCCGCAGCCAAGCACCTGTTTAGTTTTAAAAGGCAGAGTAATGGGATAAGGAGCGTAACTGCGAGCTCGTCTTACAAGCTGGCTGACTCCTCTTTCCACTATAGCCACACTGTCATCATAGCGAGAATATATATCCCGATTGTGAATTAGGAAATAATCGGCAATTCCTGAAAGCCTTCTCAGGGCTTCATCATTATCCCTGGCAATAGGTTCTTCGCTGAGATTGCCGCTGGTCATCACCAAAGGCAATTGAGTATCTCGGAGTAGAATGTGATGTAAAGGCGTATATGGGAGCATAACTCCGAGATAGGCTAAGTTTGGAGCCACCTCTGGAGATACAGACGAGCCTTCCTTCCACCTCATAAGCACAACAGGGCTTTGGGGAGAGGTAAGCAATTTCTCTTCCTCAGGAGAGACATAGCAATGCTTTTTAGCTTCCTCAATGTCGGCTACCATTATGGCAAATGGCTTAGAGGAGCGCTTTTTCCTTTCCCGTAAGGCTTTAACTACACTTGCGCTGGTAGCATCACAGGCTAAAAGGAATCCCCCCAAGCCCTTAATAGCAACGATTTTCCCCTCTTTCAGGAGCTGGCTGGCACAGGCTATAGCATCGGAATGAGACTCTTCGCTACACTCAGAATGACATGGGGAGCGAAGGGCTCTCTCGGAATGACAAGAGGTGAAGGGCTCAAGGCGTTGGCTTGCTGCAGTGATATCCCTGCCCTGGTTATCAACCAACTCAACATGAGGGCCACATTTAGGGCAGGCATTTGGCTGAGCATGAAAGCGGCGGTCTAGTGGATCATCATACTCTGCCTGGCATTGCGGACACATCTGGAAGGAGCGCATAGTGGTTTTAGGGCGGTCGTAAGGCATATCCTCGATTATAGTAAAGCGAGGCCCGCAGTTGGTGCAATTGGTAAAGGGGTAGCGATAACGCCGGTCATTGGGATTTAGCAGTTCGCTTAAGCAAGCTTGGCAGGTAGCAATATCTGGAGAGATAAGCTGGTATTTTCCCTCCTCAGCGATGCTATGGCGAATTTCAAAGTTTTTATAACCAGTGGGGGGATAGTAGTTGATAGTTGTATCTTCAATATGAGCTAGAGGCGGGGCTTTTGTTTTAAGCTCCAAATAAAACTGCTCAATAGCCTCTGTCTCTCCCTCTATCTCAATTTTGACATCCGCAGAAGTATTACATACCCATCCTTTCAAATTATGTTTGGTGGCTAACCCATAAACAAAAGGTCTGAAACCGACTCCTTGAACAATGCCACGGACACTGAGACGAGCTAGCCGCAAAGTCTTTAGTAACATTGGGTGAGGGGGATTAGCGGATTGGGCCTAGTTCCTTTACTTTACTCGTGAAGTTTCCCACCACTTCTGGGAATTTGGTTTCCTCGGATGGGGCAACCCATTCTAGTTTTAGTCTTTCCGGCTCTATCCCAAATTGTGAAAGCATATTCTTAAGCAGCATCACCCTCCGCATGGTTTTATAATTACCGGAAAGATAGTGGCAATCTCCTGGATGGCACCCCATTATCATCACACCATCAGCTCCGCTAGCGAAGGCTTTTAGAACGAAGGATGGGTCTACCCTGCTTGAGCACATAGTTCGGATTAGTTTGGTGTTAGCCGCGCTCTCCATTTTTGAAGTCTCTCCATCTCGCGAACACCAGTTACAACGGAAAACTACAACCTTAGGTTCAAATTCATTCATAGTTTTTCCTCCTCCATAATTTGCTTTACAATAGATAGCAGTTTTTCCTCTATTTCTTCGGTGCATCTCTCACCAAGTGTCATTGTATTCTTTGTTTCCACTCCATATATGCTGATATGCTTGGGCATTTCATAGCCTAAACCTTGTCCAAGCTCAAATGCGGTAGCAATATCTATGCCATGAGAGGAGAATAAATTCGTGCTGGCCCGTAAGTCTTTCAGATTAAGCTTATAAAGCTCTCCTGGTTCCCCGTTGCCAGTTTTTATGGAATCGATGATAATGAGCTTATCATAGCCCACTACATAGTCGAGGAGCGCAACCCCAGTCTCGCTCGCCTCTATTACTTCTAAATCTGGTTTTTTCTCCTTAATCTTTTGAGCGACTCTTATTCCGACCCCGTCATCAGTCAGGATAGTATTCCCGATTCCTAAAATGAGCGTCTTCATTTTACATTTATAATGTTCCAAGGGCAGTAGCTACAGTTTCCAGGAACTTATCCTTGATAGCTCTTGCTTCAGCAGGACAAGCAGCGACACATGCTCCACACCGCTTACACTTAAGGTCATCTGTAACTGATACTAGCCCTTCCTCGGATTTCTCTAGTTTAGCGGCATCATAAGGACATACGGCAACGCAGATACCACATCCGCTGCATAAATCCTTATTAACTTCGATTTCTGGTATCTCAGGCTGAAGTTCTAATGCCACGCATCCTTTGCAACTCTTGCACGGGCCACAGTAAAGACATCTCATGGCCTCTCCTCTGGCTTCCTCAAGAGTGAATCCCTTCTCAAAGAGTTCGAAGTTTAATCTTTCTTCTGCCGGCACCCATTTAAGCTGGGGCTGTGTTTTATAGTCCAAAAGCTTTGGGATAGGTGCACTTTCGTATTCCTTCTCTCTCCCCGCTCTCAAATCTGCACCACTAAGATACCGCTCTATGGACTCCGCTGCTACCATGCCATCTCTCATCGCATCCACAGCAAAACCTATCCGCTTTAAATCTCCCCCGATGAAAACCCCCTCTTTAAGATTGCTCATGAGGGTAGACTGATCGACATCAAGCCTTCCCTTATCGTTCAATAGGCCTTCTTGCTGGAAAATTGCTCTTTCCCACATCTGCCCTATAGTAATCAGCAAAACATCGCCCTCAAGATATATTACATCGTCAAAATTAAACTCAGGACTAAACATTCCATTCTCAGCCCAAACCTGAGTACAAAGTGGACACTTTAGTTTCTCAAATTTCCCACTCTTTCCCATTATCTCCTGGACGCCTCGAGAGTAAACCATCCTTATTCCCTCTTCACTTCCCCCCTCTATTTCCTCTACATCGGCTGGGATTCCATCCTTAGACGATTTATCCTCACACTCAAGGCAGACAACGGAGACATCTCCGCCGAGCCTTCGGGCAGTCCTTGCCACATCAAAGGCTACATTGCCACCTCCTACAACTACCACCTTCTTACCCTGATATAGCTGTGGAGAAACTTTATCTTGCGATACATCAGAAAGAAGGTTCAAGCCATATTCAACTCCCCCTAGGTCTGCTCCTGGCACTAAATCCCTTCCAATGGTGAGGGGTCTGGGAAGGATGGTGCCTGTAGCGATAAATATAGCCTGGTAGCCCTCGCTTTTAAGGTTATCCAAGGTCTTCCCTTCACCACCTATTTTCACCCCGAATTCAACTTTTACATTGGCAATCCTTAGCAAATTATTCGAAGTGGTATCTATTACTTCTTTGGGAAGACGATATCGAGGAATGTATCTCAGAGCACCTCCCAACTCAGATTTCTGTTCAAAGATGGTAACCTGGTAACCCTTTTCGCTCAGCGCGTAAGCACACATTAAACCCCCAGGTCCACCTCCAACTATGGCAACCTTCCCCTTAGAAGAGGGAGGGGCAAAAGGAGGTTTACCTCCCAGATGTGGGAGATAATGCTCGCTGAGAAACCGCAAGAGCATTCTTCTTCTTACTGCTCCAGCCTCATCTTTATAATTGCATTCTGTCTCACAGAATTTCCCACAGATGTAGGCACATATTGGAAACAAAGGGTTTTTCTCATAAACTTCATCGCCTATCTTCCTCATCTGTTCCTTTGCCTCTCGGATGTCTGAAGGAAGAAGGGCAATCATAGCATGAGAGCGTTGGGTATCCATTTTAAGGGGACAAGCCATCTGACAGGGAGCCTGATATATTTTCCCTGTGGTTTCATTAACTACTTCCTCAACTTGAGCATAACCAGCCATTCTTTTCCTCCTTTCCTAGTTATTCTGTTTTCAATTTCTTTACTATATCTCCCCGGAAGTCATGGACATCCACTTCAAGAGCCACTCTTCCAGGAAGGGAATGGGTAGCACAGCCATGGCACGGGTCGTAGGCTCTAAACGCCATCTCAACCATGTTGAGAATCCCTTCAGGAACATTTCCTTTGTGTATAAGTGATTTGGCTGCCTTCTCAATATCCATGCACATACAGGCGGAATTATTCTGTGTGGCAACAATCAGATTAGCTTCCGTAATAATTCCTTTTTCATCGGTTTTATAGTGGTGGAAAAGTGTACCTCTTGGTGCTTCTATCACTCCCACGCCCTCCTTTGGAGTTTCTGTAGGGATGTTTCTTATATTGGGTGAGGTAAGTTCAGGGTCACGGGCGAGCTCAAGCATTCTTTCGGAGGCATAAAGTGTCTCAATGAGCCGAGCCCAATGAAAAGCCAAGGTATTATGGACTGGCTTCCCGCCTAATGCTGCATACATCTTCTCATAAGCTTCTTGGGCGAGGGGTGTCGCCATTCCATCGGCAACATTTAGTCGAGGCAAGCTATTTACTCTGAAAACACCGCTTTCCTCTCCATCAACAAATCCCTTCCAGCCCACATCCTTAAGATAAGAAAACCTTACATAAGTCCAGGGCTCAACATGTTCCCTAATATGGTCAAGATAATCGCGGCCTTTGAATTTGACAAGCTCTTTGCCATTCGGGTCAACAACCCTCAAATCACCATCGTAAAAGTTTAACTTATTATTTTCATCCACCATCCCCATGTAGTATGTCCTATGCTTATAAATATCCCCAGTGACAAGGTCGAGATATTCCTTATTTTTGAGCACTGTGTTATCAAATAGCTCAAGAGCCCATCTGGAAAATTCCACCGAATATTCGGCGGTCTCAATAAATCTCTTCCTTTCTTCCTCAGTTACAGGCTTTGATACACCTCCAGGCAAACCACAGACAGGGTGGATTGCCTTTCCCCCTATCATTTCTATAACTTCTCGCAGCCTTTTCCTTACCTCTATAACCTTCAACCCTGTTTCTTTCCCAAGCTTGGCAACAATTCCCAAGATATTCCTTTCGGCAGCAGGAGCTTCTGGACCAATAACAAAGTCGGGTCCACCGAGAAAGAAGAAGTGGAATATGTGGTCTTCCGCTTGGAAAGCACAATTCATAAGTTCCCTTATCTTCTTTGCTGTTGGGGTTGGCTCGACTTTAAAGAGGTCATCAAGAGCTTTGGTCGCGCATAGATGATGAGCAGTAGGGCACACACCGCAGATTCTCGGGGTTATTCTTGGCATCTCCTCTGCGGGTCTTCCCTCGCAGAACTTCTCAAATCCCCGAAGCTCAGGAATCTGAAAATAAGCTCTGTTAACCTCTCCTTCTTCATCAAGAAATATCTCTATCTTTCCATGTCCCTCGAGCCTGGTTATAGGGTCTATCGTTATTTTTCTCATCTTTACCCTCCTATACCTTATACTCTCTTTCTTCTGAGCAGAGAAGCGGGCAAGCTAAATCTATAGAATGTCCCTGCCGGGTCAACAACCCCGTCGACTAACTTTTTAACATCTTCCTCAGTCATCCTTTCCTCTTCTTCTAGCCCTAGAAGGGAGGCAATCATGGAAAGTCCCTTTGCCCCGTGGTCTTCAACCCCGCTTGTGGGCCCAAAACATCCTCGGCATGGCATATTGGCTCTAATGCATCTTTCACCACACCCCGAGCGGGTGGCAGGACCAAGACAAATTACACCTTGCGCGAGAAAACATTTCTCAAGGTCGAGTTCCACTTCATGAGGCCTCTTTATTTCCTTTATTGATATCTTCTCTGGTTTCGTTTCTGCCCTCGGGCATGTATCACACAAGGCTTTATCGGGGGCAAGCACCGCTCCTTTCTCTGGGAGTTCACCTTTGAGAATGGCATTTACCGCCTGCATTATTAAATCTGGCGGGGGAGGACATCCGGGAAGGTAGTAATCTACTGGTATAGTCTGGTCTAAAGTCTTTACGGTATCATAAAATTCTGGCAGCGTAAGCTCGCCAACTTCGACTTGTGTTTTCACCTGTGGGGTAATTCCCTCAGGATTTTCTACAGTTGGGACTTCTTTGTAAACTCTCTGGAAAATCGCATCTCTCGTCCAGAAGTTTCCCAGTCCCGGTATCCCACCCATGTGAGCACAAGAGCCGAAGGCCACTACAAGCCCAGATTTTCTTCGTAATAGCTTAACCATCTCCTCATGCTCTCCTGTTCTTATAGCGCCATTTATAAAGCTCACCGCTATGCTGCCATCAGACAGAGCTGCAACATCCTTCTTTTTAAAATCCAAAGCCACAGGCCAGAAGACTATATCCACGGCGTCCGCCACTATCAGAATATCCTCAGCAAGGTCAACAACTGTCTCTTCACATCCCCCACACGAAGCACACCAGTAAAAGGCAACTTTAGGTTTAGCCATGTTTTTACCTCCTTTCTTTCTTGGGATATTTAATCACTGAGATTCCCTCTATCTCTACACTGGGGTAGAAAGACATCACTTTGAGATGAGATGCATCATGTGGAGTGCTTTGAATGCTCATTATATTACTCAATGTCCTTCGTTGTCCATGGATATATAGCGTTCTCAAAGTAATTATTTATGTGGGTTAAGCTGCGTCTCTGTTAGCAACCAGGAGCACCAACCTTCTATTCCAATGCCGGTTTTGCAAGAAACCTCAAAGAATTTGACTTTTGGATTTAGACCTTCAACGGCATGGCGAAAGGCAGCAATGTCAAAATCAACATATGGGAGAAAATCCATCTTATTTATCACCACCGCATCAGCATCGGCGAATATCATAGGGTATTTAATAGGTTTATCATCCCCTTCAGGCAAGCTAGAAATCACTACTCTTTTGTGTTCCCCCAAGGCAAACTCAGAAGGGCAGATGAGGTTGCCCACATTCTCAATCAAAAGCAAATTTATATCTTCCAAAGGCAAACTTTTAAGTGCGCGGTCTATCATATTGGCAATCAGAGAGCAACTTTCAGGCATGTTCTGCGTATTTATCTGAACCACTGCTGCGGCATGGCCTTTTATTTTTTCAGCATCAATCGTGGAAGCAACATCGCCTTCGATAACGGCTATACTTAGCTTACTCCTCAACTTAGCTATGGTCTGTAGAATAAGGCTAGTCTTGCCCGCACCTGGAGATGACATAATGTTAAGAGCGAAGATTCTATGCTCATCCAGTAACCGCTGATTTTGAGCCGCTATAGAGTCATTAGCCCCAAGAATATTTTGCACAACTTCTATTTTCCTCATTCCACCTCCATACTTTCTACATACAGCTCTCGCCCTCCGATTATTTCCACGCTCTGGCTGTCGCACTTAGGACAAGACCACAAGGTATTCTGAAGGTGAAAAGAGGTGGAGCAATTTCGGCAGCGTAGTTGGGCTGGTGCTGGGATAAAAATGAGACTCGCCTCCTGGGCGATAGTATCTTTACTGAGGATATCAAAATAGAATTGGATACACTCTGGCACAAAACCTGCTAATTCACCAGCAACTAAATTAATTTGAACAATCTTGCTAGCTTGAGCCTCTTTGGCCTTATCTAAAACAATATTAACAATGCTTTGGGTTACCCCCAGCTCATGCATCTCGCGTGATTGGTATTATAACCCCTTTTAGACCTAAATCCAAAATCGACTCACAGAATAGGCAAATATTCTCTGAGCTCGTAGTCAGTTACTTGACTGCGGTAGCGGTCCCAATCCATTTTTTTATTCTGGATAAAGGTATTAAATACATGTTCCCCTAGAGCTTCCCTCACCAATTCGCTATTCTCAGTGAGTTTTATAGCTTCATACAAACTACCAGGAAGCGTACCTATGCCCTCTTTTTGTCGCTCTTGCTCGGTCATCTCAAAAACATTCTTCTCCACAGGTGCTGGTGGGTCATATTCTTTCTCAATTCCCTCCAATCCAGCAGCCAGTAGAACGCTAAAAGTCAGGTAAGGGTTGCAAGCAGGATCAGGAGACCTAAATTCAATCCTGGTAGCGTTCTCTTTCCCCGGCTGATATTCAGGTATCCTGATTAAGTCAGCCCGATTTCTCCTTGCCCAACTGATATACACTGGTGCTTCATAGCCTGGAAGAAGTCGTTTATAGGAATTCACCCATTGGTTGGTGACGGAGGTGATTTCAGGTGCATGTTTTAGTAAGCCAGCGGCAAAATGTTCAGCCATCCTGGATAGATGATGAGAGGCATTCTTATCAAAGAAGGCATTTCTATCACCTTTAAACAATGACATGTGGACATGCATCCCACTGCCATTTATGTTAGATACGGGCTTGGGCATAAAAGTGGCATAAACGCCGTGTTGTTGAGCCACCTGTTTGACTGTCAATCGATAGGTCATTACATTATCAGCCATAGTTAAAGCATCGGTATAATGTAAGTCTATCTCATGCTGGCTAGGGGCAACTTCATGATGGCTATATTCTACACCGATACCCATCTCTTCAAGGATGAGAATTGTCTCTCGTCTCAAATCGGTTGCTATATCGGGGGGAGTTGAATCGAAGTAGCCTCCTCGGTCTAAAAACTGTGTTGTCTCTGAATCTCGAAAATAGAAATATTCCAGCTCAGGGCCGGTATAGAAGGTATAGCCCATATCTGCAGCTCTTTTCAAGTTTCTTTTCAGTACATATCTAGGGTCGCCTTCAAAGGGTTGACCCCCAGGCCAATAGATATCGCAGAACATTCTGGCTACACCTTGATGCTCCCTCGGACGCCAGGGGAGAATTTGAAATGTGGTGGGGTCAGGCAAAGCTACCATGTCACTCTCATCAATGCGGGCAAAGCCCTCAATGGATGAGCCATCAAACCCCATTCCCGATTCTAAAGCTGTTTCCAACTCTCCAAAGGTGATAGCAAAGCTCTTAAGGAAACCTAAGATGTCGGTAAACCATAACCTTATAAATTTGACATCCTGCTCCTTAGCTGTCTTGAGAACATATTCCTTGGCTTCGGCTCTATCTTTAATATTCATTTAGTTATCCTTCTCCTTAAAATATTTTTGATGCTATCAAACCACAAATTGAAACTAAAATCAACTGAAGAAATGCTGTCGTAATTCGTGCAAATCATTGAATTCCAAATCCACAATTTCAATATTGTTCTCCTTGGCAAACTTCAAAATCTCTTCTGGCTTCATATTCCCTCCTTTTGTTTTTTGATATACCACCTGTTATACCATGCCGTCACAGAACCTGATTAGGTAATCTAGATAATGTCGCAGCAGGTAATATTGCTTTCTATAAAGCATCTCCATCTCGCTCTCCTGTTCTCACTCGAATGATACTTTCCACGGGATAGATGAAAATCTTGCCATCGCCGACCTCACCAGTCTTGGCGTTAGCTATAATGGCATTCACTATCTCCTCTACCTTATCGTCTTGAGCCACTACTTCTAGCTTGATCTTCTGGGGAAACTCCACCTCAAATGTCGTGCCCCGAAATTGTTGTTTCAGCCCTTTCTGTTTCCCGTGACCCTCTACAGGCGTCTTTGTCATTCCCGGGTAACTCTCCAGTTTCTTTAAAGCCTCCTTCACCTCGTCAAATTTCTCTACTCTGATTATGGCTTCTATCTTTTTCATTTTTTCACACCCCCTTATCTTATTGAGATTGCTTCATTCCTCGCAATGACTTTCCTACCTTCGGGTGGTAACAAAGTCGGGGTAGGCTGGCGTGCCATGCTCAGGAATATCCAACCCTTGAAGCTCCACTTCGGGAGACACACGAATGCCAAAAGCATTGTCCATTAGCTTAAACATTAGATACCCTATACCAAATGCCCAGGCGAAGACCACTACTATGCTGATAAACTGGGCAAGCAATTGTCCACCACCTCCACCATAAAATAATCCAGTGGCAAATGGTGCTTCAGTGGCGTAATTGCCGTATGTCCCATCAGCAAAGAAACCAATGCTGAGCAAGCCCCATAGCCCGCAGGTACCATGAACGCTTATTGCACCTACGGGGTCGTCTATTCCCTTAGATTCAAGGAACTTGACACTGGCATACATCAACGCTCCAGCAATAAGACCGATTACAATGGCTGCCCATCCTTCCACCCAGGCGCATGGAGCGGTGATGGCTACAAGTCCTGCTACCGCACCATTCAAAGCCATACCTGTATCCCATTTCTTCGTCTTCCACTTGGCTATGAGCAATGCTGTCATTGCAGCAGCAGCGGCTGCTAAGTTGGTGTTGACGGCAATGACCGCTATTCTCAAATGGTGTGCGTCACAGGTGCTGCCGGGGTTAAAGCCAAACCAGCCAAACCACAGGATAAAAACCCCCAGGGTAGCCAGCGCTATACTATGGCCTGGGATTGCTCGCGGCTTTCCGTCCTTATCATATTTGCCGAATCTGGGACCAAGAACCATAGCTCCAGCCAAGCCGACAAAGCCACCGATAGCATGAACCACTCCCGAGCCAGCGAAGTCCAGAGCGCCCATTCCGAAAGGTAATGCGGAGAGCCAGCCTCCTCCCCATACCCAGTGACCATAGATGGGATAAATAATGACGCTTATTATGATGCTGTAAGCGATGTAAGCCTTAAACTTCATCCTTTCGGCGACAGCGCCAGAGACGATGGTAGCTGCGGTGGCGCAAAAAACTAACATCCAGAACATATTGAGGTATTTATCCACATCGTAGTAATCACCGAGCATAAACCAGCCTTCTGTGCCCCAAAGACCGTGCCAATCACCTCCCATCATTATGGCGTAGCCTACGAGAAAAAAGGCAAGCGAGCCAATGGCATAATCCATCAAGTTTTTGGTCATCAGGTTGGTGACATTCTTGGCGCGGCAAAACCCCGCTTCCAGCATGGCAAAGCCTGGCTGCATAAACATCACCATGAAGGCACAGATTAATATCCAAATATAATCTACGGCGGAGTCTGCCGTTCCTCCTATCCCAGTGGGGTCAGCAGCTAGAACTATGCCGCTTGTCGCTGTCCACGCTAACCACACGAGGTAGACCAGACCTAGGGTTAACCCTCCTCTTATTACAATCCGCATTATTTTTTCTCTGGTAAACATGGCTATCCTCCTTCGGCTGGTGATGGCTGGACATGTCTCTTGATATTCTGGGCGACAACGCTGCCCACAACTTCAGAATTAGATATATATCCTTAGTCACAGCTTGCCTTTGCTTTATTTAAGGAGAATAGTAATAGCCAAATGTTTCCAGAATATTACGAACAGGTTAAATTTGTGTTACAAAGTTTGACCAAAGGTCAAAATAAGAATTTTATTATAAATTAGTTCATTGTATTTGCCCTGAAAGGGCAAAAATGTGATTGGCTTATAGCTCAGCGCCTTCTGAAGCAAAACCGCCCTTCCATCTACCGATAGCTTCAATCTCACCATCGGTGTTGAAAAAGCTCCTGAATATCCTGAAGTAGTAGAGTTCCTCCTTGGATAAAATCTTGGCATCCTTATGCAGTTCTTTCTCTTTCTCAAATTCAGCGTCTGAGATTTCATCCTCGGCAAGATTTGTAATCAGTCGTTCCGAGCCACAGCCAGCAGCAAACTCTATCTTAGGTCTCCACAAAATCTATATCGAGGAACGGCACTCTTCCCTCTATGGAGTGTGCCATAGTGGCACGATCTACTCTTTGAAGATTCATATTGTGTAAACCAGTAAGAATCCGGACGGTTTCATCTTGAACCGCCTCCGTATTTTTTAATCGTTTAATGTAGTGGTAGCCGGCAAAGACCTCATCTGCTCCTTCCCCGGTAAGTATTACCTTTACATAATCGCTAGCGAGTCTTGATACAAAATAACAAGGAATTGCACTTCTTACTAGAGCAGGGTCGAAGGATTCCAGGTGATAAATCACATCTGGCAATGCTTCCAATGCTTCATCTTTGGTATAGATATATTCATGATGCTCAGTTCCCAGAAAGGCAGATGCCTTTCTCGCATATTCAAGGTCAATAGCGGCTCCTTCTAGTCCGACAGAGAAGGTATCCAGATGGTCAAAGTGCTGCTTCGATACAGCGGATATCAGGCTACTATCAATACCGCCGCTCAAAAAGCAACCCAGCGGCACATCAGACCTCCAGCGCTTTTGCACTGCTTTACTCAGTATTTCATGCAGCCGGTCAGTGATCTCGTGTACATCATCTTCCCAATCAGTAACTTCGGGAAGGAAATAGTATTGAACCAAACCGTTCTTTGAGGAATAGTAGTACCCTGAAGGGAATTCCTGAACTCTATCTACCACCCCGTCCAGCACCTTAAACTCCGAGGCGAAAAAGAGACAGCCATCTTTCCATCCATAATAGAGGGGTTTTATACCCAGTGGGTCCCTGGCAACAAGTATGTTTTCTCCATCGTAGAGGATAAAGGCAAACATTCCATCTAATCTGGAGACCGACCCCTCTCCTTCTTCTTCAAATAGGTGAATAATTACCTCAGTATCGCTATTGGTGCAGAAGCGATGTTGTCGAAGCTCATCTTTTAGAACGGGATAGTTATAAATCTCACCGTTGCATACAATGCACTTTCGCCCATCCTCACTGAATATGGGCTGCTTGCCTCCAGCGACATCCATTATCGAAAGCCTTGTTTGCCCCATTGCGATGTTGCTATCCACATATGTACCTTGGTCATCTGGACCGCGGTGAGATAACTTGTCTAACATAGCATTTAAATCAGATTCCCAATGGCTAGCATTGTTCCCATAAATCGTGATAATTCCGCACATAGACTTACATCTCCTTGAATCTATATCCTATATTCCTTATAGTCTCAATGAATGAATGGTTTCTATCCTCTATTTTGCTTCTTAATCTCCTGATATGGACATCAACAGTTCTGTCACCACCATAGTAGTCCCAACCCCAAACCTTATCGAGCAGAGTCTCACGAGTGAAGACCCTCCCTTGATTACTTGCTAGAAATTTAAGTAACTGGTATTCTCTGAAGGCTAAAGTAACTAGGCTGCCACCGACTGATACCTGGCACCTATCTACATCTATAACTAAGTCGCCACTTTTAATTATCTCGTTTGAGTTGTTTGTTTGCCTTAAGATTCGCTTTATCCTCGCTGCTACCTCAGTCGTTTCCCAAGGTGTAACAACAAAATCATCTATGCTAAGGCTAGAGTCGATGCTATCAAGCATCCCTCTTGAGATAATGGCAATAACAGGTATATATCTCTCTTCCTTGATTTTTTGGGGTAAACCCCATAGTTCTGAACCAACTGACGAACCTCCCATATCCACGAGCACTGCACTTGGAGATTGCTCTGCAATATATTCGGCTGCCTTCTCACTATAGGGGATGACGGAACAAGTAAAACTTCTCTGAGCAAGTTCCGAACGCAGTTTCTTTATCTGTTCGCCTTCGTTGGCTATGATAAATATTTTTGCCAAGGCTGTATCCCCTTAAATCGTAACTGTCCCTCCACTTTCTATGTCACCCTGAGCGAAGCGAAGGGTCTCAGAGATTCTTCGGTCGCTACGCTCCCTCAGAATGACATTTGGGTGAACGGCTTACCTTAGGTCTAATAAGCATAAAGCCTGCCGTAGGGACGGAGGTGGAGAGGGAACAATTTAGCAAACTTGTGTTTTAATATTTCCTCTGCAGCGTAACCAAAATGAGAAGCAAACTCGCTCACGAGTTCCTTTAAAACCAAACCATCCTTTTCATCAAGTTCAGCAACACCCACCTCCTTGCCGAGTTGGAAATCCTGAACATTTCCCCTCATATAAATGACGCCGCTATGCATTCCAGTTCCGATAAAGTTAGCTTTATGACATTCGCCTTTCTTCAGGTTTAGCCCCAGCAGAATGAGAACTCCTCCAGCCATATACTCGCCTAAGAAGTCCTGGGCAGTGCCTCCGATAACCACTACGGGCTTCCTGTCTTGATACTCCTTCATGTGGATGCCAGCCCGATAGCCAACATTATCTCTAATGAATATCTTGCCTCCCCTGGCTGATAAACCGGTGATGTCTCCAGCATGACCATGAACGATTATCTCCCCATTATTCATGGTATTGCCGCAACCATCCTGGGCGTTGCCGTGGACAGTAATCTTGGGACCATCCATGAAGGCACCTAAATCATTGCCAGGAGTGCCAAATATTTCAATTTCCACCGGCTTATCCAGGTCTGTGCCGATATATCTCTGCCCATAGATATTGCATAGCTCAATTTTTTGAACTCCATCCGATACTACTTCCCGCAGCTTGGCATTGAGCTCTCTATAGAAAATGCCACTAGCATCTATCTTTACCACTTGATTATTTTTCATGCACCCTCACCTTAGTCCTCTCCCTTCAAGGGAGAGGACTAATTAAGCTGTCATCTCTAGCTCCCCGCCATCTTTACTCCTAGAATTTCCAACTCGGTATCAGTAAGTCCAATGCCTCTTAGTTGAAGGCGATTGCCACGAAGGCTCTCAATAGCATTTATGCCCATACCTCCCAGTATATCTTTAAGTTCAAGACTCCAACCACGAAGGAGGTTAGTCAACCGTCTAGCCCCGATGTCGGGGTTAACCCTCTTAGTCAATGCCGGATTGGAAGTGCAAATACCCCAGGCGCATTTGCCAGTATGGCATTGCTGACATAAAGTGCAACCGAGAGCAACAAGAGCTGCAGTTCCAATATAGACAGCGTCGGCACCCAAAGCAATCGCTTTAGCCACATCACCACTGTTTCTAATTCCTCCGGAGATTACAATAGAGGCTTGGTTACGGATGCCTTCCTGCCTCAAACGAGTATCCACTGAGGCAAGGGCTAACTCGATAGGAATTCCCACATTATCACGAATAATCTTAGGTGTAGCGCCAGTGCCTCCACGTAGCCCATCGAGAACTATAATATCGGCTCCTGCCCGCACCATGCCACTAGCGATGGCCGCTGAGTTGTGAACAGCAGCTATCTTCACTGCTATTGGCTTGGTATAGTTTGTTGCCTCTTTCAGTGCATAGACAAGCTGTGCCAGATCCTCAATAGAGTAAATGTCATGCTGTGGGGCTGGGGATAGAGCATCTGTCCCCTCAGGAATCATCCGGGTTGCTGATACCTCAGCGCTTACTTTCTCTCCGGGAAGATGTCCTCCAATACCGGGCTTAGCACCTTGCCCAATCTTAATTTCAATCACTCTGGCTACATCAAGATATTCGGGATGAACGCCAAATCGTCCTGAAGCTACTTGAGCAACGGTGTTGTTTCCATATTTATACAATTCGGGGTGAAGCCCTCCTTCGCCTGTATTCCACAAAGTTCCCGCTCCAGCAGCAGCTCTAGCCAAGGATTTATGCACATTAATGCTCACAGCACCATAAGACATAGCAGCGAACATTATGGGAGTATCAAGCTTGACTTGGGGGGCAAGCTGCGTTTTAAGACTCAGCGAGCTAGGTTCAATCTCTACCCTGTCAGGTTTCTGCCCCAAATAGGTAGTTAGCTCCATGGGCTCACGGAGTGGGTCAATCGAGGGGTTAGTTACCTGGCTGGCATTAAGAAGCAAGTGGTCCCAGTAAATGGGATAACCTTTGTCGTTGCCCATTCCTGTAAGAAGCACACCGCCAGTTTCAGACTGCTTGATGATGTCTTCAATAACCTCAGGACGCCAGTTGTAATTTTCTCGATAGTCCAGCGGATTTCTTCTCACAGTCAAAGCATTGGTAGGGCAGAATATCACGCAGCGGTGGCAACCAACACAGTTCTCCTCGTGGCTTCTTACTTCATCGTCTTCAGCATCATAGTAATGCACATCAAAGGTGCACTGGTTAACACACACTTTGCATTGAATGCACCGAGATGGGTCTCGTTCTATGATAAACCTTGACGGTAAATATGTTTTCATTTTCTTATAGGAATCCCTTTTTCAGCTAGGTAGTCTTTTACTTGTCTAATAGAGTAAATACGGTAGTGAAAGATACTTGCGGCGAGGACAGCATCAGCCTTGCCTATAACCAGAGCTTCATAGAGATGCTCCAAATTGCCGGCACCGCCACTAGCGATGACCGGCACTGACACCGCCTCGCTGATAGTGCGGGTCAATTCCAAGTCGTAGCCAGCCTTCTGTCCATCGGCATCCCAGCTAGTAAGCATGAATTCTCCAGCACCAAGTGCAACAGCCTGTTTAGCCCATTCAACAGCATCAATACCTGTTGGCTTTCGCCCACCATAGGTGCAGACCTCCCATTTAGGCTTACCTGTACCATTTACCCTCTTAGCATCGATAGCTACTACAATGCATTGACTGCCAAATTTTTGTGCTCCTTCAGCAATAAGTCTGGGATTTTGCACAGCGGCAGTGTTAATGGATACCTTGTCAGCTCCTGCTTTGAGCATGTGCCGCATGTCACCAATGCCCCGCAATCCCCCACCAACAGTGAGTGGAATGAAGACCTGCTCGGATACACGCTCGACTACATCTACCATCGTGTCTCGTCCTTCGGGTGTAGCACCAATGTCCAAGAAGATAAGCTCATCAGCGCCCTCGTTATAGTAGAAAGCAGCTAGTTCCACAGGGTCGCCAGCATCACGCAGTTGCGTGAAGCTCGTCCCCTTGACTACTCGTCCTTGGGTCACATCAAGGCAAGGAATGATTCTCTTAGTCAACATCAGATGCCATCTCCTCCTGCGATAGCCACTTCCTGAGGTATAAGGGGCTTTTCCAGACTTCCTACTACGGGTTCACCTCCCACGGGTATCCAAGTTCTATCAAGGTCTGGGCAGATGAGCCGAATAGCTGACTCCTCAGAAGAAAGGTAAAGCACTGACCCTTTTATCCCTACAGTGAGAGGGCGTAACCTTATTCTGTCGGTAAGCCCAATCATCTCTCCCTGGTGAGCGATGATTACGGTAAAAGGCCCGTTAAGAAGTAAACTGCCATACACCTGGCGTAGAGTGCGGCAAATATTCTGCTCCTTAGATGGCATACGCTCAATTTGTTCCCAAAGGGGAGGAGCCATTATGTCGGCTACTATTTCTATAGGGAGACCATGTTTCCGCATTAGGAGGTCAACTGCATAAGCCACGACCTCAGTGTCAGTCTGCATAGTGCATTGATAGCCAAATTGCTCCAGGTAGCGCCGATTTATCCCATAAGAAGAGATCTCACCATTGTGAACTACCGTCCAATCCAAGATATCAAAAGGATGTGCTCCACCCCACCAACCAGGAGTGTTAGTGGGGAACCTGCCATGGGCTGTCCACAGGTAGCCCGTATATTCATCTAAGCAGAAATATTCTGCTATCTCTTCAGGGTAACCTACACCTTTGAACACTGCCATGTTTTTGCCACTGGAGAAAACAAAAGCATCCTTGACCTTAGTGTTAATCTCTATGACCTTCTCTACTACATAGTCGTCCAGTGATTGCCCTTTAGTTTCCTCAGTCTTTACTTCAAGGAAATAACGCCATACTAGAGGCGGATTTGATATAGCTGGAGTTGGCTTGGTAGGCACTTCTTCAACATGAATTACATAAAATCTCTGCTTGAGGAAAGCTTCCACTTGTGCTTGTCCCTCATGGCTCAAGTACATTATATGGAAGGCATAAAACTCAGCATATTCAGGATATAATCCATAAACAGCAAATCCACCACCCAATCCATTACCCCGAATATGCATGTTGGCGATAGCCCTCACTACACCCTCACCTGAGAACTGCTTTCCCGAGGTATCCATCATTCCAAATAGGGAGCAAGCGTCTATTACCTTATCATCATGATAGAAGTTGTTTATGTTGTTTAATTCTCTCATTATTCGCCCCTCCACTAACGGGAAATTCTAAATACTAATCTCTAAACTCTAAACAAATTTAACGGAGCACTACTAGTTTTGTGAAACTAGGTACCCAGCTCAGATTGCTTCGCTTCGCTCGCAATGACATTGGGAGCATAAGCAGAAACGATGTCTAGAAAATAAGCATGGAACCTCAAGTCTGAAGTCAGCTCAGGATGAAAAGCTGAAACCAGCAAATTTCCTTGCCTGGCAGCAACAGGAGCGCCATCAGGAAGGCTAGCTAGAATTTCCACCCCAGGTCCTGTCTCTACGATAACAGGCGCCCTGATAAATACAGCGGGAAAAGGAACTTCACCCAAAGCTGGCACTGGCAAGAGTGTCTCAAAACTATCGACCTGTCTGCCAAAAGCGTTGCGCCTCACCTTTATATCCATAGCTCCAATGGTTTCTACATCTAAATCAAGGGCACCTTTGGAAAGCAAAATCATGCCAGCACAAGTTCCAAACATGGGAAAACCATCTTGGCTTAATATCCTTAACGCTTTCACAAAACCATAGGGCAACATCAACCGCCCAATAGTGGTAGATTCTCCTCCAGGGATGATAAGTCCGTCTAAGCTTTCAAGGGCTTGGGGCAGACGTATAGCTGCTGCCTCTACCCCTAGTTTTTGTAAGCTAGCGATATGTTCAGTAAAAGCACCTTGCAAAGCAAGGACACCAATCTTCTTTCTGGTATTCATTTTTGCTACAAGCCTGATAAATCAGGCAACTACACAGTAAAGATTTCCTCAGTTTGACCAATGCCGCCTGTTTGAATACGCAAGCTCTGGCGGAGTTTCCAATCGCTCTTGCCATAGTTTCCGAGGAAGAAATGCCAGGCCAAAATCATCTGCCAAAAGTGATTGCTTGAAGCTTCCCACATTAACTTTATCCCTCATCAAGCCAAAAACTATGCCTGATTTTTCAATGTTTCCTACAAATATCATTCCCACTATGAAGTCGTCTTTTAATACAACTTTTTGGTATATGCTGCCATCTTGCTTGCTAATGACTTCATAGTTATTGCTATTAGGCAGTGTTGTTATGCCAGCAGAGGCAATGTCAATTCCAAAATAATTGAGCGAGTTCATAGCTGTACCACCGGGGTATTCTTTGTCAATACCAGCCATGTTATAGCCAGCAACCCTGCCTCCAACATAAGCATTGGGCCAGATGGGAGTGAGTCTGTTTTCCTCATACACGAAGTCGTAAGCTTCGGCCGCATCTCCACAAGAATAAATATCTGGATGGCTAGTAGCCATATGGCAGTCTACCACTATACCTCGGTTTATTTTTATTCCAGCATCTAAAGCGAGCTCAGTGCGTGGAGATACCCCGATAGCTATCACCACTAAGTCGCAAGGTATTTCCTCTTCATTATCTAATATGACACTCTCTAGTGCATCGCTCCCGCTAATCTCAGCCACGGTATGGCCGGTAATAATTTTAACCTCAGCTTGCTTAAGTGCCTCTTCAGCCATCAAGGATGCCTGTTCATCAATGATGGTATTTAAAACCCGCTCTTTCATCTCTATTATTTTAACTTCAATCCCGCGTTTCACTAGAGCTTCGGTAGCACTAATCCCAATCAACCCACCACCAATGACTACCGCTTTTTTAACGCCGTTTTCTAAAAACTTGTCAACTGCTTTGGCGTCATTCAAGGTAGTGAAGGTAAAAACGCCCTTCCTTTCCCTTCCTCCTATTTTAGGAACAATGGGGGTCCCTCCTACGGCAAGCAAAAGCTTCTCCCAAATAATATGTTCACCATCTTCAAATTGAGCAGTCCGATGGCTCGGTTCCAAGTGTGTCACTCTCCTGTCTGGAAGAAAAACAATGTTGTTCTGGGCATAGAAATCAGCGGGGCGGTATAACATCTTATCAAGAGTACATTCTTTAGTTAAATACTTTGAGATAAGAGGACGTGAATAGACAGGGTAAGATTCGTCGGAAATGATGGTCAAGATGTTTTCCTCATCTGCTTCTCGTATCGCTTCAGCGGCTCCGATGCCACCAGCCGAGTTTCCTATAATCAAGTATTTAGTTCTCATTTATGTTTGTCTCCCACCTGGCTGTTCAAGCACCCTTTATGTCACCCTGACCCTGAGTGAAACGAAAGGGAAGGGTCTCTGAGATTCTTCGGTCGCGTTGCTCCCTCAGAATGACACTGGGTGGGCAGTTACCTCCCACTTAAAGCCATCTTCAAAAAGTTGGAATACATCCTTAATCCAAACTCACCACTTTTCTCGGGGTGAAATTGGGTTGCCACTAGACTATCCTTAATCGCCACGCTGCATATAGGCACACCGTAATCTGTCGTGCCGGCTACAACTGACATATCATCAAGCTCAGCATAATAGCTATGAACAAAATAAAAGTTTGTTTCATCAGGTATACCGTCAAAAAGAGGGTGGGTGATTCTCTGTTTCACTTGGTTCCAACCCATATGAGGAATCTTAAGCCCTGAAGGCAGTTTTTTTACAGTTCCAGGAATCATCCCCAAACATTCATGCCAGCCCCCTTCTTCAGTTCCGGAAAACAGTATTTGCAATCCTACGCAAATGGCAAAAAGCGGTTGCTCCTGCTGAATCAGCTGCTGAATAACCTTAATCATACCTAATTTCTCCAAGCTATCTATGGTATCTCCTGCAGCGCCAACGCCGGGGAGAATAACCGCTGCGGCGTCAATTACATCTCCAGGATTGCTTGTTACCTTTGCTTGGTAACCTAGTTTCTTAATGGCATTAGTAACACTGCGTAAATTCCCGGCACCATAATCAATTATAGCAATCATCTTATTCATATCATCCTTTTTCGCCGTCTTCACTCAGTACAAGCGCTTCGTTGGGGCAATTAGCCACACAGGCAGGAATATCCCTTCCGGGGCAAAGGTCGCACTTAACAACAGTATTATTGCTTGTATCTTTTGTTAGCGCTCCATAAGGGCAAGCTACTATGCAAGTCCAACAGCCAATGCACCTCTCTGCATCAACAGTAATCAATCCGCTCACGGGGTCATTGTGCATTGCGCCTGTAAGGCAGGAATAAACGCACCAGGGTTCGCTACATTGGCGGCATTGAATAGCAAAGGAAACATTCTCTCTTGCCTCCACCCAAACACGCGGCAAAGGTCGAGGAGACTCTTTCTTAAAAGCTTTGATTATATCCTTGGATTGGGAGTGTTCTGTTTGGCAATAAACCTGACAGAGACCACAGCCAATGCAAGCTTCCTCCTTAACATATATTCTTTTCATTCTAAGCGCCCCTCATTTTTAGTATAGCCGTCGGTAGCCGTTTACCGTATTGTATTAGCATGAAAACATTTTGTCAAGGAAGGAGAAAGGAGGGTGTTTAGTAATTAATAATAAATGGCAGTCTGAACTCTGCGCTTCCTAAGCCCACTCCCGGTAGAATGCCGCCTATTTTTCTCATTTTCTTTGCTTTAAGCCCAATAAATTGGGCAACTGCGATTACTGAAATTATCCCTTTACTCTCTAAATCTGTTCGTGATGGGCAATCTTCTATCCCTGCCAAAGTTTCTCGGGGTTATCTTTATGCCTGGGGCAGCTTGGCGGCGTTTGTATTCGTTTCTGTCTACCAATCGAGCTGCTCTCGTGACTATCTCACGGCCAAAGCCCATAGCCACGATTTGGTCAATTGATGCATCTTCCTCCACATACGCCTTCAAAATAGGGTCTAACACCTCATATGATGGCAGAGTATCTGTATCTTTCTGGTCTGGTTTTAGCTCAGCTGATGGCATTTTGGTTAAAATGCTTGACGGAATCACCTCCCACCCTGCCTGGCAATTCTTGTATTCGGCTAATTCAAAAACCGTTGTTTTAGGCACATCCTTGAGTGGAATAAATCCTCCAGACATATCTCCATAAAGTGTAGTATAGCCCGTAGCCGTCTCGCTTTTATTGCTACAGGCAAGCACTAACCAGCCAAACTTATTGGATAGGGCAAAGAGGATATTCCCTCTGATACGCGCTTGAATGTTCTCCTCGGCCACATCAGGTTGGGTATCTTTGAAAGGCTCTGCTAGCGTTTCCAGGTATGAACTGAATGCTTTCTCAATAGGTATTACCTTGAGATCTATCCCTAGATTCTTTGCTAATAGCTCAGCATCTGATTTGCTACCAGGCGATGAATAACGAGAAGGCATAGCAACACCTACAACATTGTCAGCTCCCAATCCATCCACTGCTATGGTAGCTACCAGGGATGAGTCAATACCACCAGATAAACCAATAACCACCTTCTTGAAGCCATTTTTTCGCACATAATCTCTAGTGCCAAGGACAAGGGCTTGGTATATCTCAGCAAGTTCATCCAGCTTTTCAATTTGCCTTGGTGGCAAGGCAGGCTTGGCAGTTGAGAGATATTCCCTTGAGACTTCTATCTTGGCAGCCTGTTCTTGTTCCTTCTTAACCCATGGTGCCTCTTTCCTCCGTCGTGGGTCATGCAACTGGGAGCGGAATACCGATTCCACATCCAAATCAGTCACTATGAGTTCCTCCTCAAACTGCTTCCCTCGAGCGATAAGTTCTCCCTTCTCGTTAATAATTAGGCTATTGCCATCAAAAACTAGCTCATCTTGCCCACCAACCAAATTATTATGGGCAACAATGGCTACATTATCGCTAGCTCTAGTGGCAAGCATCCTTTCTCTAGAATCTCCTTTACCTGCATGATACGGAGAGGCACTTATATTAACTAATAGTCTAGCCCCAGCATAAGATTGAACCGTTGCTGGCCCAGTTTCATACCACATATCTTCACAGATGGTTACGCCTATGCAGACGCCATAAATGATGAATACAGGACATTCCGTTCCCGCTTGGAAATATCTATTTTCATCGAACACACCATAGTTGGGTAGGTAGAACTTGTGATAGACCCCTACCAATTTATTGTCGTAGATTACAGCAGCAGCGTTGTATATATCGCTATCGCTATCAACGAAGCCTACTACTACTGCTATGTTTGAGGCATGCTCGACTACCTCGTTAAGCCTTTCCTTATTTTGCTGGATAAACTGCGGCTTGAGCAACAAATCCTCAGGGGGATAGCCTGTTATGGCTAATTCGGGGAAAGTTAACAGGTCAACTCCGAGCGACTTTGCCTCATCAATAGACTGAATTATCTTCTTGGTATTGCCACTCAAGTCACCCACAGTGGAGTTGATTTGAGCCATTCCAATTCTGATAATATTCAACTTGCCTCCCTAGATTATGGCAAGTGATAGTATACCAGACATTGATAAGCATTTCTGTAATCTATATGTTACCTTTGGCCACACACAAAATTGACATAGCTGGGGTGTAGGAGATAGAATATCCTGTCTTAAATATGACTGGGGTGAAGCTTAATTCAGGCGAAGGTTTTGAGAGCTTGCTGCGCAGATTTAATAAGCAAGTGCAGCAAGAGCGTATTTTAGCTGAGGTTCGCCGTCGTAAGTTCTACCAGAAACCTAGTGAAGAGCGAAAGAAAAAAGAAGCAGTGAAGAGGCGAAAAAGCGCCAGATAGCTGGGATGACGCTGAAAGATAAGATAAGGGAAACTCTCAAAGAGGCGCTTAAACAGCGAGAAGGAACACAAGTTTCTGTATTGAGGTTACTGCTATCTGAGATAAAGAATGCTGAGATTGCCCAGCAAAAGCCTTTGGATGATAATAAAACTCTCGATGTTATTGCTAGGGAAGTAAAACAGCACAAGGAGAGTATTGAGGCCTTTAAGCAAGGGAATCGCAATGACCTTTTGGCACAGGAAGAAGCAGAGTTGGATATTCTTATGCAGTATCTTCCCAAGCAGATGAATCGGGAAGAGATTATAGTTGCAGCACGCCAGGTAATTGATGCAGCGGAAGCCAGCGGAATAAAAGACAAGGGTAAAGTTATGTCGCAACTCATGCCTCAGCTTAAGGGCAAAGCTGCTGGAAAAGAAGTCAGCGATATAGTTTTGCAATTGCTTAGCGTGGAGCATAACGACGAAGCAAGCTCAAAGTAGAGTAGCATAGATTGCTTCGCTTTGCTCGCAATGACATAGTGCAGTTATTTAAAGTGTGCTGGTGGTAAAATGGTGTCCCTAGCCATTTTTCTTTGCTCGTATGAAATTCGGAATTATTGTCTTTCCCGGCACTTGGAGCGACCAGGATTGTTACTACGCTCTTCACGATATCCTAGGGCAAGGAGCTGACTATATTTGGCATAAGGAAACTCAATTATCTGGCTACGATTGTATCGTTCTTCCAGGAGGCTTCTCTTACGGTGATTACCTTCGGGTAGGGGCTATAGCTCGTTTCTCTCCAATCATGTCAGCAGTGGAACAATTTGCTCATGATGGGGGATTGGTTATCGGTATCTGTAATGGTTTTCAGATTTTGTGTGAAGCTGGGCTTCTACCTGGGGTGTTATTGCCTAGCAGTCATCTGCAATATCGATGCCAGTGGGTCAATCTCAGCGTGGAGAATAATCATTCCTCCTTCAGTTCTAAGTGTGACAAAAAGCAAGTATTAAGGATTCCCATCTCCCATTATGAAGGCAATTACTACGCTGATGAGCTTACTCTGGAAGAATTAGAAGCCAATCGTCAGGTTGTTTTTCGCTATTCTACTCTCTCAGGCGAGATAAGCGAGGATGCTAATCCCAATGGTTCTTTACATAATATTGCAGGGGTTGTTAACAAAGAGGGTAATGTTTTGGGCATGATGCCTCACCCTGAGCGAGCTTGCGAGCCACTTCTGGGCAGCGAGGATGGTAATCTAATTTGGGAGTCGATTATTGGCTGTCTCTAAAGAAATTCTGGATAAGGTTGCTTTAAACGAAAGGGAGTATGAGCTTATCGTCCAGCAGTTAGGGCGTGAGCCTACCGAGGTCGAGTTGGGGATGTTTGGTTCTTTATGGAGTGAGCACTGTGGCTATAAACATTCCAAGCCTTTGCTCAAACTCCTGCCCTCCAAGGGAAAGCATGTCTTGGTTAGTCCGGGAGAGGAGAATGCTGGGGTAATAGATATTGGAGATGGGCAGGTGGTGGTGATGAAAATGGAATCTCATAACCACCCCTCAGCAATTGAGCCCTATCAGGGTGCAGCCACTGGAGTGGGTGGTATTGTGCGAGATATCTTCACTATGGGCGCTCGCCCAATAGCCTTGCTTAACTCGCTTCGCTTTGGGACTCTAACCGAATCCCATAATCGCTATTTATTTAACGGGGTCGTTGGTGGCATTGGTGCTTATGGAAATTGCTTGGGGATACCTGATGTTGGTGGCGAGGTATTTTTTGCCGATTGTTACTCAGCTAATCCGTTGGTCAATGGCTTATGTTTAGGCATTGCCGAGAAAGATAAACTGGTCAGTGCTAAAGCAAGCGGTGCCGGTAATCTGTTAATGCTAGTGGGAGCCGATACCGGACGTGATGGAATTCATGGCGCTTCTGGCCTGGCTTCGCGCACTTTCGAGGATGAGCAAGAGTTAAGACCAACAGTTCAAGTGGGCAATCCCTTTTTGGAGAAGTTGCTTATAGAGGCGTGTCTCGAACTGGCTCAGACTGATTGGATTGTAGGCATGCAGGACTTAGGAGCTGCGGGGTTAACCAGCGCTGTTATGGAATCTATAGCTAGAGGTGGGGGTGGCATGGAAATAGATGTGAATAAAGTGCCTCGTCGTGAAGAGAACATGACTCCTTATGAAGTAATGCTCTCAGAATCACAGGAGAGAATGTTGGTGATTGTGAAGAAGGGCTATGAAGATAAGGTAGAAGGCTTGCTTGATAAGTGGGAACTTCGCTCTGATATTATTGGGCAGGTTACTGATAGCGATTTGGCTATAGTTAAAGAGGGGGAGAAAATTGTGGCTCAAACCCCAGTGAATTTATTGGTTTCCCCACCTTTTTATCGTCTGCGAGCTAAAAAGCCAAGTTGGCTGAGTGAACTCCAATCCTTTGACGCCAGCACTGTTCCCGATGTTAAACCGAGGCAATGTAATTCTACTTTGCTTCGTTTATTGGCTTCTCCCAATATTGCCAGCAAGGAACGAGTCTATCGCCAATATGACCATCAAGTGATGAATAATACCGTGGTTTTTCCCGGCAGCGATGCTGCCGTTTTACGCATTAAAGGAACTAAGAAGGGTATTTCATTGACCACTGATGGCAATGGGCGATATTGCTACCTTGATCCTTTCTTGGGTGGGGTGCTCGCTGTGGCCGAGGCCGCTCGGAATTTGGTTTGTAGTGGAGCTGAGCCTTTAGCCATTACCGATTGCCTTAATTTTGGCAATCCCGAAAAAAACGATGTTTATTATCAATTAAAGGAATGTATTAAAGGTATGGCGCGAGCTTGTCGAGAAATGCAAATCCCTGTTATAAGTGGCAATGTTAGCCTTTATAATGAAACTAAAGGTGAAGCTATCTATCCCACTCCAGTTATAGGTATGGTGGGAATTGTGAATGACATCCACAGATATTGCACCATGTCTTTTAAAGATGAAGGAGATTTGGTATTTCTGCTCGGCGGTCCCTTTTCCTTAAAACGACGGTCGGGAGTTAGGAGTCAAGAGTCCAAGGGGCTAGAGGCCAGTGACTCAAGGCTCGAGACTAATGAAGATGGTCTTGGCGGTAGCGAATATTTGGAGTTAGTGCATGGCTTGGTAAAAGGTAGACCTACCATTGACTTAGATTTGGAAAGGAGAGTACAGAAGCTACTGCTGGAGGCCATAAGGCAAGGATTTGTCAAAGCAGCTCATGATTGTTCCGAGGGCGGGCTGGCAGTAGCCATCGCCGAAAGTTGCATTACAGGTAACGTTGGCTTTAGAGGAGAGGATTGGAGAATAGTGGGAAGATTGGACTCTGTTTTTTTTGGAGAGCCCCACCCATCGGTTATAGTATCAGTATCACCTAAGTCGATAGCCAAATTGAACCGAATAGCTAGAAGGTGGAGAGTGCCATTAACTTGGCTGGGCAAAGTTGGGGGCAAACGCTTATTGATAGCTGATAGCCATCAACCGAAAGCTTATATCGATTTACCTTTAGGCCGGGCAGAAAGAGCCTGGCGTAATGGCCTTAAAGTCTAAATACTAGGCATTACTATCTAAACCCTAAACGTTTGGGGTTTTGGATTTTGAGTTTGTTTAGAGTTTAAGTTGAATGGAAATTTGTCCATTTCGCGGCATACGCTACAATCAAGGGATTATTGGGGATTTAGCTGCAGTCATCAGCCCTCCGTATGATGTTATCACTCCTGAGCAGCAAAATTTTCACTGCGAAATGAGTGATTACAATGCTATTCACTTGGAATTGCCGCCAAGGCAAGTCGGAGATAATGACTCAAATAGCAAATACAGCCGCGCTTCTATTACCTTTCAACAATGGCTAAAACAAGGAATTCTTCAGATTGATGATTGTCCCGCCTTTTACTTACACGATCATTATTTTACTTACTTAGGGGAAGAAAGGAAGCGGCGTGGGCTGATAGCTCGGGTTAAGCTAGAACCATGGGGTACCGGCATATATCCTCACGAAGAAACATACTCTAAAGCTAAAGGTGACCGCTTACAGTTGATGCGCGCTTGTCGAGCTAATTTCAGCCCAGTGTTTTCCCTATATCAGGATCCTGAACAAAAAATTGCCCCATTGTTAGCTGAGGCATCTCAAGTTAAGCCCATAATCGAGATGTCAGTTCCCTCCTCCTTGATGAAAGAGGAACAGGGTGAGGGTGACGAAAGACATATTATCTGGGCAATAACCGATACTAGCCTCATTCATCAAATAAGTCAGTCCTTAGTCGCTCAACCTCTTTATATGGCTGACGGCCATCATAGATACGAAACGGCACTAGCTTATCAGCAGGAAAGACATAGCTATCATTCTGAACGAAGTGAAGAATCTCGGAACGAAGCTTACGATTATACAATGATGGAATTGGTTAATTTTTCCGACCCTGGATTAGTTATTCTTCCTCTCCATAGATTAGCGCGTGGCATAGCACCCTCTACTTTGGCTAAGCTAGAAAGCCAGCTTGGAAACTTCTTTACCCTGGATTTTGTTCCATTAACTGGGGACTTCTTTAGTCATTGCGGTGAGCCGAAGCCCAGAGCGAAGCGAAGGGAAAGCGAAGCAATCTCCAAAATGATTGGTGAGGCAACTTTAGGAATTTTAGGCTTAGAGGCTCAATTTCTGGTAGTGCTAAAACAACGTCAAGATGCTTCCATTGAGACTATGATACCTGGTAATCGTTCTCAAGCTTATAGACAGTTTAGCGTTAGTCTTCTTAATCATATTATTCTAGACAAGATGCTAGGGCTGGCGCAGAATAGCGGAGACATTGCTTATACCATGAATGTAAATGAAGCCTACCAGCAAATAAAAGAGAGTAAATATCAATTAGCCTTCTTATTGACTCCCCCACAGCCAAAGATAGTAAAGGCTGTTGTTAATGCAAAAGACAAGTTGCCACGCAAATCAACCTACTTTTATCCTAAAGACCCCGCTGGATTAGTCATCAACCCCCTGGATTAACCCACCTAGCCTCTCCTTCCAAGAAGGAGGTTTAGAGCGATTTACAGCTTTACTATTTTTGCCGTGTAAATGCCAGAGATTGCCAATATTTCCTGTAGTTGCTCTTCAGCTAGAGGTTCATCCAGGGCCAGAATCATAAGTGCCTGTCCGCGGAGCTTAAGTCGAGATAAATGCATAGAACTGATGTTAATAGCAACTTTGCCAGCTATGCCACCAATGGCACCGACAAGCCCAGGCTGGTCGAGATGATTGCAAAAAAGGAAGTAACCTCCCGTGGGCATAATATCCATCCAGAAGTCGTTAACCTGAACGATATGGTTTAAGCTATCTCTGACTGTGCCTGAGATAGTAGTAGTTCCCACATTTGTATTGACCGCTAGGGTAAGCAAGTTGGAGTAATTTTGGCAGGCGGTCTCTTTTTCTTCGGTGATTTTCAAGCCACGTTGAGCAGCAATAAACCCGACATTAACCAGATTGATTCTTTCCTCACTTGCTTGTTGTAATAGACCGCTAACAATCGCCGTCTTGAGAGGGTCGCAGTCATAATTGCTAACTTCGCCACAATACTTAATATGCAGGGAACTTATTTGGCCCTCCATTAATTGGCTACCAAGGCTGCCGATGGTCGAAGCTGCATCTATGAATGGTATTAGCTCGGGGGAAATGCGAGGAGCATTAATGGCATACTTACTGAATTGTCCTTGGAGCACGGTCAGAACTTGCTCAGCTATGTCTTTGGCAACTTTAGTCTGAGCTTCAATTGTAGAGGCTCCCAGGTGGGGGGTAACGATTATCCTGTCCTCTTTGAATAGGGGACTATCCGTCACCGGCTCCTGGCTAAAGACATCGAAGGCGGCACCTGCTATTTTGCCCTGTTTAATTGCCGAGAGCAATGCTTTTTCGTCAATCAATCCACCTCGGGCACAATTGATAATTCGGGCTGTTGGCTTCATTTTAGCTAACTCTTTAGCGCCAATTAATTTCTTAGTAGCTTGGGTTAACGGCACGTGGAGAGTGATGAAGTCAGCTTCTCTAAAAAGTTGGTCCAGGGAGACCAAGGCTACTTTGAGATGCCGCGCGTAATCTGTAGAAACAAAAGGGTCGTGGGCGATAACGCGCATTTCGAAGGCTTGAGCACGTTTGGCTATTTCAGAGCCTACATTACCTATGCCGATAATGCCCAAAGTTTTGTTTCTTAATTCAGTGCCAACTAGTTGTTCCTTTTGCCATTTACCTGATTTAAGCTGACTGTTGGCTTGGGGTATATTGCGTGCCAGTGCAAGCATGAGAGCGATAGTGTGCTCTGCAGCGGACACGGTGTTGCCTGCAGGGGCATTAACTACTACTATGCCTTTTCTAGTAGCGGCATCAATATCAATATTGTCCGTACCTACTCCCGCTCGTCCGATTACTTTGAGTTTCTTTCCAGATTCAATGATATCCGCTGGTACTTGAGCCTTGCTGCGCACAATCAGAGCATCATAGTCGCCAACTTCGTTTTTCAATTCCTCAGGCGTTAACCCTGTTTTAACAGTGACTTCTGCATATTGGCGAAGGAACTCTACTCCTTCTTTGGCAATGGAGTCAGCAACTAATACTTTCATCATCTTTTAACCTCATTTTCTAACTCTTGGCAAAGCCTCGGTTAACGCTTTCAATACTATCTTAGCATCATTATCATTAACCCAGCCCAGGTGGCCGATACGAAAGATTTTCCCCGCTAGCTTTCTCTGCCCTCCAGCAATAACCACATCATATTCATCTCGAAGCAACTGGATTAATTTAGGCACATCAATTTTATCAGAGGCATTTACTGCCGTCACCGTGTTAGAAGCATAATCTTCTTGAGGGAAAAGGGCTAATCCCAATGATTTTATTCCGTCTCTAACCTGTTGGGCCACTCTGGCATGCCGAGCGAATATATTAGGCAATCCCTCGTCTAGCATTAAATCTAAGGTAGCATCCATGGCATAGCAGGTAGAGATAGCCGGTGTCCAGGGGGTTTGTCCTTTTTGGAGATAATCTCTGGCTTTGCCAAAATCCCAATAGAATCTTGGCATTTTGGCATGGGCATAAGCTTGCCATGCCTTTTCGTTCATGCTGACCATTGTCAGTCCAGGTGGAACCATCCATCCTTTTTGAGAACCGGTTATAACCACATCACAATTCCAATTATCTACAGGTAAATTGATGCAGCCGAGGCTTGAAACAGCATCAACTAGAAGGAGCTTATCAAATTCCTTAACTATAGTGCTTATTTTGCCAAGGCTGTTAGTTACCCCCGTGGATGTTTCATTATGGGTTACCAGCACAGCTTTAATAGCACCATCGCTTCTTAATGCTTTGCCTATTACTTCAGGGTCAGCCGGTTTTCCCCATTCAAAATTAAGGCGGTTTACTTCAGCCCCGTATTGTTCCGCAATATCAGCAAAGCGGTCGCCGAAGACTCCAATGGAGACAGCCAACACTTTATCGCCGGGCGACAAGGTGTTTACAATGGCTGCCTCCAAGCCGCCAGTTCCTGAAGCTGTAAGGAGGAGAATGTCTCCTTTGGTTTGGAATACCTGTTTTAGTTTCCCCGTTATTGAGTTGAGGATTTCGCTGAATTCCTCGCCTCTATGGTTTATCATTTGCATTGTCATAGCTTGGAGAGCTTGTGGGGGACAAGGTGTTGGCCCTGGAATACGTAGTTGCATTTTCGCCTCCTTATGAGAGCTATCAGCTAACAACTGACAGCTATTTTAACAAAGCAGCGTTTTCCTATCTTAAGAATGCTGCCCTGGTGAGCAGTAATATTATTACTGCTTATCTTACAACCATCTAGCTCGATTGCTTCCTGAGCAATCAGGCGCTTTAGTTCACTATTACTCTTAACCAGTCCCTCTTTAACTAAAGTTGGAGCAATGTTGATCTGGTATAGCTCATCTCCAATGTACTTAGTATCAAAAACAAAACCTAGAATTTCCTCTGGTACCTCTTTTCTTTGAAATACTTTGGCAAAGTATTCTTGCGCTTCATCGGCTCTTTGGCTACCATAAAATTGCTGCACAATCTCCCAAGCTAGTCTTTTCTTAAGGTTCATGGGATTAAGCGAGTGAGCACTCAATTGCTCTCTGAACTCAGCAATTTCTTCATCTGGGACATCGGTCACCAACTCGAAATAATCCAGGAGTAAAGAGTCGGGAAGGGACATCGCTTTGCCGTATATTTCCCTGGGAGGCTCATCAATGCCTATTTGATTACCCAAGCTCTTGCTCATTTTCTGGCTGCCATCGGTGCCAACGAGGAGAGGAACGAGGAAAACTTGTTGAGGAGCTTGCCCCATAATCTGCTGTAGCTCTCTGCCTAAAAGGCAATTAAATTTCTGGTCAGTGCCGCCAAATTCAACATCGGCTTGAATTACCACCGAATCATAAGCTTGGAGCAGAGGATAGAGCATTTCGGCTAGGGAAATAGGATTGCCCGAGTTGTACCTTTTGTTGAAATCTTCCCTGGCTAAAAGTTGTGCTATAGTAAATCTGCTAGTGAGTTTAATTACCTCATCTAAGGTGAATTTATCAAACCATTCGCTTTGCCACCTTACCTCTGTTTTGGTCTTGTCCACCACCTTAAAGAATTGTTTCAGGTAAGTTTGAGCATTAGTTTCCACCTCTTTGGGGGAGAGCATAGGGCGGGTGGCTGATTGACCGCTCGGGTCGCCAATTCTTGCCGTCCAATCACCGACTATAAGGGTGACTTTATGCCCTAGCTCTTGAAATTGGCGCAACTTCCTCAAACCGACTACGTGCCCTAGGTGGATGTCAGGGGCGCTGGGGTCAAAGCCCTGCTTTAAGTTCAAAGTCCTTCCCGACTTCAATAGCTTTGCCAACTCTGGCTCACTTATGATTTCAGCCATTCCTCGTTTTGGTATAAAGTTAAATCTAGAATCAATCATTTCAATTCTCTAGATAAAATTGCTTCTGCTTCTTGAACATCTTTTCCGATTTGTGAAGCTAGCTTTTCAGAGGAGGCAAAACCCCGCTCATCTCTTAATCTCTGCACAAATTCTACCCTAATCTCTTTACCATATAAATCATCCTCGTAATTTAGCAGGTGAGTTTCCACCCAATTTTTGCCATTCCCAAAGGTGGGGCGAGTGCCAATATTGGTTGCTGAAGGGAATCGCTTGTCATTTACCTGAACGATAGTGGCATAGACACCATTGCCTGGTAATGCTTGCTGTGGTTTTATATCTAAGTTGGCAGTGGGAAACCCTAAAGTCCTACCACGTTTATCTGCAGTGGTAACTTTGCCTACAAGGTAGAAATGGTGCCCCATTAACTTTTCCACCTTTGCCATGTTGCCTTGAGCTAGGGCTTGACGGATAAGAGTGCTACTTACTAGTTCACCGTCGATGGTAAAGGGGGCTACGGTTTCTACGCTGAACCCCATTTCCTCCCCTAATGCGCAAAGCAATTTGGCATTGCCCTCTCGTCCTTGTCCTAAAACGAAGTCAGGGCCAATTATAAGGCCACGCATTCTGAGATGTTTTACCAGTAGGGAGACAAACTCCCGTGCACTTAATTGAGACAGCTCTGAAGTGAAAGATAACACCACGACAGGAGCTATACCTAGTTCTTGAAGGAACTTAACCCTATCCTTTAAACTGATGGCTAATAGCTGATGGCTGACAACTCGTTGTGGATGTAGCACTGATTGGGGATGAGGGTCAAAAGTAACTACTCCGCTAAGCAATTTTTTCTCCTGTGCTCGCCGCTTCAAATTTTCTAATAGGTAACGATGCCCTGCGTGAACACCATCGAAAACACCAATGGTAAGGAGTGTTTCCCTTTGGGGAGCTGCGTTAGCTAATTCTTGCTCAACTTTCATATCGTAATGTTAGCAACGAGCGAAGCAATCCCTTATCATTACCTTCAGGGGTCGGGGACAAGCCCCAACCCTACGTAGTGGCGGGGTTTATCCCCGCCTTTGTACCCGAGACAGCTAATTTTTTATTCATAGCTTGAGCTACAGGCGTTAATTGAGCCATAAGGCGTCGGAAGTTATCAAAGGTGAGTGATTGAGGACCATCAGCAAGTGCTTGGTCGGGATTGGGGTGGACTTCTATTATCAATCCATTGGCTCCAGCAGCTACTGCAGCCAGTGCCAAAGGAGCTACCAAATACCATTTACCTGTGGCGTGACTGGGGTCAGCGATAATGGGCAAATGGCTAACTTTTTTGATGGCCGGGATAGCACTAATGTCCATAGTATTACGAGTATAGGTTTCGAAGGTTCTGATACCTCGTTCACAGAGGACAAGTTGCTCATTCCCCTGAGCCAGAATATACTCAGCGGCCAATAACCATTCTTGAATAGTGGATGACAAACCTCGTTTAAGCAGCACTGGTTTTTTTAATTTTCCCACCTCATCAAGCAAAATAAAGTTCTGCATGTTTCGAGCTCCAATCTGGAGTATGTCGGCATATTCAGCTACCAACTCAACATCATTTGGCGCCATCACCTCTGTGATGGTGGGCATTCCAGTTTCCTTTCCCACCTCTGCTAGTATTCTAAGTCCTCTTTCTCCCAATCCACGGAATTGGTAGGGTGAAGTGCGTGGTTTGAAGGCACCGCCTCGTAACACATTGGCACCAGATGCTTTGACTGCTTGAGCTGTGGCCAAGAGTTGGTCCTCGCTTTCTACTGCACAAGGTCCGGCCATGATAACTATTTCATCGCCACCGATGGTAACGCCATTTACCTTAACTATGGTGTCTTGAGGGTGGAACTCTCGACTGGCAAGTTTATAGGGCTTGCTAATAGGTACAACCTGTTCTACTCCGGGGAGCAATTCCAGGGTGTCGTGAAGCTCAGGAAAGGTTTGCCCCAGCACACCAATAATAGTATGGCCAATGCCTTGTGACACATGTGACTTTAGTCCTGACCCTTCGATTCGTTTAATAACTCCGTCAATTTCATCTCGGCTGTAGCCGACTTTCATAACTACAATCATGTCTTGCCTCTATCTAAAATTCCACGTGCTTTAACTTTTTAGCTTCTCCTAAATAAACATGCGTAATTTCCTCAGCCGCTTTTTCAGTATTTACAAGCATCAAAATTCTCAAACACCGAGCTAGGCTATCAGGGACATTCATTTCATGTCCGCAAAGCAAAGCGAGCTGCTGAGACCATCCTAACTCTCGCGTTGCTACTGCAGGGAACTCGGCATTTAGGTCTGGGGTGGTAGTGAAAAGTATAGTAGCTATATCATCAATTTCAATTCCATTAGCTTGCACCATTTCCCCGAGCAGTTCTTTAGCTGCAACTATGATGCTCTGCTTATCATTTACTGGAACTGTGATGGCACCTCTGATGCCGCGGCACTGCAATTTGCCTTTCCCTCCCTAAATTTGAACCTATAGCCTATCCTATTTATTAGTTTCCGTCAAGAAAAATTATGTTTGATGTTGATGTTATACGATTTTGTCACCCCTTAACTGTTAAGCGAAAATGTCACCCTATGAGAGGTGCATGAGAAGCTGGATGGCAGTTTGGCGGTATATTACCAGGAAGACTGCCTGGCTACCAAACCAGCCCCGCTAGAGGCTCCAGTGCTCAGGGCGAGGAATGAAGCTCGTGGCCCGAACCATCCTTGGCGCAGACCTTTTAAAGTGCATTTAGGTAGGGGGTGACATTTTCACTGGACAGCAACAGAAGCAAGGGGGCTGTTAGTAATAGGGCACAGGCTTTTTTGTTGACTGATAAGGAAATTAAGTAGTATTATGCACAAAAATGAAAGCAACGAAGATGTCTTTGCTGGCACAGCGTGATAGCAAAGTAGCTCAAATTTTGGAGTTAGAAGCGGAAAGACAGTCAAACACTATAAATCTCATTGCCTCGGAGAATCATGCTGATAAGGCAGTGCTTGAGGCTCAAGGCTGCCTCATGACTGATAAATATGCTGAAGGATACCCAGGACGTCGTTATTATGGTGGTTGTGTTCATGTAGATGAAGTTGAAAATTTAGCTATTGAGAGAGTTAGAAAACTATTCCGAGCTGAACATGCCAATGTCCAGCCTCATAGTGGCAGTCAAGCCAACATGGCAGTTTATTCAGTTCTATTGGAGCATGGCGACACTGTTATGGGTATGAGCCTGAGCCATGGTGGGCATCTTACTCATGGGTCCAAGGTTAATTTCTCGGGGAAGTGGTATAAGTTTGTTCCTTACGGAGTCAATGCTAAAACAGAGATGTTTGACTATGATGAAATAGAAAAACTGGCTTTGGAGCATAAACCTAAACTTATTGTGGCTGGGGCGAGTGCTTATCCCCGCATTATTGATTTTGAAAGATTTCGTTATATAGCTGACAGGGTAGGTGCTAAGCTACTGGCTGATATGGCTCATATAGCGGGGATAATAGCTGCTGGACTTCACCCCTCTCCTGTATCTTATGCTCAGGTAGTTACTTCCACTACGCAAAAGACGCTGCGAGGCCCACGAGGCGGCTTTATTTTGTGTGATAATGAACTGGCCCGAGCCATTGATGCTGCGGTTTTCCCTGGAATGCAGGGCGGCCCCGCGATGCATGTTATTGCTGCTAAGGCAGTATGCTTTTTTGAGGCTATGCAGCCTGAGTTTATCAATTACCAAAAGTCTGTGCTAGAAAATGCTCGCATTTTAGCCTCTGAGCTTCAAAGATATGGCATGCGCATTGTTTCTGGTGGTACGGACAACCATCTTGTTCTCGTTGACCTTTCCCCTCTGGGGATAAGCGGTAGAGAGGCTGAAGAAGCCCTAGAAGCGGCGGGCATACTGGTAAATAGGAATACTATTCCCTTTGACCCTAAGCCACCACGCGTTACTAGTGGCATTAGATTGGGTACACCGGCGCTAACCACGAGGGGCTTTGGTGTTGAAGAGATGAAGCATACCGCCTCTCTTATTTTTCAAGTGCTTTCTTCCCTCGCTGATGAGCATATTCAAGAGCGAACTTGCCAAGAAGTAAGGGAAACGTGCCAGCGTTTCCCAGTCCCGGGGATAGCCTAGGCACTTGTTTTTCCGAGATAGTCTATCTTGCTGCTTGTTAATTTAATATGGCAACTCAGTTAAATTGGCTCTGTACAAAGGATGACTAGTAAACCAAGAGCGGGGATTTTCTACGGATGGGTAATAGTAGCCGCTGGCTTCGTAATTTTGTCTTTGGCGTGGGGCTTCCAATATTCCTACGGCGTCTTTCTCACCGAGCTATGCCGAGATTTAGATTGGACCAGAACTATGGTCTCGGGAGCATATGCTTTATTTATGTTCTGGCACAGCATCACTTACTTGTTAGCCGGTAGGCTAAATGACAAATACGGGCCCCGGCTCGCACTTGCCATCTCCATCATTGCCTTAAGCGCAGGTTATGCTTTGATGTCCATTATAAAAGCCCCTTGGGAGCTTTATATGTTTTACGGGGTTATAATCGGCACTGGAAATGGTTTTTGTTTCGTGCCCGTGACCTCCACGGTATCTCGTTGGTTTACGGTAAGGAGAGGGACGGCATTGGGAATCACTGTGGCTGGGATAGGAATAGGGACACTAGCCTTAGCGCCTTTTGCTCAATTTCTTATCTCTAGATTTGATTGGCGCACCTCTTATTTAGTCATTGCAGGTATCCTTTTAGTCATAGGTCTTCCTATTTCTCGATTGATGAGGCTTAATCCTTCGGAGAAAGGACTCCTTCCTGATGGCGTAAAGGAGATAGTGGAGGGAAGCAAACATAATAGTTTATCATTCATGATTGATTTCACACCTAAGCAAGCAATTAAAACAAAGGCATTTTGGCTTTTATTTGTAGTGTGTGCCCTCCTTGTTTTTACAGTCCAGCTGGTAATGGTTCATTTAAAAGCGTATGCCACTGATGTTGATATTACGCCGATGGTTGCTGCTACTATCCTAGGCTTTGTGGGGGGAGCTAGTGTTCTGGGCAGAATAGTTATGGGCAGTGCCTCAGATAAGATTGGCAGAAAGGCGTCTTTCCTTATTGCTTGCCTTTTGTTGGCTGTGATGATGTTGTGGCTACTTAAAGCAAGACAGCCATGGCAATTTTACCTTTTTTCAGTTATCTTTGGCTTTGGCTATGGGAGCTGGGTTCCTTTGTTTCCTGCGATAACTGCCGATTGGTTTGGCACAAAATACCACGGCACCATCTATGGAATGATTATGCTAGCTTCTGGTATCGGTGGGGCAATTGGCTCAGTACTGGGTGGCTATGTTTCTGATACTATGGGAAGCTATGATATAGCCATCGTGATAGGAGCAGCGATGGCTTTTATAGCCGCAGCTTGTAGCTTCGCTTTTAAGGCACCTGAAATAGGAAAAGCAAGCTAAATAATGCCTCCTTTAAATTTCTCCCTTCAAGAAACAGAGGTGATTTCGTGTTATAATCAAGTTAGCAATGGGGTGAGGTCGTTTGAAAATGTAGTTGCCCAATTGACTAGAAATACTAAATGCTAAATACGGAATCCTAAACAAAACCAAAGCACTAATGACCAAAATTCAAAAGAAAAAAAGTTTTGGTATTTGAATTTGTTTAGAGTTTAGGATTTAATTTGGGAGTGAAACATCCCTAACTTGCCTGAAACTGAACGAGGAATCAAAACTAAACAGCCTCAAGAGCGAAGGGAGGTAACTGATGGATGAATTAAGAGTGTTTACTGGCAATGCCCATCCCGCTTTAGCGAAGTCTGTATGCGATTATTTGGGTATACCATTGGGCGGAGCCGAGATCTTTGAATTTAGTAATGAGAATATCTTTGTCCGCATCCTGGAAAATGTTCGCGAACGAGATATTTTTGTTATTCAGCCCATTTGCTCTCCAGTTAACAAAAGCTTGATTGAACTTCTCATCATGATTGATGCTTTTAAGCGAGCTTCAGCGGGGCGAATCACCGCTGTTGTTCCTTATTATGGCTATGGTCGCACTGATAAGAAAGACCAGCCGCGAGTGCCTATCACCGCTCGCTTGATAGCTGACTTGATTACTACCGCTGGGGCTAATAGGCTGCTCACTGTGGACCTTCATGCTGCTCAAATTCAGGGCTTTTTCAATATACCCGTTGATGAACTCACTGCCTTGTCTATTCTTTGCCAATACTTTAAGGAAAAAGCTCTGGATAATTTAGTGGTGGTAGCTACTGATATTGGCATTTCCAAGCGAGCCCGTGATGTAGCTGCTAACCTGGGAGCCTCTTTGGCTATTATTGAAAAGAGACGATTGGGAAATATTGATGCTACTGAAACCCTCAATATCATTGGTGAAGTTCAGGGGATGTGTGCACTGACTGTTGATGACGAAATCGATACCGCTGGCTCTTTGAATGGTGTGGTAAACACCTTGATAGAGCATGGCGCTACTGAGGTTTATGCTTGTTGTACTCATCCTGTTTTCTCAGGTCCAGCTATCCAGAGGATAACATCCAGTCCAGTGAAAGAAGTCGTGGTTATCGATACGATACCTGTTAATGGCAGCAAAAAATTGGACAAAATTACTGTTTTATCCATAGCTTCACTTCTTGGCGAAGCCATCCACCGCATTCATACCGGGTTATCTGTGGGGGCTATGTTCGAGTAAAAACAATGTTTAAGTGGCTTAGTGGGCTGATTGATTCTAATGAGAAAGAGCTGAAGCACACTCAGCCTTTAGTCGACCACATAAATTCATTGGAGACTGAGTTCGAGAAGCTCACTGATGCTGAGCTTCGAGCTAAAACCGATGAGTTCAAGGCGAGGTTAAAGGATGGTGCAGGTTTAGATGAACTCTTGCCTGAGGCGTATGCTGCTGTTAGGGAAGCGGCTAAGCGAACTATAGGGCAAAGACACTTTGATGTTCAGTTGATGGGAGGCATTATCCTTCATCAGGGTAAGATAGCTGAGATGGCAACTGGTGAGGGGAAAACTCTGGTGGCTACCTTGCCTCTTTATCTTAATGCTCTCACGGGACAAGGTTGCCATTTGGTCACTGTTAACGATTATCTAGCAAAGCGCGATTGTCATTGGATGGGTTCTATCTACTATGCTCTGGGTATAGGCGTTGCCTGTATCAATGCTCAGCAGACTCCTGATAACCCTGCCCCTTCCTATATTTATGACCCCAACTATGAGTCGGAAGATAAAAAATGGAATTTCCTTCGCCCTGTAACTCGCCGTCAGGCTTATGAAGCAGATATTACCTACGGCACCAATAATGAGTTTGGCTTTGATTATCTCAGAGACAATATGGTTGTGGATTTGTCTCAATGTGTCCAGCGGCCGCTTGATTATGCCATCGTTGATGAAGTTGATAATATTCTTATTGATGAAGCCCGCACCCCACTTATTATCAGCGGAGCTGCTGAGGAAGCAACCCAAAAGTATTACACTTTCGCCCAGTTAGTCTCTCGCTTTGCCAAAGATGAAGATTACGAAATTGCTGAGCGAGAACGTACAGTCAAACCTACGGAAGCTGGTATTGCTAAGATGGAGGGAACGCTTAAAAGCGCAGGGTTACTTAAGGGTGTGAGCCTTTATGATGACGTTGCTAACTATCCTCTCGTCGGCTATTTTGAGAGCGCCCTTAAGGCTCATGCCTTATTTAAGAGAGACCGAGACTATGTGGTTAAGGATGGACAAGTCATTATTGTGGATGAGTTCACGGGTAGATTGATGTTTGGTCGGAGGTACTCTGAGGGGCTGCATCAGGCTATTGAGGCTAAGGAGAGGGTGAAGATACAACGGGAATCTGTTACTTTAGCTACCATCACCTTCCAGAACTATTTCCGCCTGTATCAGAAATTGGCAGGCATGACTGGAACTGCCACTACTGAAGCTGAGGAGTTTCACAAGATTTATAAATTGGAAGTGGTGATTATACCCACGAACAAGCCATTAGTTCGCGCTGAGCATCCTGACCAGATTTATAAGGATGAGAAAGCCAAGTTTACTGCTGTAGCCAGGGAAATTGAGCAACTACATAGTCAGGAAAGGCCAGTCCTTATAGGCACAACTTCCATTGAGAAATCGGAGGAATTAAGCGACCTCTTAAAGAGGAAAGGCGTACCTCATGAGGTGCTAAATGCCAAGAACCATGAAAAGGAGGCAGGCATTATTGCCCAGGCAGGACGTTTGGGAGCGGTGACTGTGGCTACGCACATGGCGGGGCGTGGTGTGGATATTATCCTTGGTGGCAATCCTGAGGGGCGTAATGGCGAAGAATGGCTTGCGGAACATAATAAAGTAGTTAAGCTCGGCGGGCTCCATATTATTGGCACTGAACACCACGAAGCCAGGCGTATTGATAACCAGCTTCGTGGCAGAGTGGGAAGACAAGGTGACCCCGGCAGCTCTCGTTTTTATGCCTCCTTAGAAGACGAAGTTGTCCGCCGTTTTGGTGGCGACCGTGTTAAGGGGCTTATGCAGTGGGCAGGAATGGATGAGAATACCCCTATCGAGCATCCTATGGTTACCAAAGCGATAAAGAATGCCCAGGTGCAGACAGAGGGATACCACTTTGATATTCGTAAGCATCTTGTGGAATACGATGATGTTGTCAACAAGCACCGAGAAGTGATTTATAGTGAAAGGAAAAAAATTCTAAGCGGAGCTGACCTTAAGACAAATATATTATCTATGATTCAGGACGAAATCCAAAGCTTAGTTGATATCCATTTTGACCGTAATCTGGGCGAGTTAGACTCACCTGGTTTACTTGAGGATGTTTCCACTATTTTCCCCTTGCCACCTCAATTCAGAAGCGATGGTTTTTCAGAGCTTAATAGCAAGCAAATCGTGGGGAGGCTGGATGACTATGCTACTGAGCTTTATAACCAACGGGAGCAGGAAATAGGCCCTGACAATATGCGCATGGTGGAGCGTCTGGTGATGCTCCGAGTTATTGATTTGTTCTGGAAAGAACATCTCACTGCCATAGAGCACATGCGCCAGGGAATAGGACTGCGAGCTGCTGCGCAGCAAGACCCTCTGATGGTTTATAAAAAGGAGGGGGGTGTCCTCTTTGATGCTCTTCTGGCTGGCATCCAGCATGATGTTGTCCACAGCATTTACCATGTTGGCATTACTAGAGAACCTCCACGCAAAAAGATGTCGGTAGTGGCAGGCAAGAAAGTCGGTCGCAACGACCCTTGCCCCTGTGGCTCAGGAAAGAAATATAAATATTGCTGCGGAAGGTAAAAATGTTTTTATGCTTGTCATTGCAGTGAGCCGAAGCCCCCGAGCCCTTCACTCCTTGTCATTCTGAGCGGAGCGAAGAATCTCGCAGTGCTCAGGGTAAACTCTGTGAAGGAGAAGCGAAACAATCTAAAAGAGGTAAATCCAATGCCAATTTATGAATACAGAGCTATAGGCAAAACTCATTGTGAGCTTTGTAGAGATAGATTCGAGATAAGGCAGGGAATGAATGACGAGCCTCTTAAAAGATGCCCCCAATGCGGCTCCGAGGTAAGGAGACTCATTTCCCGTTCCTTCGTATGTCTGAAAGACTCCCTAAGTCAAAAAGAAACTTTCGCCACGCATACGGAGGAAGAAGCTGATGAAATGGGGTTAGAGGAAGGTTTTGCCGAGGATGAGATTTGGGATTGATGGAGGCTCGACAAGAGATATGGGTATTGTTGCGGAGGGTAGAGTTTTTTTGTTGCTTATTGGTAAAATGGGTATGATTGTTAGAGGGGGTGGGTAGAATAATGAATCGGTCCACATTCTTGTATTTGTGGAGGCATAAGACATGGTCATGATTGAGAAAATATTTATTGGACATCCGTATGATTCGATTTGTAGGGATCCTTATTCATTAAGTATTTTTGAAAAGAAAATAAATGGTATGCTGACTATTATTGAGAGAGATGATACCCGAAAGCTTATCTTGTTTAATAAGGGGTTTCTAGATTTAGAGAGTAGGGATAAAAGTGCTGGCTATTGCTTGGTAAAATGTATTGAAGGTGTTTGCAATATTGATTCCGTGGAAGAATTCCGCAGGAAATTAGAGGAAATAACTAAAAAATACGCCAATGGCAATTATATGGGCGTTGATCCGGTCTTGGTAGCCAAAGCTTTTTCCCAAGATGTGTTAACTTTTATAGATAGCTATAATAGTTTGCAGAAAAGGAAGCCTATGCGGCTTTACACTTTTGGGTGATATAGTGGGTGCATTTATCTGTTCAATATCTGATAGGGATTGGGAAACTACCTTAACTATGGGGATATACGGGAACAAAATCGGGAGGGTAAGGCAAGGTTCTTATCAGGAGTTTGACTCAAAAACAAAGTATTCGATAATTAGAGACCTCATTGGGATGAAGGCGGGGGATGTGGTGTTTTTTCATGTATTGGGGCGAGATAAACCTAGCAGTGTGCATGGTGTTTATATCGTAAGAAGCGATCCATTCTATGATAAATCAATAATTTGGGGAGATAGGTTTGAGGTGTTTCCTTATCGTTTTTTGTTTAGCCCGTATCCGGAATATAGGTATTTATGTGATTATGATGCAAACATCGAAGTAACGGATTTTTATGAGTTAATTGAAAGCCGAAGAATATGGTCACTTGCGACTCTTGAGAATGAGGTAAATATAGAAGCAAGGAGTATTAGAAAGGTAGGAGAAGATGAGGCTAATGAGATCATTAGGTTATTACATCGGGATTATCGGCAACGCCGAAGACAGGAAAAAGTAGGATTCAATTTGTTGGAGCCATCCACCAGTGTGCTTCCTCTTCACCGTGAAATAGGGGACATTGGGAGATATGAAAACTCTATTAAAGCTTTGTTAATGTATAAACTTGCCCAAAGGGATCCGTATCTTTTAGATATCTTTGGAGATATAACGGACTTTATGAATGAGGTCTTTATAGCTCAAACTACAAGAAAATCTATTGATATTCTCTGCATAAATAGAATTGAAGGAACATCAACCTACATTACTCTTGAGGTGAAAACAGGCAAATGTGATACTAAAAGTCTTTCTCAAGTTCTCTATTATATGGACCTGTTCAATCAGAAGGATTTAGTGGACGTAAACTCAGACATCATTGTTGGATGTTTGGTTGGAAGGGCATTCGATGAACATGTTATAGAGTATTCAAGAGAGCGGAATAGGCAAGGTGTTAATGGTTCATTGATTCTTCTTGAGTATCAACCATCTGCGAATGGAAGAAATGCCACTTTTAATCAAGTAGTTGGTCGGGGAGGTGTTAATGAAGGAGACTGAGGTATTTATCGATAGGATCATATGTGGTGATTGTCTAGAAGTAATGAAGGCGATACCTGGCAATAGCATTCATCTTATAGTAACATCTCCTCCTTATAATGTAGGGATAAGTTATGAGAATCACAATGATAATTTAGCTTATGTTGACTATTTAAACTGGATGAGGAAAGTTTGGGTTGAGGTAAAGCGCATTCTTGTGAAAGGTGGACGCTTTGCTCTAAATATTGCTCCAACAAGTATTAAAGATTTTCGACCAATTCACCATGACTTCTCAAACCAGCTACGAGATATGGGCATGATTATGCGTACAGAGATAATTTGGTACAAGCAAACAATGAGGCGACGAACAGCGTGGGGTAGCTGGAAAAGTCCAGCAAATCCTCACATCGTGCCTTCGTGGGAATATGTACTAGTTTTTTCCAAAGATTCGTGGACTCTAGCCAGCGATTCTAAAGAGGCTGATATCACTGCCGATGAGTTTATGAGGTTCTCTGATGGTTTTTGGTACATCCCTCCGGAATCTCAGCGTCATGGACATCCTACACCCTTTCCAGAGGAACTTATCTATCGCCTCATCAAGTTTTATACATATGAGGGCAATACAGTGCTCGACATGTTTGGTGGGACTGGGACTGTAGCAGTAGTAGCTCAAAAAACAGGACGGCATTTTATCCATATTGATATATCGCCAAAATATTGTGAGATAGCCGAGCAAAGACTAAAAACTGCTTGTATGCTTCAGGAGTTTCCTCTCCCAGCAGGTAGAATAGGGAAAAGGGCGAAGGTAAGCGAGCTCTTCTCTCCAAAAGCAGGAAAACATATATATGCTCAAGGGAAGAAGAAAGAGGTTTCGCAAGTTCAATTGTTAGAATCAAAGGAAAATTATAAGTCTTCGGAGACAAAAGATGCTTGATAGAGATGTAGTTGAAGAATTTCTTGATTGCGAATTTGAGGATATAGAGCTAAAGATTCCCAAGGGCATTTCCAAGGAACAGCTTGTGGAAGCTTTTTGCCAGTATGTCGAGGATGATTACTACGAGTGGCTGAAGAGTAACTTTAAGTCTTTCTTTGAGCATGGCGAGCCTGATTGGGAGTGGATAAGGGGAAGGATTAAAGCTTATAATCAAATTAATAGCTGATTGCCAATTTTTTCCTGTCAGCTATAAGCGAAGTGAAGTAATCTTTGCTATCCTGCTTTGAGATTGTGGAGCTTGTTCCGAGCTTATTTTGAGATTGATTCGGCTGAGTTCCTTCACTTCGTTCAGGACCAGCCTCGTAACGACAAGCGAGGAATCTTGCTCCTCGCAATGATATAGTGCAGCTATTCTTGCAGGATATTATAATTAACTTTTGAGAAACTCTTCTCTTTGGTAGTCAAAGCCAATGAAGAATATAGCTATTGCCAAGGTATTTCAAGACATTGCCGACCTTTTGGAGCTTAAAGGGGAGAATGTCTTTAAGATTCGTGCCTACCAGAAGGTGGTTCGGGCTATTGAGCATTATCCCAAGGAAATAAAGATTATGCTCGATGAGGGGGAGGATTTGAGGAATATCCCCGGCGTGGGTGAGGCAATAGCTAAAAAGACTACCGAGTTGGTGACTACTGGTAAGCTGGGATATTATGAGAACCTGAAGGCTGAATTCCCTGAAGGGATAACAAATCTTTTGGCAATACCTGGAATCGGTCCTAAGACGGCTAATAGGCTTTCTGGCGAATTGGGAATAAGCTCAGTGGATGCCTTAGAGCAAGCAATCCACGATGGGCAGGTAGCTAAGCTTTCCCGCCTTGGCGATAAGACTGCTGATAATATCCTGCAGCAGATTCAAGCTTTGCGCCGCAAAGACCAGCGTATCCCTATTGGGGAAGCTTTGCCCATTGTGGAGGAAATACTCGGTTCCCTTCGCTCTGTTCCCGGAGTGAGGAATATGACTTATGCTGGGAGCTTGCGTCGCTTCAGGGAAACACTGGGCGATATTGACCTTATGGGCACTGCCGATAATCCTAAAGAGGTTATAGATGCCTTTGTTGCTTTGCCTCGTGTAGGGCAGATGTTAGCGCAAGGGCCGACTAAGGCGAGTGGCATTGTGACTGGAGGATTGCAAGTTGATTTACGCATAGTAGAGCACGATTCTTTTGGCTCTTTGCTGCAGTATTTTACCGGGAGCAAGCAGCATAATATCTCCCTGAGGGAGAGAGGGCGTAGGCAGGGGTTGAAATTGAGCGAATATGGAATAACCACTATAGCTACGGAGAAGCTAGAGAAATTTGCCGTTGAAGAAGAATTTTACCATCGGTTGGGACTTCAATATATTCCACCAGAGCTCAGGGAAGCCCAGGGTGAGGTGGAAAGAGCTGAAGAAGGAACTTTGCCCAGGCTTGTAGGATTAGCTGATATAAAAGGAGACCTCCATATGCACACAGATTGGAGTGATGGACACAACTCCATCGAGGAGATGGCTCTAGCTGCCAGGGATTTAGGCTACCAGTATATAGCAATCACCGACCATTCTGGTGGACGAGGTATCGCTCATGGGCTTGATGTGGAGAGGCTAAGGGAGCAGATTGCTGAGATTAGGGCTCTTAATGAGCATATAGGTGGCATTCATGTATTTACAGGTATTGAGGTTGATATTCGAGCTGATGGCAGCTTGGATTTGCCCCAGGAAATCCTATCTGACCTGGATATAGTCATTGCCGCCGTGCATTCGGCCATGCATCAAAGCGAGGAGAAAATGACCAAAAGGGTGTTGAGCGCTATAGAGAATCCTGATGTTGATATAATAGCTCACCCCACTTGCCGCCTTTTAGGTGAGCGTGAGCCTGTAGCCATAGATATGGAAGCCATTCTCCTAGCAGCAGCTAAGTATAATAAGGTTTTAGAAATCAATGCTCAGCCCAGTCGGCTTGATTTAAACGACATCCACGCCTTCCGTGCTAGAGACCTGGGGGTAAAGCTTGCTATCGAAACTGATTCTCACAGCACCGCCCATCTGGGCTTTATGAGATTTGGAGTTGGCGTGGCTCGGCGAGCCTGGTGTGAGCCTCGGAATATATTAAATACCCTGCCTTTGGGAGAAGTAACGTCCTTTTTAAATATAGGAGTAGATGAATAACATCGTGGCTCTTTTTGACCTGGATGGCACCTTATCCTCTGGGCATATTTGGGAAGGCTTTCTTAAATACTATTTCACACATAAAAGGAAGAGAGCCTGGATATTGGCATTTTGGGCTACGCATTCAGTTTTGTGGTTGTTAAGTGAGTGTAAGCTATATAGCAGGGAGAAATGTTGGGTGAAGTGGATGGAGGATTTAGGGGGCATTTTTAAAAGGGAAAGCAGGGAAGAGGCACTGGAGGTCTTTCATTGGGTCACCGATAATTGTATCTCTAAATCATTGCGTAGTGATGTCGTCGATATTTTGCATCAACATAAACAAAGTGAGCATATAGTGATGATTGTCTCTGCCACCTTTAGCGGATTCTTGGGAGTTATTGGACAAAAATTAGGCGTATTAAATGTAATTGGTACAGAACTTGAAGTAATTGAAGGCAAATATACTGGCAGGGCTGTTAAGCCGTTGTGTTTTGGAGAGAATAAAACTGAGTTGATTAAAGAGTTTATTAACCGAAACGGATTGGAGATAGACCTTTCCTCAAGTTTTGCTTATGCCGATAGCATTTTCGATGCCCCTTTATTAAAGCTAGTAGGTAATCCGGTAGCGACCTATCCTGATAAGGATTTACGCCAATTGGCTGAGCGTAATGGTTGGCGAATATTGCCCGTGTCAAATCATTTAAGTAGGTAACCCAACTGAAGGTTGTTGCATCATATAATATCTTACCGTATGAGGTACTAACTTTTTGTATGGGTTAACCTGCTGGGTTCCTCTTTTCTCCTCATATGCATTGCACAGCTTGGCTAATTTGGCATCTATATTCCTCTTGAGTTGGGCTGGATTTAGGCTGAGGTATATGCCTTTGAGTTCTTCTTTAACTTCCTCCGGAATCTGAGCTGATTCCATCAATCTCTGATACGGTGTCTCAGGA
>JAUWQI010000022.1 GCA_030611085.1 Dehalococcoidia bacterium | reverse complement strand
CAACGCCATCTTATAATAAATATCAACCAGTCAGATGATGCAGGAAAAGATGTGGAATGTCTCCAGAAGGTTATGAATTCCTTGAAGAATTACCATGGGCAAGACAAAGTATCCCTTCGAGTTATCAGCGCAGATGAAACGACTAACCTGGAAGTACCAGAAATAACAATAAACTACTGCCCTGAGCTAGCAAGGGAACTGAGCAATATATTAGGCGAGGGCAATTTGGGGCTTACACAACAGCTTATATAGCCTTTGACCACCAATCCTAGTAGCGTATCAAAGATAAGGTACTCTAGCCTCATCAAACTACAGTTAACCGCATGATATCGTATAAATTTCCTCTCTCTTGGAGGGAGAGATTCGTAGTTGCCTGATTCATCAGGCTTAGCCCAATAAATTGGGCAACTATATTGCTAAATAGCCTACCTCCCTCCCGCAAGGGGAGGGAGAATTATAAGGGATTTTGCAATTGCTATAAAAATGATTATCGCTGTTATTGGAGATTCTTCTTGTCCCCCCGAGAAAGCTAAGTTAGCCGAAGCTGTGGGGGAACAATTAGCCCAGCGCGGTGCCACTATAATATGTGGTGGCTTGGGTGGGGTGATGGAGGCAGTTTGTCGTGGAGCTAAGTCAAAGGGTGGCTTAACCATCGGCGTTTTGCCTGGAGAAGATTCAAACAAAGCTAATCCCTGGGTAGACATTCCTATAGTAACAGGTGTGGGTTATGCCAGAAATATGGCGGTAGTGAAGTCAGCCCAGGCAGCAATTGCCATTGGAGGCAATTACGGGACGCTCAGTGAGATTGCTTATGCCTTAAAAGGAGGCATCCCGGTTATTGGCTTAAATACTTGGTCTTTGTCTCAAAATGGGCAAGAGGATAATTCCATAATTAGAGTATATAGTACTACTGAGGCGGTAGATAAGGCTGTTTCTTTGACTAAGAGGCATGAAGCTCATGAGATTACTTCGCAGAGCTTACCCTGAGTGCTATAAGATTCTTCCCCTTCACTTCGTTCAGGGCTTCGGCTCACACGCTCAGAGTGACAAGGAATGAAGGGTTCGTAATGGGATGAGAAAAGGGAGGAGCAGAATGACAACCATTCCCTGTCACCCTGAACGGAGTGAAGGGTCTCTGGGGTTCTTCACTCCCTCAGAATGACAGCGTTAGGGTTTTGGATTTAGAATTTTGAGATTGTTTAGAGTTTAGAGATTAGTATTTGGGGTTTAAGAAGGAAACTCGTAATGGCGGGTTAATCGAGGTTTAAAATGCGTCTAGAAATGGCAACTATTGAAAATATTAAAGCCAGGGAGATTCTTGATTCCCGTGGCAATCCTACCATAGAGGTAGAGGTAGTATTGGTTGATGGCACCACTGGCGTAGCCTCTGTCCCTTCAGGGGCAAGCACCGGGAAGTATGAAGCTGTGGAACTTCGGGATGGTGATAGCAGATATGGCGGGCTTGGTGTTCTAAAGGCAGTGGGCAATGTAACTAATGAAATTGCCCCTGAAATAACTGGCATGTCTGCTTTAGAGCAGGCAGCTATTGACCAAAGGCTAATTGAGCTTGATGGCACTGCTAACAAATCTCGTCTTGGGGCTAATGCTACTGTAGGGGTATCTCTAGCAGTAGCTAAAGCTGGCGCCAATTTCCTCAGCACCCCTTTATATTGTTATTTAGGAGGAGCGGAATCCAGCCTACTGCCTGTTCCTATGTTGAATATCTTGAATGGTGGCAAGCACGCTCTGGGTTCCACCGATTTCCAGGAATTTATGATAGTGCCTTTGGGTGCAGTTAACTTTGCCCAGGCTATTCAGATGGGCAGCGAAATTTATCATTGTTTACATAAAGTGCTTGAAGATAAAGGCTTGAACACTAATGTCGGTGATGAGGGTGGTTTTGCTCCTCAGCTTTCTTCCAATAAGGAAGCGCTAGAGTTAATTTTGGCAGCTATTGACACGGCTGGTTATAAAGCTGGCGAAGATTTATTCATCGCCCTTGACCCAGCGGCAAGCAGCTTTTATCAAAATGGTAAATATACTCTGTCCCGAGAAGGCATTACCCTTACTTCAGAAGAAATGGTGGATTATTATGCTAAGTGGGTGACAAGTTATCCTATCATTAGCATTGAGGACGGCTTAGCTGAAGATGATTGGGCCGGCTGGTTGTTGCTCACAGCTAAATTAGGCAGGGAGACCCAACTTGTGGGCGATGACCTTTATGTTACTAACATAGAGCGTCTTGAGAGAGGTATTGCAGAAAAGGCCTCAAACTCAATTCTTATTAAGCCAAATCAGATAGGTACGCTTACTGAAACCTTAGGGGTTATCAAAAGGGCGCAAAAGGCAGGGTGGACAACCGTAATCAGCCATAGGTCTGGTGAGACTGAGGATACCACCATTGCTGATTTAGCGGTAGCTGTTGATGCTGGATTTATTAAATCTGGTGCTCCCTGCCGTAGTGAGAGATTAGCTAAATACAATCGCCTCTTCAGGATAGAAGAGGAACTGGGAGCCGCTGCTCGTTACCCCGGTAAAGGCGCCTTATATAATTTGGAGCTGTTGAAGTCATGGAAATAATAGCCGGCGTCCATCAGATAAAGGTTCCCTTCCCCAAAGGCATACCAGAGCACACCAATGTATATGTCGTTGAGGGGAGTGAAGGCAATATACTGATTGATAGCGGCTGGGATAGCACGGAGTCCCTTTGGGCTCTTAGAGAGGGGCTAACCAACGACCGCCTCAAGCTCCGAGATATCAAAAAGATTGTCATCACCCATATCCATCCTGACCATTATGGCTTGGCAAGCAAAATAAAGCAGCTTTGTGGAGCTAAGATTGCCATGCACAGGATTGAAGCAGAGCTTATCAATTCAAGGTATAAAGATTTCGACAGGCTGCTCAAAGAGACTGAGGAGGAGCTGAGGCGAAATGGTGTTCCTCAAGCTGAATTGCCTCAGTTGAAGGATGCTTCCTTATGGATGAACCAATTTGTTACGCCCGATTCACCTGATGTCACATTAGACAGTGGCGATATAATCTCTAATGGCTCATTTGAAATTGAGGTGTTATGGACGCCGGGACACTCTCCCGGCCATATATGCCTTTATGAACCAACGAAGAAATTGCTCTTTTCCGGTGACCATATTTTGTACGACACCACTCCCCACATAGGCTTTCATCCACAATCTGGAGATAATCCCTTGGGTGATTATATTTCTTCCCTTGAGAAGCTTAAGAGACGCAGCGTCAATTTCATCTTGCCCGGGCATGGCCCAGCATTCAACGGCTTGAAATTAAGGATAGGGGGAATACTTTATCACCATGAGCAAAGGAAGAGGAACATCATGAACGCTTTGAGCGATGGCTTAAAGACAGCATATCAAATAGCTGAGGGGATTCCCTGGATGCCGGACCAAGGAGGTGTTGCTTTTCGAGATTTAGCATCCTGGGACAGGCGATTAGCTGTGATGGAGACCATCGCCCACCTTAAGTTATTAGCCGCTGAGGATAAGGTGGGTAACATTGATACGGATAGTGCCTCTCTATATTTGCGTAAGGACTAAGACGCCCGTAGACATATCTTCTAAAACCACTAAGAAGGAGACATGAAACCCTCTCAGATACAGCAGGTCCGAAATAGCAACCTTGTTTCTAAACTCTGTTCCATTTTAGATAGGCTAGATTATAGAACCTATAGCGGCGGTAAAGCTTCATATTACCTTGATTACATCCAAGGTGAGTACAAAGATGAGCTAACCTTGGTTGACCCAGTTTTCTTTCCCAAATTCGCCACAGAAATGCTAGGTTTCGCTCTAGGTGTATCATTAATCCCGAAGGAAAAGACTGAGACTTCAGGAGAGCGTCCTGACTTTCTCCCTAAAGATTTGCATCTACATCCTTTTATATTTGAAATCAAAGGAACAGATTCAAGGGATTTAGAGCTGCATTTTCCTCAAGTGCAGAGCTACATCCAAAAAACCCGCGCCCGCTATGGGATAGTGCTGAATTTGAGAGAGGCGACAGTGCTTCCTGAAAGCACTCAACCCATTGCTGAACTTTCCTTCTCTTTTGAAAAACTCTATCGCGCTTTCAAACATAATCCTCATACTGTTGCTATTCAGCCTAACACCAAGCGGTTTTTCAACTTTGTGGAAACATTTTCTTGTCAGGAACTAGATTTCCTTCAGAAAATTGAACAGATTGCTCGGAGCAAGCCGTGGGCAGGCGAGGAAACATTATCACTGGATGAGTTAACTCAGAAAATTCGCGAAGTAGTTTTTATCCTCCACAACGATGTCCATAGTCAAAGAGACCAACTTATTCATCTGCTCGGATATGACAATGAGCGTAAATTAAGAATCGCCATCGAAATTGATGCTATTGCTGAATCTGTAGACCCCAGAAAGCCCAAGCGGGAACTCTCTGCTTCTAGTCTCCGTGAGATAGTTGGTGCTAAATCAGGCAGCCTTGATGAAAGGGCAGTGGATCTTTACCTTTACCGTGTTGCTTATTTCACCATGACCCGCCTTCTTTTGGTGCGTCTGTGGGAAGATATTGGCTTTATCGATGAAAGCCTCTATGATGGCGGATTCAAAAAGTGGTATGAGAATTTCAACCGAGAGCTTGAGCGGGTATTAAGATATGCCTTCCACCTTGCCGGGGAGCGATATAGTTGGCTCTTCAACAGAGAGAATAACTATACCTGGTATTATCCCTGCGATAAGGCTTTGGTTGATGTGCTTTATGAATTCTCGCATTTCAACCTGGGCAAGCTCAATGCTGATGTTCTGGGGACAATATATGAAGAATATGTCGATAGAGTGGACCGCAAAAACAAAGGACAATACTACACGCCCAGGGAAGTGGTCTCCTTTATTTGGGATAGAGTTGGTTTTACCAATGACAATGCCTTCTTCCAGTTTGAAGATGGTCAGAGAAAGCCAAAACTAATCTTCGACCCCGCTACTGGCTCTGGGGGCTTTTTGGTAGAAGCAGCCCGTCGCCTCAGAGAAGAAGCTACTTACAACTGCCAGAACCTCAATGACCTCCTCGATATGGAGAATGCCATCATCACCGGACTTTACGGCAGCGAAATAAGCGACTTCTCCTATTATATCACCGAGATAAACCTTCTTATCCAGCTTACCCCTATCATCAAGAACATACTGGAGTACAAACATCTTTATCGCCACCCAGAATTTGCCCTTTCTGTAATCCACCAGGATTCATTAAAGCTCCATCCTCGCATTGAGAAGACCTTTGAGGAATTTCCCGACGAGCTTAGGAAGGCAGATGAGGTCTATGAGCGTGATAAAAGACACGACATAGTGGGACTGGAGGGACGGAAGCGGGAAGTGTATGAATTTATCAAGGATTGCCACGACTTCGATTATGTCTGTGCTAATCCACCCTACATTGGTGAGAAGGGACACAAAGAGCTGTTCCGAGCTACCACTGAACAATACCCTTATTGGAAGCAATACTACTTAGGCAAGATGGACTACCTTTATTGGTTTGTTATCTTAGGCTTATCCAAGCTAAAGGAAGGTGGCAAGCTTGGTTTCATCACCACCTCTTACTGGCCTACTGCTGATGGTGCTGCCAAACTGAGGAAATATATTCTCGGCAATGCCCTCATTCGGGAGATAGTTGACTTTGGAGAGACCAGGATTTTCGAGGGCGCCCCGGGGCAGCATAATATGATTTTCGTTTTAGAACGCTCCAGCAATGTTCAAAAGAGGGCGGAGAATAGAATCAAAGTAGCAAGGGTTAAGAAGGAATTTGAAGACGGGACAGTTAAGGAAAGGCTAAACAAGCTTCTTAAACATTTAGAGGGGCATATTGAAGAGGAAAGTTATACCGATGAATACATTGATGTCTTCCTGAGCTCAGTGAGGCAGGGAAGCTTGACCGAGAAGGCGTGGAGGGAGGTGACGTACAAAGGTTTGAATATAGAATTTAACAGACTTGAAATTTCACCACTGGGAACCTTATGCGAGATAGACACTGGCATAGATACTGCTGCCAATATTGTTACCGAAAGTAAAGCAAGATTGCTGCCTTTCAACGCATCGGTAAAAGTAGGGGATGGTATCTTTGTGATCTCGAAAGAAGAATATCAAAGTCTAAAACCAAATCTAACTATCGGAGAGCAGCGCAGGATAAAAAAACTTATAGGCACTTCAGATCTAGGGAACCGCATTATCGAGCCCTTAGAAACAGTCAGATTCCTGATTTACTTAACAGATAGCGATAAGGCGGCAGAATATCCCAATTTAATAAACCATTTATCCAGGCATAAACCGATTCTTGAAAATCGAGCTGAGTTTAAAAGAAATCTAAGCAGGAAATGGTATGGGTTAGCTTGGCCGAGACCAAATATAAGATTTGAACTCCCCAAGATAATTACCCCATCGCGTTCACCTCTCAATAATTTTATCCTCGATGCCGATGGCTACTATGGTCTGTCTGGCACGTTCTTTATTGACAAGAAGGATGAAGTAAATGAATCATTAAATTATATTTTCGCCCTTCTGAATAGCGCTGCACTCACTTTTTTCTGTAGGACAAATTTCAAGGCTTTGGGAGAGAACAGGGAATATATAAAAAATTCTTTGGAAACTATTCCCATCCATCGCATAAACTTTGATGACCCTCAAGAGGTCAAAATCCACGACCATCTGGTAGAGCTAGTTGACAGCATCATTGAGGCAAAGAAGAGCCTAGCCGGCTACAATCGGTTCTTTCCCAAGATGCGTTTAACTCGCCTTGAGGAAAATGAATCTTTGCCGGAAATAGACGATGCAGCGGTGGTTAAATCTCTTGAATCTTCACTGCTTCGCACTATTCGCACACACCCACAAATCCGATACCAGCCACAGACCATTGAGCACTTCTTCCTGAAAAGCGTAAAGTTGCCTGAGAATGCTCAAAACCTCACTGTCATTTCAAAAGATAAGCAGATGCTAACCGTAACTGCCCCTCATGATATTTTGGAATATCTGCAAAAGGTATTGCCGAATTACCAGGGCAAGGAATGGAGCGAAATTATTGACCAAATTCTCATTCCAACAGAGCCAGGTTTAGCTGATAAAGAGGGCACAGAGATTTTGTCTCAGGTGGGGAGTCTTCGAGATAAGATTAAAGCCCTCCAGCAGGAAATTGATTCCATTGTCTTTAACCTCTATGGCTTGAATGAAGAGGAGCGAAAGGTTATCATAGGATAACCCTAAAGGAGTGTGTTGATGGTTTCCACACTGGCAGATACAGAGATTATGGACTTATTGGAAGAAGAGAAGCCTCTTCCAGAAAAATATCGCGACAGGCTTCAGCCAAAAAGGAAATCCGCATATCAGCACGAAGAGCGAGAGTTGGAAGTGAACACACCCTCAGGACATAGCTTTAGAATCATCATTAGAAGGAATAGCCAAAACATCCTGGATTTCTCAATCATCTTGAGCTACTATGACAAGGCTTCAAACACATGGCTACGCTTGGTTCGCTACAATGGAAAACACCCCTCTTTGCACACCAACAAAATCGAGAGGAACTCCTTCCATGATTTCCACATTCACAAAGCAACTGAAAGATACCAACTAGGGGACTATCCAATTGATGGCTATGCTGAGGTTACTGACGCATACTCCACTTTTGAAGAGGCTCTCAACGCTTTTTTGAAGGATTGCCATTTTGAACTTCCACCCCGCCACCAGCGATCCTTATTTGAGTGGGGAGGTGTAGAGAATGAATATTGAAAAAATTGAGCAGGAATTCAAATCCAAAGTCTGTGACAGAGTGCAACTCTTGCCAGAAGGTAAGGAACGTTTAATTGTTTCGACGCCCTTCACATTTGAGGATGGCGATCATCTCTGCATTCTGCTAAAAAAATCTGCAGATAGATGGTATTTTACTGATGAGGGGCACACCTTTATGCACCTATCCTATGATGATATAGATGTTGACAAGGGAACTCGAAGAAAGATTATTGATACGGTGCTAGGAACCTATCAGATACAGAACGCTGAAGGTGAGCTCAGGTGTCTAGTCGAAAATGGAGATTTTGGAGATGCACTTTTCACTTTCGTTCAGGGAATTATCAAGATCACTGATGTTGCTTACCTGAGGCGGGAGAGGTTGCGCTCTCTTTTTATGGAGGAGTTTCACAGTTTCCTTGAGGAGAGCATCCCTGCTGAGAGATACGCATTCAACTACCGAGATCTCCAACATGACCCTGATGGTAAATATACTATAGACTGCCGAATTAACAGTCGAAGAAGACCCTTATTTCTTTTTGGCATTTCTAATGACGATAAGTGCCGTGATGTAACTATTACCTGCTTACAGTTTGAAAAACTTGCTGTTCCATTTACTTCCGCTGCTATTTTTGAAGACCAAGTGGAGATTAACAGAAAAGTCTTGGCTAGGTTCACCGATGTGTGCGAAAGGCAATTTCCAAGTCTTCAATCAGCTAAAGAGCGGTTCGCCAAGTATCTAGCCAATCTCCCCGAGTGAAGCAAATGACCGAAGAAAAATTAGAATTTAATTAAAGGAGGTAGAAAAATGGCGACAAAAGTAGGAATTAATGGCTTTGGGAGGACAGCGAGGCAATTTCTTAAGGCAGCACTGGATTATCATCGTGACCAGCTAGAGATAGTGGCTTTCAACGCCCGGGCTGATACCAAGACTTATGCTCACCTTTTCAAATATGACAGTACTTACGGCGTTTATCCGGGGAAAGTGGAGATAACCGAGGATTCGATAATCATTGATGGCAAGCCAATAAAGTTTCTCAGAGAGAGCGAACCCTCTAAAATCCCCTGGGGCGATTATGGAGCAGAGTTCGTAATAGAGGCAACCGGTCGCTTCACTGCTGCGGAGAAAGCCATGGGGCACATGAAGAATGGTGTCAAGAAAGTTATCGTTGGTGCTCCTTCGAGAGGAGCTGACATCACCATCGTCCTTGGCATCAATGAGGAGCAATACGACCCCCAGAGACATAAGGTCATCTCTAATGCCTCTTGCACCACCAATTGTTTTGCCCCGGTGGTCAAAGTTTTGCACCAGAGCTTTGGTATCAAAAGGGGGTTAATGACGACAATTCATTCGGTTACCAACGACCAGGTTATTCTTGACCGAGCTCACAAAGACCTGCGGCGAGCTCGTGCTGCAGCCCTGAACATCATTCCTACCACAACTGGTGCTGCCCGCGCAGTTACAGAAGTAATCCCCGAACTCAAAGGAAGGCTTGATGCGCTGGCTATTAGAGTGCCTACGCCTACAGTGTCCATTGTCGACTTTGTCGCTGATTTGAATAGGGAAGTAACTGCCGAAGAGATTAATAAAGCCTTTCGGATAGCCTCAGAAGGAGAGCTCAAGGGAATCTTGGAATATTGCGCTGAACCTCTTGTGAGTTCAGATTTCAAGGGCAATCCTGCCAGCGCTATTTTCGATGCCTTGAGCACAATGGTCATTGATGGCAATATGGTGAAGGTGTTAGCCTGGTATGATAATGAGTGGGGCTATAGCTGCCGTCTCGCTGACCTCGCTGCCTATATCGCTAGCAAAAGCTTGTAAATCTGAAATTTCCTGGCCAAAACTTATTGACAACGTTGCAACTTATGTATACATTATGCAATATGCAATCAAAGGAGGTGAGATATGTTTTGTTCTAAATGTGGCACGGAAAATCCCGAAGGGGCTAAGTTTTGCTCTAAGTGCGGCGCCAAGTTTGGCGTTTCTACTGGACCATCTGAAGCTCCAGCTAAGCCAAAAGCAGAAACCAGTGTTGGCATGTCAGCCAATACCGCTGGGCTTCTTTGCTATGTGGGTGGCTGGATTTCAGGCATAGTTTTCGCGGTAATTGAGAAAAAGAGCACATTTGTTAAATTTCACGCCTGGCAGTCCATTATGACCTTTGGCATATTATCTGTAGTTCAGATCATTGTATCGGGAATTCTCGCTGCCATCGCAGTTGCTACTCTTTCACCCGGGCTGGTTGCTTTTATAGGAATCCTTGGCACGATTATCTGGATTCTGACTTTCGGCTTGTGGATTGCCCTGATGATTCAAGCAGGAACAGGCAAGATGTGGAAACTGCCCTGGGTAGGCAATTGGGCTGAGAAACGAGCTAGCAAAGCTTCCTAATCATCAGCAGACTTAGCAACAAAGAATGCACATCGGTGTATGCCGAATTGAACTCCGCCTTCCTGAGAATCAATCTCTCAAGGGTAAGCGGCGAGTAGTTAAGTCTATCATTGCCAAGCTACAAAATAAGTATAATGTTTCTGTAGCTGAGGTTGATAACCAGGGTCTATGGCAATTAGCTACTTTAGGTATAGCCTGCGTTAGCAACCATAGAAGGCATGCCGATGAAACTTTATCCAGCGTGGTGAAGTTTGTTAGGGAAAATTACCCCGATGTAGAGATATTGCGTTCGGAAGCGGAAGTTTTCCCTGCTCTTTAATGGATGGCTGCCCCAGTTGCATTCAATCACCAAAATGCGGCAGCAATAACCAGCCCCTGGATAAAAAGGCAGCCCTGATACTGCTTCAGGAGCCAGGAAGTTAAACGCCAGGCCCTTAGTTCATCAATACTTAGCTATTCGGGATTTTTACTTGCTGCTTCTTGGTAGTAATATGGAGCCGAGCGAAAGCCCATGCTTTGATGGAATCAGATGGTATAATATTGAGAAGCAATTAAGCTGCCTGTAAAGTTTCGGGATTTTCTCATGGAAAAGCAGTACGGTCTGGAATTAAAGCCTATAGGGATAATCCATTCTCCCTATCAGTCGGGACAAGCACCATATCAAGGTCATGGGCAAAAGGAAATCTGCCAGGTAGAGCTATTTGAGGAGTTTGAAGAAGGTTTAAAAGATATAGAAGGCTTCTCCCACATCATCTTAATCTATTGGTTTCATCAATCCCACGGGTATCATCTGCTGGTTAAAACACCCTGGGATGCAAAGCCACACGGGCTTTTCACTACCAGGTCGCCACACAGACCCTGCCCATTGGGATTATCCGTGGTGGAGCTAGTAGCCAGAGAAAAGAACATCCTCAAGGTAAAAGGTCTGGATGCTATAGATAGCACTCCGCTTCTAGACATCAAGCCGTATGTTCCCTCGATAGACGAAAAAAACAATGCTAAAGCTGGCTGGCTTGAAGGTAAGCTAAGAATAGAGAAGAATACGGATAGATGAGAACATATCTAGATTGTATTCCTTGCTTCTTTAAGCAAGCACTTAACGCAGCGAGACTCGCCGGCGCAGATGAGGATACCCAGAAAAGGATACTGGATAGTTTAGCTGCAGAGATACCTAATTTCCCTTTATCAAGTTCACCACCTGAAATGGGAAGGATTGTTTATAGGCTTGTTAGAGAAATTACAGGTACGGAAGACCCATTCAAAAAGGTAAAGGATGAATATAATAAAATAGCCTTGAATATTTATCCCAATTTGAAGGAGAAAGTGGCTCACTCCAAAGATAGGTTGTTAACAGCCATAAGGCTTGCCATCGCTGGCAATGTGATTGACTTCGGCCCGGATAATCCCTTCGACCTTGAAAAGGAAATAGAGGATGTATTTGAGAAAGATTTTGCTGTCTTTGATTATCAGGAATTTAAAGAGGCTCTAAAAAGTACAAAACAGATTCTCTATTTAGCCGATAATGCTGGAGAGGTAGTATTCGACCGAATATTGATTGAAGAATTAGCTAAAGAGGTTATCTATGTGGTGAGAGATAAGCCCGCTATTAATGATGCCTTAATAGAAGATGCTAAATTTTGTGGCATAGATAAAATAGCTAAGATTATCTCTAATGGGTCTGATGTGCCTGGGACAGTCTTAAGTTTATGCTCGAAAGATTTTTTAACTCGTTATGAAAAGGCAAACCTAATTATCAGCAAAGGGCAGGGAAACTTTGAAGGGTTAGCTGGAAATGACAATGCCCCTATCTTCTTCTTATTTAAAGTAAAATGCCCTGTCATTGGTAATGATGTTGGATGCAATGTTGGTGATATTGTCTTAAAGTATAATTATAAGTAAGAAGGGCTTAAAATTCTTGGTATGTTTTAGCTAGACTCAAAGCTTGATACAAGTGCCAGCATTATTAAAGAAAAAACTCTCGCCAAAGGTTTGAGCCAGCATGGCGGATGCTGGTAAGCCAGTGCAATGACATGCCCCTAGCCGCTGAATGCCAAAACTCAATAATTCAGCAATAGTCAAATCCATCCGTTCTGGCGAGGCTGACATAAGGTGAGTGCCGCCGATAACTGCGTAGACAGACTCTACCCCAGTCAATTTCTGGGCATGCCTCAAGGTATTGATTATCCCTCGATGAGCGCAACCTAAAATAACTATCAACCCTTTTTCAGACTTGATAAAAATTGCCTGGTCATCCCACAATGGGTCGGGCTTAAGCTCGCCTCGCTCTTTAACATAAAGAATAGGGTCTACCTTTTCATATTCAGTAACCATAGGTATCTCGCCGCTAGTAACGATATTTTCGCTGAGCCATACTGGTTCTTTACTTAAATGGAAAGATGCTCCTAAACTTTCTGCCTCTTCTCTGGGGAAGGGCACTCCGATATATTCCTCTCTTCCTTCAGAACGCTTGGCATATTTGGCTGCCCAAATATCGGGGTGGGCAATTACCTCAACCTGTTTTTTCATCATTTTGAGTACAGGCAGCAAACCGCCGGTATGGTCTGCATGCCCATGGCTGAAGACAATGTTATCAATTTGGGACAAGTCTATCCCCAGAACAATGGCATTATAAGCCGCTGAGAAGCTTTGTCCCGTATCAAATAGAATTTTATGGTCATCGGCTTCTATCAGAATGCTTATGCCCCATTCAGCAAGAAGCCCCATCCTGATGGCAGTGTTTTCACTTAGCGTGGTAAATTGAATTGGCATTTTCACCCACCTTAGGCTATCAAGTCTATTTAATTTTGATTTCTCGTTCGATTCTAGGCATTTTGGGGATGTCTTTCACCCCCCCCCCGAATTTTCGTAGTTGCCTGATTCATCAGGCAGAATCGCCCAATAAATTGGGCAACTACATTTTTAATCAGCCTGGCTATCTCTGCGGAATCACCCTTACCTCATCTCCTACCCCCATATCGAGAAAGTCGCAGGCGCTTCCATTTCTCATCGATATTTCCAGGTAGCCACTGCTGCCCAGAATAGCCATTAGCCCCTCATCTTGAGCATAGTAACTGCGTATGCCCCGGATGCGCTGGCCTGCTACTTCAATGCTAATATCTCCCTCAGGCAAGTCACTGCTTCTAATGTCCGAAATCAAGTTGCCAAAATGGTCAATATATAAAATATGTCCGATTAGATTGTCTTGTAAATCAAGGAGCGGTTTCGAAACGGGAAAGACATGGAGAGAAGTGATTTTCTCCCCGAATTCGTAAGGTGATATACCTAAAGAGAGACCAGCAGCCACTGGAGCAAAGATATCTCGCCCGTGAAAGGTGGGACTGACTGGATGTCGCCAAAAACGAGGGTCGGTGATAACCACAGCTTCAAGCCCTTTCTTTAACTTTATCTCTGTAAAATTCTGGGAATTCTGAACTGCGGAACTCTGGTTAAGGTCGCTAATGACATAGCTGAGGATACCATTATCCGGCGCAACGAAGAGAGCCAGAGGCGTTTTCAGGATTATCCCCTGGCGCTCACCACCCACGCCGGGGTCAACGATAGCCATATGAACAGTTTGCTTAGGGAAATATCGATAGCACTGGCTCAAAACGAAGGCGCCTTGGGCAACATTTTGCGGCTCAATGGAGTGAGTTATATCCACAATACTAGCCTCAGGATTAGTGCTTAAGATGACACCCCTCATAGCCGCAACATAAGCATCACTGGAGCCAAAATCTGTGGTCAGGGTTATTATAGGAGCCATCCTTAGTTATGAAGACATGACAATTAATACTGCAAAGATGATGAAAACGACACCCAAGACGATGGTGAGCCTGAGTAAAGTTTTTTCTACACCACGTCGGCTACGATAAACAGAATCAGTTTGTCCAAAGATGCCCCCTAAACCTCCACCATGCAGTTGAAATAAGACAGTGGCAATTAAAGCTATGGCTACTAATATTTGAGCAACAATAAGATAAGTGGGTGGCAATTTATTTCCCTCCTAGCTCCTGTATAAGAATTTCTCTCACCAGGGCAGTATTAGCCCTCCCTCTAGTGGCTTTCATTACCTGTCCCGTAAGGAAGGTCAAGGCTTGCTGCTTGCCCTTGTTGTAATCTGCTACCGCCTTAGCATTATCAGCTATCACCTGCTTTACTACTTCCTTTATCTCAGTGGCATCGCTAATTTGGCTGAGCTTCCTTTCCACTACAATATCGCTAGCTCTTTTACCACTGTGAAACATCTCTTCTAACACTTCCTTAGCTGCTGGTCCACTGATAGTATTATTATCTACCAAGCCAAGCATTTCTGCTAGTTGTTCAGGGCTTATTTTAGCATTTTCAACCTCGGTGTTAGTAGCATTAAGCAATCGACTAAAATCCCCCAACATCCAGTTGCTAAGCACCTTCGCCTTGCTACGGTCCATCAACTTAAGGCAGTTCTCAAAATAGTCGGCTAATGCCTTAGAATTAGTCAAGATATTGCCATCATATACGGGTAGGCTATATTGTGTCATAAATCGCTCTCTTCTAGCCTCAGGCAGCTCAGGTAGCTTCGCTCTGATTTCTTCTATCCTGGCTCTATCCAAAACTAGTGGGGGCAAATCAGGTTCGGGGAAATACCTGTAATCGTTGGCATATTCCTTAGCTCTCTGGCTTACCGTAATGCCCTCCTCGGCTATCCAGCCTCTTGTTTCCTGAACAAGTTTACCACCCTCGTCAAGCACCTCCCTCTGTCGCTTGGATTCATACGCCATAGCCTGATAAACTCCCCTGAGACTATTCATATTCTTAACTTCCACCTTGGGCAAGAATTCCTTGCTACCTGAGGGGCGGATGCTTATATTAGCATCACACCTGAAGCTGCCCTCCTCCATATTGCCTGTAGACACTCCGAGATAGCGGAGGATGTTGCGCAGCTTGATGAGGTAATCCCGAGCCTCTTCAGGGGAGCTAATTTCAGGCTCGCTGACAGTCTCCATCAATGGCACTCCGGAACGATTGACATCTATCAAGCTATGGTTTCCCCTGTGCCACAATTTCGCCACATCCTCCTCGAGATGCACCCTGGTAATATTGATTTTCTTCTCAACTCCATTACTATCAATAGTCAACCAACCCCCTTTCCCAATAGGGGCATCGTATTGAGAAATCTGGTAGCCCTTCATCAAATCAGGGTAGAAATAACTCTTACGGTCAAATTTGGTATATTCCAGGATAGTACAGTTTAATGCCAATGCAGTCATCACCGTGTATTCTACCGCCTTTTTATTGATAGCAGGCAGAACGCCGGGCATAGCAAGGCAAACAGGGCAGACATGGGTATTAGGCGGGGCATTGACATAATCTGTACTACAACTACAGAACATCTTGCTCTTAGTTAGCAGTTGGGCATGAACCTCTAGCCCAATGACAATGTCATAAATCATGGCTTTAGCTTAGTATAACAATCCCAATAGGTAGAGGCAAGGAGACAAGTTGACCAGGATTTAACTCGTTGCTAAAATTGTATTTGTGGGGATATAGCTCAGTTGGGAGAGCGCTGCGTTCGCATCGCAGAGGTTGGGGGTTCGAATCCCCCTATCTCCAGTAGATAAGGCTGGTTATAATTAACTGCATAATCTCGTATAAAATTCCTCTCCCTTGACGGGAGGTGAGGCGAAGTCCTGAGCGAAGCGAAGGAACTAAGGTGAGGGTGAATTACAAGGAATCTTGCAATTGACTATGAAAATGTAGTAGCCCAATTTATTGGGCTAAGCCTGATGAATCAGGCAACTACAAAAAACTTGGAGTAAAATAAAGATGGCTTTAAGAGGAGGGAGATAACATGAAGAGAATAATCTCAGATAAACTTGTCAATCTCATTGAGGACAACGCTGAGCGGGTTGCCCAAAAATGGTACAGTGTGGTGAGGACACATGCTGCCACTCCTACCTATCATTCCCTTTCCGAAAAGGAGTGCCTTTATCAGGCAAAATCCATTTATCGCCAATTGGGGCATTTGCTCGACTATGAGACGCCCAGGGAAGAGCTAAACCAATATTTAATCGGATTTGCGGAAAGCAGACTCGATGAGGGTCTCCCCCTATCCGAGGTCATTTACGCATTAATCTTGATGAGAAGGCACTTGTGGCTTTTTGCTGAGCAAGAGAGCATGGAAGAATATAATGCCCTTGGGCTACATCGGGCATTGGAATTCAATAATCGCGTGATACTCATTTTTGACCGAGCTATACATATCGCAGCTCAGAGATATGAAAAACGGATTAAGCCTGACATTGGCTTAAAAACGTAGTTGCCCAATTTATTGGGCTAAGCCTGATGAATCAGGCAACTACTACAAAAAAATTTGGGCGGTGAGTTATGAAAATAGGAGCTTGTGGCATAGCTTGCGAGGTATGTGGCTATTTTACCCAGGGGATGTGTGAGGGATGTGTTGCTGGCAATGACGAGGGAGCAGCAAAGAAGCTAGAGATACAGAAGGCAAAATTAGGATTTAATTGTCCCGTTCTGGAGTGCGCCTTTAACAGTCAAAAAGGCTATTGCCCTAAGGATTGTGCTAAATTTCCCTGTGAGGTCATGTACCAAGGATTTCCCTACAGCAAGGGATTTTTGGATATATTTAAGAAGAAGTAAAGAAATCAAAGAGACTGCGTGCCCCTGTAGCTCAGAGGATAGAGCAACGGTTTCCTAAACCGTGTGTCGGGCGTTCGAGTCGCCCCAGGGGTACCACATAACATATTCCATCAAACGCAATTTACTCCCACGAAGAAGTTTGGACATCGGATAGCTAACTTCAACAGCTCTTGATGAAAGTATTGACATGGTGCATACCAATGGTTATACTAGTAATCCTAAGGAGGGTATAACCAATGGCCAATATGAAAACTGCTATTTCGTTGGAAAAGCCACTTTTTGAACAAGTGGATGCCCTAGCCCATGAATTAGAAATCTCGCGTAGCCATCTATTTGCGTTAGCTGCTCGCGAATTCATCCAACGTCATAAGAATCAAAAACTGCTCGACGCTATCAATACCGCCTACGCTGACCTACCTGACTCAGAGGAACAAACCACACAGCGACACATGCGAGCCCGACACCGTGAACTGGTGAAGGACCAATGGTAATCAACCAGGGTGACATATTCTGGGTCGAATTTAGTGAGCCATCAGGGGCAGAGCCGGGCTATCGTCACCCACACGTGGTCATCCAGAACAATGTATTTAATCGTAGTCGCATTCAGACAGTGGTAGTGTGTGCTTTGACTTCAAATCTCAAGCGTGCCAGGGCTCCAGGCAATGTACTTTTGGAGGAGGGCGAAGCAAACTTGCCCAAACAAAGCGTTGTAAACATATCCCAGCTCTTCACCGTAAACAAAAGCGCTTTGGTCGAAAAAGTTGGTTCGCTGTCCCGTAATCGAGTCTATCAAATCCTGGAAGGAATCCAACTGCTTACCGCACCTCGGGATATTGAAGAGTAGCATTCGATGCCACGAGCCACCCCACAAGGCGCTGTAACTGACAACCAGGTATGAAGTATGGACTGTGTAGGATTCATTAATTTCAGGGTCTACCCCATATCATTCTGCAGCTAGACCTCGATAGCTTGCTTCGTTCGGTCAATCATTTGCTGAACTTGTGGTAAAGCACCTATTGCCAGTATATGTATTTCGGGATGCTCATTTTGGTAAACGCGGAAAATCTCGTCTGCAAAGGCAGGACCAATTTCAGCAATGCCTTGGAAATCTAGCAGAACTTCCTTGAATTGGTCAAAACGGGCCAATATACGTCTTGCCTGGGAACGTGACACTAGCTGCTCGGTGTCATATCGTGCTAGTTTGACAGGAACGTGCGTGCGTGAAAAATCATGACCCAATTCCCCTGATGTAGCCCTTGTAAATATTTCCAAAGTTGTTTGGCGTGCTTGTGTATGAATTTTCATTGTAACTAATGTTCCTTCGGATTGATTACGCTCCTCAACCTCTATTAGCCAGTCGTCATCCTGTTTATTTACCCTATCAAAGAAAAGGTTGCCAGAAAGAATCGAGAATTCATCGAACATCCTCGATGTGAAGAAGATCCCTTCTCCTGTATGATGTGCTTGTTCTGAGGTCAGTTTCCCCTTAGTAAGCTCAAGTAATGCGTGCCTTGGGTCATGTAAGTTGAATGCTCTCTGAATCTTATTGAATATACCAACTCCGTAGTCGTAAATCTGTATCGTAACGAGCGCGGCATCACGTTCTATCTTGACCCATGCCTTAGCGGCTTCTGAGTGCGCAAGTACATTGTTTAGGATCTCAGTAACCCCATACTGGCAAATATCCAAAACGTTCTTGGGAAGGTTAGTCATCAAGGGCAATACATTCTGTCGCCATATCACATCTTCTTCAAAGCCTTGTGTCACATCTAGATGAAATATCTCGTCTACCAACTTCTTCAGTTCATATTTCCTAGCTTTTGTTTTGCCATTAGCTGTGAGTGTCCCATTATTCACTAATTGGCGCACATGCCTTGCTGCTGCTTGCCGTGTGATATGAAACTGCGACGCCGTTACATTGACGATGTCAGCAGGATGTTTACTAACATTCTTCAGGATATAGCTTCTGATTTCAGCAACTCGCTTTGTCATTGTAAATTCCCCTTTAATTTATTGGTAACTTTTACTTGCATTATTGTAACCCATAATTTGTAATATTGTCAACTTTCTCTGAAGATATTGTAAAATATGTATTGGCAATAGGGGTACTTTGAAGCTAAATTAGCCAAAAAGAGGTTTTTGCCACAGCATGACATCCTAATCGGAAGACAATTCTCGGTTATCTCCTGGTCAATTGCAGGTTAGTTTTAGTTCATGGTTTTTTTGACCAAGAAAGGAGCTCTTTCAGTGTGAGTGGTACTGAAAATGAGGGCAACCCAGTGTGATATCAGAGCATTCCTGGATGCTTTCGCTTTTGAGCCACCACCCATTAGATTTCAAGTCAAGCATCGCAAAGTGAGGTCGGATGTCAATAATGGACACGAAACCTTTCATGCTGCCACCAGCCTGGCATAGTATTTCTGGGCATAAGCTACAGGTGATAAGAATCCCAGTTTAGCCTGTAAACGCTGCCGGTTGTAAAATATCTCAATGTAT
>JAUWQI010000013.1 GCA_030611085.1 Dehalococcoidia bacterium | reverse complement strand
AAGAATCTTCTTTAGACTCTTCGCTTCGTTCAGAGTGACATTTTTTAGTAGTTAATAAACGCTCTCCCACTACGGCTGTTGACATCTAAACTCTAAATTCGAATATCTAAATCCTAAGTGCTTAAAATCCTAAATACTAATTTCAAAATTCTAAACAAATTGAGATTGCTTCGTTCCTCGCAATGACATTATTCCAAATTCAAATACCAAAACCTATTCTGTTTTGAATTTTGGTCATTGGTGCTTCGATATTGTTTAGCATTTCGTATTTCGTGCTTAGGATTTCCTTTGTCGTAGGGTCGGGGCTTGTCCCCAACCAAGATGTGAAGATGTGGCAATCTTACCTTAGGGTTTGCTTCGAAGCTTCGCTGTTCGCAATGACAATGAGAGGATGCAGAGTATCACTAATCATATGAACGAGTACAAAATGTTGACATGCCTTGAACCTCTCTGAGATAATTATGGCGTAGGATGTCTTATATCCTACTTCCAACGATGGGGGAAAGCAGCATGGCAGAGAAAAAGGTTATAGATGTGGTATTGCGTCCCAAGCGACAAATCACTCTTCCAAGGGAGGTCTGTGAGCAGCTCGGAGTTGGGCCAGGTGATAAGCTGGAACTGACCTTAGAGGGTGCTGTTCTTGTGGCTAGTCCCAAAAAAGTAGTCGCACTGGAGGCACTAAAGGAAATCCGTGAGGTTTTTAAGCGCTCTGGAATCGCTGAAGAGGAGCTCCAAAAAGCAGGCCGCCAAGTGAGGCAGGAGCTCGTTAGCGAACGCTATGCAACCAAAGTCTAAGTCCCGTGTGTTCTTAGATAGTAATGTCATTTTCTCTGGACTATATTCCTCATCAGGGACACCGGGGACAATCCTGCAATATTTTATCGAAGGCAAGCTGAAGGTGGTTATATCACAGCAAGTGCAGGAGGAAGTGGTGCGTACTATCAATGAGAAACTTCCCGCGGCACTTCCCGCCCTGAGGAAGCTGCTGATAAATACTCCTCCCGAAATTGTGAAAGACCCAACACCCAAAGAAACTACCTACTGGACTAAGGTAATAGACGCTGAGGATGCTCCTATCCTGGCTGCGGCAGTAGCGGCACAGCCGGATTATCTAATCACCGGAGATAAACATTTCTTTGACAATCCCGGCATCAGCGAAAAGTCAGGGCTGCACATTGTTACCCCGGCAGACTTTTTGGAGCAGTTTGCAGTTCCTGGATTTATATGAGGGGCTTTGCTTACCTTGAGAATAGCATGAAAAGCCCATACAATAGCAATTGGAGCACCTGAAAGCACATCGACAAGGAGTCAATGGGACTGAATACGCAGACTACTACACAGCGGAAGGAAGTTTTAGAAGAGGAACTACGCCGGATTATAGCCATAGTTGTAGAGAAATATCAGCCGGAGAAAATAATCCTCTTTGGCTCCCTGGCAACCGGTAGAATGCATGAATGGAGCGATATAGACCTTCTTATCATTAAGGAAACTAAGACAAAGAGACTTTATCGAAGGGCCCAAGCACTAAGAGGAATAAAGCGAAATGTCCCTATAGATGTTATTATTCTTACCCCAAATGAAGTGAAGTTTTTATCCCAAGAGGGCTCCCTATTTATCAAGGATATACTAGAGAAGGGGAGTGTTTTATATGAAAGGGAAAAATCCCTGGTTTGATTATGCGCTGGATGACTTTAAGGCAATAGCAGCCTTAATGAATGAAGGCGTTTATCGCCTAGTGTGCTTTCATACCCAACAATTTGTAGAAAAGGTATTTAAAGGACTTTTATTTCAACAGGGAACAGCTCCACCAAGAACTCATGATTTAGGCTTCCTCTATCAGAAATTAAGCCAACTAAACTTCCTCCTCAAGGTTAACATAAGTGACTTAGACTTCCTTAGCGAGGTTTATGTCGAATCTCGCTATCTCCCAGATATCGGTCTTCTGCCTCATGGTGAACCGACGAAAGAAGATGCCCAAAAGGCGTTGGAAATTGCCAGGAGAATTTTTGCACAAGTTGAGAGGGTGTTGCAATAAACATCTGGATGCTTAACCATTATGCTACTCCTCCTGATACGCCAGGCAGCACGAGGCATTTTGACTTTGCCAGGGAACTTACAAAGCGGGGACACCAGGTTACTATCTTTGCCTCCAGCTTCAGCCATCGCACCAGGAAAGAGGAAAGGCTTGAGGGGAAGCAAAATTACCGCAGGGAGAATATAAACGGGGTAGAGTTCGTCTGGATTCGGACCTCTCCTTACTATGGTGGCAATGACTGGCGAAGGGTTTTAAATATGCTGAGTTACAGCTTTCGTGTCATTCCTTTTGGACTTCGGCTTAAAGAAAAGCCCGATGTGATTCTGGCATCATCCCCCCACCCATTTGCCGGGTTAGTCGGATGGTTTCTGGCTAAATTAAAGAAGGCAAGGTTCATACTTGAGATTCGTGACCTGTGGCCGCAAACTTTCGTGGAGATAGGCGGCTACAGCAGCAAAAGTTCTGTGGTAAGGCTGCTGAGAGCCCTGGAAAAGTTCCTTTACCACAGGGCAAAGAAAATCATTGTTCTTTTGCCTAAAGCCTCAGAATACATAACAGGATTGGGCATTCCCGGTAATAAGATTGTCTATATACCAAATGGCGTAAGCCCTGAATTATTCTCCGATACCGGAGCTCAGTTACCTCAGGAGCTAGATGAACTTATCTCCAGCTTCAAATCGAGTGGAAAGATTTTGGTAGGTTACACCGGCGCCCATGGCATAGCGAATGCCCTGGATACAATAATTGAGGTGGCAAAGCTACTTGAAGAAAGGGGAGCGGATAAAGCTCATTTTCTGCTGGTGGGTGATGGGCCGGAAAAGGAAAGGTTGGTAGGGAAAGCTGAGGAATTAAGTAATATAAGTTTCCACAAGTCAATCCCGAAAAATGCAATGCCTGAGCTTCTGAAAGCTATTGACATTGCTGCGGCATGTGTAAGGAAATCAGATTTGTATAAATATGGCCTGAGCTTTAATAAGCTCTTTGATTACATGGCGAGTGCTAGGCCGATAATCTGGGGCGCAAATTCAATAAATAATCCTGTAGCCGAGGCAAACTGTGGCATAATAGTGCCACCAGAAGATGCCGAGGAAATGGCAAAGGCTATTATGGAGCTATGTAACCTGAGCGATAGAGAGCGCCAGGAGATGGGAATGAGAGGTTATGAGTATGTTATGAAATACCACTCAGTGCCGGTTTTGGCCGATAGCTTGTTGGAGGCTATAGAAAATACCAAGCCGTCGGCACACCCTGCCAAGCTATGTTAGCCGAAGCCCGCCCAACCAGACTTAGCAAGTATCTTGAGGTGACCACAATGAATGAATGAAGGGGTGTATAATTCTAGTTGTTTCCCCAGAAAGCAGCGACACTCTGGCGCAAGGAAGCTTGCAAGCTAAAATAACAGCAGCGATTAGCGGCAAAATGGAGGCGTAAAAATGAATCCGAGGATTACTTCGAACCCAAATATCTGTGCTGGGGAGCCCTGCATCAAGGGCACTCGCATTCCAGTACATGTAGTTCTCAGTCATTTGGCGGCTAACGAGGATTATGACACCATATTAAAGAACTTCCCGCGACTTAAACACGAGGATATCCTGGCTTGCCTCGAATATGCGGCGTACATCTCCACTGAGAAGGTAGCCCCTTAGATGAAGCTCGTCATAGACGAAAATGTTAGCTACGGGCTGGTAGAAAATTGCTTTCATAGCCATGATTTAGAAGTATTCCAGGGAAAGCTGGTCACCCTTTATAAGGATGGTATAAGATTTCGCTAGGTAGGCCGAACCAGCGAAGGAAATCGTCGGCTTTGAAAGGAGGCTCATATGGTCTATAGGATAGTGATTGAAAAGGGCGAGGACTTTGGCTATATAGCCCATTGTCCCGCCATCCCAGGGTGCCATTCTCAGGGAAATACCATAGAAGAGGCAATTGAGAATATTAAAGATGCTATTAAGGGCTGTTTATCTGTTCTTGATGAGGATTTGATTTCTGAGAGGAAAGAACTGGCTTCGATTGAGATAACCGTCTAATGGCGAAGTTGCCGGTAATTTCAGGTAAGGAGGCTATTAGAGCCTTTGAGAAAGATGGCTGGAAAGTTGTAAGAAGGGCTAAAAGCAGACATATCATCATGAAGAAAGAGGGTATGATAACCACTTTATCCGTTCCGGAACATAGGGCTTTAGACCGAGGGCTACTAAGGTCTTTAATCCGTGATGCTTATATTTCCCTTGAAAGCTTTAACGAGCTACTAAAGAAATAATGAATGTAGGAAAAGGTTTCAGAAACTTATGCGGTTCTCTAAAAACAGCAGGGGATAGCAAAGGCGACAAATTGAGATTGTTTATCTCGTCGCCCTGAGCCGAAGCTCTGAGCAAAGCGAAGAGGCTAGCGAAGGGCCTAGATTCTTCGCGGATAGATTCGTTTCGCTCACTACATGGTTTATCCTGGTGGGCCGAAGCTCTGAAGGAACTGAAGAGGAGATTCTTCGGTCGCGGAGTTTACACTGTGCAGAGCCGAAGTGCTTCCTAAGAATGACACAAGGCGAAGGGCTCAAAATGACAGGTAGGCATTGCTAAACGGTTTCACAAATTTAAGGGTAGAATATATAGGCTATCATGGAGCTATGTGATTTAAGCGACGAGGAGCGCCAGGAGATGGGAATGAGAGGCTATGAGTATGTTATGAAATACCATTCAGTGCCGGTTTTAGCCAATAGATTGTTGGAGGTTATAGGCAATGCCAAGTTGGATTGAAATGGGGGAGAAGGTAAAGGGAAGGTTAAAGAGATGCGGACAGGAGGTGAAGATATATCCTCTGGCGAAGATTATCAAGCCGGAAGTAATAGAAATAGGCGATTATTCTATGATTGATGATTTTACCTTTATCTATGGCGGTAAAGGTATCAAAATCGGCAGATATGTCCACATTGCCTCATTTGTCAGCATAATCGGTGGAGGAGAGCTGGTGGTAGGTGATTACGCTGACATTGCTTGCGGCTCAAGAATTCTTACTGGAACTGACACCTATTACGGCGGGAAGAGGATGTCCACTGCTTTGCCTCAGGAGCAAAGAAATGTGATTGTTGGCAGAGTAGTAATAGAGAAGGATGCTTTTATCGGCACCAATGTGGTTATTCATCCCAATGTCACGATAGGAGAGGGAGCAATCATCGGCAGCAATAGCCTGGTGCTTGAAGATGTCCAACCATGGAGCATAAATGCAGGCAGTCCTTGCAAAAAAGTGGGTGAGCGACCCAAGGTGGTGGTGCCTGATATTTAGCTCTAAGCCAGATGAAGAATTTTCTCAAGAGAGCATTTGATTTCACCCTGGCACTTCTGGGACTGGTTCTATCCTCACCCTTGTGGCTTATCTTTTCTCTAGCCATTTATCTGGAAGACCGCAGATCTGTTTTGTTCTTTCAAGAAAGGTATGGCAGGAAAGGAAAACCATTTCAAACTATAAAGTTCCGAACCATGCAGTATAAAGGTGAGGATAGGAACCTGGTGATATTCGTTGAAAATGACCCCCGGGTTACTAAGGTGGGGAGGGTGCTTCGGGCGACAGCAATGGATGAGCTGCCAACATTGATAAATATCCTCAAAGGGGATATGAGCTTTGTGGGGCCAAGAGCCTTGCCTTTCAGCATTGAGGATGAGGAAAAAATACGATACGAGAATATCACCCAGGTCCCCGGCTACCGGGTCAGGAGCCAGGTTAAACCAGGGCTTACTGGTATAGCTCAGGTTTATGCCCCCAAGGATATAGACCGCAGGAACAAATTTCGCTATGATAACCTCTATGTAAAGAGGATGAACTTCTGTCTTGACCTCAAACTTATCTTTTTATCCTTTTGGGTTACTTTTAGAGGTAAGTGGGAGCACAGAGGGAAGAAAATATGATGTGGGTTTCGCTAGATGGCATATTGCAAACATAAGATATAGAATGATATTAAATAGCTTGAGGAGGTGAGTTATGCCCGGACTTTCTGTTAAAGAGATTTTAAGTGCTGTTGCCGAGCTATCACCAGAAGAGCGAGAGCGCTTCGAGGCTGAATATGAGAAAAACGCGTGGGAGCAGTGCCTAAACGATTCTAGCATCATTGCCATGCTTGGAAATAGGTATAGCCAAGCTCAAGAAGCTCTCAAATGTGGTAATGTAAAAACATTAAAGGAGTTACGAGCGGAATTTGAGGCACAAGGCCTACTGTGAGCTGTCAGATTACGCTTTCGCCGGCAGCTCAGCGGGACCTGAAAAAATTACCCCCTCAGGTAAGACAGTCCGTGTTTCATCAACATCTGCCGAAAATCGCTGTTGTCCCACAAACTGCGGGTGAGCCCTTGCATGGCAAGTTAAAGGGGCTTTCATCCTATCACTTTGGACATCGGCCGCAATATCGGATTCTTTATAGCATTGAGAAAGGGGAAACAGTGTTAGTGGTATTTGTTGGTACCAGAGAGAATGCCTATGGAGAGGTAAGTAGGCGTCTTTCCTAACTAAGGTTACTGAAAGAGTAAGGAAGCTTTTATGCAAATTCCATTATCGAGTCCTGATATCACTGAGCTGGAGATAAATTATGTCACCCAGGTGCTGAAAACGCCCAATTTGAGCCTGGGGCCGAAGTTGGTCGAATTCGAGACCAGAATGGCTACATTCGTGGGGACGAAATACGCCGTTGCTGTAAATAGCGGCACCAGCGCGCTGCATCTTATAATGAGAGCTTTGGGGATAAAAGAGGGTGATGAGGTTATCACTACCCCTTTCAGCTTCATTTCCTCGGCTAACTGCATTTTATTTGAAAGAGCAAAACCCACTTTTGTTGATATAGACCCGTTGACATTGAATATTGATGTCAATCGTATTGAGGCACGAATAACTGAAAGGACGAAAGCCATCCTGGCAGTAGATATCTTTGGCTATCCCGCTGAGTGGGATAAGCTGGAGCAGATTGCCACAGAGCATCATTTGAACTTAATAGAGGATAGCTGCGAGGCTTTGGGAGCAGAGTATAAAGAGAGGAAGGCGGGGACTTTCGGCGAGGCAGCAGCCTTTGCATTCTATCCTAATAAGCAGATGACTACCGGGGAAGGTGGAATCATTGTTACCAATAACAGAGAAATAGCTGACTTGTGCCGCAGTATGAGAAATCAGGGCAGAGGAGAGAGCGATGCCTGGCTTGAGCATCAAAGATTAGGATATAACTACCGCCTTAGTGATATAAATTGTGCTTTAGGTATCGCTCAACTGGAAAGGATAGAGGAGCTTCTGGCAAAAAGAGAGCGAGTAGCCCAGATGTATAATGCGAGATTGGAGGATTGGCAAGAGGTGAGAATACCCTGCAGCTCTCCAGAGGTGAAAAGGAGCTGGTTCGTTTATGTCGTTGTGCTGGCAGACAGGTATTCTAGAGAGAATCGTGATGAAATTCTTCGAGAATTAAAAGGGCGAGGTATAGGATGCAGCAACTACTTCACCCCGATTCACCTGCAGCCCTTTTATATAGAGATGTTTGGCTTTAAGAACGGCGATTTCCCGGTTACCGAGCATATCTCCGAGCGGACGATTGCCCTGCCTTTCTATAACAATCTTGGTGAGCCAGAAATTGATTTTGTGGTTCAAACTTTGAAGGAAGTAGTGTCTAACTTACGAGAATAAACGAAGCTTGATTTCACCAGATGACATATGCTCTAGTTCAGATAGATGGTGGACACTTTAGTGGACACTCGTAGGGCTCAGAATGACAGATAGGGTTGCTAAACAATCTCCAATTATGTGCTCTTGACAGATGCCAAATATTTCCTTATTATGTGCTACAGAGAGGTGCATTATGCGTTCTACAATAGACATAGATGAAACACTTTTGAAAGAAGCAGGAAGTTTGACTCAGACAAAAACCAAGAAGGAGCTAGTTAATCTATCCCTCAGAGAGTTGATAAGAAAGAAACGGAGAGAGCATCTGGCAAGTCTTTTCGGAAGTGCGGCAGTGGACATCAGCCAAGATGATGTAGAGAAAATGAGAGAAGATGAATTTTGAAAGGTTTTTGATAGATACCACCGTATGGGTGCTCTATTTCAAGGGAGAGAAGGCTGTAGAGGATAGAGTAAAATCGCTTATCCTACAGGATAAAGTTGCCACCACCGAAATTGTAATCTTGGAAACTTTACGGGGGGCAAGGTCACAAAACGAGTATAACCAATTATACGATGATTTCAAGGCTCTTCCCCTGCTCCAACTAGATGAGGCTGCTTGGGAAGAAAGCTATAAGATGGGATTCAAATTGAGAAAGGCAGGAATTATCGTTCCCCTGGCTGATATTTTAATAGCTGTGCTAGCCACTCATTACGCCTGTCCTTTACTCCACCGAGATAAGCATTTCTCCTTCATGGCAGAGACTATGAAGCTAAGAGAGGTGCGCATATAGGAACTAAAGGAAATGTGGCAATGCTACCCAAAATTTCAATTTTTGAAGGTAGCCTGAGGAGCTAGCAGCCGATGAGAATAAACCGCCGTAATATCCCAGAAATTCTCGGCGATATCGCTCTGTTGGCCGCCGCCTTCGCTCTGGCTTTCTTCTTAAGATTTGATTTTAGTATTCCCCCTGAGCAATTGGTGCTTATTAAGACCTTCATCGTGCCGGTTCTGGGAGCTAAAATCATCATATTCTACTTCTCCGGTCTCTACCGTAGAATGTGGCGTTATGCCGGCGTGAGGGACTTCTCCATTATAATTTGGGCCAGCGTTCTGGGCACACTAGCGGTAGTAGTTATTATCTTCTTTATTTACCGTGCTCCCTTTCCCCGCTCCGTAGTAGCATTGGACGGGTTTTTGACTGTAGCCTTAATCACTGGCGCCAGGTTTGTACAGCGAGGTATACGGGAGCTACGACCTAAAAACCTTCTGAGCCCAACAACAAAGCCTATCCTGATTGTTGGCGCTGGTGATACGGGTGAGACTATCCTCCGTGAAATGCTTATGCGTCCTGAGCTTGCCTACCAACCAGTGGGGTTAATAGACGATGACCCAGGAAAGCAGGGACTGCGTATCCATGGTGTGAGAGTGCTGGGGACACGGAAGCATCTCCGGGAATTAATCAATAAGTATCAAATTGAAGAGGTGATTATCAGCATGCCTACCATCTCCAGGGAAGTGATTCGGGATGTTTTCTTCCAGTGTCAGGAGGCAGGGGTGAAGTGCAAGACCTTACCTGGAATTTACCAGATAATTAATGGCACGGTCGGCGTTGCGCAAATTCGGGAGGTCGGAGTAGAAGACATCCTGGGACGAGAGCCTGTGGAGGTAGACCTAAAAAAGATTGCTGGCTATATTTCGGGCAAGCCGGTGCTGGTGACCGGAGCTGGCGGCTCCATCGGCTCCGAGCTTTGCCGTCAGATAAGCCGACTACAGCCGTCATCTCTCATTATGATTGACCAGAGTGAGGGCAGCCTGTTTGAAATCGAGCAGGAGTTTTTAACCGAGCACCACTTTAGCGCAGCGATACCAGTTGTTGCCGATATCACTAACCAGCCGAGAACAAAAGCTATTTTTGACCAGTATAAACCTTCCGTTGTTTTCCATGCCGCTGCCTATAAGCATGTGCCCTTAATGGAAACAAACCTGATTGAGGCGGTTCAGAACAATCTACTTGGGACCAAGACGGTGGCTGAGGCTGCTATTCAATCTGGGGCGGAGAGCTTTGTTTTTATTTCTACTGATAAGGCGGTTGAGCCTACCAGCGTGATGGGCACCTCTAAAGCACTGACAGAAAGGTTGGTGCAGGCTCTGGCTCAGGATGGCTCAACTAAGTTCATGATAGTAAGATTTGGCAATGTGCTTGATTCGAGTGGCAGCGTGGTTCCTACTTTCAGGCGGCAAATTGCCCACGGGGGACCAGTAACTATTACCCACCCTGAGATGACTCGCTATTTTATGACTATTCCCGAGGCAATGCAATTGGTTATCCAGGCTGGAGCTATGGGTGAGGGAGGAGAAATCTTCGTTCTCGATATGGGGGAACAGGTGCCCATACTGGAGCTGGCAAGAAACATGATAAAGCTGTCTGGTTTTGAGCCAGAAAAGGATATTCCTATCGAGTTTAGCGACATTCGACCGGGGGAGAAGCTGCACGAAAAGCTGTTTTGGGATAGTGAGGAGGCGTTACCCACCGAGCATAAAAAGATTCTGGTGGTTAAAAACTCTAAATTGGACATCGCCAGATTCAAAGAGGATATCCTGGAGATGGAGAAAATAGTCAACGCCGGAGATTATGGAAAGATACAAGACAAGCTCTCAGAGATGTGCACTAACCATTTATAGTAGTTTACAGGCTTAAAAGCCAGGGCACCAGGCTTAATATGCCCAGAAAAATACAGAATCCCCAGAAAGGAACCTTTAAGGCAAATCTCATAAGTCCCTTAATTGTCAGGAATCCCAGAAGGGCAGAACTCAAAATACCGGAAATTGCCCCAGAGCTGAAATTCACCTCTCCCATGAGTCCCAGACCCACCACAGCCACCAAAACTACCGGGATGCTCAGTAGGAAGCTTAACTTCAAGGCTTGCTCAGTTCTATACTGGCGGAATAGAAGAACGGAAACGGTTAGCCCGGAGCGGCTGAGGCCAGGCAGGACTGAAAAAGCCTGCACTACCCCGACAAGTAAGCTATCCTTCAACCCTACCGATTTATCCTCTAAATTCCTTTTGCTAAGAGCACATTTTTGCACAATCCCGGTAATGATTAAGAACAAGCCGATAATCGCCGTGGCTAGCGAACCTGAAAATTCCAACTTATCCAAACCCAGGAGAAGTAAGGGGCCACCGATGGCCGCACTTGCTAAAGTAGCTACAATGAGGAAGGTGATGAGATTACTTTGTGGAGAAGTGTTAAAGTGGCGAATATCCCGAACATAGGCAGGTAACTGCCGGGCAAGGATTACAAGCTCCTGGCGGAAATAATATATTGCGGCAAACAGAGTGCCAGCGTGGAGCCACAAAGCCAGAAATACCGCTTCAGAGAGAGGCAAGTGAAAGACATTAACCAGAACGAGGCTAGTTATCCCCTCGCTACTTATGGGCAGCCATTCGGTTACCCCTTGAATTGCACCCAGAATCAAACCTTGAAGAAAAGTCAAATTTCCCTATCCACAAGATAGTAAGTCTGTTACAATCATGGCATAATACCCTTCACAAGGCAACTTGGAGAAAAGGCTTGAAAGGACATAATATGGAAGGCGAGGTTGATCTGCGGAAATATATTAGCGTGCTGCGCAGGCACTGGAAGCTGATAGTTACTATCACTGTGATAGCGGCATTTATAGCCGGACTGGTTAGCTTTCTTTCGCCATCTACCTACGAAGCCAGAGCAGCGGTGCTTGTTACCAAGGCCCGGTCCGAGATTGTCTTTGAGCCTAAGTACAGGACCTCTTTAGAACAGGATGTTGCTTCACAGCACAAAGCCCTGGTTGCCTTAGTAAAATCCAGCACTATAGCTACCCAGGTGATTGAACAATTGGGAGATAAGCTCGAGCCTGGGGAGCGAGGGGCAGAGAGTATACTGGATAAGGTGCAGGTGAGAGACCAGGGCGATTTTATTGAGATTTCGGTTAAATCTACTGACCCTCGGAAGGCAGCAGCTATTGCCAATGCCTGGGCGAAGTCTTATGAAAGCCATGTTAACAGCCTCTACAGTGGCATCCTCCAGACGCCGGAGCAGCTACAGGTTCAGGCAAACGCTGCCAGGAAAGAATATGAAGAGAAACAGGGAGCGTTAGCAGATTTTATCAGCGATAACCGTATTAGTGAGCTAAGTTGGCAGATAGCCGACAAAGAGGTGCTTTGTCAGGTCAAGTCTCTTCGTGAGCAAATTGAGGCTGGTTCCTCATCGCCCACCTCCATCGCAGCCAACAGCCTGTCTTTTATCCTTCTTCAAACCAGGGCTTTTACCACCCTGCCCACTGAACTTCAAATCTCCATGGACCAGCTTTCTAGCCTCAATACCAGCCTGGATGATGTTGACGCCCTGATTTCTACGCTGGAGGCCAGGTCAGGGACTACACGAGGACAGTCTATTAGTAAGCTGCAGCAGGAGATTCTCCAATTAGAGGGAGAGTTAGAGCAGGAAAGCGCCAGGCAGCGAGAATTGGAAAAGTCAAGGGACATTGCATGGGAGACATATACCACACTTGACAGCAAGGTAGCCGAAGTGAAAGTAGCAGCTCTGGCGCAGGATGCTGTGGTTCGGGTTGCTGTAGTTGCTCCAGTGCCTGAGAGACCCGTGGGACCTCACAAAGGGAGAAACACTGGTATTGCTCTGGTGCTGGGATTGGTCGTGGGGGTACTCAGCGCCTTTGGGACTGAATACTTCAAGAAGGGACACGAAGAGGAAATAAAGAGCACGGAGAGCTAAGTAGCTCCATGCTGATTTGTGTGGAAAAGTGGCTGGCATCTGACATTAAATCCCAGCTCTCTGTAACAAAATTCGAAAGTCGGGGTGAGAGGATTTGAACCTCTGACCACCTGAACCCCATTCAGGTGCGCTACCAGACTGCGCTACACCCCGTCGCTTAACCCTCCTCAGTATGCTATCATAACAGAGTTACTGAGGCAATAGTTGTCAAATGAGAAATCTCATTCTGAGCCCTCCACTTCCTGTCATTCTGAGGAAGCGAAGCGACCGAAGAATCTTGCTCAGGATAGGCTCCGCGAGGAGTCCATATGTGAGATTCTTTGGTCACAGGACTCAGAATAACAGATAGGAGTTGTAGCCCTTGGCAAAGAAGCAAAAGAAAATTAAGCTCAAGCAAGCCCCCTCTAAGCGCCAGCTCTCCAAATGGCAGCGCCAAACCAGGATACGCCGAGTCATAATAATCGCTGCCGCTGTCTTCCTGGCAGGCATTCTAGGTTATGTAGGATACGGAGCCTATAATGATAAAATTAAGCCTTTTCGCGAGGTTGTGATAGAGGTAAATGACACCTCGTTTAATATGGGTTACTATGTGAAGATGATTGATGCTTATACTAAGGGTTTGCAGCCATCTCAGCTTTATTATATGGCTAACCTTGTCACCAATCAGATTGTGCAAGATGAGTTGGTTCGGCAAGGGGCTGGAAGCTTAGGGATAAGCGTCGGGGCCCAAGAGATAGAGGAGCAGATGAAAGAAAACGAAGTGCCCAATAGCAAAGCATTTCGAGATATAGTAGCTGTTGCAATATTAAGGGAAAAACTCCTTGATAACTATTTTGGCTCTCAGCTACCTGATTCAATGGAACAGGCACATATCCAGGTGATGCTAGTGGAAAGCAACAAGGTAGCTGATGAAGTGGTAACTAGAAGCGAGAGTGGTGAAGATTTCGCTGCCTTTATCGATGAGTTCTCCTGTAATCCTCAAGCTGAGGGCGATTTGGACTGGCTACCCCAAGAGCTAATGCCGAACACCTTGATTGGAGATGCTGTTTTCAGCTCCGAGTCGAATGAATTAAGCAAGATTTACGATAATTCGACACCCAAAAGCATTGGCTACTGGCTGATAGAGGTTACCAATAAAGATGAGGAGAAAGGGATAAAAGCCAGAGCAATATTGCTAGGTAGTAAGCAGGAGACTGACAAAGTTGAGGATGAGTTAACCGATGAGAATTTCGCTGAGTTAGCCAAAGAACATTCTCAGCATACAAGCAAGGATAACGGTGGCGATCTAGGCTGGCTGAAAGAGGAAGAAAAAGAGAGCAATGATTTCGGTGATGCCTTCAACGAAGTTGTCTTTAATCTTGACTTGAATGTTATCAGCGAACCAGTTAAAGATAAATCAGTTCAGACTACCGGTGGTTATTGGATAGTTAGAGTTTTGGGGAAGGGTGAACATGAACTTAGCAACGAAGTTAGAAAGGGGCTAGCACAAAACGACTTTACTGAGTGGCTTCAGATGCAAAGGGAAACCAGCACTATTAACAATTACCTTAATGAAGAAAAGGAGAACCTGGCTATAGCGAGGGTCTTGCAAAGGAGATGATGCCATGAGCAGAAGAGATATTGGCGTTGGTTTGCTGGGATTGGGCACTGTTGGCAGCGCAGTAGCTAAAATTCTACTTAACAAATCAAACAAATTAGCTGAGCAAATAGGAGCTCCGCTTGTTTTGAAGAAAGTACTGGAGCGAGATGTAAATAAAGCACGGCTAGATTGCTTCGCTTCGCTCGCAATGACAGATAGGATTGAGGAAGTTACCACCGACCCTGAAGTAGACATAGTGATTGAAGTTATCGGAGGTGAGCACCCAGCCTTAGAATATATAAAACAAGCTATAAGCAATGGAAAGCATGTGGTCACTGCCAACAAGGAAGTAATCGCCAAGCATGGGTATGAGTTGCTATCTTCAGCCAAAGAACACAACCTTCAACTTCGCTATGAGGCAAGTGTAGGTAGTGGCATACCACTTATATCTCCGTTTCAACAAGATTTGGCGGCTAACGACATCTCCACTATTTATGCTATCCTCAACGGCACTACCAACTATATTTTGACACAGATGTCACAGGAAGGATGGGATTTTTCTACAGCCCTAAAGCAAGCTCAAAAATTAGGTTATGCTGAAGCCAACCCAGCTAACGACATTGAAGGAATGGATGCTGCTTATAAATTGGCTATTTTATCCACCCTGGCTTTCCACACTCGTGTTGACCCTCAAGATATATATTGTGAGGGGATTTCTCGCCTCCAGGCTAGCGATTTCCGCTACGCAAAGGAATTTGGTTATGCTATCAAGCTTCTGGCTATCGCCAAGAGGGATAATGGGACAATCGAGGTGCGTGTTCATCCTGCCTTCATTCCTGAGGATTCTCAGTTAGCTAAGGTAGACGGTGTTTATAATGCCATTCAAGTGGAAGGAGACTTAGCTGGCGACCTGGTCTTTTCCGGGCAAGGCGCCGGAGCTTCGCAAGCCGCTAGCGCTATTGTAGCTGATGCCTTGATTATAGCTAGAGATATTTGCCATGGGGCAAACTATGTTCCTGAACTACAGCTAAATCAGGAATTACCAATTAAGCCTATGAGGGATATAAAGACACGCTACTATTTCAGGATGAATGTGGCTGACCGCCCTAGCGTTTTGACTCAAATTAGTAGAGTTTTGGGCGATAACTCTATTAGCATCTCCGCGGTTATTCAGAAAGAGAGTGACCTGGCAGCCCAAACCGCTGTGCTTGTTATCATGACTCATCCCGCAGAGGAAAAGGCAGTGCAGAAAGCTCTTGAGGAAGTAAAACAGCTGGCAGTAGTAAACGAAGTCTCAAATTTTATCAGGGTCGAAGGATGAAGCAAGGCGTTCTAGCTAGATATCAGGATTTTCTCCCCATTACTCCAGCTACGCCTATGCTCACGCTTGGCGAAGGAGATACGCCTCTAGTACGGTCACGAAGCCTGGAGAAAGAGCTTGGGTGCGGTGAACTTTACTTCAAGCTTGAGGGTTGTAACCCCACTGGCTCGTTTAAAGACCGAGGTATGGTAGTGGCAGTAGCTAAAGCTATGGAAGGCGGCAGCTCCAGTATCATCTGTGCCTCCACTGGCAATACCAGTGCCTCAGCAGCAGCTTTCGGAGCTAGATTTGGACTTAAAACCATCGTTATCATTCCCAAAGGAAAGATAGCTATGGGAAAACTGGCTCAAGCCATCGTTTACGATGCTCAAATCATAAACATAAAAGGTAATTTCGACCAGGCATTGCAGATAGTGCGTGCCTTAACCCAAAAATATTCGGTCACCCTGGTTAACTCCTTAAATCCCAATCGCATCGAAGGTCAAAAAACTGCCGCTTTTGAAATCGTGGATGCTCTTGGTGATGCTCCCGATTATCTCTTTATACCCGTGGGCAATGCTGGCAATATCACTGCTTACTGGAAAGGATTTGTCGAGTACTATCAAATGGGCAAGGCAAGCCATACTCCTAAAATGATGGGCTTCCAGGCAGCAGGTGCCGCACCTATAGTACGAGGCAAAATTGTTAAGCGCCCTAAGACCATTGCCACAGCCATTCGTATTGGCAACCCAGCTAGCTGGCAGAAGGCAGTGGCTGCCCGAGATGAGTCGGGTGGCATTATCGACTGCGTCACCGATGATGAAATTATAAACGCCTACAGATTAGCCGCAACCCAGGAGGGCGTTTTTGGTGAGCCAGCTTCGGCTGCCTCCGTGGCTGGACTTATCAAGCTGGCAAAAAAAGAAGACTTTTCTGGCAAGAGAGTAGTCTGCATCATCACGGGAACAGGCCTGAAGGACCCTGATGTGCCAGCTAAATATGCTCCACCTTTACTTGAGCTTCCTGCTGACCTGACTGCGATTGAGGAAGCGTTAGGGTTTACCCATGGACATGATAAATCCTAAGCACGAAATCCTAAATTCTAAACAATATCGAAGCACTAATGACAAAAATTCAAAACAAAGGGGGTTTTGGTATTTGAATTTGGAATTTGTTTAGGATTTGGAGTTTAGATATTAGAATTTGACAAAAATGGAAGGTTTGTCATTTTGATTCTTTATCTTTGATTTTTACTTTTCAGGAAATATGCCGAAGATTATCACAGAGAATATCGCAGGATTTAGCCAGCATTATCCTAAGGTAGCAGTTATAGTTACCGCTAGTGCTGGAGGCAAAGATAATGCTATGACTGCTGCGTGGCATAGCTCGATTTCCGTTAATCCACCCCTTTACGGTGTCTCTATTTCACCCAAGAGATTCACTTATCAGCTTATCACTGAAAGCAGGGAGTTTGGCATTAACTTTATACCTTTTGAGAAAGCTTCACTTGCCGCTTTTGTTGGTGGCACTCCAGGACAGGAGATAAACAAATTTGAAAGGCTTAATATCAAGAAAGAGAAGCCCTTAAAGACAGGGGTGCCTATATTAAAAGACGCCTATGCTGCTTATGAATGCAAGCTGGTAGATAGCAAAGCCTACGGTGACCATATTTGGGTTGTGGGCGAAATTGTGGTGGTGCATCTCCTCGAAGAGGTCTTCACTGAAAAACAGGTACTTGACTTAAACAAGATAAAGCCGCTTCTCTACCTTGGTGCTGAATTCTACGCCACCACAGATAAGAATAGCGTGAGATTTGTAAAGCGAGGGATTTAGATGATTGACCAAGATAAAGTCAAACTTGCCACAGCTTCTTTAATTGAGGCTATTGGCCAAGGCTTTTCTAAAGAAGGCATGAAAGACACTCCACGGCGAGTGGCTGAAATGTATGCCGAGCTTTTTTCTGGATTGGATGCTGACCCCAGGGCTGAGCTATCAGTAGGCTTCGAGGCGGGGCATTATGAAATGGTAATCTTGAGAGATATCCCCTTCTATTCTATGTGCGAGCATCATCTCCTTCCCTTCTACGGGGTGGCTCATGTAGGTTATGTTCCTGCTGTTGGCGGCAAAGTAGTGGGAGTAAGCAAGCTAGCCAGAGTGGTAGAGATATTCGCCAAAAGGCCCCAACTTCAGGAGAGGATGACCAAGCAAATTGCCGACACCATTTTTGAAACTCTCCATCCCGATGGTGTAGGCGTGGTTATCCAAGCAGAGCACCTGTGCATGATTATGCGAGGAATTAAAAAGCCAGGGACGACTATGATAACCTCGGCTGTAAGGGGAAGTTTCCGCAGTAAAGCGGTTACTCGCTCCGAGTTTCTATCCTTGATTCAAGGGAAAAGCTAGTTAAAAGATTAAAATGCAAAAATACAGAGCAAAAATTGAAAAGTAATGTCATTGCGAGTGAAACGAAGCAATCTTCATTTTGACTTTTGATTTTTAAATTTCTTTTTATTCGTGGCGTAAAGCCTCAATGGGGTTGAGTCGCGCTGCTCTAACCGCTGGATAAATGCCAGAAACAAGCCCGATAACGATTGATACTCCCACCGCTAAGGCAATGACATCACCCGGAAGCATAGCAGGGAAGGGGAAACCGGCATTTGCCGCTACAATAGACATGATTTTAACTATAAGCCAACCAATACCTACCCCTATAGCACCACCGCAGAGGCTAAGCACGGCAGCTTCAGTGAGAAATTGAGTTAAAATATCGCGGCGCTTTGCCCCTAATGCCTTCCGCAGCCCAATCTCTCTGGTGCGCTCAGTTACCGAAACCAGCATGATATTCATAATGCCAATGCCGCCAACAAGCAGTGAGATGCCAGCTATAGCTCCAAGGATAATCTGCACAATTCCCAGCACTTGCTCAGCGATGCCACTCATAGCTTCCATACTTATGACAGTGAAGTCATCATCTTCCCCCTCTCTGAGGTGATGGCGCTGACGCAAGATATTGGTAATTTCCTCTCTAGCGGAGTTTATCTCATCGCTACTTTTAGCCTGAATGCTGATAGCACTGACACTGTGCCCTATGCTACTTACTTGCTGAGATACCAAAGTTGATTGCACCGTGGATAAAGGAGCAAGAACCACTAAATCCTCAACCCCAAAAGTACTCCCTTTACTTTCCAGCACACCAATAACCTTGAATTGGCGTCCATCAATCCTTACAGTTTGTCCCACAGGATGCATTGAACCAAATAAGGTTTCAGCTATCTGATGTCCCAAGACAACCACTCTTGACCTTCCTTTGTAATTTTGCTCGCTGATGAAACTGCCTTGGGCCAGAGTAAGATTGTTAACCCACTGGTATTCAGGGGTCACTCCAGCAACCATGGTTCCCATATTTTCCCCTCCGGCCACTATATATGAGCTGTGGTTTGCACTACCGGTGCCACTGCAGCTACAGAAGGGGCGTTACGAGCGATTGCCTCAGCATCCTCCAGTGTTAGTGTTACCGCGGTGCCCATCGTTCCTCCCATCCCACCCATGCCACTGGGGGCACCAGGCATGACATATATTAGATTAGACCCCAGGGACGCAAATGCTTCTCTCTGCTGAACTTGCTGTGCCCTACCTAAAGATATCACTGAGATAACAGCAGCTACGCCAATTAAAATGCCCAGCATGGTTAAAGCCGACCTCAGCTTATTGCTGGACAAAGTACGCAGAGCGGTGGCGAAGCAATCCCACAGTTTCATTGTTCTATTTGAAAACTACCTGTCACCCTGAACGCTAGCGAAGGGTCTAGATTCTTCGCGGAGTTTATCCTGAGCAAGATTCTTCGGTCGTTTCGCTCCCTCAGAATGACAGGAGGCGAAGGGCTCAGAATGACAGACGGGTCGTTAAACATCTCCTTCTATTTGACCATCCCGAATTTTAATAGTGCGTTGGGTATAAGCGGCAATATCTGGCTCATGGGTAACCAAAACAATGGTTATCCCCTGCTGATTCAACTGCTGGAAAAGAAGCATAATTTCCTTGCTAGTCTGGGTATCAAGATTGCCTGTGGGTTCATCAGCTAAAATAAGAGAGGGGTTATTTATCAGTGCTCGAGCTATGGCTACTCTCTGTTGTTCGCCCCCAGCTAACTCACTTGGCTTATGGCTGGCTCGGTGAGCCAGCCCTACAGATTCCAATGCTTGTAAAGCTCTTTGTCTCCGATTGCTGCTCCCACTGTAAATAAGCGGCAATTCTACATTAGCCAGAGCTGTATTTCGAGACAATAAATTAAAGCTTTGGAAGACAAAGCCTATTTTTTTATTCCTTATCTCGGCTAATTCATTATCATTGAGCTTACTTACCTCAATTTCCTCCAAAAGATATCGCCCCGAAGTGGGTTTATCGAGACAGCCGAGGATATTCATCAAAGTAGATTTGCCCGAACCAGACGGACCTGTAATAGATATCATCTCTCCTGCCTCGATGCGACAGCTTATTCCCCGCAGAGCAGGAATCTCCGTCCGACCCGCTCTATATACCTTTGCCAGATTATTTAACTCAATCACTTGCCCATCGCCTTACTTGTCACCCTGACCGTCCAATTGTCACCCTGAGCGATAGCGAAGGGTCTAAATTCTTCGCGGAGCCCGTCCTGAGCGAGATTCTTCAGTCGCTTCGCTCCCTCAGAATGACAAGAAGCGAAGGGCTCAGAATGACAAACTGAATTGCTAAACATTCCTAATCATTTATCCACCAAAAGGCATGAAGGGAAATTGTGATACATGAGGCAACACCACTTCCTCACCTTCTTCGAGCCCAGACAAAACCTCGGTATTCATTCCATCCGATAAGCCCAAAGTAACCTGTCTTTTCTCAGTCTGCTCACCCACGACAACTTCCACCGAAGGGTTATCCAGGGAACCCTGGATAACGCGATTTGGTATCAGTAATACATTTTCACGACGGTCGAGGACGATATCGGCGGTGGCGCTCATGCCATCCCGGAGTTCCTTGTTGGGGGTTTCCAAAGTTATGGTAGTTTTATAAGATACCACTCCTGTCTGAACTGTGCCTGCTTGAGAGATAAAGGTTACCTTGCCTTTCACTTCTTTATCAGGCAATGCGTCTAAAGTAATATCTGCCTCCTGACCTAGCCCCACCTCGGAGATATCTATTTCATCAATGGAGCCGCTCATCTTTATCTCACTGGTGTCAACCAGACATATTGCTGGATTGGCATAAGTCATAGCTGAGAGCTGCTGCCCTTCGTTTATCACAACATCGGTCACTATGCCATCGAAAGGAGCAATGATGGTTGCTTTGGCTAACTCAGCCTTAGCCATATCCAAGACTGCTTCGGCTTGGTCCACTTGCAGCTCCGCCAATTTAACCGAGAGAGGTAAATCCAATCGTCTGGATTGCGATTTTCTTTCCGCCTTATCTAAACTCTCTTTAACTTGCTCCAGTAAGATTTGTGCCTCCTCGATTTTCCCTTGCTTCAAGAGTTCCTGGGCCTCTTCTACTTTATCCTGAGCATCACCCAAAGCCAGCCATGTCGCGGGTAAATCGGTACCGTAGGTATTGGTAAAATGGGGATAGATTGTTTGCATGAGTCGTAATTCAGCCATGTCATACTCCGCCTGTCTCATCGCTACACTTGCCTCAAGAGAGGGAACATCGAGTTTGGCTAATACCTGGTCCTTGCTTATTTTGTCTCCTTCATCACAGGCTATCTCCTTTACCATGCCAGCAGTGCCAAATGATAGATTTGTCTTATGAGGCATTTCTAAGTTGCCGCTGATAGAGATGCCTATGACTAAATCACCTCGGGTAACCTCGACAGTATCTTGAGCTGTGGTTTGAGACTTAGCACACCCGGCGAATACTACACTAAGCAAGCAAATCGCTACTATTAGACTGAGCCATTTCTTCATCTTTGTTCACCTCTCTCTTCTCTACATTATGAGTTTACTTTGCTATCTTCATCCTGTAATCAGCAAAATGGCTAATTTGGGGCTCCTATTTTGGTATGATTACACCAATAGCACCTCATTTTTGACAAACTGCACATTTATTATAATAGCAACTTTAATTTAAACCGCAAAATAGCATGTTTCGTTTAGCCTGCTTTTGGGGAAGCAGGCTATAACACTGTCCTTTCTTCCTTCTCAATCAGTCCATCCTTTAGATAAATGATTCTCTCCACGTACCTTTTGTCTTCTGGTTCGTGAGTAATCATAACAACAGTTTGGCCTAATTCTTTGTTTAATTCAGTTAACAGTTTAAGGATTGCTTCTGCTGACTCGCTGTCCAGAGTAGCACAAGGCTCATCGGCAAATAATACCTTAGGGTTATTAACCAAAGCTCGGGCTATCCCCACTCGCTGTTGTTCTCCTCCTGAAAGCTCATGGGGAAGATGATGTAATCTATGCCCCAATTCCACCCTTTCTAAGCACTCTATAGCAGCTTTCTTATAATCCTTTCTGTTTTTGCTGTTAGCCCACGAGAGCAAATAAACATTCTCTAAAGCAGTCAATTCCGGTATAAGAGTATATTCCTGGAAAATATAACCCAGCCTCTCTAATCTGAATTGTTTCTTCCCGGAATCGGATAACTTAAGAACATCAACATCGTCAATGATGATTTTGCCGCTGGTTGGGTTGTCTAGCAAACCAAGTTGGTGAAGCAGGGTTGATTTACCAGCTCCACTTCGTCCCATTATGCCTAAAATCTCTCCCTTTTCAACTTCAAAAGTTATCCCTTTAAGAGCTTCTACCGGTACTTTGCTGGGATAAATCCTTTTTAGATTTTCAACTTTAATCATTACAGCGAGCTACCTTCCCCAAATCGCTTTTAAGATATTTTCTCTAGCAGTTTGCCAAGAAGGGATAAAACCAGCAATGAGGGCGACAACGAATAGAACTAGGCTATTAAAAATTAACAAATTTTTAGTCATAACCAAACTAACAAATCCCAAAGGAAAAACCAGAGGATGGCTGGCAAAATAAGGTATGAGTAAGAAATGGATTGCAGCCAGCCCCAATCCTATTCCTAAGATGGCGTAGAACAGAGCCTGCAGGATATAAGAATTAATGATTATCCCCTTCCCTAAGCCGAGGGCCTTTAAAATGCCAATCTGCTTTCTTTTATGAGTAATATCAATAAAGATAATAACATAGATAACCAAAGCTGCTACGACTAAGCAAAATCCGGCAATCATCAATCTGACCTTACCAAGGCTGTCAATTACACTCGACAACATCCCTATATAATCTGTCCAGGGATGAATCTTTTCCTTTACTAATCCAATTCTTCTAAGTTCTTCAATGTATCTTCCCTCTTGACCAGTTTGCTCAATTTTAACCAGGATTTCTGAAGCTCTATTATGTACCCCTAAAACAGACTCCATCTCCCTTTCTGTAATAAAAGCCTGTATATCAACGAGAGGAAAACTTGCGCTAAATATTCCCTTTACTCCATAGTCTCTTTGAACACCATTATTAAAAGTCAAAGTTATCTCATCACCTACTTTCACCCCACCCAGAGACTTTATCGGAAGTTGGGCTCCATATCCACCAGATATCTCTCGTCCCAAAATAATTTCCTGGCGGTCCGACTCCTCCAGATATTCACCAGCTACCATGTGCTGGTGAATATCAGTCACTCTTATTTCCTCTTCCGGCTTAATAGAGTCTACTGTCCAGAGGGCAGTTTTAACATCTTTGCCATCTTTATTTTCATCATAAGTAAATGTCGCTGGAACAATATAATGGGCTGCACTACCTATTACTCCGGGAATATTATTAATCTTTCTCTGTAACAAAGGTGCCTTTACAATATAGTCTTCATCCTCTCCCGGTTCGATAACTATGTTTGCGTACATATTCTCTATCATCTGCCTGTTCATTGCATCTGTTACGCCAAGTAAAATAGAAGAAACAAAGCCAAGAAGAATAAAAATCATAATCATAATTACAACAAGCGCAATTGAGATGCTTTTCCTGCCTCTGGTTATGGATTTATAAGCTAAGAAGAAAGAAATCCTTAAATTTTTTAACATATTCCTCCTCCTATTATAGCTCTAGCGCCGAATCAGTGTTGTATGATTTTTCTTACTAATTTGTCAAATGCTTAAACTCTGATTAAATATTAAATGTAGCCAAAACCAAGAGCCTGAGCTATTGAACTCTTATTTTTATTGCTTACCATGGGGTTAGTGAGGGGGTTTGTAGCGGTGGCATCACCGGTCTGATTAGTGCGGGCTCAGCAGCAAAGTACTAGGCAAGAAGCTTGCAGGAAGGATGAAGTTCAAGACGAATAAGCAAAGGATAATCACTGCCCTTAAGTCAGACTCTATCCTAAGAATTGCAATGACCGTAATTCGTATAGCCTCTATTCACTAAATCTTGCCGGCGTTTTCTATTGTCGGTTCTATCCCCTCTTCGCCTGGTTTCCATCCCGCGGGCGTAACTTTGCCCGTATCCCTGACAAATTTGAAAGCTTGTAATTGCCTGAATGTCTCTTCCAGATTTCTGCCAACGGTGGCATTCAACACCTCATAACCTCTTACTATGCCATCAGGGTCTACAATGAATCTGCCCCTAGTTTCAACGCCCGCATCCTCGTCAACAACTCCATATTTTCTACCTATCTCAAAAGTTGGGTCAGCCACCATGGGCATTGGCGGAAGCTTCCTCCCTGTTTCCTTCAGAGCAGCGGTTATCGCTGGGCTAGTTTCTGCCCAAACCTTGTGGGAATGAACAGAATCCGCACTTATAGCAATACCCTGCCCTCCAAACTGCCTTAAACTTTCGTAGTTTCTTATTATCCCGGCAACTTCTGTAGCGCACACATAGGTAAAATCACCGGGGTAAAAGCAAACCAAAACCCATTTGCCTCTGTAATCAGATAATTTTACCTGTTGCACTTTTCCCTCGAAGTATGCTGTCCCCTCAAAATCTGGCGCTGGTTTGTCTACTACTATCACTCGTAGTCACCTCCCTTATTTTATGCTCAGGATAGGTTCTTCAAACTTCTATGCAGTTTTCCCATAAACCGTGTATATTGCAGTAGGAAAGAGCACAGAAGGACCTGAATTCTCCCACTGGCACCTGAAACCTCACATTGGGGTTGGTATAGGAAGGCGCAAAGGCGGAACGGCCCAGGTCTACTACCTGCCCGTCTTTCTTCACTCCATACAGCTCTATCCAAACAATATGATGTTCTACGGTATTGGGATGAGGAGTTTCCTTCCCCACTACAACATGTACAATGTCTGCGCCCTTCTCACCCTTTCCCTTGCCAACCTCGATAACAGGGACATGTTTCTCCTTCCCCTCAGCCTCTTTGTTTTTTAGAATGTCTCCAAATTTCATTTCCTTACCTCCCTTTCGTCGTTTTATCTATATCCTCCAAGAGGGCTTGAAGGTCTTCTTCATGCTCTATTTCATCTTGGAGAATCTGGAGCGCAATGTTGTAGGTAACTGGGTCTTTATCTCTGGTGGTTTCAAGCAGCCGATTATACCCATCAATTGCACACCGCTCGCCCTTTATATTCTGTTCCAATATAACTCTTACAGAAGGGTCTTCTGGAGCATCGTATCCGCAATTCGTCATCTTATACCAGTCTTCTGGTTTTAGAATGGGTGTGCCACCAAGTTGTATTATCCTCCCTGTGAGCATCTCAGCATGCCGAAGCTCATCACCAGCATGTTCTGTGAGTTCAGCAATAACCGCTTCCTTCATCGGTCCTCTAACTACTTTCGAGCCTACCCAGTACTGGTAGTATGCCAGCCACTCATCCGCAAAAGCCCTGTTAAGTTTATCGATTAACTCATCGACGTTCATCTTGACGATTTCTTTTCCTTTGTTACCCATTTTTATCTACCTCCTTTTCCGTCGTTTTATCTACTGCTCCAGAAGAATCTAAAGTATTCATTGTGTCTAACTTCATCCTAGGGAGTTGTAAGTAACTTTGCTCCCATCCTTACTACCTCCTTTCCGTTATTGGGCAAGAATGCTGCTAAGCGAAGTTGTGGATGCCATCCGAGAGAATTCTGAGTTCGTCAAATAACCGTTTGTTCCAGTCAATTCCTCCTCCCCAGTACACTATAGGCTTATTTCTCTTGGCTTCGCCTTACTCACCTTTCAATATTCTAAAAGTCTTCTTTCTCCTTCAATCTCTTTTATCTTCGTGATATCCTGAGTGGCTTCCAGTGTGCCTAGATACCTTCCTGCTTTATCCCGCACAGCAAAATATCTAATATATACCTTCCTCTCCCCAAGATTTATCCAAAATTCCGCTGAATTTCTTTTGCCACCCTTAAAATCAGACAATATTTGGTTTACTTTATCCACGCTCTGCTTTGGGTGGCAATTTTGAACTGATTTCCCAATTACAGAAACCGGCCGTTTAAAAATCCTCGTTTCGTGTTTATTCCAAAATTTAACTAAACCATTTTCATCAACGAAAGAAATTTCTACCGGTATTGCTTCTAATATCCCTTCTAATTGTTCTTTGCTCAGGTTTTCTATCATTGTCATGTCATCACTCCTCTACTTTTTCAATCCGCGCTTTCCTCTTCTTTCTATTTCTGTATCTTGCCAGTCCTTCCTTGAAGAGCTTCTCTTTCTCTTCGGTGCTTATTATTAGAGATGGTACGCGCATAGGTCTCCCCTCAGTATCCAGGGCTACCATGTTATAGTAGGCGGTCAGGGCTTGCAATCTGAATCCTGTGACAAGATCTTCTGTTTCAAGCTCTATGCGAACTTCCATAGATGACCGGCTGACAAAAGTGAGCTGCGCGTGTATTAGAACCAGGCCTCCAACACGCACAGGGTGGTGAAAATTTATTTCCTCTACATTAGCAGTCACAACGTTAGTACGAGCATGGCGGCAGGCTACAACGCCAGCAGCATTATCCATCATCTTCATTAATTCCCCACCGTGCACATATCCCGCGGGGTTAGCCTGATGGGGCAACATGAGCTGAGCCATTTCAACGGCAGAATGTCCTACTGTCCTCCCTTCCAGGTCTTGACCCCTTTCCAAGTTTTCTAGCAGTTGGAGAAATAATTTCTCATGTTTTTTCTCAACTTTGCTCATCCTCTGAAAAAAGTCAGCAATTTCGGTAAAGCCCTCTTCCCACGCTATGTTTCCCAATTCGGGATACATCTCAGTCCATTCATAGTGCTCACGTCTGGCCGCTGCTTTCAAGTTTTCCTCGGCATCTGCAATACCACCGAGGAAATTGAACTCATGCTCGGCATGTTCTGCTTCATTTAAAGCTACCTCCGAAAATATGTCAGCTACTTGTTCAAGACCAGCTTTCTTGGCGGCAACGGCAAAATATGTATATCTATTATGCGCCTGCGTTTCTGAAACAAAAGCTCTTTGTAAGGCCTCGGCAGTCTTGCTTCCCTTAAGTTCCATTTTTATTCCTCCATTTTTTCAAACTGGTCTTTTCTTGCACCGCACACGGGACAGACCCAGTCATCTGGTATCTGTCCAAAGGAAGTTCCGGGGGCTATTCCGCCATCGGGGTCACCTTCTTCAGGGTCATATATATAGCCGCAAACAGTACATCTGTATCTAGCCAATTTCTTAACCTTTTTCTCTTCTTTTATGAATGTGGGGGCTGTCTTAGGTGTGGAGCCACGTTTCACTTCATGGTAGTAGGCATAAGTCATGGGCTCACCACTCTTTAGAGTTTCCGCCTCCAACAATCTCCCTAGAAAAATGGTATGGGTTCCAGCATCCATTTCATTGATAACCTCTGCCTCCACATAGGCCAAGGCATGCTCCAGAACTATGGGAGCTCCAGTTTTTCCTATCTTGTAATTCACTTGGGCAAGTTTGTTGACATCCCTTCCTGATTTGAAACCAAAGTCCCCTATAAAACGTAGAGGTGTATCTTGGGATAAAATCGAGGCTGTGAAAACACGGCTGTCATGAATAAAACTGTGAGTGAAGTTCTGTTTGTTGATGCACACTGCAATAGTGGGTGGTTCGGAGGTAACTTGAAACAGGGTGTTGGCAATTTGCCCATTAAGTTTACCTCCTTTGCGCGAGCTTATTAGATATAAACCATAACTTATCTGGTGCAATGCTTTAGTATCCATTACCCCTCCTTACTCTGATACGCCCTGTTTAATTTGCCCGAAAAGTTCTTACTAGACTCACAAATAGGGTATTGCCAGCTCTTTACCACATCTGTTCAAAGTAAAGTGGTGCTCTCTTAGATGTGGGTCCCCGTAAAACATCAGTATAGTAGTCGTATGTCATTGGCTCACCTTCCTTGATGATTGCAGTATCCACCATTTGCGCTATGAATATAGTGTGAGTTCCCAGATCTGCTTCATTGATAACATTGGCTTCTACATAAGCTAGTGTGTTATCCAGAACTATGGGTGCTCCAGTTTTGCCTACCTTATAGTCTACGCCCTCAAATTTATCTATCTCCCTCCCTGATTTGAAGCCAAAGCGGCCGATGAACTCCAAGGGAGCCTCTTTGGAAAGAACCGCAATCGATAACACCTTGCTTGCTTTGATAAATTCATAGGTAAGATTCTCCTTGTTTATAGAAACAACAAAATTAGCTGGCACAGCGCTGACCTGTGTTATCCCATTGGCAATCAATCCATTAAATCTATCGTCCTTCCTAGAACTTACCACATATAAACCATACCTCAGTTTGTGTAGAGCTTTTAAATTCACTGGTCACCTCCTATATCTTGGTCCCCCTTTTGATAATCTCTAAGCTATTACAATTTCCTTTTCAGCCTGTTGTCTATGAGGTTGAGAAGCAGAAGATTGCAAATTCTACTTAACAGAAATCTCAACTCGTTTAGGCTTAGCTTCAGGAATTTTAGGTAGTTTTATCTCTAAAACACCATTCTCGTACTTAGCCTCTACCTTTCCAGTTTCCACAGCGGTGGGCAAGGAAAGAGACCTCTCGAAGCTGCCATAGCAACGCTCACACAGATAGTAATCCTCTTCTTTAGCTTCTTTCTCAGTCTTTCGCTCACCTTTGATAGTCAAGGTATCTCCTATGACTGAGATGTCAATCTCCTCCTTTTTCATCCCTGGAAGTTCAGCTTTCACGATGTATTCATCTTCCCTTTCAAACACTTCCAGGGGCGGCGACCATGCCCTCACCGCAGGAGCTCGCTTCCATGTTACCGGGAAGAAAGGCCGACCAAAAACATCCTCAAAATGATGTTCCATCTCATCGAATATTTCGTCTATTTCCCTGATAGGTCTCCAGGGAATAAGTTCACGCTCTCGCCTCCATCTTCCCATTGCCATAATACAAACCTCCTTTCAGCTATGAATTGTTGTTGCGTCTCCCGATCCCCAACTGCTCCAGTGTTTATTTTACACCAAATTGCAGTGTTAAGCTGGTTCACTCGCCCATGATTTGGAGCACTATTTTCCGCGACCTTGAGCGGTTATCGAAATCGACGAAAACTATCTGCTGCCAGGTGCCTAAAGTTAATTTCCTATTTACAAAAGGTATGGCCAGTGAAGCACTGAGCAAAGAAGCACGCACATGGGAATGGCCGTTCCCATCTCCCCAAGTTTTGTTGTGCTCGTAAGGGATATTTTGAGGTATCACCTTATCCCACATTTGTTTAAAATCGGAAAGAAGATTTGGCTCATACTCAATAGTTGTTACTCCCGCTGTTGAGCCAGATATGAATACGGTGACTATCCCATCGCTTACTCCCGATTCTTCTACCCTCTTTGCCACCGGAGGAGTTATATCGATGATGTCGCAATTCCCCTTTGTTTGAAATGTGATGTCTTTTGTAACTACGGTCATATTCTTACCTCCTTCTAAAGAGTTCGCCCCACTTGAAGAGATTCTTCGCTTTGCTCAGAATGACAATGGAAAATTTGTGATGATAGAGTGACTGGTTACACTCTCACTTCCTCCCATAGAATATCATCTAATTCAAATACTGGGCCATCTTGGCACACTTTCTTTAATCCCCCTTTGGTATTTATGGTGCAGCCATAGCAAGCTCCGATGCCACATCCTAGCCTCACTTCAAGGGAAACCTGACATTTCTTTAGCTTAGATTCTTCGCTTCGCTCAGAATGACAAGTTAATTCCAACATTGCCTTATACATATCTACAGGCCCACAAGCATATATCTGATCAGCCCAATCCAAGAAATCAGGCAGAATATCAGTAACCATGCCCTTTCTGCCCGTACTACCATCTTCAGTGATGGGGATGAATCGAATTTCCTGCGGCAAAGGAGAGAGATTGCTTCGCGGAGCCTGTTCGGAGGGGTGAGATTCTTCGCGGAGTTTATCCTGAGCGAGATGAGATTGCTTCGCTTCGCTCGCAATGACAGTGAAGGGCTCAGAATGACAGGGGGAACGAAGGGCTCGCAATGGCAAAAGGGGGTAAATCTGGGCAGCTGTGCGCGCTCCGTGAATTAGAGTTATCGAATGCTGGGATGAAGCAAACTGAGCCAGGAAGATGAGCGGTGCAATGCCAATACCCCCAGCCACAAGTAGCAAGTTTTTAGATTGCCTCGGCACTTTGCGCCTCGCAATGCCAGAGGGGATGCTAAATCCCTTTCCCAAAGAACCCAGAACATCTATTTTATCCCCTATTTGCCGCTGTGACAGCCAAAGAGTGCCTTTGCCTACTACCTGGAATAGTATGGCAATCTCACCCTCCCCAGTTCCTTCGCTACGCTCAGGACTAGCCTCACCTCCCGTCGAGGGGGAGGACAGGGGTGAGACCTGGTGTATGCTGAGGGGACGGCGTAACATAAAATCCTCACAGCGCACCGTAATGAATTGCCCTGGCTGAGCTGCAACAGCTATATCTGGCGCTTCAACCCACATAAGCCGCACGCCAGGCGAGATTTCCACATTAGAAGTTATAGTGCACAGGGACTGCATAATAAATCCTAAATTCTAATATCTAAATTCTAAACAATTTCAAAATTCTAAATTCCAAACTTTTAGGATTTCGGATTTAGTATTTCGTATTTCTTCCCTTTAGGTATTCCCTGAGCGGTTGCACATTAAAAACTTGACTGGTACTTGCCAGCGCTTCTATAGCCACTCGGGCAGTATCCAACGAGGTGAAGCAGGGTATCCTTCTTTCTGTAGCGGCACGCCGAATATCAAAGCCATCCTTCAAAGAAATTCGCCCTCCCGTAACAGTATTAACCACCCCGTTAGCAGAGCCATCCTGAATAACATCTGCGACATTAGGATGCCCCTCGCTTAGCTTCTTGGTTACCATTTTCACCGGAAGCCCCGCAGATTCAATCATAGTCGCGGTCCCCTCTGTAGCATAAAGCCCATAGCTGAGTTGATGTAACTTCTTAATTATGGGAAGTGCTTCACTTTTATCTCTATCCGCGATGCTGAGCAACAGGCTGCCTTTTGGTGGCAACATCAACCCCGCAGCTATAAGCGCCTTAATCAGGGCAGCGTCAAAACTGTAGTCAACTCCCATAACCTCACCTGTGGATTTCATTTCAGGACCAAGATAATTATCCACCCCGGTTAGCTTGGACATGGAGAAAACAGGAGCCTTTATGCCTATCAGCTTCTGCCTCTTCCATAATCCTCCCTTGTAGCCCTGCTCTTTTAAGCTAATGCCAGCCATTACTTTGATGGCAATTCGCACCAGAGGCACACCAGTTACTTTCGAGATGAAGGGGACAGTCCGGCTAGCTCGAGGGTTTACTTCAAGAACATATATGGAAGAAGAACCATTTTCAGGCACAATCACCATCTGTATGTTTATCAATCCTTTGACCTGAAGAGCTAACCCGATTCTGGTGGCGTAATCCACCATGGTATTTACCTCATTTTCAGTTAAATCCACACCGGGGTAAACTGCAATAGAATCGCCGCTATGCACGCCAGCCCGCTCAATATGCTCCATTACGCCGGGGATAAGCACCCTCTCTCCATCGCCAACGACATCTACCTCAACCTCCTTGCCTTGCAGATATTTATCAATGAGGACAGGGTGGTGACTATCTAGTTCTAGAGCTAAGGTCAGGTAGCGAATTAGCTCAGTTTCATCGTGTACAATTTCCATAGCCCTACCACCTAAAACATAGCTAGGACGTATTAGCAAGGGATAGCCTAGAGAGCTAGCTATAGTTAATGCCTCTTCAATGGATGAGACGCCAGCGCCTGGCGGTTGGGGAATGCCAAGCCTATCGAGGAAATCTTCAAATCGATGACGGTCTTCAGCTATATCTATAGCATCAGCACCAGAGCCAAGTATCGGCAGGTTACTGCGAGCCAATGGCTCAACTAAGTTGATAGCTGTTTGCCCACCGAATTGCACGATAGAGGCTGGAGGTTGCTTTTCACCCAAAAAACTCGCAGGATTTTCCAGAAATCCACCCGCTTCACTCGCAAGACCCTCGTTCTCCAGTATATCTCGGATGCTCTCCTCATCTAAAGCTTCAAAGTAAAGTCTATCGCTGGTATCAAAATCGGTGGAAACCGTTTCTGGATTGGAATTAACCAAAATGCTTTTTATTCCCACTTCCTGAAGTGCCCAGGCGGAGTGGACACAGCAATAGTCAAATTCAATTCCCTGCCCAATGCGTATGGGACCACTGCCAATGACTACGGCTTTCTTGCCTTCCAGCGGTTCAGCTTCATTCTCTTTCTCATAAGTGCTGTAGAAATAAGGAGTTTCGGCATCAAATTCAGCAGCGCAGGTATCCACCTTCTTATACACCGGGCGAATGTGCCACTCATGGCGAGTTTGTCTTACCTGCTCCATTAACCTATCAGCTAAGGTGCCAATTTGCTCATCAGAAAAGCCAAGCCGTTTTGCCTCCAGCAAAAGCTCGGGGTTCAGCGGCTCGGAGAGAAGTCGCCTCTCCATATTGACGATGTTCTGAAACTTGTAAATAAACCAGGGGTCTATTCCAGTGCGCTGGGAAAGCTCCTCGGGCGCGGCTTCCCTTCTCAGAGCCGCCATAATTGCCCACACCCTCAAATCGTTGGGGTTAAGTGGGTAGCCATCAAGTCCTTCCCTCTTGCTCCAGCCAGGGTCTTCCCAAAGGAGAGTGCGATTACTGAACTCCAAAGATCTCACTGCCTTCTGCAAAGTTGCTTCAAAACACCTATCAATAGCCATCACTTCGCCAGTAGCTTTCATCTGGCTGCCAACTTCCCTATCACCTGAAGCAAATTTATCAAAAGGCCACCTCGGGATTTTAACCACGCAATAATCCAGAGCTGGCTCAAAAGATGCTAGTGTCCTTCCAGTAACTTTGTTAGGTATTTCATCAAGCCTTCTTCCTATAGCTATTTTGGCTGCCACTCGGGCGATAGGATAACCGGTGGCTTTACTGGCCAAAGCTGAGCTGCGGCTGACACGGGGGTTAACTTCAATTACATAGTATTCGCTTTTTGTAACTTCCCTCTGGTCGGGAGCCCATTTCTCCGCAACTATTGGACTGGGGGTAAGGGCAAACTGTACGTTGCAGCCACCTTCAATACCCAAAGCCCGGATAATTCGCAGACTGGCTGACCTGAGCATCTGGTATTCCTTATCGCTAAGAGTCTGGCTGGGAGCTACTACGATGCTGTCGCCAGTATGCACCCCCATAGGGTCAATGTTTTCCATATTGCAGATGGTGATGCAGTTATCAGCAGCGTCCCGCATAACTTCGTATTCAATTTCCTTCCAGCCCAGAAGACATTGCTCCACTAAAACTTCATGGCTCATGCTGCAATCTAAGCCATTGGTGACTACAGCTTCAAGCTGTTTCATAGTATAGGCAATGCCACCTCCAGTGCCGCCTAAGGTATAAGAAGGGCGGACGATGAGAGGTAAACCAATGGACTTCGCCAGCTCTTTGGCTTCTGCCACCGATTTTACTGTGGCGCTCTGAGGCACGGGCTCACCAATATCAGTAAGAAGCTTCTTGAATAAAGACCTTTCCTCAGCCTTCTTGATGGTTTCAATAGATGTTCCCAGCAGCCTGACATTATATTTATCCAATATTCCAGCATCAGCTATTTCCACTGCCAGGTTTAATCCTGTCTGTCCCCCCAGGGTAGGCAATAAGCCATCAGGCCGCTCTCTCTCAATTACACGAGCTAAAACATCCACTGTAAGCGGCTCAATATAGACAATGTCAGCAATGCCCTCATCAGTCATTATGGTAGCCGGGTTTGAATTCACCAGAACTGTGGTGACACCCTCTTCCCTCAGCGCTCGACACGCCTGAGTTCCCGAATAATCAAACTCCGCCGCCTGCCCAATTATTATCGGACCCGAGCCAATGACTAAGACCTTAGAGATTTTGGACATTTACTTTTCCTCAACGAAGTTTATCCTGTTATAAATCTTCCTGGTAAGCTCCACGTCTGCCATGCAGTAGGCATATATCTCTTCAAGCCTGCCTTCTATGTAATAATCATAGACCTTGCTTCCATCTAGCTCTTCCTTTGCGGACTCAAATCCCAGAATTTTTGCCAGCTTATCAAGGCTTATGTAACCACTCCATCTTTCCCACTCATGCATGGTATCGTAGACAGGCTCGTTACGGTATCTTGCAAAGCTAATCTCCTTTGTCAGTTTTACTTGATGAATTATCGACCTCTTCATGATAAATTTAATATCGAAATCTAAGACATTGTGACCGATGAACAGGTCAGCATCCTTTGCCATCTCCCAAAACCCTCGGAGTATTTCAGGCTCGCCTCGCTTTGTAGGGTTGGGGATAAATCCTTCCCCTCCTTTCTGAAGCCTTCTTAGCAATTGAGATTCATCTCCTTTTATGACTTCTTGGGTTATGTCTTCCGGGGTTTCCTTAATGTAACCAACACAAAGGATTTGCCCATAGTCCCCGTCTAGCTGACTTTTGCCCCATCCCTTTTCACCGAACTCTTCTTTCAAGGACTCCTCCCCTGGCAAGGTTTCAATGTCTAAAAATAGCTTAAGCACTGTTTCTCCTTATGCTGGACTTTCAACTTCATATTCGCTGATTTCCACTTTCTGGCATAGGGACAAAATTGCCTCCTCAAATTGCTCCATCTTATCCCGTTCGGCAAGGCTCTTTATATGCGGAGTAAACATTGGAGTGTTGGTTTTTGGAACATTAGTTTGTAGAATCTGCCCCAGCTTTGTCATAAAAAAGTTTAACAAGGCATATTTCTTCTCCTTGCCTAACATCTTCTCCCATGTTTCTGCCCAGCCTACATTGACCCACATCGACCCATTGGAGAAAAGAGTAAAGATAGACAATCCTGGCTTAACCCCGTGAAAGATAAACGAGCGCCTAGCTGCTCCCGTTCCCCATCCTATTTTGACTGCTTTTTCCTTAGTAAACTCATATAGCTTCTTGATAAGCTCTTGTGTCTCCCCATCACATTTTTGTTTTACATCCTCGAAGAAATTTTGCTCGGTTGAAGGGACTCTCATTTCGCCTTTCCCTGGCTGAGGTTTGGTATATCCAAATAGAGTTGGAATCAAAACCTTTCTTGCTTCGCTTTCCTCAAAGTTCCTTACCTGAAGCAAGTAGATATCAAAGTTGCTGTTTTCGTTGAGGAAGGTAACGGTTGCCCTCAATGGCTCAACGAGCTTATCTACTGCTATTAACAGCCGAATTTTGCCACTGCGCAGGTTCTGCTCAACATCTTTTTTAATTTCATCGGCTGAAAAATCACCCCCGCTGAATTTTTCCATAACCTCATCAAGCGTGTGCCCTCTGTAATTTGCAGGTGCTTTGTCTGATTTTGAGAAATACTCATCGGCTGCTCTATAAATATCATCCGCAGTCCAGTCATAAATGTAGGAGGTATATTCAATTATCTGCCCTATAACTGTGCGGCGAGCCTCAGGATTTTTAGCTAACTTCGTCTCCACTACTGTTAAAACCCCATCTTTGCCAATAAAGAGCAGGTCTATAGAGCCCGAGGGAACGCCGACCTCCCTCCCGATGCACAGTAAAGGAGCCGCGTTTTCATCTATGTCCTCTATGGGAATTAAGGATGGATGTTCCTCCAAATAACTCTGCAACTTAGCCTCCTCAGTAAACTCAACCTCACTTAAAGGTCTCCCTTCCCCGCTCTCGATAACCAATATGTTTGCCATAATGCCCCCTTATCTTGATTGTTTGCTCCTTCACCGTCTCTAATTCTGCAGGAGTGACCTCCTCAGGAATTGGCTCGCCTGCCTTTTGCAGTCCTTCAATGAAACCTTCTATTGCCTCTTTAGCTCTTTCCAGAGCCTCTCCTCTGGTTCGCCCATAGGTAATACACCCAGGCAAAGCTATCACCCTGACTGTATAGCCTTCTTCAGGGTAATTAGGCTCCTGCATTATGGTGTATTTTTTGGCCATTTCTCCTCCGCTACTTTCGAAATCTCTCCCATAGTCAACCTTCCCCATAAATCCACCTATCGTGCTCTCGTCCTGAAGTTCCTTCATCAGCACCAATTCCACCGATTCTCTTTAATTGCTTTTGTGTACCGCTTTTAGAAATCCCCACCATCTCCAGAAATCGCTCAAATAGATACATATTGTCCCAAGGACCTGGGGAGGCTTCGGAGTGATATTGAATTGATAGAATGGGCAAATCACGGTGCCGAAGCCCTTCTACTGTGCCATCATTTAGGTTTATGTGGCTGACCTCAAGTCCCCCTTTCACGGTATCGGCATCTATGGCATAGCCATGATTTTGAGCAGTGATATAAACTCTGCCGGTGGCTAAGTCACGGACGGGATGGTTGCCGCCACGATGTCCGAACTTTAATTTGAAAGTTTTAGCTCCTAGAGCTCTGCCTATGAGCTGATGCCCCAAGCATATTCCCATTATCGGCTTTTTACCTATAAGCTTTCTCACTGTCTCCGTTATATCATCTAGGAGAGCAGGGTCGCCAGGACCGGGGGAAAGAACGATGCCATCGGGATTCAATGCTAAAATGTCCTCTGCTGAGGTGGTACAAGGAACAGCAGTCACCTGACAGCCAAATTGAGTTAGGATGCACAGTATGTTGTATTTCAAACCGTAGTCAATGACTATGATGTGCGATTGCTTCGCAGAGTCTGTCCTGGGCGAGATTCTTCGGTCGAGGAGCCTGTCCTGAGCGGTGAGATTCTTCGCTTCGCTCAGAATGACACGAAGAGAAGAATCCGCAGTGACAGGCGTATTGGATTGCCACGCATACGATTTTTCTGTGCTAACCTGATGAACAAAATCGGTGAAATCATATTTAGGCAAGTCCTTTAGCTCTTTTAATGCCTCCTCAGCCGTCATTTCTGATGTAATGATTCCCATCATCACTCCGCTTGACCTTATGTGGCGGGTTAGAGCACGGGTATCTATGCCGCTTATGCCAGGGATGCCATTAGCTACAAGAAATTCATGTAAAGTGCGGGTGCTTTGCCAGTGGCTGGGTTGGGAGCAATATTCTCGAACGGCAAAGCCCCTTACCTGAATTTGCCTGGATTCAAAATCGCTCTGGCTGATGCCATAGTTGCCGATTAAAGGATAGGTAGGCACTAGAATTTGGCCAGCGTAGGAAGGGTCTGTCAGCATCTCCTGATAACCAGTCATGCTGGTATTGAAGACCACCTCGCCGTAGGTAGTAGTCTCAGCACCAAAGGCATTGCCTTCGTAAACCGAGCCATCCTCAAGAACTAAAATTGCCTTTTTAGCCATGGTGAGATTCTTCGCGGAGTTTATCTTGAGCGAGATTCTTCGGTCGCGTCGCTCCCTCAGCATGACAGGGAGGGGCGGGCTCTGAATGACAAGGAAGCGGCTCAAAACGATTTTTCAGAGAGTTATCTTCATAAACTATCT
>JAUWQI010000021.1 GCA_030611085.1 Dehalococcoidia bacterium | reverse complement strand
TTCTCCGCTGCGGGGTCAGCGTCCATAATGCAGTGTGGGATGCTGGCTACTCAGGCAGGTCCCAGGCGCTCATGGTTGTTTACAATCGGCAGGGATTTCGGCTGCACAAGGACGCTCGGATTATTCAGATGGTCTTCTTCTCCTTGAACCGCGAGGTAGTCGAAGGCTACAAGGGCAAGTTTCAGGATGAGAATATCTAACATTCCCGCCAATTAAAGCAGAGGAGGTTTACGATGAAAGCAAGTGAAGGACGGATTGGCAGAGTTTTCGTGATACGACTCGAGGATGGAGATGTGGTGCCTCACTGTATTGAGCGTTTTGCAGAGCAGCACGGAGTATCCGTTGGGCACGTTATTTTAGTAGGTGGAATTGGGAGTGGCGATGTTGTTGTTGGTCCGCGATGTTCGGAAGAAATGCCACCGGAGCCAATGCTCCTGCCCATAGATGGAGTTCACGAGGTAGTGGGAGTTGGCGTACTCGCTCCCGGTGAAGATGGCAAGCCAATTCTGCATATCCACGCTGCGCTCGGACGGGCAGGGCAAACAATGAGTGGGTGCTTAAGGCAAGGCGTCACGACCTGGCTTGTGGGGGAGGTTATCCTCTATGAAATTCTCGGGGTGGATGTGGCGCGAGTAAAGGACGAGCAGAGCGGCTTTGTGCTTCTGGAGGCTGGGGGCAATTCGGGCAATAGATAGGCGCCCTTGCTCACCAAAGGTAGCCTGCAGCGCTGCCATGCAGACAATAATGGGAGTCTACAAGATTTAGCCGTGGGGCTTACATAGAAACGCTCTCAGCAGAGAGTATCCTTTGAAGCAACGGTCAAAGAATTTTAAGTTGCGGCTAATTTTGCTCAGCCACTAGGTTTTTGCTTGCTCCAACTCGTGGATATCCTCAATTGGGGGTACATGTATTTTCTTGGCAACCTTACGGAGATGGAATCCCTGAATAGCAAAGGTTATGGATAAGGGGAAAGATTTGGGTTTTCTCAGTAAGGTCCAGACAAACAACCTCCAATAATACCATCTCCCTTTTTCCTTGATACCCAGAACCCACATAGATTTAATCAATGCTCCGATATAGCGAGGATTAATGTTTCCTTTCCCTTTTCTTTTGTTTTTAGGTTTATACTCTTTTAGAAAGGTTTTAACCCGTTCGTAGTATGGCTTGGGTGCATAGATTGTATTCAGGATGTGCTTATAGCCGTCAGCAAGTGTTTCGCGGCCCATTTTAGGGATGAAATTGGTGGAGCCGTCTGTATTGTCACCAGTGCCTCCTGGCAACAGGCGGTTCTCCTTTTTCAAGCGTTTGTACAGTCTTGTTTCAGGAGGAGCCATTAGTACGCCGACCATGGCGGTAACGATGCCACTCTTTTGAATGAAACTGATTTGGCTTTTAAAAATTGAGAGGGGGTCACTATCAAAACCCACAATAAATCCTCCCTGCACCTGAAAACCGTGGTTTTGAATCTTCTTAACTGATGCCAGTAAATCACGATTTTCATTTGGTATTTTGTTGCATTCGACTAGACTTTCTTCATTCGGGCTTTCAATGCCAACAAATACATTGTCAAATCCTGCCTCTGTCATCAAGTGCATTAGCTCTTCATCGTCGGCAAGATTTATAGATGCTTCCGTGAAAAGTGCAAAGGGGTGTTTCTTCTCCTCCATCCATTCAATTACCGCCGGCAGAATTTCTGACTTTAATTTCCGTTTGTTGCCGATGAAATTATCATCAACAAAAAATAGGCTACCTCGCCATCCCTGGTTATATAGTGTATCCAGTTCGGCTAATATCTGGTTTTTGTCTTTGGTTCGTGGTATATGCCCGTTCATTACGATGATATCACAGAACTCGCAATTGAAAGGACAGCCTCGGGAATACTGGATGCTCATTGATTGGTAATTTTTCTTCTTGATAAGAGACCATAAAGGTGCAGGAGATTTCGTTATATCCGGTCGTTCCTTAGCTGTGTAAATATGCTTGGCACATCCCGTTTCTAAATCTTCTAAAAAGAGCGGCAGTATATTCTCAGCCTCATTAAATATAAGATGGTCTATATCATCAAAGCCGAATTCTTCGTACCCGGTGCTAAAGAGGGGACCACCGGCAACAATCTTGGTCCCGAATTCCTTACACCTGTTAATGACTTCCTTCGCTGAATCTTGTTGCACTACCATAGCGCTGATAAACACATAGTCAGCCCACTTAAGGTCTTTATCAGTCAGGGTTGTGGTATTCATATCTACAAGCTTTTTCTGCCACTCATCGGGAAGCATTGCAGCTACAGTTAATAAACCCAAAGGGGCAAAGACTGCTTTTTTAGAAATGAATCTTAAAGCATGTTTAAAACTCCAGAAGGTATTCGGATACTTTGGATAGACAAGAAGTACTTTCAAATTACGCTCCTTTTAATATAATCTACCTTATAATGCCATAATGCAGCAATAATTTATAGTGACATACATGAGGTCGTTTAGCAACTCTATTTGTCATTCTGAGCCCTACGGGCGAAGAACCTCTTTTAGACTCTTCATGGAGTCTGTCCTGGTGAGCCGAAGCTCTGAATGCAATGAAGAGGAGATTCTTCAGTCGCTTCGCTCCTTCAGAATGACAGGAAGCGAAGGACTCAGAGTGGCATTCATTATTAACTCAATTTCTCTTAAGTGAAAAGGTCCCAAGGCGGTGTGTGAGTGCCTCGAACCGATATTGCGGTGTTTTTCCCCATGCTGTAGAAATGCTTAAAGGTCAAGTAAGCAAGTGTGTCATACCCGAAACTTAAATTCAAAATTGGTGAAATGGAGGGGACACTTAATCAACGAGAGCCTCGTCTGTGATCCAGCCACTTCTCCAAGCTTGTAGTACTGCTTCGGTACGTGACCCCACTCTTAGTTTGTTAAAAATGGTACTAAAGTGGCTTTGCACTGTCCGTTCTGAGATGGAGAGTTCCCTCGCAATTTCCTTGTTGGTTAGCCCCTTACTTGCCAGTTTCAGCACCTCTAATTCCCTATACCCGAGGTGCTGTCTTTTTCCTAAGTGCTCTTGCTCGCCCATATCATAATCTAGGTGTTGGATAAGCTCGCGGATGCCCTCTAAGTCTAGCACAGCTTCGCCAATACAGGCTCCACGGATGGCGTTGATAACTTCGGCTGCACTTGCTTTCTTAAGTAAATAGCCAGCTACGCCAGCCTCTAAGCTGCGGAGGAGGCAAGACGGAGTAGTTCTGCTAACCACGGCTAAAATAGCAACATTTTCGTGCTCTTTTTTAATCTCTCTGATTACCTGAAAAACATCCCGCCCAAATAGGTCAAAGTCGATGATAGCCACACGTGGTTGCAGTTCCTGAATTAGCGTGATTGTCTCTGTTCGCTCTTTTGGCTTAGCTACTACCTCCAAATCGTCAGTCGCCATGATGGCATTAACAATCCCATCTGCGAAGAGAGGCTCTGTAATAGCCACCAGAATTGCAATTTTACTCGCCATTGCCCCTCACTAATCCCCTAAGCATATTATACACTCCTTTTGCCATTTTTGTCGCTAATAGATGTGCTTTTAGCGGATTAAGTTTGCAAAAAGACATGTTAAAGTGAATGTATGGAAAATAAATTAAGCAGGAAGGAGGTGAAACGGGACGCAGACTATATTAAGGGTGCTGGAATCTAGGGAAAACATGGGAGGTGGTGAGATGAAAAATAAATTTGTGTGATTTTATTGTACCAAAGAATGGGAAAATTTAGGAGGTGAAAAAATGACTGTACCAATAACATCTGCAGATGCATTGACTGCATGTGGTTTCTTCTTCTTCGGTCTGGCGTTCATCACATTGGCGATGATGGCACTCGGAAAAGGCAAAGCGGAGGGAGCGGGAACGGTCTTCATTTTCGTGGGCGCGATCAACGCCATACTGGGCTTCATGCTCGTGTGGGCAAACCTCGCGAACCCGGTCTTCATTTCGGTGGGCTTCTTGGTGCTCATATTCGCATTCACGTGGCTGGTGGCTGGAATCATCAATATACGCGGGTATGACCTCATGCCGTTGGGGAACGCAAACATTATGTCAGGTCTGATGATGCTAGCTTTCGCGGCGTTCTTCATCATGAACAGAGCAGCCTTCAGCACAGTCGGCGGTGTATGGCTCATTGTTAACTGCTTATCATGGGCGTTTACTTTCTGGTCGATTACGCTAGTAGCTCACGGAAAAATGCAGTTAGCTACTGCCGGTCGGGCAGCCCTCGTCATGGGATTCTATACTCTTTGGATACCAGCAGCTCTGTTGTTGACTGGAGTAATCTCCCTATCCCCTTAGCAAGGCTGATTCTGCCTATAGGGAAACCAATATTCTACTAGGCAAGGGGGGAGAAGGCAAATGGTTGGGATAGCGTCTGGGGTATAGAAGAAAATGTTAGAATTAGCATATAATTTATAGAGGAGGTGAAAAAATGGCGGGAGGATATGTTGGTAAGATTTTGAAAGTAGATTTAACCACGAAGAATGTCAGTACTGAGCCGATTGATGAGGGGGTCGCTAAGAAATACCTTGGCGGGAAGGGTTATGCTGTCTATCTTCTCTATCAGTACATTAAGGAATACGAGCTAAAGGGTCTTTCTCCGAAAGATATAGACCCCTTGGGACCGGAGAATGTATTGATATTCGCCACGGGACCGGGAACAGGCGTGCCCAGGTTTCCCTCACCGGGAAGATATCATGTAATGGCTCTTAAGGCGCCATTGACAGGGTCCATTGGAAGTGGTAACGCCGGAGGAAAGTGGGGAACATCCCTGAAAAATTCGGGCTTCGATGGAATCGTGCTTGAAGGAGTCTCTGATACGCCTGTATATCTGGCGATTGTAGATGGAAAAGCGGAAATCAGAGATGCTGGGGATTTATGGGGCAGGAATATTTTTGATACAACCAGAGTCCTAACGAGCGTTGTTGGGGGCAAAAACACAAGCGTTACATGTATTGGCCCAGCAGGCGAAAACCTGGTTCCAATGGCCGTCATAATGAATGACGAGCACAGGGCTGCCGGTAGAGCAGGTTTAGGAGCAATTATGGGCTCCAAGAAATTAAAGGCAATTGTCGTCTCGGGAGACCAGAAGGTTTCAGTGGCTAACCCCGAAGAATTCAAGGATGTGGCAGATAGGTGCCTGGATGCCTTAAAGAAAAATCCTGTGACTGGAGAGGGATTACCAACTTACGGAACAGCAGTATTGGTAAACATAATTAATAATGTTGGAGCACTTCCCTACAAGAACTGGCAGACGGGGGTAAATCCTGACGCTGAGAGCATAAGTGGTGAAACCCTATCGGAGAAATATCTGATAAGGAAGAATATGTGTTGGGCTTGCACTATAGGATGTGGAAGGGTCACCAACGTGAAGTCAGGACCGTTCCAGATACTCGCCTCTGAAGGGCCAGAATATGAAAGTATATGGGCTCTGGGAAGCTCTACCGGGGTGAAGGACCTCGACGCCGTAGTCAAGGCAAATCATTACTGCGATGAGTTGGGATTAGATACCATCAGTTCGGGATCAACCATAGCAGCAGCTATGGAGCTAAACGAGAAGGGATATATTCCAGAGGAAGATTTACAGGGCTTGGATTTGAAATTCGGTAACGCAAGTGCAATGGTTGAAGCGGTATGGCGCACGGCCTATAAGGTAGGTTTCGGCAAATACCTGGCCTTGGGCTCCAAGAAACTCTGTGAGTCCTATGGTCACGCGGAGCTTTCCATGAGCGTTAAAGGACTGGAAATGCCGGCATACGACCCCAGAGCGGTTAAGGGCATAGGGCTGAACTATGCTACCTCGAATAGAGGGGGATGTCATGTGACGGGATACACAATCGCGCCAGAAGTTGCTGGGATCCCTGAGAAGCTAGACCCTCTGGCGACTGAAGGCAAAGCGCTGTGGGTTAAGATATTTCAAGACTTCACCTCCACGGTCAACTCCACAATCAACTGCCTGTTTGACACCTTTGCTCTGGGCGCCAAGGATTATGGCGAACTCCTCTCAGCAGTAACTGGCTGGGATATAAGCGAGGATGAGATACTGAAAATTGGTGAGCGAATCTACAACCTCGAGAGGGTAATTATAAACAGGCTCGGATTTGACGGGAAGGACGATACGTTGCCTACTCGCCTACTTAAGGAGCCTATGCCCGAGGGTCCCGCTAAGGGACAGGTAGCTGACCTCGAGAAGATGAAGGAAGAATACTACAAATTACGCGGATGGGTTAATGGGATACCGACACCTGGGAAATTAAGAGAGTTGGAAATCGAGGTCTAAAAACTCTTAACTCCCCCTTATTTTTAAGGATAAGGGACTACAGTCTTCCGCATAATATCGTATAAAGTTTCTCTCCCTTGGAGGGAGGGGTTAGGTGAGGGTGAATTTCTCCCTTCCCTTAATTTCCTTCCGCCGGGGGAGAGGAATCATAATAGTGAATGCGTCTACAGCGTCGGTTTAGCACAATGCAACATATAAATTCAATAAAAGTAATTTAGATTCTTAGGATGTAGCTCATAAAGCTTTTATTGTTATGGTGATGCCCATTGTAAATGTATCCGCCAAAATTTTGTTGTTTGCCACACTGCGGGACAAGTATGGAGTTAGGGAATTGGAAGTCAAGTGCGATGGAACAGTACGAAACTTGCTCGAGAACGCAGCCAAGACCCTTAATAAAGGCTTTCTGGCGCGCATCTACGATATCAGTCGGAATAAGGTAAGGGAGGACATAATCTTCACTATCAACGGAAGAAATATAAAAGACATAAAGGGGGAAATTGGGATAAAAGATGGAGACCGGGTAGCAATATTTCCTCCGCTTGCGGGTGGCTGAGATGTCTTATAGAGAAGGCGCACTTCCACAAACTGGACAATTGGGGTCGCGGCGGATCTCAATCTCTTCGAAGCTCGTTCTTTGGCCGTCAAAGAAAAGCATGCGGCCAATCAGTGGCTCATCCATGCCAATCAGGAGCTTGATTGTTTCCATTGCTTGTAGGCAGCCAATAACCCCGGGTGTTGCACCAAGCACGGGTAGGGTGGGTTTCCTTGGCGGTGGTTTTGGTATGATACACTTAAGGCAAGGACTATCCCCAGGGATGATGGTTGTGAGCTGTCCCGTTAACCCTTCCACAGCTCCATGAACAAAGGGCTTATGGATGCGCACACAGGCTTCATTAAGTAGGTAGCGAGTTTGGTAGTTATCCGTTCCATCAATGACGACATCCGCATTCCTGAGCAATTCATGGATGTTTTTCTGTGTTACCTTCTCAGGCTTAGCTTCAATGCTCACAGAAGGATTCATAGCGTGTAGCTTTTCCATTGCGGACTCAACCTTTAACCGGTTAACATCGGGGAGCCAATGTAACACTTGGCGGTTGAGGTTGCTGAGCTCGACTCGCTGGGCATCGATGATGGTTAGGTGCCCCACCCCCGCAGCAACCAAGTATAGCGACGCTGCACTCCCGAGTCCACCCAGCCCAGCTACAACCACATGGGCAGCTTCTAACTTGCGTTGACCAGCCTCGCCAAAACTGGGTATAGCTATCTGGCGGCTGTATCGTTCGAATTCCTTCGCTATCATTTGACTTCCCTAAACTGGCATATCAGCATTAATTCCTTGTTAGTCAAGTGCCCATACGATTGTATAGGAAATGCAAAGATAAAACCATCGTTGTAGCTACCAATGGTCAGATATATTGACTAGGATGTTATGCTAAAGTTATAATAGACACTAAAGCAAATATTAGCTCTCCGAGTTGCTACGCCTAAAGAGCAATCCATGGTGGGCAACCGGTAGACAGAAAGTCTCGAGGGTATGGGCAGAAATGCCCGTGCCTCCCGTGTTTGGAAAGGAGAGGATATGAATTTCATTTATTGTTTTATGGCATCTCGTTCAATGAGGTGCTATTTTTGTTCTCAGTTACATATTTTCCCTTCAGCGGTTTCATCTTTGCTACCGCCTTTATCTAAAACGAGACTTTTGTCTTTGCGAGGAGTGTTAGCGACGAAGCAATCTAATTGTCTTCTCCCACGACATTGTTTCGCGGAGTTTACTCTGAGCCCCAGATTCTTCCCCTTCGCTTTGCTCAGGGCTTTGGCTCACGCGCTCAGAATGACAGCAGCGGAGGGCTCGCAATGATAGTAGGGTAGGTAATCTTACTGCCATGAGCATTTCATTTAAGGAGGAGAAATATGAGCAAAACAAATCTTTGGAGAAAGCCAGATACTATGAGCATAGTTTTTATTGTGCTCGCCGCACTTATCTTGCTCTTTATCTTTGCTCCTCCACTTAAGACGGTATTTTCTTCCTCTCCCGGGATGCTGTGGAGTACATTGCTTCAAGAAGATGTATATTCCTCCATTCTGCTCACCATTTCCGCTGCCCTGATAGCTACTTTGATAGGGCTTTTTCTCGGAGTTCCCTTAGCTTATCTTCTGGCTCGACACCAATTTCGGGGGAAGGGATTTTTAGAGGCAATCATCGATGTGCCTATCGTAATCCCTCATTCTGCTGCCGGCGTTGCTCTTCTCTTCGTCTTCGGCAGTAATTTCCTCCTTGGCAAGATTTTTCATAGCATAGGTATCGACTTCTTTGGGGCTTTTGCTGGGGTGGTCATCGCCATGATGTTTGTTAGCGTGCCATTTCTTATTGACTCGGCTAAGGAGGGCTTCAAAGGGGTGGATGTCAGGTTAGAGAAGGTAGCCAGAACCTTAGGGGCTTCGTCATGGAAGTCATTCTTTCGGATTTCCTTGCCGTTAGCACGGAGAAGCATCTTCTCCGGCTCGGTTATGATGTGGGCTCGGGGAATAAGCGAGTTTGGCGCTATATTGATTCTAGCCTATCATGTGCCTTTCCTGGGACACAATCCTGTAGTTGCCCCCATCTTAGTCGCTGACCGCTTTAATTATGGGCTGGAATATGCTCGGCCCGTAGCAGCATTGGTAATTCTTATCTCTTTGATTGTTTTCATTGTGCTTAGAACGATGGCTTATAGAGGTGAAAAGGCATGATTAGCATAAAGAACCTGAAGGTAGATTTAGGTTCTTTTCTGCTTCGTGATATCAATCTTGATATTGAACCAGGTGAGTATTTCATCACTCTCGGGCCTACAGGCGCAGGTAAGACTGTCCTTCTTGAGGCTATTGCTGGGCTCTACCCTGTCCTCGATGGAGAAATTTGGATTGATGGTAGAGAGATTACCAGGCTCAATTCAGAGAAAAGGGGGATTGGCATTGTTTACCAGGACCAGGCTTTGTTCCCCCATCTTTCCATAGAGGAGAATATCGCCTTTGGATTGAGGATGAAGAAATACCCTAAACGGGAGATAAAGGCGAAGATAGATGATATGGCTGAGGTGGTGGGAATCTCACATTTGCTTAAGAGAAGCCCTGTCACGCTGAGTGGAGGAGAGAAGCAAAGGGTGGCTTTGGCACGAGCGCTGGTTACTGAGCCTAAAGTGCTTTTACTCGATGAACCTTTAAGTGCCCTGGACCCCGAGACCAGAGAAAGAATGCAAGGGGAATTAAAGGAGACGCATCGTCGGGTGAAGGTCACTATCATTCATGTTACACATGATTTCGAAGAAGCTATAGCTCTAGGGCATCGGGTTGCTGTGCTAAATGAGGGTCGCATCGCTCAAGTCGGAACTCCTGAGGAAATATTGCGCCATCCAAGCTCAGAATTTGTAGCTCGATTCGCTCTGTCGCGAAATATCTTCACTGGCTGGGCTGGGGATGGCTTTGTTGATATTGGCGGCGTGAAACTCAGGGCAATAACGGAGTTGAAAGATGAGGTACGCCTGTCCCTTCGCCCTGAAGATATTCTCATTTCTAAAGAGCCGCTTCAATCTACAGCGCGAAATTCTTTTCAGGGTGTGGTCAGTGATATCGCCGATAGGGGCTCAGTTGTTTATGTCACGGTGAGCTTGCCGCCCGACTTCATCTGCCTTGTCACCAGGCAGTCATTCGAGGAACTTCAGTTAAAAAAGGGGGGAAGAGTATGGATTACATTTAAGGCTTCGGCAATCCATGTTTTTTAGTAAAAAGAAAGGAGATTTTAATGAGAGATAGAATAGCAAGAATAGCTTCAATTGCGCTAGTGTTAATCTTAGCCTTGACGCTGGTAGTTGGTTGCGCTCCTCTAAAAGAAACGCTGACAATCTATCATGCGGGAAGTTTAACAGTGCCATTTGACGATTTGGCGACTGAGTTTGAGAGTACTCACCCCAATGTTGATGTTCTGTGTGAAAAGGGTGGGAGTAATTCGATGATAAGTAAGGCAATAATGCTGGAGCAGGCCGGTGAAAGCCCACCTGATATAATCGCTTCTGCTGATTACACTCTTATCCCTGATAGGCTGTATGAAAAGAGTTATGCTGATTGGAACATCGTTTTTGCTAAAAATAAAATGGTGCTTTGCTACTGTGGCGGCGCTTCTTACGCTAATGAAATACAACACAGGTGGGAGCCTCCCTACACTGAAGAGATACCAGGTGGCACACGCACCTGGTATGATGTTCTTCGCAATGACTCTGTGAGCTATGGGCATAGCAATCCTGATGAAGACCCCTGTGGGTATAGAACGCCAATGGTCATTCAATTAGCTCAGAAATATTACTGTGATGAGGCTACCGATTTTGGATTAACCCCTGACTCCAATGCTGATGGGTTATATGATGCTCTTATTCCAGGTAGCGAGCATGAGTGGGGTAGGGTTGGTGGCACTAGCGAAACTAGACCTGGTGGTAGTAAAGAAGTAGTGAGCAAAAAATCAGTTGACCTTATCATTTCGATTCAATCGGGTGATTTGGACTATGCCTTTGAGTATCGCTCCGTGGCTGTGCAACATAAGTTAAACTTCATCGAACTTGACGATGCTATCAATCTTTCCCAGACAGGCAAGATTGGCAACACAACTTATGAAGACTTTTATAAAAAAGCTTCCATAGAGATTATAAAGGAACCTGGTCCCCCTCCCGCCTACAAGACTAAGAGTGGCAAACCTATCGTTTATGGCATCACTATCCCTTTGCATGCTGAAAATAAAGAGCTTGCCACAGAATTTATTAAGCTTCTTCTTTCTGATACAGGGAGAAACATAATGGAGGTAAAAAATGGTCAGCCATTCCTCGAAACGGTAATGTGTGACCACCCCGAAAATCTACCAGCGCTGTTAAAGGAGGTATTGTAGTCACGGGGCCGATTCGGCACTTTGTGCCGCGCAATGATAGGAAGGAAGGATGAAAATTCTTGACGGTTTAATCTCCAGCTTGAGCGATAGCGTAGTTCAAGAAGTGCATGCTTGTGTCTTCTGGACTGCGGTGGTAAGCAGAAATTGCGGACTGGCTTCTACCTTCCATGAGCCACACCCATATCACCGAGCAGTAAGAGATGTGGGGAGTTTAAGATACAAATCGGCATTGGAGCTGGCAGAATATGCCAGGTCGGACAATGTCCTGGAAGCATCTATTGGAATGGCAGCCATCAACTCGCTGATAGATATTGATGAAGCTAACTGTGTTGAGGAAAACGCCTTCGATATTCTGGCACGGAAGGGAAAGGGTAAAAACATTGCCATAATAGGTCACTTTCCTTGGGTTTCAAAGCTTCGAAATATAGCAAAGAAACTCTGGGTCATAGAGCAAAACCCGCAAGGTGAAGATTTGCCAGCAGAGGCAGTGGAAGAGATACTACCTCAGGCTGATGTGGTTGGCATCACGGGAACTGCATTTATAAATCACACTGTAGAAAAGCTGTTGGGTTTAAGCAAGAAGAGCTTTGTTGTTATGATAGGTCCTACCACTCCTATATCACCAGTTTTATTCGATTATGGCGTGGATGTTGTTGCCGGAGTAAAGATGACTGAACCAGAGGAAGTAATTACTTGTATCAAGGAAGGCGCTATTTTCAGCCAAATTAAGGGATTAAAGCTTGTAACAATGATAAATCCTGAGCACGAAATCCGAAACCCTAAATAATATCAAAGCACTAATGACCAAAATTCAAAACAAAATGAGTTTTGATATTAGAATTTAGAATTTCATAATGTTTAAGATGAGCAAACTTTTGGATTCTTTTGGGCGCCGTATAAGTTATCTCCGAATCTCGGTTACCGACCGCTGTAATTTACGTTGCATTTACTGTATGCCACCTGAGGGCATTCCCTTGATACCACATAGTGAAATTCTCTCTTACGAGGAAATTCGCACTATTGTGCAAGCGGCAGCAGAGCTGGGTATTAACAAGGTGAGGCTTACTGGTGGTGAGCCCTTGGTCAGAGCAGAGTTACCTAATCTTGTTGAGATGCTCTCTCAGGTGGAAGGAATTGATGAGGTGTCTTTGACTACGAACGGGGTGCTCCTGAAGAAATATGCTGTGGAGCTTAAGCAAGCGGGCCTAAAAAGAGTTAATATTAGTTTGGATACACTTAAGGATGATAAGTTTCAGCACATAACCCGTCTAGGAAAATTGAAAGATGTCCTTGAGGGCATTGAAGCGGCAAGAGATACTGACCTTCAGCCAGTTAAAATAAATACGGTAGTCATGCGAGGTGTAAATGATGATGAGGTTCTGGATTTTGCTAATATGACTCATAAGGAAGGGTGGCATGTGCGGTTTATTGAACTCATGCCTTTTGCTGGTATAAGAGATCCCGCACTTCGCTCAAGGACATGCTTTGTCCCATCGGATGAAATTCGACAGCATATTATGTCGCTCGGTAAGCTTGAGCCATGTTTGCCTATCACCGGCAACGGTCCCACCAAATACTACCGTTTACCTGGAGCCAATGGCACCATTGGTTTTATTAGCCCTATCAGCGAACCTTTTTGCTCCAGTTGTAATCGTATGCGACTTATCTCCTATGGGCAGCTATGTCCTTGTCTTTTATCAGATGATGGAGTTGACTTAAAGGGTCCACTACGCAATAACGCCTCGACACAGGAAATTAGGCGGCTTATTCTAAGGGCAGTTGCTTCAAAGCCGGAGCATCATAGGCTAGCTGAAGGTGTTGTGTCAATGAAACGAAATATGTCTCAAATTGGAGGTTAAGAATGTTAGACCAAGCAGGGCGAGTGCGCATGATAGATGTCACTCAGAAGGCAGAGACAGAACGGGAGGCAATAGCGAAAGGCAAGGTGCAAATGAAGCCAACCACTCTAGAGCTTATCCGCCGCGGTGAAATAGAAAAAGGAGATGTATTATCCTGCGCACAAACAGCAGGAATCTTGGCGGCGAAAGAAACCTCTCATCTTATACCACTGTGTCATCCAATACCCATTACTAATGTTGCAATTGAGTTTTGTATCCCTGAGAATGGTGATTCCATTGAAATTACTGCCACTGTTAAGAATGTGGGGAAAACAGGGGTTGAGATGGAGGCGCTAGTTGCTGTAAGTGTAACTGCTCTAACCATTTATGATATGTGCAAAATAGTAGATAAAAGCATGACTATCGGAGAAATTCGCCTCATAAAGAAGAGCGGAGGCAAAAGCGGAGTTTATATCGCCAGCGAGCAAAATAGGAAATAGTCTTTGACGCAACTTTAACTATCGGCGCTTGTAGAAGGAGCCAAAGCCTTTCGTGGATACACTATCTTAGCAAGCCAAATGCTTAGCTCGTAAAGAACAATTATAGGTGCAGCTATCAATGTCTGGTTAACCGGGTCCACAGTAGGAGTAATAATAGCGCCAAGGACAAAGGCAGCCAGGACAGCCCATTTTCTGCCCTTAGCAAGCTTTTGTGGGCTGACCACCCCAAGCTTGGCAAGTAAGGTGATGACCAATGGTATTTCGAAGACCAGCCCGACGCAGAAAAGCAGCTTAACAACGACTGCGACATAGTTATCTATACTTATCATTGGTTGAGCAATATTGCTGCCGAAGGTAAGCAGAAATTTAAGTGCTGGGGGCAAAAAGACAAAGTAGGCAAAGCAAACGCCAGCGGCAAAAAGAATAAAAACTACGGGCAATGAGAAATAGATGTATTTTTTCTCTCTGTCTCTGAGCGCTGGAGAAAGGAATACCACTAGTTGATAGATAAGAAAGGGCATGGCTAAAGCTATGCCACAATAAAGGGCCACCTTTATGTAGATGCCTAGCATCTCAGTGACATGCGTGTAAATTAAGTTTATATCTTGCGCCTGTGATTTGAGGATGTCGAAGATATAAGGAGTCAGCGGAAAAGAGGCAACTATCCCTACAGCTACGGCTATTACTGACCAGAGCAGGCGCTTACGCAACTCTTCTAAGTGCTCTAGTAAAGTCAGTCTTTTTTCTTGTTCCACGAGGAATCGTTTGTGTTATTTTCAGTAATGTCTTCAGTGATGTCTTTAGTAATGGCCACCTTAAAGTCGGTGTAGCTTTTCTTGAGCCAGCGAGTACCTTTGCCCATGGCTCTGGCTATCTCAGGTACTTTTTGAGGACCAACAACAAGAAAGGCAATAATCAGAATGAGGAGTAATTCCCAAAAGCCCATAAGCCAATTTTCCTTGAAATAACGGACTTATTTTTGTGCTGCCTTTTTCCTTGTTTTCTTTGTCTTCTTGTCTTCGTCAAACTCGCCAGCTTGTGCTTTGCGAAATTCTCTTATGCCTTGACCAGCACTGCGGAACACCTGAGGCAGCTTTCCCGCGCCAAAGATGATGAGAATGACAAGTACAATAAGTCCTATCTCTAACGGTCCCATGTGAAATGGCATATCTCTACCTCCTCTTTAAGCTCGTTTTAGTTTACTAATAATCACAGATTTTATCAATTTTCATCTTTGAATAGTTCGCAAGCAAATATATTAGCTTTATGTGCAATTGCGCCACGGCATGATTTTACAATTAGCATGGGTTGCTAGCCCAACTTAAAATTCGCAACCTGGAATATTTAGCTAGTGGTATTAACCAAAGTTATTTGCTTCGGGGTGGTGTGGAGGCTGAGATACATATTCGGTTCGATTTTATGTGATTTAACAGCCTCCCCTTCGGTTTGATTTTAGATGATTCAATTCGCGTACTTGACCTGCGCAAGCTAATATGCCAATATGTGTTGTTAAATTTGCCCATGAAGCCGCTGTGCCACCCTGATTGTGCTGGGATAAAGGAGATGAATTCTTATGGCTCTACCTAAAAGAAAATATGCTAAAGCGCGCCAAGGGAAAAGGCGCAGCCACCTTAAGCTAACCCTTCCTGCTTTAGATACATGCCCACAGTGCCACAGCCCTAAGTTAGCTCACCATGTTTGCCCTACCTGCGGTACCTACAATAGTAGGCAAGTAATCGAGATTAAAACCCCGAAGAGAAAAAGCTAGCTAAGAGCATGGCTGAGACATCCAGGATAGCTTATGTTTTCCCGGGGCAAGGCTCCCAAAGAGTAGGAATGGGAGTAGACCTATATAACATTTATTCCTCAGCCAGGGAAATCTTTGATGAAGCTGACACCGCCCTAGACCTTCCTCTTTCTCGCTTATGCTTTGAAGGACCAGCGGAGGAGCTTATCAAGACTAAAAATGTTCAGCCTGCGATATTAGTAACTAGCATTGCTTGCCTTAAAGCAGCACGGCAAAATAGCAACGCAAACCAGCCACTGCCTTCCTTTGTCGCGGGACATAGTTTAGGAGAATATACTGCTCTTGTGGCTGCTAATGTGCTTAGCCTATTTGACACTGTAACTTTGGTTCGGGAGAGAGGTAGATTAATGTACGAAGCAGGGCAAAAAAATCCTGGGGCTATGCTCGCCATAATAGGACTTGATGAAGAGGTCGTTAAGAGCATTTGCTTTCACAGTAAAACTGAAATCTCCAATATAAACTGCCCGGGACAGATTGTAATTAGTGGCGCTATTGATGCTTTAGCTGAAGCCAATAAGTTAGCTAAAATGAAGGGGGCTCGCCGCCTCATCCCCTTGAAAGTCAGCGGAGCTTTTCACTCCGCTTTAATGGAACCGATTATAGCTGAATTCAGCGAAGTCATTTCAAGAGTTGTATTTCATCCGCCAACAATTCCTATAATAGCCAATGTAACTGCTCAGCCATTGACCGATGTGAATTCGATAAAGGAAGAGCTCGTAAAACAACTTCATAGTTGCATTCAATGGCAGAAGTCTGTTGAATATATGATGAATAATGGGGCTACTACCTTTTATGAAATCGGTCCTGGGAAGGTGCTTAGCGGATTGATTCGGCAAATCAATCCAGAGTTACAGACCTTCAATATATCGGAAATTGAAGATATTACACGGCAGGTAAATTAATTATGACCGGTATCAGGCGGAAGGCGAGAATCACTGCTCTCCAAGCGCTTTATGAGCTTGATTGCACAAAGCACAAAGGAGAAGAAGCCCTAGCCCATTTAGCAGCGGAAAAAGCGTTGCCTCAGGAGGGGTTTAGCTTCAGTGAGGAGCTTGTGCAAGGAGTGCTACAAAATAAATCCAAACTTGACGAATTCATCGAGCATTTCGCTCCGGCCTTTCCTGCAAAACAAATGTCCAGCATTGATAGAAATATCCTGCGTCTTGCCATCTTTGAAATTCTATTCAATACTACCCCAATTAAGGTAGCCATAAATGAGGCTGTGGAGTTGGCTAAGAGTTTTGGCAGCGATTCTTCACCGAGATTAGTTAACGGAGTATTAGGCTCGATAGCCGCCGAATGTGGTAAGAATGAACCAATTAAAATTTGATCAAAGGAGGCAAAATGACAAGCATTTTTGACCGGTTGAAGAAGATAATTGTGGAGCAGCTAGAAGTCGAAGAGGACCAAGTGACACCTGAAGCATCATTCGCCGATGACTTGGATGCTGACTCTTTGGATTTAATTGAGCTTATTACAGTTATAGAGGAGGAATTCTCAAGCCCGGAAAGGAAGCTGGAAATAGCTGATGAAGATATGGAGAAAATACAGACCATCCAAGATGCCGTTGATTATCTTTGCGACCACGGAATAACAGACTAAACAGTATTTGGGCTAGCCATCCTGACCAGTTTCAGAGTTGCTAGATGCCGGAGGCAACGCTTAGCCGGAGGCAGGCTGAAGCTTTGCCTCTCTTTTTTGTAATTGCCTCCTTATTAGCTTTTCCAGTTCAGTCACAAAGAATCCCACCGGCAGGCCGATGAGTATATATGGCCACCAACTAGCAGGGAAAGCCGCCGTCCTAAACACGGTATTTAAGGCAGGTAGGTAGACTATCATCAGGTCTATAATGATAGTTACTGCTACCCCACCTAGAATCCACTTATTGGAGAAGGGGCTAAAGGTAAAAGCCGAGCCAAAGGTTGACCTTGCAGTAAATATGTAGCCTATATGGACAAACACCACAGTCATTAGTGCTGCCGTTTGTGCCTGAGTTAACATTAGGTCAACATTCGTTGAGGCAAGGGCTAGATGTCCAAAGTTCCAATAGATAATAAAGGCAGTAGCTGCCATTGCCACTGATACCTCCCCAACCCGTATAAAGAATAGGCGATTAGCTATTTTTTCTTTAGGGTCTCGCGGTGAGGTTTCCAATAACCCCTTTCCCTTAAGCTCCATCATTAGCGGCATAGTGAGGAATACCGAGTCGAACAAATTTATCCACAGGATTTGTATCGGCTCTAAGGGAAGCCGCAGGGCAAAGAGGGCTACGAATGGAGCTACTAATATTGCCCCCATAACCAGTAGCGCCTGTCCCCCATTAGTAGCCAGTGTATAAAGGATTGCCTTTTCTAGATTATTCCAACCGTGTCTGCCTTCTTCCACTGCGTTCACTATGCTGGCAAAGTTATCATCAGTAAGAACCAGGCTCGATGCTTCCTTACTCACCTCAGTCCCAGTTATCCCCATGGCTATGCCAATATCGGCTGTCCTTAATGCTGGAGCATCATTTACCCCATCGCCAGTCATCGCCACAATCTGCCCCCTCTTCTGCAACTGCTGAGCTATCCTCAACTTATGCTCTGGAGCCACCCGAGCATAAACAGAGACCTTGCCCACAGCTTCATATAACTCCTCATCACTCATTCTAGCCAATTGCTCCCCGGTCAAGACATCATCTTTATCACTACCCATTATCCCAAGTTGGCGGGCAATAGCCTTTGCCGTCAGTGCATGGTCTCCAGTTATCATTACCGACCTTATTCCGGCTTTCTTACATTTAGCGACTGCCTCAATCGCTTCCTGCCGAGGTGGGTCTATCATCCCCTGTAGTCCCAGGAAAGTCAGCTCCTTTATATCTGCCGGCTCCAGCGAGGTCTTGTCTTTAGGAACAGTTTTGTAAGCCATACCAAGTATCCTCAACGCCTCTCCCGCCATCTCACTCGCCTTTCCCAATATATCCTCATCCTTTAGCGACTCAGCACCTTCATCATTCAACTGATTTTGGCACATCCCTAAAATTCTCTCCGGCGAGCCTTTTATATAGATGATATTTTCCCTTTGACCCTGGTGCAAAGTTGCCATATATTGTTGCTCTGACTCAAAGGGAAGCTCATCCAATCTGGGGAACTTTTCATTAATGCCTGCTTTAGCTGCCGCGACTACCAAAGCCCCCTCAGTGGGGTCCCCGATAATGCCATATCTCTCTTCTTCTTTCGCCAGGACGGCATTATTGCATAGGTAACCTGCCCTCAGAGTTTCAGCAAGAGCATTATTCTCCTGTATCGGGGCAATTACCTTACCGTCTAAAGTAAACTCTCCTTTGGGCTCATAGCCTACTCCGCTCACCTCATAGGCATTATCACCAGAATATACCCTTAATACGGTCATTTCATTTTTGGTAAGGGTTCCTGTCTTATCTGAACATATGACTGTAGCGCAACCTAATGTTTCCGCTGCCGGCAGTCTCCTTATAAGCGCATTTTTCTTCGCCATAGCTGTTGCCGCCAAAGCTAGAATCGCGGTTACTATCATCGGCAACATCTCGGGTATAGCGGCCACAATAAGGGCAACCGAAGCCAGGAAACTATATATAATGCTAAATCCAAAAGCGTAACCCAGCAAGAAGTTAATGCCGCCGAGGGCGAGGATAGCAATAATCAAGAACTTAGTGAAAGCAGCTATCTTCCTTTGTAGAGGGGTAGCTACTCTCTTGGTCTCCTTCACCAGTTTGGCAATTTTGCCGAACTCGCTACTCTCCCCAGTGCCTACCACAATCCCTTTAGCTACGCCACGGGTAATGAAGGTGCCACTAAAGGCGATACATTTCTGGTCTGCCGGGGTCAAATTTGGTCTTGAAATGGGGCTAGTATTCTTTTCCACCGGTGTCGATTCCCCGGTGAGAGCAGCCTCATCAGTGCTGGCCTCTTTGGTAAAGAACAGACGTAAATCGGCTGGTACACCATCACCCCCGCTGAGGAGAACCACATCACCTGGAACCAGCTCCCGTGCCGCTATAATCTTTTGCTCCCCGTCTCTAAGCACATTACACTCTGACACCATCATCTTTTTCAACGCTTCTAGAGCAGCTTCAGACTTTCCCTCCTGCCAGAAACCTATTAGCACATTGAGAATAACCACCCCTAGAATAACTACCGTGTCCCACAGCATATCCTCCCCATGTAGGGTCAGAATGCCAGTAATTGTCCCCGCCACCAGCAGGACATATACCAAGGGGCTCTGAAACTGGCG
>JAUWQI010000010.1 GCA_030611085.1 Dehalococcoidia bacterium | reverse complement strand
TATGCTCTCTTCCGTTACCAGTTTCACTGCTTCTTCCCGAAACTCCTTCGTGTATCTTCCTTGTGGGAGCCTTTTCATTTTGACACCTCCGTCTTTGTATTTTACCTGACTTTGGTGTCCATTAAACCCATCCTACCTCATCTCTCGCCCTTTCCACTTTGCAATCTGTCAAGCCCTAACAGAATTGTGATACCCTTTTCCTGGCTCTTAGCCTTTGGTGGTAAGACCTCCTCTCCTTTATTTTCTTTGCTCCAGAGTTCTTACCACCTTATCACTTTTCCACACAAATCAGCACACAGCCTAATTACTATTTGACAAATCTAAACCGCCTGTATAGAATTGCTGGGTTAAAAATTAAATAAGGGAAAGGCTGAGAACAGGATTAGTACAGCTCGAGGCGGAGTTCAGAGAGTCGGGTAAGGTGTGAGCCGATACTTGCGCAAGGTTGGAATGGACCTGGGAGCTGCAAACCGAAAGCTTGTAAAGCGCGAGTAGGCTTTGCCGGAAGGGCACCGTTAAAAGCTCAGGGTATCGAGGTAAAAAGGGAGATTTACTTCCGTACCTGGAAAAGAGATGGTCAAGACCTCCTCCTATAATTTTGAGGACTGACTAAAAAGGGTGGCACCGCGAAGGTTAAGCCTCTCGCCCCTTGGGCGAGAGGCTTTTTATTTATCGAGGAGCGATATGTATTATCCAACGCTAGATGAGGTTCGCCAATTAAAGAAGCAGGGTAATCTAGTGCCAGTTTACCGTGAGGTTAATGCCGACCTAGAAACACCGGTATCTGCTTATCTCAAGGTAGCTCGCGGAAACTACTCTTTCCTTTTGGAGAGCGTTGAAGGGGGAGAGCGGCTGGCTCGCTATAGCTTCATTGGCACCGAACCTTCCCTGGTGTTAAAGACAGGAATTGAGAACCCCCTTGACCCATTGCACCTGGTGGAGGAGGAGTTTAGTCAATTTCATCCCGTGCCGATTGCTGACCTGCCCAGATTCCACGGTGGCATGGTTGGTTATCTGAGCTATGAGGCTGCGCGTTACTTTGAGAGGCTGCCCTCACCTAACCATGACCCTTTAGGTCTTCCTGAGTCTATACTGATGTTGGTTGATACCCTCCTTGTTTTCGACCATATCACTCACAGAATCAAGATTATCTCCCACGCTCAGTTGGATGGAGATATCGAGGCAGCGTATCAGAAGGCAACTGACAAGATTGATGACCTGGCGGATAGGCTAGGGCAACCAATTCGGCCGACAGTTGATAGCCCTCAACTGACAGCTCTCAGTGATGTGTCATCGAACTTTTCCCAAGCAGAATTTGAGGCTGGGGTATCCCAAGCTAAGGAGCATATCTACGCTGGCGATATAATCCAGGTTGTCCTGTCACAACGGCTAGCCAGACCTACCCACGCCACTCCATTTGCTATATATCGGGCGCTGCGCTCTATCAACCCCTCCCCCTATATGTACTATCTCCACCTGGATGGCTTTTATATTGTGGGCGCTTCTCCTGAGCTTTTGGTGCGGGTAGAGGACGGCGTAGTATCCAACCACCCCATCGCTGGCACTCGCCCTCGGGGCAAGGATGCCATAGAAGACCTGGCACTGGAGGAGGAACTTAAGAAGGACGAGAAGGAACGAGCCGAACATATTATGCTTGTTGACCTGGGGCGTAATGACATTGGGAGAATTAGCGAGCCAGGCACGATTAAGGTAACTCAGCTTATGGATGTGGAACGCTATTCCCATGTTATGCATTTGGTATCCCATGTTCAAGGTAAGCTAAGAACAGGACTTTCCCAGTTCGATGCTCTGCGTGCCTGCTTCCCTGCGGGCACTGTTTCCGGTGCACCCAAGATTCGAGCTATGGAGATTATCGCTGAACTGGAAAGAGAAAAGAGAGGACCTTATGCCGGCGCAGTAGGCTACTTCGACTTCTCGGGAAACATGGATACTGCCATTACCATCCGCACTATCATTATCAAGGATAACACCGCCTATATTCAGGCAGGGTGTGGCATCGTCGCCGATAGTATCCCTGAGCGTGAATATCAAGAAAGTTTGAGCAAAGCCCAGGCGATGCTCACCGCTATAGACCAAGCGGAGGTTGACCAATATGCTTTTGCTGATAGATAACTACGATAGCTTTACCTATAACCTCTTTCAGTACTTGAGTGAACTGGGAGAGGAGATATGGGTAGATCGTAATGATAAAGTGAGCCTGAATGAAATTGAGATGAAGCATCCCCAATATATCGTCATTTCCCCCGGTCCAGGTACCCCAGAGCAAGCCGGCATCTCCAATGAGGTTATTCGCCATTTCGGCAGCCGCATTCCTATCTTAGGGGTCTGCCTGGGGCACCAATGCGTCGGATATAGCTACGGAGCCAAGATTGACCGAGCTGGCGAAATTAAGCATGGCAAGTCATCGCTTATCTATCATGATGGCAAGGAGATTTTCATCGGATTACCTAATCCCTTCCCTGCCATCCGCTACCACTCCCTGGCAGTAATGCGTGATGATTTGCCCGATTGTTTTGAAGTTAGCGCATGGACAAAGGAGGGCATGATTATGGGGCTGCGCCACCGCCAGTTTCCCGTAGAGGGTGTTCAGTTCCACCCTGAATCAATTATGACTGACGTGGGCAAGGACATACTACGAAACTTTTTAGGGATGAAACATAAGAATCGCGGAGGTGAACTTTGAAAAAGGAAAGGATTCTTGCAGTGGCCGTTATTATAATGATTCTAGCAGTAGCAGTCATTGGATTCTGCAATGTTGATAAAGCTCCAATACTGAACTTGGTTCTTTTAGCTGGCCTGATTGCTGTGACAACAGTATATACGTATTCTACGACGCAAATTGCCGAAGCGACAAAGAAACAAGCAGGCGCTGGCATGAAAATGGCTGAAGAGGTGAAGGAACAGAAGTATGATGCAGTTCGCCCTATAATAGACATAGAGGAATCACTTACTGATGAGGATAAGAGGGAAATATTGTCCAACGTAAGGAAAGGAAAACTACCTCAGCAATTGACGTGCACACTTAGAAATATTGGTCCTGGGCCAGCCATTGATGTATATTCGCTTACTGAAGGCGCTAAGGGCGAATCCCAACGGTACGATATTGGCAGCATGGCTACCAATGATAAAGAGAGGGAAATAACGCGCCGATTATCCTTAGAGCGAAATGGGGGGCGGGGATTCCTGGTGGCATATTATAAAGATGTATATGATCGTGACATCGAATCAAGACGAGAGGTAAGCATAGCTCAAGTAAGCGGAGGTTGGGAGATAGGCCCACTGAAAACTGAAGTTCGTAAGATAGCTAAAGAGGAGCACACCAAATGATCAAGGAAGCCATTGAAACCCTCGTCTGTGGCAATTCGCTGAATATGGAGCAAGCAGCCGAGGTAATGGAGGAGATAATGAGTGGCGAGGCAACACCAGCTCAATTTGGCGCATTTGTCACCGCACTTCGCATTGAAGGGGAAACGGTAGATGAGATTGCTGGGCTAGTGAGTGTCATGCGAGCTAAAGCAATACCTGTCATGGCTACCCCGCCCGTGATTGATACCTGTGGCACTGGTGGTGATGGCTCCTTCACTTTTAATATCTCCACAACGGCGGCTTTCGTTGCCGCTGGTGCCGGACTTAAGGTAGCCAAGCATGGCAATCGGGCAATGTCCAGTCATTGCGGCAGTGCCGATGTCCTTGAGGCATTGGGGGTAAGAATTGACCTTGGAGCCGAAGCGGTAGCTCAATGTTTGGAGAAGGTGGGCATTGGCTTTATGTTTGCCCCCACCTTTCACCCATCAATGAAGTATGCCGCTGCGCCTCGGCGTGAAATTGGAATCCGCACCGTGTTTAACATCCTTGGTCCCTTGACTAATCCCGCTCATGCTGAGTTTCAGGTCATTGGTGTTCCTTCTAAGGAATTAGGAGAGAAGGTAGCCTCTGTCCTCCAGCGTTTAGGCACAAAGCATTCTCTAATAGTGCATGGCATGGATGGCATGGATGAAATCACAATTAGTGGAGAATCGCTAGTGTGGGATGTTACCCAAGATAGGATATCGCCACCTTATAAAGTTTCCCCTGAAGATTTTGGGTTTGCCAGAGCGAGTATGGCAGAGATTAAAGGAGAAACAGCGAAGCAAAATAGTGAGATACTGCGCAGTATATTGAACGGAGAGGTGGGAGCCAGACGAAATATAGTAGTTATAAATGCTGCTGCTGTCTTGATTGCTGGTAACCAAGCATCAAACCTTAAAGAAGGCACTCGCATTGCTAAAGAGGTAATTGACAGCGGAAGGGCCCAAGCCAAACTTGATGAGCTAATCGAGTTCAGTCAGAGCCTGAGTAACGTCATTGCGGTGAGCCGAAGCCCTGAACGAAGTGAAGGAGAAGCGAAGCAATCTCAATAAAGAAAGATGTTAGATGAAATCATTGCCTCAAAAAAAGAAGAGGTTGAGCAAAGAAAGAAGACGCTGCCATTAAGTTGTCTAGAAGAGCGCATTGCCCAGCAGAAGCCGCCGCTGGACTTTGCTTCTGCCCTTAGAGGCAACCACATTCGACTGATTGCCGAAATAAAGCAGGCATCCCCATCACGAGGGATTCTTCGTCCCAACCTTAATCCCGCCGAGTTAGCTAAGACCTATGTTAAAGGTGGCGCTGCCGCCATTTCAGTGCTAACTGAGGCAAATTATTTCCACGGTAGCATTGAGCATCTGGCAGCAATTAGAGAGGTAGTTGAGCTTCCGCTACTGAGGAAAGATTTCATTTTTACCCCATATCAACTATATGAGTCATGTGCCTATGGTGCTGATGCCTTATTGCTAATAGCAGCTATTTTAAGCCAAAACCAGCTTGAGGAACTCCTTTCGGTGAGCCATAGCCTCGGTTTAAAATGTCTGGTTGAGGTTCATAATGAAGGTGAAGTAGAGAGGGCACTTCTTAGTGGAGCGGAAATCATCGGAATTAACAATCGAGACCTCAATACCTTTGTCCTTGATATCGCTACAACCCGCCGACTGCGCCCCCCCATCCCACAACAACGGATTGTAGTCAGCGAGAGCGGCATTAAAAGTCGGAAGGATATCGAAAAGCTTGAGGAGTGGGGAGTTAACGCCATACTTGTTGGCGAAGCCCTGGTTACTGCCGATGATGTTTTGGGCAAGATGAAAGAATTATTACTATGACACGCATAAAGATTTGCGGGATTACAGAAGAGGCTCATGCGCTAGCAACAGTTGAAGCTGGCGCTGATTTTATTGGACTAGTCTTTGCTCACAGCCGACGACAGGTAACACCTGTCAAGGCATGCGAGATAATCAGTATCCTAAAGAAAGAAAACAAGACTGCGAAGACAGTCGGCGTCTTTGTCAATATGCCTGTCTCTGAAGTAAATGAAATTGCCGATTTTTGTGCTTTAGATTGGGTCCAGCTAAGTGGCGATGAGCCCTGGGAATATTGCTGTGGAATTACCCGACCAATAATTAAGGCTATCCGGATAGGTCAACAGTGTACTGAAGAAATCTGCGCTGAACTGGACGAGGGAGCTAAATTACTTTCCACACAAAGATTCGTCCCCCTCCTTGATTCCCAGGCTGAAGGCAAATATGGCGGAACAGGACTGACTTTCAACTGGAAATTAGCTCAGCAAGTAGCAAAGAGATTTCCAGTGATTATCGCTGGAGGGCTTGACCCGAATAATGTAGCTCAAGCAATTGAGATAGTATCACCTTGGGGAGTGGATGTCTCCTCCGGAGTGGAGGTGGATGGAGTCAAGGATATAGCCAAGATTAAGACATTCATTGGAGCAGTAAGGAAATCTGATGAGAATAGAAGCTAAGCAACTGCCTGATTCAAGTGGCTATTTTGAGCAATTTGGCGGCAGGTTCGCGCCAGAAACACTCATACCGGCTCTGGATGCATTGAATGCTGCTTATGAGGGAGCAAAGCATGACCCATCCTTCTGGGCTGAGTTTGATTCCTTGTCGCGGGATTACTCAGGAAGGCCAACACCCCTTTACTTTGCTGAAAGGCTTACAAAGCATTGCGGAGGTACCCAAATCTTCCTTAAAAGGGAAGACTTAGCTCATACCGGTGCCCATAAGATAAATAATGCTCTAGGGCAAGGCCTTCTTGCTAAGAGAATGGGAAAGCGAAGAATCATCGCTGAGACTGGCGCCGGGCAGCATGGGGTGGCTGCGGCTACCGTATGTGCTAAGCTAGGACTGGATTGCATCGTCTATATGGGAGAGGAGGATATAAGTCGTCAGCCTCTCAATGTCTTCCGTATGAAACTATTAGGTGCAGAGGTGCGCCCCGTTTCCTCAGGCAGTAAAACCTTGAAGGACGCCATCAATGAAGCAATAAGAGACTGGGTAACCAATGTAAGAGATACTTACTATCTTCTGGGTTCAGTGGTAGGTCCTCACCCCTACCCCACAATGGTGCGTGATTTTCAGTCAATCATAGGGAAGGAAACAAAACAACAAATTTTAGAAAAATGCGGCCGCTTACCTGATTATATAATTGCCTGTGTAGGTGGTGGAAGCAATGCCATTGGGATTTTTCATCCCTTTGTGAATGACAGGGATGTCAAGTTCATCGGGGTAGAAGCGGCAGGAAAAGGAATCAAGACCCTACAACACGCTGCCTCCCTAGTTGCAGGAAGAGTAGGAGTGCTCCATGGGGCAAAATCCTATGTTCTCCAAGATGACGCTGGACAGATTCGCGAGACGCACAGCATCGCTCCTGGACTGGATTATCCTGGTGTAGGTCCGGAACACAGCTATTATAAAGCCGTAGGGAGAGCCACTTATGTAGCTGTGGACGATAACGCGGCGCTGGAGGCTTTCCATCTCCTTTCTCAAACTGAGGGTATTATCCCAGCACTTGAGCCAGCACATGCCATATCCTACACTGTCAAAATGGCGAGTTCTCTCCCTAAGAAGCAAATTATCGTTGTTAACCTTTCTGGTCGAGGTGATAAAGATGTTGACATTGTAGCTAGGGCATTAGGAGTAAAATTGTGAGCCGTATTGCCTCTGCTTTTGCCCAGCCCAATCACACAGCTTTTATTCCTTATATCACTGTAGGTTATCCCAGCATCGAGGCAACCTTGAGGGTAGTCCCTCTCCTCGCTGAAAGTGGATGCGATTTGATAGAGCTAGGCATCCCTTTCTCTGACCCTATAGCAGATGGTATCACCATACAAAAGGCAAGTTTTCGTGCCTTACAAAACGGAGTCACTCCGAAAATTTGCCTTGAAGTAGCCAAGGAATTGAATCAGCAGGTTAAAGTCCCTCTAATATTTATGAGCTATTTCAATCCAATTTTTAACTATGGTCTTGATGAATTTTGTGATGCTTGTGCCAGATCCGGAATTGACGGCCTGATTATTCCTGACCTACCTCCAGAGGAAGGCTATGACTTAGAGCTTATCACGCAAGATCATGGCATTGATCTCATCTACCTCCTGACCCCCACTAGCACTGAAGAACGCATTCAGCTTGTAGCCCAAAAATCTCGTGGCTTCATATATCTGGTTTCAGTGATGGGAGTCACCGGAGCCAGAGAAAAATTACCTCCAGGCTTAGCGGCATTTGTGACCAAGGTGAGAAGCACCACTGCGACCCTGAGCGCAGCGAAGGGGAAGCAATTTCATCCCCTTTGTCTGGGATTTGGAATATCTACCCCACAACAAGCCAGGCAAATGGGCAAAATAGTCAACGGGGTAATTGTAGGCAGTCGCATCATTCAGCTTATGGAGGAAGACAAATCTTTAAGCTTAGTTCAAAGTTTTGCCAGACAATTGAGAGAGGCTCTCGATGAATCATAGAAAAATTCAAATCAATGTCATTGCGAGCAAATCGAAGCAATCTCAATAAAGGAGGTTTGAATATGCTCACTATACTACAGACCTGGTGCTGCTAGTCGGCGCCAAAATACAAAGATTAGAAACAACAAAACAAGGAGATGTTAAATGAAAACTAAAAAGACGCTGAAGTTTGTAGAATCGATAGTCATAGTAATAATAGCGATAACGTTGCTAGCGGTCAGCGGGTGTGGAAAACCGGCGACACCGCCAACCACGGGCGAACCCATAAAGTTGACCTTTGCCCACTTCCCACCTGCACCTACTTTCCCTTGTGTGTCGATGGAGGACTGGGTAGATAAGGTAGAGAATCGCACTAATGGCAAGGTTGAAATCGATACCTTCCCTGGCGGAACCTTGCTCACCGCCCCAGCCATGTTTGACGGAGTGAACGCCGGTGTGGCTGATATAGGCTGTTCCTGCCTCTCCTACGAGCCAGGTCGTTTCTCTCTGATGCTTGGCATGGAGAACCCCGCTATCAAGTTCCCCAATACAGCAGTGGCTAGCCGGGTCCTGTGGGAGGCTTATAACGAGTTCAACCCAGCATCGCTAGCTGATTTCAAAGTGCTCTACATGTATACCGCCGGACCAAACCACATTGTAACCATAGACCCGGTGCGAGAACTGGAAGACCTTAGAGGTTTAGAGCTACGCTCCTCAGGAGCAGTGGTGCCAATTATGAAAGCACTGGGAGCAGCCCCGGTAGGCATGCCTCAATCTGAGGTGCCTGAAGCCCTAGCCAAGGGAGTGGTCAAGGGCTATGTCTCCTCTCTCGAGACACTTCTCGACTTCAAATATGCTGAGACTTGCCATTATGCTACTGATTGGTCGCCATGTATAGGTTGCTTATTCGTCGTAGTAATGAACAAAGACAAGTGGGATTCCCTACCTGCAGATGTGAAAAAGGTTATGAATGACCTTAGTTTGGAGCAATCAGTGTGGACCGGCGAATATATGGATAAGCATACTGAGGAGTCTATAAAGTGGGCGAAGGAGGAATGCGGCTTTGAAATCATCACCATTTCCTCGGAAGAGAAGGCTAAATGGGATGAACTGCTCAAGCCCATAGTTAATAAGTATCTAGCGGATATGGCGGCCAAAGGGCTACCCGGGAATGAATACCTGGATAGGCTAGCTGAGCTTTGTGCAAAATACAGCAAGTAAGCCACACAAGCCGTGGGTTCCATATAGATTCCAGACCTATAGAGGGTGTCCATTAGTCTGTGGCGCAATTTACCAAGGGCACCCTCTATAAAGGGTAGCAGGTTTTAGATGGTTGCGTAGCCTGAAATGTTTATGGTGTAAAAATGGCTTATTTAGAAAAGATTATCAGCACTTTAAATCGGTGGCTCAGTTGGATAGCTAGCGGCATTTTGGTAACAATGATGCTCTTCACTGTGGTCAACATGATTATGCGGAAGGTCTGGGTGCCTTTCGCTGGCACTACCGAAGTTATTGGGTGGCTAGCAGCTTTAGTGGTTGCCTTCGCTTTAGGCTATACTCAGAGGCAGCGAGGTCACACCTGCGTAGAGATAATGGTATCCCGATTTCGACCGCGGGTTCAAGCAATTATTGATAGCATTATGTTCTTTGCCGGCATGGTTCTATTTGGAATGGCGACCTGGCAAATCATCAAACTCGCTACCCACTATTGGGAAATGGGGTCGGTATCCGAATCGCTACATATAATCTTTTTCCCTTTCATATATGCGGTGGCCATTGGCTGCGCCCTCCTGTGCTTAGCATTGCTGGTGGATTTCTTGAAGTCGCTGACTGAGGCAGTGAAGCGATGAGTCCTACCATAATTGCTATCATTGGCATCATTGGCATGCTCACGCTGATGTTTCTGAGGCTGCCAGTGGGTTTTGCTATGGCGCTGGCTGGCTTTCTTGGCATGAGCTATTTTGTTTCGCCGCAGGCAGCACTTCACATATTAAGCTCAGATATCTGGGGACAGTTCTCATCCTATGGTCTTAGTGTCATCCCTCTCTTTATTTTCATGGGTTACATTTGCCTCAACTCCGGGATAAGCGTGCGGCTCTATGATACGGCATATAAGTGGGTAGGGCAGATGCGTGGGGGGATAGCTATGGCTACAATAGTGGCTGATGAGTTTTTTGCTGCTATCTGTGGTTCCAATTCAGCTACGGCAGCTACTATGGGCACGGTAGCCCTGCCCCAGATGGAGAAATACAATTATGACCCGGTGTTGAGTACAGGCACTGTTGCCACCGGCGGCACATTGGGTGTGGTTATTCCCCCCAGCGTCATCCTCATCGTTATCGGGTTGCAAACCGAACAATCCATAACTAAGCTCTTCCTCGGCGGTATTTTCCCTGGGATTGTTCTGGGTGTCCTATTTCTGGTCACCATTTACATCCTTTGCCGACGGAATCCTCACTTTGGTCCCGCGGGACCAAAGACAAGCTTCAAGGAAAAGCTAGCTGCTCTCCCTGGGGTTATAGAAGTGCTAGTTTTATTTTGTTTGGTCTTAGGTGGTCTTTATGCCGGCTGGTTCACCCCTACCGAAGCCGGGGCTGCTGGCTCCTTTGGTGCCATAATTATCGCCCTGGTCAGGCGAGAACTCACCTGGCAAAGATTCACTAAAGCCGCTCTGGAAACGCTACGCACATCCTGCATGGTTATGGTTCTCGTCACTGGAGCAGTGATTTTTGGCCGCTTCCTAGCAGTGACCAGGCTCCCCTTTTTCCTGGCGGATTGGGCATCTGCCCTCCCCGTACCCCCTGTTGCTGTTCTGGCAATAGTATTGGTCATCTATATCATTGGTGGCTGCCTTATGGATGCATTGGGGTTTCTCGTGGTTACCATCCCCGTCTTCTTCCCACTAGCCATGGCTTTGGGTTATGACCCCATCTGGGTTGGGATAATGTTAATGATGGCCACAACTATGGGGGCGATTACCCCACCAGTAGGCATAAATGTGTATGTTGTCAAGGGTTTAGCCCCAGATGTGCCCCTTGAGACCATCTTCAAAGGTGTAAGTTACTATTTTGCCGCTTGTATAGTTTCCTTGGCTCTATTGGTAGCTTTTCCACAAATCGCATTATTTCTTCCTGGTCTTATGAGATAGAACTGAAAACGAGTTCAAAATGGGCAAATTGACAATGTGCAGATACATCACCATAATTGTTTTGGTTTTTAACAGCACAAAGCACCCTTTAGATACTCAGAATATGAGAGCCGGAAAAGAAGTGCTGAACGAACAGTGAAAGGGGAAGAAAATGCCTATTGAATATGTAAAAGAAACTTACCAGATGCAACTGAGGCCTCTTTTGATGAGAGCTGTCTTGTACTTTGGTGATAAGGAGGGCATCTACAGTCCCGACCATCAGAGTGAGGAGTTCCGGTGTACCTGGCATGAGGAATATGAAAGGATATGCCGTCTGGCTAATGCTTTAGAGAAGTTAGGCATAGAGCAGGGTGATAAAGTTGCTACCTTCGCCTGGAATACTCACAGGCATGGTGAACTATCCTATACCGTGCCAATGATGGGTGCAGTATTTCATCCGACCAATATACGATATAGTAGAGAGCATTTAGTCTATGCCATCAATCACTCCAAAGATAAGATAATGTTCGTTGACGAGGACCTCGTTCCCCTCCTCGAGGAAATAAGTGAAGAGTTAAAAACTGTGGAGCTTTATGTGGTGTTAACTCCAGCGGAAAAGCTCCTCAAGACGAAGCTTTCTCCTCTTTATTCCTACGAGGAGCTACTTCGCGAGGCTTCAACCACTTATGATTTTCCCGATGATTTACCAGAAAATTCTCTGGCGGTCTTGTGTTACACTGGTGGTACTACTGGACGACCCAAGGGAATAGGATGGTCTCCTCGCTCCATTGTCTTGCGTTGCCTGGGTTGCAGTGGTGCCGATCAAGAAGACTTCCATGAAGACGACACAGTTATGCCTGTAGTAAATCTTTTCCACGTCAATTCACACAATTTCCAGTGGTCAACAGCGATGTCGGGTGGCAAGCTAGTGTGGCCAGGGCCTCATCCCTCTCCCGATGACCAGCTTAGATTGATAGAAAAAGAGAAGGTAAACTATTTCCAAGGAGCCAGCACGGTAGTGATGTTCGCTATGCAAGAGTGGGAGAAGGGAAAATATAACCTTAGCAGTTTGAAGAAGGTCTTCTCCGGGGCCACAGCTCCCAACAAAGCGTTGATGGAGATGATGGATAAAAGGGGAATAAAGTGCCATTGGACTTACGGCATGGTTGAAGGGCGTGTTAACTTCACCACTGTTACCTCTCACCGAAAGCATATGGATGGATGGTCCCGAGAAAAGTATCTTGAGAGAATGACTTATCAAGGTTTACCCATACCAGGCGTGGAAGTGCGCGTGGTGAATGTGGATACCGGAAAAGATGTGGCTTGGGATGGCAAGGAGATAGGGGAAGTCATCACCAAAGGTCTTTGGCCAGCAGAAGAATACTACAATGATGCCGAAGCCACTAGCGGAGTATTCCGGGATGGGTGGCTGCATACCGGAGACCTAGCCATAGTAGAGGAGGATGGCTACCTTCATATTCTAGACCGGCTCAAGGATATAATTAAGTCAGGAGGTGAATGGATTTCCTCAGTAGATTTAGAGAATGCTATCATGGAAAACTCTGCAATTCGTCAGGCAGCGGTTTTCGGAGTCCCTCACCCCAAGTGGGATGAGAGACCAGTGGCAACCGTCACACTGAAAGAGGAATACAAAGGTAAGCTGTCAGAGGAAGATATACTAAAGCCGCTGCGTTCCAGGTTTCCCGGATGGTGGATCCCTGATTATGTGATATTTATGGATGAGTTGCCTATGACAGGCACAATGAAAGTCATGAAGAGGGCATTGCGAGATATGTGGGCGGAGGGTAAGCTTAAGATTTCAGGTTCTTAAAGACATGGATAAAATCACGCTAGAAATTGATGCCATTAAGATTAAAACAAGTAGGGGAATAACCGTACTTGAGGCGGCGCAAAAGGCGGACATTTACATTCCCACACTGTGTCACCACCCCAAGCTCTCTCCTTTTGGTTCCTGTCGTCTCTGTGCCGTAGAGATTGAAGGGATGCCGGGTTTTCCCTCAGCGTGCATTACTCCAGCCAGAGATGGCATGGTTGTCCACACAAATACGCCTCGGGTCCAGGAGAGCCGACGATGTTTCCTTGGGGCCATCCTTAGCCAGCATCCACATATTTGTTTAAGCTGTGAGTATCGAGACCAGTGTGAGCCTCAACAGGAATGTAAAAAGGGGGTGCCGCTTGCAGAGCGGTGTTGCTCCCTTTTTCACGACTGTGAGTTAAGGAAGGTGGCTGATTACATCGGGATTCCCGATGGTTTACCCCCTTATAAGCCTCGCAATCTACCAGTGGTCACGGAGGAATCTCTTTTTATGGACTACAACCTGTGTATCTCCTGTGGCCTCTGTGTTAGGGTATGCCAGGAGCTAATAGGCGTAGGTGCCCTTGGATTTGTTACTCGAAATGACAGGCTTGAAATCGGGCCAATCGCCGGCTCCTTTAAGGAATCTGGCTGCAAATTTTGCAGCGCCTGCACTAAAGCCTGCCCCACTGGGGCTTTGTGTGCTATGCAAGGCTAATAGAACTATGGTAAAACCTGAAGTAATTATTAATGAAAATGAATGCCAGGGATGCGGTTACTGTGTAAAGTTCTGCCCCCGGGGATGTCTTGTGATCACCGGAGAGAAAATCACTCCCCAGGGGTATCTGCTGCCCTCCTTCATTAAACCCGAGGAATGCAATACCTGTGGGTTTTGCGCCATGCTCTGCCCTGGAGCTGCTATCGAAGTATATTTGAACTTCAGCAGCGAGGTGTCAGTATGAGCCAGCAGTTTTATTGAGGAGGTTACGATATGGGCGAGAGAATGTTTATCGAGGGCAATGAAGCTATTGCACGGGGAGCAACTGTTGCTGACTGCCAAGCCTTTTTCGGCTATCCTATAACTCCCCAAAATGAAATAACCCAGTGGTTCGCCCGTGAGTTCCCCAAGATGGGGAGGATTTTCGTGCAAACGCAGAGCGAGTTGGGCTCCATAAATATGCTTTACGGGGCAGCCGCTACAGGGATTAGAGCCATGACATCGAGTTCAAGTCCAGGCTGGTCTCTTATGCAAGAAACTATGTCAGATATGGCTAATGCTGAACTTCCGTGTGTGGTTATCGATGTGCAGAGAGGAGGACCTGGAGGAGGGCCTATTCGACATGCTCAGCAGGATTATTTCCAGTGCACCAGGGGCGGAGGCCATGGCGATTATAGAAATATTGTCCTTGCTCCTGCCTCTGCACAGGAGTGCTGTGACCTGACTCAACTTGCCTTCTATCTGGCTGATAAATACCGCAACCCTGTGGTAGTTATATCAGATGCCATTATAGGGCGATTGCGCGAGACGATTGAAGTTAAGAAAATTGACTTTGGTCCCATGCCAGACAAGGATTGGGCAGTAACAGGTAAAGGGAGACATAAAGATGGCAAACGACGCGTTGTGGAGCATGCTGGGGATTTATTTGCTCGCTACCCTAGCTACCAAGCCCTGCTGCTGAACTTAGACCAGAAAATAAAACGGATGCAGGAATCTGAGTTGCGATACGAAGGCTACAAAACAGAAGATGCTGAGCTGATTTTGGTTGCTTACGGTTACACAGCTAGGGTATCCAAAGAAGCTGTTAACATGGCACGCACTGAAGGTATTAAGGCAGGGTTAATTCGTTTGATAACTGCCTGGCCCTTTCCCTATGAAGTACTCAGGCAAAAGGCGAGCCAAGGCAGTAGATTTTTAGCAGTGGAAGATTCTTTAGGACAATTGGTTGATGATGTTAGAGTAGCTGTGGAGAGCCATACTGAGGTTGGTTTGGTAAATATACTTGACCGCCACATGCCTACCGATGGCGGCATGATTCTCCCAGATAAGATTTTAGCTAAAATCGAAGTGATGAAATGAGCGCGACAGAAGAAACCGGAGAGCATTATGACTGAGAAGACCGAAGCGATGACTAGGGAAAGAGTTACGGGAAGACCAAGATTACTAATCCCACAGACGGCTGGCTTTGTTTATTGCCCTGGTTGCCATGAGCCACTTGTTGCTCGGGCTATTGCCGAAGCCTTAGAAGAGATGGGCATGGGCGATGAGACGATAGGCGTCTTCGATATAGGCTGCAATTCCTTCCTGCTTGGCATGTTAGACATAGACAGCGTACTTACCCCACATGGTCGCCCACCTGATATGGCTACTGCTATCAAGCATGTTTACCCAGATAATATTGTATTTACTGTACAAGGAGATGGCGGATTACTAGCCATTGGTGCTGACCCCTTGCTAGGAGTGTTAACTCGCGCCGAGAAAATTACCATCATGATGCTAAATAATGCCGTTTACGGGACTACCGGGGGGCAGATGGCGCCTACTAGCTTGGTGGGACAGAAAACTACAACCACTCCCGAGGGACGAGATGCAATCAAAAGTGGATTCCCAATTCATGCTGCTGAAATGATAGCTACTTTTAAAGGCACCGCCTATTCTGCTCGTGGCGCTGTTAACAATCCCTACAACTACGAGCGGACTAGAGAGTATATAAAGGTTGCTTTTGGTAAACAGATGAGCAAAGCTGGCTTCAGCTTCATCGAGATTCTTGTCGCTTGTCCACCTAACTGGCATCTATCACCTATCGATTCCCTAAAGTGGATGGAGGAAAAGATGATACCCGAGTTTCCGCTGGGTGAGTTTAAGAATGTTGATAAAATTGAGTAGTAGAGGAAAGGATTATTATGAGGCAAGAATTACCTACTAGAGACGAAGTAATAATGACTGGGCTTGGCGGTGGTGGCATACTTACCGCTGGATTACTGCTTGCTTCAGCAGCCGTGACCAAGTACAAAAATGTAACCTGGTTCCCTTCTTATGCCATCTCCAAGCGAGGCGGGCTTGTTGAGTGTACTATTATCTACTCCAATGAAGAAATAACTTCCCCGCTATTATCTCAGGCTGAGGTGATAATCATTGCCGAATCATCCCAGTTTAAGGACTTTGAAAGCCGGGTGCGCCCTGGTGGAATGATGATTATCGAAAGCGCTGGATTCCAAGCCAAATCAAAAAAAGAAGATATCCAACTAATCAAGCTCCCAGCTATTGAAACAAGCATTCATATCACTGGCACCAGCCAGAGTGCCAACTTGGTGCTGCTGGGAGCCTTCGTTGAGGCAACCCACTCCATCCCCGCTGAGCTTATCCACTCAGAGCTAGAAAAATCTTTCGTCGGCAAAGAAGAGGCACTAAAGAAAAGTTTGAGCGCCTTTGAGGAAGGGCGAAATATGGTTACTGGACTTTAGCATTTGAAGGAGGGTTGAATATGTTTATTGTATTGCAGAACTGGCCCTCTGGGGCCGAGAGGAATAATCTATTAAACCCACAAATTAACAAATAAAAGGAGAATAAAAATGGATAAGAGAACAAAATTTACTCTGGACGAAGAAGAGATACCAAGATATTGGTATAACATCCAGGCAGATTTGCCTGAGCCATTACCACCAGTTATACACCCAGCCACAGGGAAGCCAGTGACTCCCAACGACTTAACTCCTTTATTTCCTATGGAATTAATCAAGCAAGAGGTGAGCACTGAGAGGTGGATTGAAATACCGGAAGAGGTGCGGGACATCTACAGGTTATGGAGACCTACAACCTTGTTTCGGGCACATAGGTTGGAGAAAGCCTTGGACACGCCAGCCAAGATTTTCTACAAATATGAGGGGTCAAGCCCCCCTGGTAGCCATAAGCCCAATACTGCTGTAGCTCAAGCTTATTACAACAAACAAGAGAGAGTAAAGCGAATTACCACCGAGACCGGAGCTGGGCAGTGGGGAAGCGCCCTATCTTTTGGCGGTGCTTGTTTTGGCATTGAGATTAAAGTTTACATGGTCGCTATTAGTTATCACCAAAAACCCTACCGCCGTGTCATGATGGAGACCTGGGGAGCTAAATGTATTCCCAGCCCCAGCCCAGATACCCAGGCAGGACGAGACATGCTGGCAAAAGACCCCGATTGTCCCGGTAGCTTGGGGCTTGCTATCAGCGAGGCAGTAGAGGATTGCGTGTCTCGCGATGATACCCACTATGCTCTGGGCAGCGTGCTTAACCATGTCCTGCTGCATCAAACTGTCAATGGTCTGGAGGCAAAGAAGCTAATGGAGAAAGCAGATGCCTATCCCGATATTATCGTGGGCTGCATTGGCGGCGGCTCAAACTTCGCCGGTCTGTATCTACCCTTCGTAAAAGATAAAATTGATGGGACAAAGCCAGACTTGCGTATCATCAATGTCGAGCCGGCGAGCTGCCCTACTGTAACCAAAGGGCCATATGCCTATGACTTCGGCGATGTAGCTGGCCTTACCCCTTTAATTAAGATGTTTACCCTGGGGCATGGTTTTATTCCACCCCCAATCCATGCCGGGGGCCTTCGCTATCATGGAATGGCACCTATCATATGCCACTTGGAAAGATTGGGGCAAGTTGAAGCTAGAGCTGAGCATCAACTTGCCACCTTTGAGGCTGGCATAACCTTTGCTCGCACTGAGGGCATTATCAGCGCTCCCGAGCCAAACCATGCTATTAAGGTGGTTATTGACGAAGCCCTCAAGTGCAGGGAATCTGGTGAGTCAAAAACCATATTGCTGGCTCATAGCGGACATGGACATGTTGACATGGCTGCCTATGATGCCTATCTCTCGGGCAAGCTCCAAGACTATGAGTATCCCGATGAGAAGATAAAGGAGGCATTGGCTCAACTACCAAAGATAGCCTGAGACAAAATTACTGGCGCCATGGCAAACCACTGCTGTGGCGCCAGCCACCATTGGCTTTTTTATCCATTTGTTGACTTCGGAATCAGAACTAGCCACCAAATTGCCTTCTTTGTGAACTAGCGACCCTAGATTCCCGATTCTTAGACTATAAGGTGATTTTCATATCCTCATGCCCCAGGCTTATATCAGCTCCTAGCTCCTCAGCTAGCCGGGCTACTTCCTTTCCAATCTGCTGCTCGTAAGGATTCCCAATATGAATAGCAATAATGTGTGGCAGATACCCTTTTAGTTCCTTAAACTGAATAAGCTCCTCTTTGAGGAGATTAGCTGACAAATGACCAACACCTTTGAGCCAATCTCCAAACTCATTAGGTCCAGCAATTTCAGTGATAAACAAATGAGGAGAAATATGCAGCCAGCATTGGGATAATCCAGGCCCGGTATCACCAGTATAAAATAGGCTCTTTCCATCTGGAGAAGTGATTTGATAGCCAACAGTGGGCACGGAATGTTTTACCGGCAGTGCTAAGACATCATATCCCGCAATAACCTCTTTCTTATAAGGCTCAATGGTCTTGAGCAGAAGAGATGGCTTCTCTTTACTGGGATACTCCAGAAGATTGGCATATATCTTGCCATCAAGTAAGCAAGAGGTGACAACATCGAGGGTGTAGCGCAAGCCATAAACCTCTATCTGCCCTCGCCAGTAACCAGCGTTAGCGCCCAGAGTAATCAAATCCCGAGTGTGGTCAAAATGGTGATGAGTAAGCAATACAGCCTTAATTTCCCCTTGCTGGGGAAAAGAAAGGGCCGCGGTAAGTCCTCCAGCATCTATGGCTAGGACCTCATCAATCAACAGAGAAGTTAATCTTGCGCCCTTTGCCTCAGCGGCGTGAGCCCCTAAGACTTGGATTTCCACACTTTTGCCTTTGACACCGAGACTTGCTTTTTCATCCTAACTGTTTAGGACTTTGTTAGCCGCACTATGGAACTTTCGCCACTGAGCCAACTCTTCAGCCAAGATTTGATGGCCTTTTTCTGTTAGCTCATAGCACCGCCGCTTTTGCTCTCGGGCAACTCGCTGCCACCAGCTTAATACAAGCCCCTTGCTCTCCAAACGGCGCAATGCAGAATAAATAGTGCTCTCCGTAAGCCTAAAATGTCCCAGACTTCTTTTCTCTAGCTCTTTGGCAATCTGGTAGCCATGCATAGGTGACTCACCGATAAGAAAAAGTAGCAAAGGCTCTACCACACCCCTCAATAATTCGCGAGCATAAAGTTGAGACATCTTATCATGCTAGTATACCACCCCCCGATAGATTAAGTCACTTTGGTTCATAGCTGCAGCTAAAATTTTTCTGGCGAGGTGATATAATAAACTCAAAATGCTAAAGGATCTTAGATGTATCCTTACCGCGGTGATGCTGGTAGTCCTAATTCTAGGCTCCAGTGGGTGCTCCATTTCCTTGCCCTGGACAACAACACCTACCTCACCCCCACCTACTTCACCCTCTCCCGGTAGCCCGAGTGAACACACCGATCCCGATTGGACATTTCCCTCAAGCAATGACCATCCAGCTATACCATTACCTTCCATTGCTGATGTCGTCGAGCAAGTGATGCCTTCAGTAGTTGCTGTCACCAGTGAGATGCTACTTCATGATTTTTTCGGCCGAGAGTACACACAGACCACTGCTGGCTCTGGGGTGGTTATTGATAATGAAGGGCACATTATCACCAACAACCACGTGGTGGAAAATGCCAAAAGCGTGCAAGTGGAATTAGCTGATGGTCAAGCCTTCCCTGCCAAGGTAATAGGCACCGACGCCTTGACTGATTTAGCAGTGCTCAAGATAGATACCTCAGACTTGCCTTATTATGCCCGCCTGGGTAATTCAGACTCACTTGCTATAGGCAATTGGGTAGTGGCTATCGGCAATGCCCTAGGGCAAGGAATATCCGCGGCTGAGGGTATCGTCAGCAGGTTGAATGTTTCAGTAACTGTTCAGGGAAATACCCTTTCCGGCTTAATCCAAACCACTGCGCCTATTAACCCCGGCAATAGTGGAGGTCCGCTGGTAAACATGGCTGGGGAGGTTATAGGCATCACCAGCGCTAAACTTGCTGGAGTGGGCATAGAAGGCATGGGCTATGCCATAAGCATTAATAGTGCTGAGCCCATAATCCAAAAATTAATTAATAAAGGCTATGTGGAACATCCCTGGCTAGGAGTGAGCACCACAACTGTCACTCCCTCTGTAGCTGCGGAATATGGCCTTTCAGCGGACAAAGGAGCACTCATTATAAAAACATCTAATAGTCCTGGGATATTCCCCAATAGCCCTGCTGAGGCCGCAGGATTGAAAGAAGGCGATGTTATCATTAGATTTAATGATAAAGAAATAGACACTAACGGAGCTCTAGCACAAGCCATAAAAAGTTGTAATGTTGGTGATGAAGTGGAAATAACCTATATTAGGGGTAAGGACACCAAAATAACCGCTGCCACGCTGAAGGGAGGCTTACCACCATGGGGCTAAAAGAGGCACCAAATACGGAAAATTAAAAGTCAAAGTTCAAAAGTCGAAATGCCAACTCTAAATGCCAAACTTTTTAACTTTTGCTCTGTCATTTTGCATTTCAAAGAGCTTTATTTAGAACTTAGCAACTAGAATTTAGAATCTAAGTTACTTTCTTTACCGCTAATAAAACATCGCTGTTTGAGATGCGGTGTTTCTCAGTATAAGCTTCGTTTGGAGGGAGGCTATCGGTAAGCTCCTGAGATAATGTTTCCCGCTTAATATAGCCAGCGAAGTCAGCCATCACTTGTTTGACTTCCTTCTCAGCCTGATAATAGGTAATGATATGGTCGGCAATATCGAACTTAGCAGCACGGCGCATAGTCTGAAGGCGGCGCACAATTTCCCTGCTTATCCCCTCAGCCACTAATTCAGAAGTTAGCTGAGTGCTTATAGCCACCCTATACTTGGCATCGCTGGCTATACAGTAGCCAGGTATATCAGCAGGGAATTTCTCAGGAGGTTGATTCACTCCGCCAGTGCCCAAAATGTCAATCTCCTTGACATTTACCTCTTCTAATATTTCGTGGGCTAATTTATGTAAAGCATTCTCTTCCGCTGTCGAGCCTACTTTAACCACCATTTTCCCCAAAGGCTGGCGCACTTTAATCTTCGCTTTAGCTCGCGCTGCCCTGCCCAAGCTGGATATCTTCATAGCCACCTCAACATCGCTGTTTAGCTTGTCATCGATTTTGGTTTCATCCGCTACAGGGAAATCAGTCAAGTGCACGCTTTCCACAGCCTGAGAGCTACCAGAGCGAACAAGGTTTTGATAAAGCTCCTCGGCAATAAATGGTATGAAGGGAGCCAAAAGCTGAGATAAAGTTACCAAGCACCGATATAATATAGTGTATGCTGCCAATTTATCCGCATCATTCTCACTTTTCCAAAATCGGCGCCGACTTCGCCTTACCCACCAATTGGAGAGGTTGTCCACAAATTCCTCAATCTTGCGTGCCGCCAATGTGGGATTATAATTGTCCACAGCACCTGTTACCTCAGCTACAAGCTGATTAAGCCTTGAGGCAATCCAATTATCCAGCAAAGAGGGAGAGATTGCTTCGTCGCTTCGCTCCTCGCAATGACATAGGGGCTGAGGAACAAAATGGTCGATATTAGCATAACGTGTAAAAAAGGAATAAGTGTTCCACAAGGTAAGCAGAAATTTTCGCGACTCTGCCGCAAGCATTTGAGTAGAGAACCTATGATTGTCTTCCCCCGATGCAGAAATCAACATATACCACCTCAGGGCATCAGCCCCATAGCTATTGACCACTGCCTCCGGGTCAATTACATTGCCCTTCGACTTGCTCATTTTCTCACCTCGGGCGTCGACAACATGACCGAGGCAAATAACATTCTTAAAGCAAGGACGCCCGAAGAGTAAGGTAGATATAGCGTGTAAGCTATAAAACCAGCCCCGAGTTTGATCCACAGCCTCACAAATAAAATCAGCGGGAAAATTTTGCTCAAACTTATCCTTATTCTCGAAGGGATAATGCCACTGAGCTATAGGCATAGCCCCAGAATCAAACCAGCAATCCATTATCTCAGGTATGCGCCGCATCTCGCCACCACATTTAGGACAAGCAAAGGTAATTTCATCCACATAAGGACGGTGCAAATCAAGGGATACGGGGAAACCGATAAGATTTGGCTTCGATGTTAATTCACTAATGCTACCAACACACTCATAATTGCCACAGGAGGAACAGTGCCAAATGTTAAGAGGGGTCCCCCAATACCGCTCCCGAGAAAAAGCCCAGTCAACATTGTTCTCTAACCAATCGCCAAAACGACCATGCTTAATATAATCAGGATGCCAATTTATCTCATCATTACCAGAAATGAGCTTGCTTTTGACTGCCGTTGTCTTGATATACCACGCTTTCTTCGCATAATAGAGCAAAGGCGATTCACACCTCCAGCAAAAAGGATAGGTATGAACAATCCTCTCACTGCGGTAAAGCAATCCTCGTGATTTTAAGTCTTCAAGGATAAAAGAGTCTGCATCCTTGACGAACTTGCCCGAAAAAGGATAACTGCCTGTCATTTTCCCTTCTAAATTTACCATGTGAACGAAATCAAGCCCACTGTCCCTTCCGACATCAAAATCAACTTCACCAAAGGCAGGAGCAATGTGAACAACACCAGTACCTTCATCTAGAGAGACAAAATCAGCACCAATCACAGGATAGGTTAAATCCTCGCTTGTTTCCTCCACTTTCAAGTCTGGCAAGTTCAACCTCGGCACATCAAATTTATGGGGGTTAAACAAAGGCTCATATTCAAGATGCACAAGACTTTCACCAAAAACAACCCCTAGCTGAGTGTAACCCTCAAGCCCAACCTTATCTATAAGATAGGTAGCTACAATAAGGCAATCATCTTCCCCTTCCATTACGCTATACTCAGCACTGGGAGCTATAGCTAAAGCAGTATTGCCAGGCAATGTCCATGGAGTAGTCGTCCAAGCAAGAAAATAAACGGGCTTACTGCCCAAGATGGTAGGTTCAAGAACGGAGCTGAGAGCTGTCTCCCGATTCAATAATGAAGGAATATGGAGTTTAAACTTTATGTAAATCGAAGGGTCCTCAGCATCATCTCTATAGCCCAGCGCAACCTCGTGGGAGCTAAGTGATGTGCCACATCTAGGACAATGCGGCGTTACCTTATAACCTTGGTAAATCAAACCTTTGTCCCATAACTTTTTCACTATCCACCAGCAAGATTCAATATAGCTATTGTCCAAGGTTATATAAGGGTGCTCTATATCTAACCAACAGCCAATGCGTTCGGTCATGGTTTCCCATTCCTTAATGTAGCCAAAAACGCTTTCTCGACAATGTTGATTGAAGCGAGACACTCCATATTTTTCAATTTGTGCCTTGTTGGTAAAACCAAGAGCGCTCTCCACCTCCAGCTCTACTGGCAATCCATGAGTATCCCATCCTGCCTTGCGTAGTACATGATAGTCTTTCATTGTTTTGTACCTACAAACAATATCCTTAAACAGTCGAGATAGCACATGATGAACCCCGGGGTTGCCGTTAGCGGTAGGTGGACCCTCATAGAAGACATAATGCCGCGCCCCTTCCCTTGCCTCAATGCTCTTGTTAAAAATCTCATGTTTTTTCCAAAAACGAAGGATACCTTCTTCTAGCTGGGGGAAGTCTATCCTGCTGCTTACTTCTCGGAACATAAAACTTAAATCCTAAATTCTAACCTCTAAACGAATCCCTTTGAAATGCAAAAGACAAAAATAAAAAGTCAAAATGACTACTCAAAATGCAAATTTTTTAACTTTTGCTCTGTCATTTTGACTTTTGAACTTTGATTTTTAATTTTCTATTTCGGTGCTTCTTAAATTAGCCCTGCTTTAGTAAAATAACTACCTGCCTATTCACACCTTCACCTAAGCTATGAGTCGTTACATCGGGATGGTCAGCCAAGGTTAAGTGAACAATACGACGCTCATAAGCTGACATTGGCTCTAAAGTCACAGCACGATGCCTCGATTCCACCTGCTCCGCTAGATTTAAGGCTAGCCTTTGCAAAGACTCATCGCGGCGTTTTTTATACCCGGCAACATCAACACTTAATGGCAACCATACCTTTAACTGCCCCGCTACTATGAGTTTAACAATATAGTCCAGCGAAGCCAAAGTCTGCCCTCGACGACCAATCAAGATACCTAAATCATCACCTTCAATATTCAAAGCAATCGGTATTTCATGGGATAATACTTCAACCTTACCATTTACCTCCATCAATTCAAGTAGCTTGGTCAAAACATCAGTAGCTACTTTGACTACATCTTCTTCTGGTGGAGTTAGTGGTTTTACCCTAATTACAGCTTCTTCGCCTCCTATCCCAAAAACTCCCGACTTGCCCTCTGACATAACTGCCACCTCAAATTGGTCACGACTCATCCCTAATTGCCTCTCCGCTTCTTCTATCGCTTGTTCCCCCGGTTTAGCAGTTATCTCTAGCTCTTCCATACCGCAAATTTCCCGTTTTAGCAATCTGCTTTGGTGCCGACTTAGCCTACAATCATTTCTGTGATGCTCGTTTGCTTACTGCCGTTGGTCCCGTCTGTGCTGGAGAACGAAATTTAAGATAACCCCAGCCACCACCAATGAAATATTGAATCACAATGCCAATCGCATTAGAAACTACCCAAAAAAGACCTAAGCCGCCGGGGAACATTAAGACAAACATACCAAACATGAGCGGCATCATCATCTGCATCATACTGTTCATTGACTGCTGCTTTGGGTCAAGGGAAGGCGCAGTGGTCATTTTTTGCTGCACCCACATCGTAGCACCAACTATGATAGCTAAAATAAAACCGCCAATCCCCGAACCACCACCCGTGAGCCCTAGATTAAGCCCCAAGAAGTGGCTACTTAAAGGAAACGCCTGACTTACTAACTCCCAAGAATAAAGATGCTGAGATAAATCCAGTAAACTTTCTGGCGTGGTAGCCAGAGCCCTCATAATGGATTGATACAGAGCAATCCAAACAGGAAGCTGAACTAACATAGGCCATATGCAGCCTGCAGGATTCATACCAGCTTCCTTGTAGACTTTCATCATTTCCTGCTGCAGTTTTTTCTGGTTTTTACCATATTTCTTTTGTAGCTCTTGAATCTTAGGCTGCATACTTTGCATAGCTTTAGTGGAATTGAGTTGTTTTAAGGTAAGAGGCAGAATTATTATACGAACAATGATGGTAAGAGCAATAATAGCCAGCCCAAAGCTATTCTCTAAAGTGCTACTCAAAGCAATTAACCCATTAAGCACAGGGTTGAGAATAATTGTATTCCATAATTCCATAATTACGATTCCTGTTTAACGGATAAAGGAAGTCTCCAACTTATCCTTTCCTCGCCAATATCTAAAGCATATAAGCAATTATCCTGGGCGTGGATGTAAACCATTCCTTCGTGAGCACAAAGGGGTGCTCGAACAATGGCACCAATAGTTGACTTACCATTACTTTCTGGATTCTTAATTCGCTCGCCGATGCCCGTCTTCGAGTTAATGACATACACATTACCCGAATCAGCAGCTACCACTAAAGAATCGCTTACCAAAATTGGCGTGGAAACTATCGGGCTTCCTTTACCTTTAGGGTCAAAGTTTTTAGTATCAAACTCCCATAACCCTTCGCCTGTCTCGGCATCAATAGCATAAACTTTACCGTTGAGGCAGCCAGCATAAACAACTCCATCTTTAACCACAGGAGTAGCCCAAAACCACCTGCCACCAGAAAATTCCCACTTTGGTTCATCATCACCTACCTTTATAACATAGAGCTTGTTATCAAAAGAGCCCACAAATATGGAATTGTCATAAAGCATGGGCGAAGAAATAAAACCCACATCTGATTTGAAAGTCCAAGGCAGTTTCTTGCCAGTTTCAGTTGATAAGGTATAAATATGCCCGTCAAAAGTGCTCACATAGACAGTATCGCCCTCAATCATCGGGGTTGTCCATAGCTTCTCATCCAGAATATCCGACTCCCAATTTAAATCACCAAACTCCTTATCCAGAGAATACACCTTGCCGTTCGAGCTGGTTATATATACGGCATCCCCATCTACTACTGGACTACCCACTATGCCTCCGGAACAAGTCCGCTCCCACTCTCCACTTCTCTTCTGAGGAAAAGGCAACTTCTGGCTTCTAGCCGATGTGTTCAATGCCAAAACCTTACCGTTGTAACTACCAACATAGACCAAATCCCCATCTACAGCCGGTGTGCCGTATATAGCAGTTGGAACAGATGTTTGGCCACACGACATCATGCCTCCACCAGAGTGCACAGCAAGGGCATAAGACCATTCTAGATTTCTGGTGGACGGATCTACCGCCACCACCCTACCATCCATAGAGCCCACATAGAGCACGCCATCATGAAAAACAGTACCTGACCACCCTTGTGCTGGTTGAGTTCCACTACCAGGCATACAAGAAGTCAGGATTAAAATAAAAAGAGAAAATACAATGAGGAATAAAATCTTTACTTGCTTCACTTCAATAATCTAGAATTACAATTAAGGCAACGGGTCATAACCACCTTTAGAAAGAGGATTACAGCGAGCCAATCGATTAATAGTTAGCCAGCTACCTTTGATAAACCCGTATTTCTCAATCGCCTCACAAGCATAATGAGAGCATGTAGGCTGGAAACGACAAGAATGTGGGGTAACTTCCGACACTGTAGTTTGATATAATTTAATTAAGTCTAGCACTAATTGTCTCATCACTTTCTTCCGATAACCGAGCTCGATTTAGCAATTTAATTACAGCCCTTTCCAACTGGTGAAAATCAGCAGCAACTGCCCCATGACGGGCAATAAAGACAATATCCCATCCCGGCTTTAGTACTTGCAACCTCATTATCTCTCTAAGCAACCTCTTCAACCGATTACGCTGCACTGCCTTGCCTACTTTCTTGGTCACAGAAAACCCACATCTGCTCAAGCTCAAACCATTGGGCAGTGTCTTCATCACTAATAAACTATCTACCCTTACTTTGCCTTGTTGATAAACTAAAACATATTGTGCTCTCTTAGTTAAAGTTCGAGGTTCCTTCATAGGATAGAACTAAGCTGGAGTCAACTTCCACCTTCCTTTAAGGCGCCTTGCCTTAAGCACTCGCCTCCCACCCCGACTGGCCATCCTACTTCGAAAGCCTAATTTGCGCTTCCGAGAAATCCTCTTTGGTTGATAAGTACGCTTTGGCATCCAGTTCCTTTAAGATCTCGCTCGATGTAAGCCCACACCACCAGTCTTCCAGATATGCCTTGGAGCGTAAGGCAACAAAGCTAGAAAACGAGCTCTCTTTATAGCTTGTGCCAGACGCCGTTGGTGTTTAGCACAAGCCTTGGTCCTTCGCCGTGACTCGATCTTGCCACGACCAGAAACATAGCGAGATAGCATAGAAACATCTTTATAATTTATTTTCATTTTCCCGGCACAAAAAGGACAGAATGCTGGTTTGGCAATAAACTTCCTTCTCTCCCTTACATTCCCAGTGTTACTTAGTCTCCCAGTATTAACCAAATTTCCCTCTCCTTTATTTTAGTCAAAGGGCAAATCCCCAGGCTCAAGCCCCCCCTCCTCAGGAAGAGCAGCTACAGCCCTTGCACCAAGGAAAATCACTCTGTCCGCAGTTACCTCAAGGCTAGTACGCATCTGCCCATCTTGTCCTTGCCAGTCGCGCGCATGCAATCTTCCTTCAACATAAACTTGTTTCCCTTTAGTTAAGAATTGATTGCAACTCTCAGCTTGCTTGCCCCAAGCAGCAACCCTAAACCAATCGGTTTCTTCCCTACTCTCCCCAGCAGAAGTGGTATAACGACGATTAGTAGCCATGCGAAAGGAGGTAACCGCTTTGCCACTAGGTGTGTATCTCATTTCAGGATCGGAACCTAAATTGCCAATAAGTATAACTCTTCCAACTCCCTCACTGGGATCGAAAGGTAAATCCCTAGGTTCAAGCTTACCTTCTTCTGGAAGGGAAGCCTCGGTTGCAGTTCTATTAAGGAAACCCACGCGATCTGCAACTACCTCGAGGCTAGTACTCATCTGACCATCCTGTTCTTGCCAATTGCTAGCATGCAATCTTCCTTCAACATAAACTTGCCTACCTTTAGTTAAGAATTGATTGCAACTCTCAGCTTGCTTGCCCCAAACAGTAATCCTAAACCAATCGGTTTCTTCCCTACTCTCCCCAGCAGAAGTAGTGTAACGGCGATTAGTAGCCATGCGAAAAGAGGTAACCGCTTTGCCATCGGGTGTGTACTTCATCTCAGGGTCACTGCCTAAATTGCCAATCAGTATTACTTTACTTAAGCTTGCCATATCAAGCCTCCGCTTTCACTACAAGATGCCGCAGAATCTCCTCTGAAGCCCTAATCTCTGCTTCAACTTCCTTAATAAATTTCGGCTCTAACTTAAAGCGAGTTAAGATGTAATTAGCCTCCATGAATTTCCTTACAGGGTAAGCTAACCTCCTTCTCCCCCATTTAGCCACCTCATCCACTACGCCACCTCTGTCATCGATGGACTTGCTTACTTTATCTATGATTTTAGACACACCTTCTTCATCCACCTCGGGATTAATTATAGTCACTAATTCATAATCACACATTTTACTTACCTAAATACCAAATTTCCTCACAGTATAACACACTAACGACCATAATTTAAACCGATAAATCAACGATAAGGTAATTTATACCCCACCATTCCCCTTTGAGTAGTATTTATATCATAATTAACCCGATAATGATACTTAATTTGAACCTCGCTATCATAGATAGCGTAATTGGCTCTAGGACCGCTATCTCATAGCTGCCCTACTCTTCCAGAATTAACGATTACACAGTGCCCCCACAATGACTATAGTATTACAAGCAGATTATTAAAGTGCTATAATAACCAAACAATGAAGCTATCCGAGCTTGGGGAATTTGGCTTAATTGACCTCATACATAACATCACCGATAAACTCAAAAACCCCCAACAGACTTCCTGGCAGCAACTTTTAGTTGGCATTGGCGACGACGCCGCCGCGTGGCAAAGCGATAACCACATCCAGCTTGCTACTACAGATACTCTAGTTCAAGATGTACACTTCGACCTAAACACTGTGACTTGGGAGGAATTGGGCTGGAAGGCGTTGGCAGTGAATTTAAGCGATATAGCTGCCATGGGCGGCGTTCCCCAGTATGCTCTAATCTCCCTGGCGTTGCCCAGGGAGCTCGAAGTGGAGAATGTCTCCCAATTTATTAACGGCATACTGCCTCTAGCTGAGGAATTTGGTGTGGCTATAGCTGGAGGCAATCTGGCTACTGCTCCTAGCGTTGTTATCACCATTACTGTCATAGGCTGTTCCAAAAGCAAAACAATACTTAAGCGCTCGACCGTTATGTCTGGCGAGCAAATAGCTGTCACAGGACACCTAGGGTTATCAGCAGCCGGCTTAGAAATGCTCCAAGGGAAAATCAGCTTAGCCCCCGAAACGAGCACTATTTTGAGACATGGTCACCTCCAGCCCATGCCAAAGGTGAAAGAAGGACAAATTCTAGTCGAGCAGGGAGTTAAGAGTGCTATAGATATAAGCGACGGGCTTGTCGCTGACCTCGACCATATATGTAAATCCAGCAAAGTCAGCGCCAAGGTGAAAGTAGAGCAGGTGCCTGTGCACCCCTTGGTCAAAGCAAACTTTCCTAACTATGAACAGCTAGCTTTATACGGCGGAGAAGACTACGAACTGCTTTTTACCGCTAACAAACGGGTTATAGAACAGGTTAAGCATGCTCTAAACTGTCCCGTAACCGTAATTGGTGACATAACGGAGGAAACTTTACCAAATCGAGTGACCTTGGTGGATAGCAAAGGAAATGTTATCCCTTATGAAGGGAGGGGGTGGGAACACTTCCGAAATGAAATCCTTGAAGTTAAATTCGCATAGCCCAGAGCAAACTCAGCTTCTAGGAAGCTGCTTGGGACAATTAGCCCAAAGAAGCGATACTTTTCTTCTTATGGGCGATTTAGGAACAGGCAAAACCTGTCTTGTCCAGGGCATCGCTCAGGGACTGGATATAAAAGAATACGCCTTTAGTCCGTCTTTTGTCATCGTCAAGGAGTATCATGGCAGGCTTCCCCTATACCACATTGACTTCTACCGCCTTAACCACATTGAGGAAATTGCCGACCTAGGATTGGAGGAATACCTTTATGGCAATGGAGTTTGCGTAGTTGAGTGGGCAGAGAAAGGATTGCAGGTATTGCCTCGGGATAATCTGCTTATCACACTAAACTACATCCCCGATTCTGAAGCACAACGCACCATTTGCCTAAAAGCTCAGGGGAAGCGCTACTTGGAATTAATAAAACAACTCAAATCTACCTTAAACAAGGAATTTAATGTCACCCTGAACGAAGTGAAGGAGAAGGGTCTCTAGATTCCTCGCGGAGTTTTTATCCTGGTGAGCTGAAGCTCTGAACGCAGTGAAGAGGAGGTTCTTCGGTCGCTCCGCTCCCTCAGAATGACAAGGAGCGAATGGCTCAAAATGACAGACGTGGATGTTAAATAAGGAAATGCTATGGAGTTAACCATAGATACTTCTTCTAATATCGCCAGCATTGCTTTGTCTCATAAGGGTGAGATTTTAACTGAGCTAACCTGGCAATCAGCGCAAAACCATACTGTAGAACTGCTGCCAAATTTGCTTCGTCTGCTAGAACAAGCTAAGGTAGAGCCAAGCTCCATAGAAGCAATCCTCGTAGCTAAAGGTCCAGGGAGCTTCAACGGGCTACGGGTAGGAATAAGCACAGCCAAGGGGTTGGCTTTCTCCTTAAATATTCCTTTACTCGGTATAAGCACCCTGGAAGCTGAGGCTTACCCCTTTGCTTATACCAACTTGCCTTTATGTCCCATCCACAAAGCTGGTCGTGAGGAAATTGCCGCCGCCCTTTATCAACAAAAAGGTAATGAATGGCGCTGCCTGAAGGAAGAACATTTAACTACAATTGAGGCTTTGTGTCAGCGAATTAAGCGAGAAACCATTTTTTGTGGTGAAATCCCTTCAAATACGGAAGCTGAATTAAAGCAAAATTTAGGCAAAAAAGCTATAATACCACAACCTTTTGTTAGGTTACGCCGAGCCGGTTCCTTAGCTATGTTAGGTTGGCAAAAGCTTAACACGGGGGAGCACGATGATTTAGCTGCCCTGCAGCCTTTGTACCTTCGCCCTCCTCATATAACAGAACCTAAGCGAAGGAGAATAATAAATGAAAATTCCCAAATTAGACCTTGAAGATTTCGAGAGCTCTCTTTGTTTTGCCTGTGGCCAAGATAATCCCATAGGGCTAAAACTGAATCCTACTTATGACGGGGAGAAAGTCAGGGCTGAGTTCACCCCAGGGGAATACCACCAAGGCTGGAGAAATGTTACCCATGGTGGCATTCTCTACACCCTCCTTGACGAAATAACTGCTTACGCCATTCTTTGCCATGGGATTGATTTTGGCGTTACCGCTAAAAGCGAGGTAAGGTTTAAACAGGTGGCACCTATCAATGAGCCAATCCAAATCTCCGCATGGGTCACCAACTTGACAAAAAGACTAGTGGAAACCAAGGGAGTGCTTGCCCTTAAAGATAACACAGTTATAGCTGAGGGCAGCTCTTTATTTTATATCTGGAGACAATCAAAAAAGACAATCCTCTGGGATATGGATGGAGTTATTGCCGATTCTAACTCATTCCATTTTGCCGCCTGGAAAGAGACTTTCGCCAAAAGAGAGGTGGAGTTTACCAAGGAAGATTTTACCAAACTATTTGGCGCTAGGAATGACTTCATAATTCGCAGCGTTCTCGGAGAGGAACTTTGCGAAGAAGATATCAAAATCATAGCTCAGGAAAAGGAATCGGGGTTCCGAACTAAGGCAGGAGGAAACATTAAGCCATTTCCCGGGGCAATTAAACTACTGGAGACAATTAAGAAGGGGAATTTCAAGCTAGCCTTAGTCTCTTCGGCACCGAAGGAAACTGTTGATTTTATCAGTGATGAACTTGACATAGGAGAACACTTTGACTGCATTGTTTGTGGCAATGAGGCGGCTGAAAGCAAGCCAATCCCACAAACATATCTTTTAGCTGCTCAAAAACTAGGGGCTGAGTCCAAGGATTGCATTGTAATTGAGGATTCCCCACTTGGTATCAAAGCAGCTAAAGCTGTCGGAATGAAATGTCTAGCTGTAACTAATACTCACCCCAAGGAAGAATTGAATGAGGCTGACAATGTGGTTGATTCCCTAGAAGGAGTGGATTTAATCACCCTAATTCGAAGGGTGTAAAGGAGTAATCTCAAAATGGAGAGAAGTTTAGTGCTTATCAAACCCGATGCCATCCAAAGAGGATTGGCAGGTGAAATCATCACTCGACTTGAGAGAAAAGGGCTCAAAATCGTGGCTTTGAAAATGTTGCACATGGATAAAGCTTTGGCTCAGCGCCATTATGCCGTTCATAAAGGTAAAGCTTTCTTCGATGGTCTGGTAAATTTCATTACTTCTAGCCCTATCATCGCCATTGTCTTCCAAGGAGAAAATGCCGTAGAGATAATAAGGCAAATGATGGGGGAAACTGACCCAGCCAACGCTCACCCTGGCACTATTAGAGGCGATTTCGGCATCGATATTGGATACAACTTAATCCACGGCTCTGATTCACTAGAAAACGCCTCTAAGGAAATAGATTTGTTCTTCTCAGGAGAGGAAATTCTTGACTACGATAGGGAAATTGATAAGTGGATTAGCTAATCTAAGTCACTCACTGAATCCTAACCACAGGAATCGCTTTACTCCAAAGCTCATCCAGTTGGTAATAATCCCGCTCTGCCGGGGCAAATATATGAACAATGACCGAACCAAGGTCAGCAAGCATCCAACCCGAATCAGAGGTTCCTTCCTTATGATGAGGGCCGATACTCCTATGCCTCATCACCTCATCAATGCCTTGCCAGATAGCTTCAATATGGCGATTAGTGTCTCCGGTGCAAATAACAAAGTAATCTGCAAATGAACATACACCTCTTACATCTAGCATAGCAACATCGCTTGCTTGCTTCTCAGAAGCAACTTCTGCAGCTAGATGGGCTATCTTTTCCGCTTCCAGAAGGGTATTCACCTCCCTTAATTTATATTATACCACCTTCAGTAAAGTTTCCCCAAGAATGTTGTTCGATTGTTGATTAAACAGAGTTTGACTAAAACTCTTTTACCACCTATATTATGACTATACACAGCAGGTTTGCCTCTCTTGCCCCTGCAGAGATACTATAAGCGCTAGAGGTTGTTTTTCTATTTGAAGTATCTTTGCTATAATGGAATTGAACATGAAATCGAACTGGCGGCATAGCGGATTTTTTTATTTGCTGCTCTTAGCAGTGGCAGTGGCTCTCGTATTCGCCTTTTTGCCACATGGCAGCAAGCCTCAAGAAGTAGCGATTACTGAATTCATCACCTACATTAAACAGGGCGAAATTGACCATGTGTCGCAGAATGGAAATACCCTTTTGGGTTTGTATGGAGAGGAGAAAAAATATAGTGCAGATTATTATGGCAGCACCAATGACCTAGTGGATTTCCTTAGCGCTAACGGAATCAGCGTCGGCGAAGGCGGGGTAAGCCTTGATGTTGAAGCTGGTAACCGTGACTGGGGAATGGTAGCCCTGCAAGTCGTTTTGCCCATTATGCTGCTGGGGCTTTTATTCTACTTTTTCTTCCGCTCAGCCCGCGGGGCTGGCACCCAGGCTTTCAACTTCGGTAAGAGCCGAGCACGATTAAGCTCTGACAACAAACCCTCCATAACTTTCGCTGATGTTGCTGGAACCGACGAGGCAAAGGAAGAGGTTCAAGAAGTAGTGGAATTTCTTAAATCACCCCAGAAATTTCATGCCTTGGGGGGACGCATCCCCCGAGGTGTACTCCTAGTAGGACCCCCGGGAACAGGCAAAACATTACTAGCCAAAGCTATAGCTGGGGAAGCCAACGTGCCTTTTTACTCTATCAGCGGCAGTGAATTTGTGGAGATGTTTGTCGGTGTTGGCGCTGCTAGAGTTAGGGACCTCTTTGAGCAAGCTAAGCGTAATACACCTTGTCTTATATTTGTGGACGAAATTGACGCTGTAGGGCGACACCGTGGCGCTGGCTTGGGCGGGGGACACGATGAAAGGGAACAAACCCTAAATCAAATTCTGGCTGAAATGGATGGCTTCGATACCAATACCAATGTCATCGTCATGGCTGCCACCAACCGCCCCGACATCCTTGACCCTGCCTTACTACGCCCTGGTCGATTTGACCGCCATATCGTCATTGATCTGCCTGATATAAAAGGTCGTAAAGCTATTCTGGAGGTACACGCCAAAGGCAAGCCACTGGCTAAGGAAGTCAACCTAGAGATAATAGCTAAGGAAACGCCGGGGTTCAGCGGTGCTGACCTGGCTAACCTAATTAATGAAGCAGCTATTTTAGCTGCCCGACGCAACCGCAAAGACATCACACTAAAGGAGCTTGAGGATGCTACCGACCGGGTTATTGCTGGTCCAGAAAGAAAAAGCCGTGTGATAAGTTCTAAGGAAAAGGAGATAATTGCTTACCATGAAAGTGGACATGCCTTAACGGCCAGAATGTTACCTAATGCTGACCCCGTGCATAAGGTCACCATCGTCGCCCGAGGAATGGCGGGAGGCTGGACGCGTTTCCTGCCAACCGAAGACCACTATCTATGGACTAAGTCTCAATTCAACGATAGATTGGCAGTGAGCTTGGGTGGACATGCCGCTGAGGAGATTGCCTTTGGAGAGGTAACCACCGGGGCACAGAATGATTTGGAACAAACAACTAAACTAGCTAGAAAAATGGTTACTGAATATGGAATGAGCAAGAAATTAGGTCCGCGAACCTTTGGACAAAAACAGGAACTCGTCTTTTTGGGTCGTGAGATCAGTGAACAACGAGATTACAGCGAGAAAGTAGCTCAGGAAATTGATGAAGAGGTACACAACATTATCCAGCGGGCTTATAACACTGCCAAAAAAATCTTGACTGAGAACAAAGCAAAACTAAAACAGCTAGCTAAAGAACTCATTACTCATGAGACTCTAGAGGAACCTGAGCTCAATAAGATATTTGAAGGACTAACGCCACAGGCAGACTAACATCAAAAATTAAAATGCAAAAGTTAAAATTACAAAGTAAGGTTCAAAAATTTTGATTTTTCATTTTACATCTTGATTTTCTTTCATAGAGCCCAGTCGGTCGGTTTCCTGAGCTATAATACTATCATCCAGCTTAGCAAATAATGGCTGTGGTTGGCGAAGCTTTTGCCCCGGAGGTAGTGGCTGAAGTCTCCACCCTACTTCCTTCACACTACCACCGAAGCCAAGAAACTTATGAAGTTTCTCAGAGCTGAAAGGAAGAAAAGGATAGAAAATGGTTTTCAAGGTTGACAGCAGGGATAAAACGGTATAGACAGATTTAGCTGAAGTTTGTGGCTCCTTCCTGATTGTCTTCCACGGAGCTTGCTCATCAAGATACCGATTAGCTTCTTGTGCCAAAGACATAGCCTCTCCCACCGCCTTTTTAAAGTTACAACGATAAAGCAAGCTATCCACATTGCCCAAGGTAGTCTCACACTTATGAAGCAATTCCTGGCTTTTCTCATCAAGTTCACCTGGCGTGGGCACGACTCCATCGAAATTGCGATAAGCAAAGGTAAGAACACGATGAACTAAATTGCCATAGGTAGCTACCAGTTCATTATTATTGCGACGAAGGAATTCATGCCAGGAAAAATCGCTATCTCCAGCCTCAGGCATATTTGCCGCCAATGCATACCTCAGAGAGTCTGGCTCATACCGCTCCAGATAATCAGGAAGCCAAACAGCCCAGTTTCGGCTAGTAGAAAGTTTCCTGCCCTCAATAGTCAAAAATTCGTTGGCGGGAACATCATAAGGGAGATTTAAACCGCCATAGCCCATCAGCATCGCCGGCCAAACAAGAGTATGAAAAAAAATATTATCCTTGCCGATGAAATAGAAACTCTTGCTATCCCCTTGCCAAAAATCTTGCCAGGCTAAATCGTCGCCTTGTAATTTCGCCCACTCCTTACTTGCTGATAAATAACCGCTAACTGCCTCAAACCACACATAAATACGCTTATGCTCAAAGCCTGATTGCGGTATAGTTACTCCCCAATCTAAATCACGAGTTATCGCCCTGTCTTTCAATCCTTCATCCAAAAATTTCCATGTAGTGCCAAGCACACTGTGCCGCCAATGAGTTTGCTTCTTTACCCACTCCTTCAACTTATCCTGAAAAGAAGTAAGGCGTAAAAAGAAGTGCTCAGAGGATTCAAAACGAACTGGAGTGGAACACAAATAGCAATGAGCCTCCTCAAGCTCCGAAGAACTTAAAGGCTTGCCACATTCATCACATTCGTCACCTCTCGCTTTGGGAAAGCCACAGTACGGACAGGTGCCTTCCAAATAGCGGTCGGGAAGAGAACGCTGGCACTTGGGGCAATAAGCCTGAAGCATTTTATCCTTGTAAATATAGCCCTTGTTGAGCAAAGTGAGGAACATATCATGGGTAACCTGAGTGTGATTTGCAGTGTGGGTGGTGGTAAATAGGTCAAAAGAGATGCCCAGTTTCCGCCAGCAATCAACAAATTGCCGATGATATTTAGCTGCTACTTCTTGTGGCGTGGTAGATTCTTGTTCAGCGCGGATTGTAATTGGCGCCCCATGCTGATCGCTACCTGAAACCATTAACACATCATTGCCTTTGAGGCGGTGATAGCGGGCAAAAATATCTGCTGGCAGATACGCCCCAGTAACATGTCCTAAATGCAGAGGACCATTAGCATAAGGCCAAGCAACACCTATAAAAATTCGCTCACTCAAGAGCTTCTCCTAAAATCATCTCCTTATAGCTAGCCTTCCGGGAAAAAGGTAATTATTTGCTCACCCCTTTCCGCTCTATAGGAAGCGTAACCTCGGCTAAGGCAGCAATCAACACAAAGATGTTGCCTCTTTCCCTCCTCATCATCAATTGCTAAATATCGCTCTCCATATTCAAGAAATTTGTGACAGCTATCACATTGAACCTTACTTACAGCAATGCAGCCACGACGCATTTTAATCCTCCTTCTTAAGTTTTAACCAAGCTTGATAGAGCTTCTTCCTTGATAAGCCACTAAGTTCAGACATTTGAGATATTGCCTCCTTAGCACCAATCCCCTGGCAACAAAACTCCCGTAACTTCCTTTCCACCTCTTCAGTAACTTCGACCTCCCCTCGGAGCTTACCTTCAATAACTAGGGTGAACTCCCCCTTTGGCTCGGTGAAATGTTCCCTCGCCTGGCTTACCTTACCTCTGAAAACTTCCTCATGAATCTTGGTAAGCTCACGACATACTGCCAGTCGCCTGTCTCCTAAAATTTCGCCAATATCGCTCAATGTTTCCCCAATGCGATGTGGAGCCTCAAAAGCCACTATAGTTCTTGACTCATCAACTATAGAATTAAGAAGTCGCTGTCTCTGCCCACGACGGCGAGGCAGAAAACCGAGATAAAGGAACTGGTCAATCGGCAGGCCAGAAACCGCTACGGCAGCAATCACTGCTGAGGCGCCAGGAACAGGTACTATAGGAATCCCACGGTCAATAGCAGCAACAATAAGCTCATAGCCAGGGTCACTTAGCCCCGGCATACCAGCCTCAGAAATTAAAGCCACATCCTCCTCTTCAAGACAACCCAATAGATAATCAAGTTTAGCTCTTTTACTATGCTCATGATAGCTAATTACAGGGGTCTTTATATTATAGGCATTAAGCAAGTGTCGTGCCGTGCGTGTATCCTCAGCAGCAATAACTTTCACTTCTTTCAAGAGGCGCAAAGCACGCAAAGAGATATCCTCCAGATTGCCAATGGGAGTAGCGATAACATAGAGAATGGGCACGACTTAACTGATTATAGCTGATAGTTGCGATTTTATCCACTTGCCTTGACTTCAGAGTAACTCTTAACTATTGATCAGCGAGAATCTCAGATGACCATCAAGCTAAACTTCCAAAACTCCGTGAACTAATGCGCGGAGAACTTAAATTCAGGGGCGATTTTTGGCCTGGCCCGTCTCCCTCAAACCTATCAGTCTGATAGCTTTTGCGTTTTTAACCTTTGCACTATAATATAAGCGAGCTATGAAATGGCTCGTACGGAGATAAGCTTCTACACCCTGGCGCCGGTGGAATATGTCTTTGTGTGAGAGGCAAAAATGCAGAAACTATCCCTAGAACTGGAAGAATTCATCAAGGCTGCTACCCCCGATGAGCTCAAGGTGGGAGCGCTTCTGGATATCATGTCCGGGAGGGGGATTGGCTTCCTGCTTGTAGCAGTGTCTTTACTGACAGCGTTCCTCTTTCCGGTAGGCGGATTTACTACTCCCTTCACCTTGCTTATTATTCTGTTGGCTCTTCAACTGATGCTGGGCAGAAGCTCCCCTTTCCTACCCCAGAGGGTTCGCAGCAAAAACATAAGCCCAAGAATGGTTGCCGTTATCCAAAAGAGGGGGATTCCTTTCTTGAGAAGGATTGAGAGGTTCTCGAAGCCACGCCTTGAAAATCTGGGTGAAAGAAGGCTTTCCCGATTCCTTGTGGGCGCGGTAATCCTTATTGTAGCTCTTGTTATGCTAATGCCTATTCCAGGCACCAATGCCATTCTCGCCTTTACCATCTTTCTTATGGGTTTTGGGCTGGCGAGCAACGATGGTTTATTTATTCTGAGCGGAGGGCTGCTGGGTTTGGCGGCAGTTGCCGTTGTGATACCTTTGCTGATAGCTGGCGGATTAGCTTTATATCATCTGTAGGTTAAGGCATAGGAATGAGTACAATGGCTCATATTAAGATAAGCTTCTACACCGCCGGTGGAATATGTCTTTGATTATATTGCTAATCCTGATAACATGTCAGCGTGGAATAGCAACTTCGTTGAGAATAAGGGTCGGCTGGAAAGACCTCTAGCGGTAGGGGCAAGCTGGACACAAGTCTCCAAAATAGAGGGTAGAACTAAGGTATGATGAGCAAATGTTAAATGTCTTCTTGATGAAGGTTCTCATAGTGCTAGGGATAGTGACATTCCTTGCCATCTGGATAAAGTATATGAGACTTAGCAGAATGCGAAAAGCTGCCCCCGAAATGCCAGCGCCCTTCCGACCATTGGCTCTGGTTACTGTGGTATTCGACAGGGTATTTATCATTGTCTCGCTGGGATTTGCAATCCTTTTCCTCCTGCGAGGCTATCCCGATATGTTCCTACCCTTCTCGTGCCACCTTGATTTACCCCTTCAGTTGATAGGCTTGGCGCTTTCATTCGCAGGGATACATTTATCCTGGTGGGCAATTGCCTCCTTCGGCGAATTTAACGAGCCACGGTGTGCCCACTTAAAACAAGGGCACAAAATCATCAAGACAGGCATATACCACTATATTCGGCATCCTCAATATGCATCAAAAATGCTAGCTTACCTCGGGTTTTTCCTGTTCTTCAAAGACTTTCTTTTTATGCTGATTTTCCTTTCTTCAGTGCCCCTATTCCACTTTCAGGCGAAATCGGAGGAGAAGCTTCTTAGTCAAGTCTTCGGCGAGGAGTACAGAAGTTATCAGGCCACTAGTGGTATGTTCCTTCCACTAATACACAGCCGCCAGATGAAATAAGCGCGAGTGCTAATATCGTGGAATGGGAAAAGGCGATAGATACTCTCGAAATTAGAAAGGGATTCTTAAAGTTTGGCTTAGATAAGTATCCCGTATCCTTGACTTCAGCCCACTTTGCAGGTATAGTTTATGGCAACTTTACACTAAGCGAAGAAAAATGCCTCGCCCTAAATTCAAAGAAATGGAGCGGACCTACGGATTTGATGAGGTCGCTCTTGTGCCTGGAGATACCACCGTTAACCCTGACCAAACAGATATAAGCTTTGCTTTAGGAGATTTTACATTCTCCATTCCCATTCTAGCCTCAGCTATGGATGCCGTTGTTAACCCTTCCTCTGCTATCAAATTTAGCCAAGTTGGTGGATTAGCTGTCCTAAACCTTGAGGGCATACAAACACGCTACGAAAATCCTGATGAAATCCTGGAGCAAATTGCTCAAACTCCTGAAACGGAGGTCACTTCCCTGCTTCAGAAGATTTACTCCCAGCCCATCAAGGACAAGCTTATTGGCGAGCGTATTGAAGCAATAAAGCAAGCAGGTAGCATTTGTGCTGCATCGATAACTCCGACTAAAACCAAACGACTAGCCCCCATAGCTAAGGACGCTGGGATGGATGTGCTTGTGGTGCAGTCTACAGTTACCACAGCCAGGCATATTTCCAAGAGCTATCGAGGACTTATTTTACCCGAGCTATGCCAGATGATATCCTTGCCTATTATAGTAGGCAATTGCTGTAGCTATAGCGCGGCATTAGAGTTGATGCAAACAGGAATTGATGCCATTTTAGTCGGTGTTGGTCCCGGGGCTGCTTGTACTACTAGAGAGGTCATCGGCGTGGGAGTCCCCCAGATAACCGCTACCATTGAATCTGCTGCCGCCAGAGAAACTTATTTCAAGGAAAATGGTAAGTATGTATCAGTGATAACCGACGGGGGTATTCGCATTGGCGGTGACTTATGCAAGACATTCGCTGCAGGCGCTGACGCAGTTATGCTCGGCTCGCCTTTAGCCCAAGCCACAGAGGCTCCTGGAAGAGGTTACCATTGGGGCATGTCCCATTCTCATCCAGCATTACCTAGAGGGACACGTGTTAGAGTGGATATCATCGCTCCAATGGAGCAAATCCTCTTCGGTCCCACCTCTGTCACCGACGGCACTCAAAATCTGGTTGGAGCTTTGCGCACCAGCATGGGAGTTTGCGGCGCTCGAACTATTAAAGAAATGCACAAAGTTAAGATGATTATTGCCCCCACTATAAAGACAGAAGGAAAGTATTTCCAGGCAATCCAGCATGTCCCCTGACTTTCCAGTCCTCTAGAGGAAGGCAGAAGAGCAAAACCACACACCAAAACCAATCAAAATCAAAGCACAGACCGTAAACACGATTCTCTGGACCTTCTGTGTCCACCATCTCCTTGACTTAAATGTACCCACAGAGAGAAATTCACTCCACGCCAAATCACAAAGCCAATGCACCAATGTGAAGAAAAGAATACCACTAAGCCCAAATTCAGTAGCCCCAGTTATTAAAGGTGTACCTACAAATGCCCACCATATATAAGTAGCAGGGTTAGTGCCTGTGATGACTATACCAGTAACCAGAGAGCTAGACGGGAGACCAACCACTTCACTTGGAGCACCATCGCGGAATCGCAACACACGAAAGCCCAGGTAAAATAGCGCCAAGCCACCTACAATGTATATGACTTTGATAACATGTGGAGACCCTATGAAGTGACCGCATCCAAAGTAAATGGCAGCTATGAGCGGCATTTCAATGACCGCGTGCCCAACTGCAATGAGAGCGCCAGCATTTTTATCGTTATAACCCTTGGCTATAGTAGCCGCAGTAAGCGGCCCGGGTAACATAACCCCAGTAAGGGAAATTGCCGCTGCTGTCAATAAAAATAAGCCAAGGCTCGTCTCCATAATCTATGACTAAATCCTAAATAATATCAATAAATATCAAAAATTAAACATAAAAATCAAATTTACAGTGCAAAATGCAAAAAAATCATTTCCTTCCCTTTAGGGTTAGTACATTAGTGGCGAGGATATTGATAACCTCTGCGGCTGTCTGAGTCTCAATCACATTAACGCTGATACTAGTAGTGCTTCATAAAAGCTGGCCAGTAACAACCTTCAAGGTTTGCTCTCCTGATAGTTGATACGCAAATGTTATCGTGAACGCAAGGCGTGGCAATCTCGATAGCGTGGACATTCATTAAATTCTTTTTTAATTTTACTTTGTCATTTTGCATTTTTACTTTTTATTTTAGGATTTCCTCCTCTTCTTCCTCTTCCTCATCACTTTCAATATCCTCACCCCCACCATAATGAGGAAGTATTACATCTGCCTTGCCCCGACGGCGATTAGCCCCCTTAGGCAAATTATCAATTATTCTCCTTAGTTCAGTGAGCGACTTCTTCGGCTGTGCTGGAGGGGTAACTATACCATCTATCCCAGCTTGCCATAAATTGGCAAGCTCAGCATTAGTGACCAGAGAAGGTAAAATTGCTACAAGAGGCTTATTCAACAAATCGCTGAAACGGTGATAAATAAGCAGCCGCTCCACAGTAATAAAAGATTCCTTACCTCTATCAATAAACACACCATCCACATCAAGACGATTAATAGCTCTAATCAGACCCCAATCCAACGAAGGTTCTATCATAAGAAATTTACCTATTCCCTGCTGGCGAAATTCTACTAAGGGCATCTTCACATCAAAAACTACAAAGTCACAGCTTGACTCAACAAGCTTATCCAACTTCCCTTCACTCACATCCTTCACAAGTATCCCCAAAGGGATATCACCCATGACCTCGGCTACTTGCCCAATACCCTCAATGCTTTGGCTCAGTATCAGCCCAGCATCTACTATACTATTAGCTAGAACTTCAGCTTTTTTAACATCCACCCCAGACAGCCCGGCGATAAGCAACATCGCTGAACTCTTCGGTTTGCTGGCAACTGGATGAAACCCTATAGATGGTGCTGCAGATTTAGAAAGATGTTGTAATTTGTCAACAAATTTACTCATATTACCTCCAAGCCAGCGAGCGGATTCGAACCGACAACTGACGATTTGCAAAACCGCTGCTCTACCCTCAAGCTACACTGGCATAAGTTTAGTATAGCTGATAATAGAGTTTTTGAGCAACGATTTATATTTGAGGTTGTTTAGCAATTCTCTCCTGTCATTCTGAGCCCTTCGCCTCTTGTCATTCTGAGCAAAGCGAAGAATCTCTAGACCCTTCGCTAGCGCACAGGGTGACAAAACAAACAATCTCCTATATTTGGGCATTGGCCAAGCTTGATGGCAAAGAGCTGATTTACCAAACCAGAACCTGAATGCCATGGAGAATCTAACCAGCTCGAGAAGATAAGAGGAGGTTAAGCTGAGGCTTGCCAATCAGGAATCACGAACTCTACCGTCGCTGAGTCCCTGTGTTCCATTTAGATATATCTGCCTATCGACTTGGCAATTGGACTGAGCTCCTCCATCAACCTGGCAAAGTCCGACGGACTGAGGGACTGAAGGCCATCTACCAAAGCTTTCTTAGGATTAGGATGGACTTCGATGAGAAGCCCATCAACGCCGGCAGCCACAACTGCCTTGGCCATTGCCGGAACCAGGGAGTAATGACCAGCAGCGTGGCTGGGGTCGACAATTAAAGGTAAGTGACTGAATTTCTTAACCACCGGTATCGAACCAACATCCAGGGAGAACCGAGTACTATCTTCAAATGTCCTGATACCCCTCTCACACAGAATAACCTGGTTATTTCCTTCCGCCAATATGTAATCAGCCGCTGTAAGCCACTCGGTAACAGTAGCCGATAAGCCACGCTTCAAGATAACGGGGTGCTTGCTCTTGCCAATCTCGGTCAGCAAGGCAAAGTTTTGCATATTTCTGGCCCCAACCTGAAGGATATCGGCATATTTTAAAACCAGACCGACCTCATGAGAGTCTACTACTTCAGTGACCACAGGTATACCGAATCGTTCCCTGGCTTGTGCCAGCAATTCCAGCCCAGCCTCCTCCAGCCCTTGAAAGCTGAAGGGCGAGGTACGTGGTTTAAAGGCGCCACCACGCAGAATACAGGCCCCAGCCTTCTTTATAACGCTTGCCGCCGCCATAAGCTGCTCCTCGCTCTCTACAGCATGGGGTGCCCCCATTTTTAGTACCACCTACAATGAGAGACTTCCTACTTTCTCCACTGGCTGTTTAACCTCTTCCACCTGGTTTTCCTCGTAGTATCTTCTGGCAAACTCTGCAGGTGTCAAATACCCCAGTGCACTGT